>NZ_CALWXV010000005.1 GCF_944385615.1 uncultured Flavonifractor sp. | reverse complement strand
ATGAGGGTGGCCTCCCGCTTCTGGTGGATGAGCTTGAAGGTCTCGGTGAGCTTGGCGAAGGACCACAGGTCGATGCCGGCCTCCGGCTCGTCAAAGATCATCAGGCCGGTTTTCCGGGCCAGGATGGTGGCGATCTCGATGCGTTTGACCTCGCCGCCGGACAGGGAGGCGTCCACCTCCCGGTCGATATAGTCCCCGGCGCACAGACCCACCTTGGTCAGGTACTGGCACCCCTCCTCCCGGGTCAGCTGTTCGCTGCCGGCGGCCAAGGCCAGCAGGTCTTTTACCTTCAGGCCCTTGAACCGGGGGGGCTGCTGGAAGCCATAGCTGATGCCCAGCCGGGCCCGTCCGGTGATATCCAGGTTGGTGATATCGGTGCCGTTCCAGCGGATGGAACCGCCGGTGGGCTGGACCAGGCCCATGATGGCCTTAGCCAGCGTGGTCTTGCCGCCGCCGTTGGGGCCGGTGATGACCACGAATTGGTGGTCCTTGACGGAGAGGGAGACGTCGTTGAGGATGCCCAGCTCCTGGCCTTCCTCTCCCTCCACCTGATAGCTGAGATGATTGATCTCCAGCATAAACGGTCTCTCCTTTGTGTGTGGTTGATTCCATGAATAACTATTTTATCACGGAAGGGCGAAAAATACAACCCTGAGCGGGGCAAATCTTACCTGGACGGCATAGGATAGAGGGAATCTATACCGAATGGGGAGGCAGTACATATGCAACAGGAATTGCTGCCCGGCTGCAGCCGGGAGGTTTTTGAACGGGTGTGGAAACGGGTCATGCCGGAGGCGCGGCAGGATTGTCCCTTTGAGGTGGCGCTGCCGGAGGAACGGCCCCTGCCGGCGGTGGTGACCTCCGCCGTTCCAGCGGTGGACAGGGAAGTGGAGACGGGGGAGGAGGAGATCACCTGTCTGGGCCCGGCCTCGGCGGTCCATGGTCCCCAGCTCCAGCAGTACATCGACCAGGAGCTGGCGGCTCACCGGTGCTGTCAGGCCATGGCCCGGCGGGTACCGGGGAGCGGAGGGCGGATGCTCTCGGCGCTGGCTGCGGAAAAACGGCGGCGGGCCAAACGGCTGAGCACCGCCTATTTTCTCATCTCCGGGGTGCGGTACTGGCCTGTGGATCGGGGGAGTGCGCCGGCCCTCCAGCCGGTCCAGGCCGCTTTGCGGGAGCAGTTTCAGGCCCAGCAGCGGGGGGCGGCCTGTTACCGGGCGGCCGCCGCCGGTACCGCCGACCCCTGCCTGGAGGCGCTCTTCCACGAGTCGGCGGAGGAGGCGGAGACCCACGCCCAGATCATCCGGGGGGTGCTGGAACAGCTGTAGGACTTACCCCTCCCGCCGGAACACATGGATGCGGAAGGAGGCCTGCACCGTCAGACCCTCCAGCGCCGCCAGCCGCTGGGCCCCCTCCTTGGGGGTCTTCCAGTAGTAGGGGGTCATCTGGAACAGGTCGGGCAGGTCCTCCCCCGCCACCTCCAGCCGGGTATCCACCGGCACCACCGTTTCATAGGCAAAGCCCTCATAGGGGATCTCCTGTTCCTGATTGGGATAGGGACGGTCGTAGAGCACCTGTTTCAGCTCCCACAGGTGGCTGGCGGCGGGCACTACATAGAGGAAAGTGCCGCCGGGGCGGAGCACCCGCCGGAATTCCTCCAAAGCCAGGGGAGAGAAGCAGTTGAGCAGCAGGTCCACGCTGCGGCCTGCCACCGGCAGGTGGTAGGCCGAGGCCACGGCAAACTCTCCAGCAGGTACCCGCTTGGCGGCCAGCCGCACCGAGGGCTTGGACAGGTCGATGCCCACCAGCGCCACCGTCCGGCCCGCCCCGGTGAGGGCGGCGTAGATACCGGCGGTGTAATAGCCCTCGCCGCAGCCTGAGTCCAGCACCGCCGCCGACCCTCCGGTGTGGTCCAGGGCCAGAGCACACAGGGCCTGACGCAGGGGGGCATAGTAGTCCTTGGACAGAAAGCGGTTGCGGGCGGTCACCATACCCTTGTCGTCGCCGGGGGCTTTGGAGTGCTTCCGGTTGGCGGGGAGCAGGTGGACATATCCCTCCCGGGCCACGTCAAAACAGTGGCCGTTGGGGCAGGTATAGGCGCTCTGGTTCCGCTCCAGCGGGGCGGCGCACAGAGGGCAGCAAAACAGGCTCACCATAGGTCATCTCCGTTCAAAAGGGATACCGGTATCATACCAGCCTGCCGGAGAGAACGCAAGGACCCTCCGGCGGGCTGCATTTTTTTCTGGTTCGGGTTTGTTTTTTCCTTTTTCTATGGTATACTGTAAAATCGCGAAGATTTTCCGGGCCTGTCCCGGCCATTGACAAAAGGAGTACGACATGATCACTGTTTCCGACCTGACCCTGGCCTACAGCGGCCAGCCCCTCTTTTCCCATGTGGATTTGCAGTTTGTAAAGGGCAACTGCTACGGCATCATCGGCGCCAATGGCGCAGGCAAGTCCACCTTTCTGAAGATCCTCTCCGGCGATCTGGAGCCCACCTCCGGCGAGGTGTCCATCCTGCCCAAGACCCGCATGTCGGTGCTCAAGCAGGACCAGAACGCCTACAACGCCTATAACGTGATGGATACCGTCATCATGGGCAACCAGCGGCTGTACGACATCGGCAAGGAGAAGGATGCCCTCTATGAAAAGGAAGAAATGACCGAGGAGGACGGCATCCGGGCCTGCGAGCTGGAAGAGGAGTTTGCCGAGCTGGGCGGCTGGGAGGCCGAGAGCGACGCCTCCCGCATCCTTCAGGGCCTGGGTGTAGGCACCGAGTTCCACCAGACCTCCATGGAGACCCTGGACGCCCGGCTGAAGGTGAAGGTGCTGCTGGCCCAGGCTCTGTTCGGCAACCCGGACATCCTGCTGCTGGACGAGCCCACCAACAACCTGGACATCAACGCTGTCAACTGGCTGGAGGACTTTTTGCTGGACTTTGAGGGCACCGTCATCGTGGTGTCCCATGACCGGCACTTCCTCAACACCATCTGTACCCACATTGTGGATATCGACTACAACAAAATCAAGCTCTACGTGGGCAACTACGATTTCTGGTATGACGCCTCCCAGCTCATGCAGAACCTGATGAAGAACCAGAACAAGAAGAACGAGGAGAAGGCCCAGGAGCTGAAGGAGTTTATCTCCCGCTTCTCCGCCAACAAGTCCAAGTCCAAGCAGGCCACCGCCCGGCGGAAGCTGCTGGAAAAGATCACTCTGGAGGAGATCCCCGCCTCCTCCCGCCGATATCCCTGGGTGGCCTTCTCTCCCGACCGGGAGGTGGGCAAGGACATCCTCTTTGTCACCGATGTGTCCAAGACCATCGACGGGGTGAAGGTGCTGGACAAGGTGTCCTTCATCGTGGGCCACGGGGACAAGATCGCCTTTGTGGGGGACAACGAGAACGCCCACACCGCCCTGTTCAAGATCCTGGCCGGGGAGATGGAGCCCGACGAGGGCACCGTGAAGTGGGGCCAGACCGCCACCTTCTCCTACTTCCCCAAGGACAACACCGAGTTCTTCAAGGACTGCGACGACAACCTGGTGGAGTGGCTGCGCCAGTGGTCCACCGATCCCCACGAGGCTTACCTCCGGGGCTTTTTGGGCCGGATGCTCTTCTCCGGCGACGAGGTGTACAAGCCGGTGAAGGTACTCTCCGGCGGCGAGAAGGTGCGGTGCATGCTCTCCCGCATGATGCTGTCGGGGGCCAACGTGCTGCTGCTGGACCAGCCCACCAACCATCTGGACCTGGAGTCCATCGCCGCCCTGAACAACGGCCTGGAGGCCGTCAAGTGCAATGTGCTGGTGGCCTCCCACGACCATCAGCTCATCCAGACCGTGTGTAACCGGGTGTTCGACTTTACCTCGGACGGCCAGCTCATTGACCGGAAGATGACCTATGACGAGTATCTGGAGAGCCAGAAGGCGGAGTAAGGTGATTGCACTGTTCCGACACCGTTCCCCGAAAGAAAAGGGTGTCATTGGGGCAAAACTGTGCTATAATCATTACTTGTAACATTTCCATCCGGAAAGGATACTGACTATGCGAAAAGAGATCCTTCTGCCCGCCGTGGCCGTGGCGGGCGGGGCGGTGGGTTTTGCCCTGCGGCACTGGGAGCTGACCACCGCCTTTGAGGCGGACACCGGCCTGCCCATTGCCGGCGCCCCCGCCACCTATGCCCTCATTGCCTTCTCCGTGGTGATGGTGGCTTTGCTGGCGGTCCTCAGCCTGACGGCGAAATACCCCAAGTTCCAGGGCTATGACCAGGCCTTTTCCGCCAAAAACAACACCCTGTACGCCACGGTGGGGGTGCTCTCTGGCTTTCTGCTCATTGGAGCCGGGGGCCTGATGGTCTATGAGTTCATGCAGGGCACCAACCTGCTCTATACCCGTATCATCGTGGCTGCCATGGCGGTGGCCTCCGGCCTGTGCGTTATGGACACCGTGCGGAGCAACTTCAAAGGGGAGGGGGGCGGCAAATACAGCGTTCCCCTGCTGATCCCCGCCTTTGCCTTCTGCGTGTGGCTCATCGCCGCCTATCAGGTGCGGGCGGGGGACCCGGTGCAGCTGGACTATGTGTATGAGCTGTTTGCCATCATCGCCAGCCTGCTGGGCCTCTACTTCATGGCCGGGTTTTCCTTTGAGAAGGGCAAGTGCGGCCCCATGGTGCTGTTCTCCCTGCTGGGGGTGTATTTTTCCCTTACCACTCTGGCCGACCAGCACGACTGGGGCACCCTGGCCCTGTATGCCTTTTCCATTGTCTATCTGCTGACCTCCAGCGCCTTGCTGCTGTACAATGCCGCCCGGCCGCTCCCCGCGGCGGAGCCGGACGAGAACGATACGGAGGGATCTTCTGATGCCTGAGAAAAAGAAATTTTATATCACCACCCCCATCTATTACCCCTCGGATAAGCTCCACATCGGCCATGCCTACAGCACGGTGGCCACCGACGCCATGGCCCGCTACAAGCGCCTCACCGGCTGCGACGTGATGTTCCTCACCGGCACCGACGAGCACGGTCAGAAGATCGAGGACAAGGCCAAGGCCGCCGGGGTCACCCCCCAGCAGTATGTGGACAACATCGTGGACGGGCCCCGGGGCGTTCGGGACCTGTGGAAGCTGATGAACATTTCCAACGACCGGTTCATCCGCACCACCGACGATTACCATGTGGCCGCTATCCAGAAGATTTTCAAGGCCATGTACGACAAGGGCGACATCTACAAGGGTACCTATCAGGGCAAGTACTGCAAGGACTGCGAGGCCTTCTGGACCGAGACCCAGCTGGTGGACGGCAAGTGCCCTGACTGCGGCCGTCCCGTTCAGGACGCTCAGGAGGAGGCCTACTTCTTCCGCCTGTCCAAGTATGCCGACCGGGTCCAGCACCTGCTGGAGGACACCGACTTTTTGGAGCCCCGCTCCCGGGTCAATGAGATGGTGAACAACTTCATCAAGCCCGGCCTGGAGGACCTGTGCGTTTCCCGCACCTCCTTTAAGTGGGGCATCCCGGTGGACTTTGATCCCGGCCATGTGGTCTATGTGTGGATCGACGCCCTCTTCAACTACACAACCGCCCTGGGCTTTATGAACGACAAGTATCACGACTTTGACAAGTTCTGGCCCGCCGACGTCCATTTCATCGGCAAGGAGATCGTCCGGTTCCACTCCATCATCTGGCCCGCCATGCTCATGAGCATGGACCTGCCCCTGCCCAAGAAGGTGTTCGGCCACGGCTGGCTGCTGCTGGACGGCGGCAAGATGAGCAAGTCCAAGGGCAATGTGGTGGACCCCTATCTGCTGGCCGAGCGCTACGGCGTGGACGCCCTGCGCTACTTCCTGCTGCGGGAGTTCCCCTTCGGCACCGACGGCAATTTCTCCAATGAGGCCCTGATCGGCCGCATCAATACCGATCTGGCCAACGACCTGGGTAATCTGGTGAGCCGTACCACCGCCATGGTGGGCAAGTATTTTGGGCAAAATCTGCCCGGCTGCGCCGACGCCGACCCCGCTATGGACGGCGAGCTCATGGATCTGGCCCGCGGCCTGCGGGACCTCTATGAGGAGCAGATGGAGCACTACGCCTTCCAGAACGCCCTGATGGAGATCTTCAAGCTCATCGGTCGGGCCAACAAGTATATCGACGAAAATAAGCCCTGGCTGCTGGCCAAGGACGAGGCCCAGAAGCCCCGCCTGGCCCGGGTGCTCTATAACCTGCTGGAGTGCGTGCGCATTTCGGCGGTGCTGCTCACCCCCTTTATGCCCGACACCTGCCAGAAGATCTTTGAGCAGATCGGCGCTGGGGAGGAGCTGCGGACCTGGGCGTCCGCCAAGGAGTGGGGCCTGCTGCCGGTGGACGCCCCTGTTCAGAAGGGGAATGGACTCTTCCCCCGCATTGACATGGAAAAGGAGCTGAAGGAATTGGAAGAGATGCACAAAAAGCCGGTGGAGGCTGAGGCTCCCAAGGCCGAGGTACCTGCCGAGCCGGAGTATATTACCATTGACGAGTTCAACAAGGTGAAGTTTGTGACCGCCAAGATCCTGGCCTGCGAGGCGGTGCCCAAGTCCTCCAAGCTGCTCCGCTTTACGCTGGACTGCGGCGAGGGAATCCCCCGCCAGATCCTCTCCGGCATCCATGAGTACTATGAGCCCGAGGAGCTGGTGGGCAAGACGGTGGTGGCCTGCACCAACCTGAAGCCCCGGAAGATGATGGGGATCATGTCCAATGGCATGTTGATCTCCGCCGTCAAGGAGGAGCCCGACGGCTCCGAGAAGCTCCACCTTATTATGCTGGACGACAAGGTGCCCGCCGGTTACGGGCTGTGCTGAGGCCGCAAAAGAGCTGATTTGCGCCTGAGAGCGCGAACCCTACAAGTCATTCAATACAAGATCAAAAAAGAGACGCTGCGTATGCAGCGTCTCTTTTTTGATCTTGGAATCTTACCGCTGGTCCAGGGGGACAAAGGGCCGCATGGGGGCCACCGCCTTATAGGCCGGGCGGATGATGCGGTTGCCCGGCTGATAGACCTCCTCAATGCGGTGGGCACACCAGCCCACGATACGGGCCACGGCAAACAGGGGGGTGTACAGCTCCTGAGGAATCCCCATCATCTTATACACCATGCCGGAGAACAGGTCCACGTTGGCGCACACCACCTTGTCCTCCCCCTTTACCGACAGCAGTACCTCGGGGGTGAGCCGCTCCACCGTCTCGTAGAGCTCAAACTCGTCCAGCATCCCCTTGGTCTCCGCCAGCTGTTTGGCAAACCGCTTGAGAATGACGGCCCGGGGATCGGACAGGGTGTAGATGGCGTGGCCCATACCGTAGATGAGGCCCGACTTGTCGCCGGCCTCCTTCCGTAGCAGCTTGCCCAGGAAGGAGCGGACCTCGTCCTCGTCCTTCCAGTCCTTCACCTCGTCCTCGATGTAGCCGAACATCTCCATGACCTTTTTGTTGGCGCCGCCGTGGCGGGGACCCTTCAGGGAGCCAACCGCCGCGGCGATGGCGGAATAGGTATCGGTGCCCGAGGAGGACAGTACCCGGCAGGCAAAGGCGGAGTTGTTGCCGCCGCCGTGCTCGGCGTGGAGCACCAGGCACAGGTCCAGCAGCCGGGCCTCCTGCTCGGTGAACTGATTGTCGTGGCGGACGGAGTAGAGGAAGTTCTCCGCCACGCTCAGCCCCGGCTGAGGCCGGTGGAGGTAGAGGGATTCGTTGTCATAGTAGTGGCGCTTGACAGCGAAGGCATGGGCCACAATGACGGGCACCCGGGCCATGAGCTGCACTGCCTGCCGCAGCTGGTTGGGCAGAGACATATCGTCCGGGTTGTCATCATAGGAGTACAGAGCCAGCACCGACCGGGCCAGCTTGTTCATCACGTCGGGGCTGGGGGCCTTGATGATCATATCCTCGGTAAACATGTGGGGCAGGGTGTGGCTGTCGCTGAGCATCTGCTGAAAGGCGGCCAGCTGCTCCCGGGTGGGCAGGGTGCCAAAAAGGAGCAGATAGGCGGTCTCCTCAAAGCCGAAGCGGTTTTCCCGCACAAAGCCGTTGACCAGCTCATCCACGTCGATGCCCCGGTAGATCAGCTTGCCGGGGGCGGGAAACCGCTCGCCGTCCTGGAGATAGTAACCCAGCACGTTGCCGATCTGGGTGACTCCGGCCATAACGCCGGTGCCGTCGGCGTTGCGCAGGCCCCGCTTCACCCGGTAGCGCTCATAGTAAGCGGGATCGATCTGGTTATATTTGCGGTATTCCTCACATAGACTCTGTATGAAGTCCATGGACGTGTCCTTCTCCGGGTTTTGCATTTTCAGCCTCTCCTTTGCCCAAATACTTTTACACGGTATTGTACAACCATTTGGAAAAACAGTCAATATTCAAAATGACGGATGGAGAACTTGAAATACCATAAAATACAACTTGCAAAAAGGAGGTGGTTGAAATGCGACAGGTGGCGGTCACCGCCCTGGCTCTGCTGCTGGCCCTCTTCCTGCTGCCGCTGCTGCTGGTGCCCCAGGGCGAGAGCCAGCTTCCTGTGGAGAGCGGCAACCTGCCCATCGACCGCACGGTGGTCACCCCGGAGGCCTCACTGGACAGCGGGCGGCAGGTCAAGGTCCAACGGGCTGACGGCCAGGTGGAGACCATGGCTCTGGACGACTATCTGTGGGGGGTGGTGGCTGCCGAGATGCCCGCCGCTTTTGAGCCAGAGGCTCTGAAAGCCCAGGCGGTGGCGGCCCGCACCTATACCGACGCCAAAATGGAGCGTACCACTTCCAAACATCCGGAGACAGACGTATGCACCGACGTGACCTGCTGTCAGGCCTACCGCACCAAGGAAGAGGCGGCGGCCAGCTGGGGGGACAACGCCCAGGCCTACACCGACAAGATCGCATCGGCTGTGGCAGAGACCGACGGGGTGGCGGTGCTCTACGGCGGCAAGCCCATCCAGGCCGTCTTTTTCTCCTCGGCCGACGGGCGGACGGTGGATGCGGTGGAGGTATGGGGCAACGCGGTGCCCTATCTCACTGGGGTGGACAGCCCTGAGGGGGAGGAGGTACCCAACTATCACTCCACCGTCACCGTGCTGCTGGAGGAGTTCAAGACCACTCTGCTGGCCAAATACCCCGAAGCCGATCTGTCCGGGGACCCTGCCGGATGGTTTTCCAACACGGTGTCCAACTCCGCCGGCGGGGTGAGCAGTGTGGATGTGGGGGGTGTGACGGTCAGCGGGCAGGACCTGCGCACCCTGTTTTCTCTCCGCTCCACCAGCTTTACCGTGACCGCCGGAGCGGACGGGGTGACCTTTTCGGTCACCGGCTACGGCCATGGAGTGGGTATGAGCCAGTACGGGGCCAACGCCATGGCCAAGGAGGGCAAAGGCTATGAGGAGATTTTAAAGTGGTATTATACCGGGGTGGAAGTGGAAGTCTATCGTCCCGATACATAAAAACTCTTAGAGCGCCCAAAATCTGACGGGAAAACCTAAAAATTTTTTAGCCTGGCGGGAGCAACAGCGTTGTCAAAAAAGGGACTCTTTGGTATAATATCAGAGTGGAATGGCCTGCACAGGGCCGTCCAAATATGACGTAAAGTGAGAGATCGCACATGAACACACGGTATGACGTTGCCATTCTCGGCTGCGGAGAGGCCGGTATTTTTGCCGGGTATGAGCTGATGCACCGCAACCCCGGCCTGAAGGTGGTGGCCCTGGATCAGGGGGCCGACATCTACACCCGCAGCTGCCCCATTGTGGCGGGGAAGGTGAAGGAGTGTATCCACTGCAAGGTATGCGGCACCATGTGCGGCTTTGGCGGCGCCGGCGCCTTTTCCGACGGTAAGTATAACTTCACCACCGCTTTTGGCGGCTGGCTTACCGACTTCATGCCCAAGGAAGAGGTCATGCGCCTCATTGACTATGTGGATTCCATCAACGTAAAGCATGGGGCCACCGACAAGGTCTTTTCCACCGACACCCCGGCGGCCCGGGAATTGGAGAAAAAGGCCTTGGAGCACGATCTCCATCTGCTTCAGGCCCGGTGCAAGCACCTGGGTACGGAGAACAACCTGAAGATTCTCCAGAGCATTTATGAGGAGTGCCGCAAGGGGGTGGAATTCCGCTTCCACACCGCCGTTGCCAAGATCGAGGACCTGAAGGGGGAAGGCTACCGGCTCATCACCGAGAAGGGGGACGAGATCGACTGTACCTGGCTTATCGCCGGTCCCGGCCGCTCCGGCGCGGAGTGGTTCTCCAACCAGTGCAAGGACTTGGGGATTCAGCTCATCAACAACCAGGTGGATATCGGCGTGCGGGTGGAGCTGCCCGCAAAAGTGTTTGAGCACATCACCGACGTGGTGTATGAGTCCAAGCTGGTCTACCGCACCAAGCAGTACGGCGACCCGGTGCGCACCTTCTGCATGAACCCCTACGGCCATGTGGTGGCCGAGAGCGTGGAGGGCATCAACACCGTCAACGGCCACTCCTATTCCGACCCGGCTCTCCAGAGTGAGAATACCAACTTCGCTCTGCTGGTGTCCAACCGGTTTACCCAGCCCTTTAACGAGCCCTACCGCTACGGCAAGCACATCGCCTCTCTGTCCAACATGCTGGCGGGCGGGGTGCTGGTCCAGCGTTTTGGCGATCTGGTCAGCGGTATCCGTACCAATGAGCACCGGCTGGGCAAGTCCTTTGTCCGGCCCACCCTCACCGCCGCCGTGCCCGGCGACCTGTCTCTGGCCCTGCCCAAGCGGCAGCTGGACGATATCATTGAGATGATCTATCAGCTGGACAAGATCGCCCCCGGTACCGCCAACTATGACACTCTGCTCTACGGCGCGGAGGTGAAGTTCTACTCCGCCCGGCTGGCCCTGTCCGGCGAGCTGGAGACCTCTCTGCCCGGCTTCTTCGCCGTGGGCGACGGCGCGGGTATCACCCGCGGCCTGGCTCAGGCGGGCGCTTCCGGCGTGAAGGCGGCTCAGGTGATTCTGAGCCGGCTGGGGTAAATCCCTTTAGAAACAAAAAACTGCTGCAAGCCACCGCTTGCAGCAGTTTTTTTCTGAATGTGAGATCAGGCCGCCGGAACATCCACGTGGGACAGCTGGGGCTGTTCGGGCTTTTTGACCAGGAAGGCCAGCCGCTTGCAGAAGAACCGGGAGATAAAGCCCACCGTCAGGGCGCACACCACGGTGCCCTCCCGCAGGCCGTAAATGGCCCCCAGATCCAGCAGAGAGAGCAGGGTGGCGGCGGCCACCATGGTCAGGTCGTAGCCGGTCTTGGTCTTGCCGAAATCCCAGCCGAACTCCTGGCTACATACCCGGACAAAGCCCTCGCAGGGCAGGATAAGTACATTGGGGATGACCTCCAGCGCCACGCCGAAGCCCAGGCTGGTACAGCCCAGCAGCAGCACCACCCAATGCCCCGCGTAGGACTGGGGCACCAGACCGGGCAGCAGGGACATCCACAGATCAATACAGAAGGAGAACACAAATGTGGCGGGGATCTGGAGCAGCTGGATGAGCTGGAACTTCCGGCGGAGCACCAAGATCTGCCCGCCCAGCATGACGCAGTTTACGAGGAAGGTAAAGGTGCCCAGAGAGACGCCGGGGAACACATAGGTGAGCACATAGGCCAGACTGGATACTGCCGAAGTCCCCATTCCGGCCAGGGTAATCAGCGAAATGCCCAGTGCCGAGCACAAAACGCCTGCAAAGAATACGAGGTACCGCCGGAGCAGACCGGAATGAGACATGTAGCTCGCCTCCAAAAAATCATTTTTTAGCACTAAAAATAGTTTAGCACGATAAAAGAGGCGGTTCAAGAGACATTGTGACCAAAAGAAAAGTGAGTTTTTGGTATATTTAGCCGGGAAGCCCAACGTCACTCCGGTAAAAAGCGGTTTAGCTCCTCCAGTGTGAAGGGATACCAGGAGGCGTCGTCCTTGTTCCACTGAATGGAGAACGCGGATTCATATTCCGTCCGGGTGACAGGCTGATAGTCCAGATAGTAGTCGGTGCGTTGGGTTCCGGTTTCGTCCGTGGTGGTATCCACGGAGCCGAGGGGAGCGGTGCCCCAGTCATAGCTGGAACGGCCTGCGGCATCCTGATCCGCAAAAAACATGAAGCCAAATCCCTGGGAGGTATCATAGGAATAAGAATAGCTGCCATCTGTCTTCAGGTCCAGAAGCTCCTGTTCCTCCAAAGTGTAGCCGTAAATGCCACCGTCGCCCCCCTGCCGCAGCACCTCCCAACCATGGTAGGCGCCTGTATCCAGACGCAGGCAAAGGATTACTTCTGCCGTGCCGTTCTGGTCCAGGTCGATGACCGTGAAAGTATCCACCGCCAACTGCGCTCCCTGGGGGGCGTTGTCCTGGAGAAATTGGGACAGGGTGGTGTGGTTTTTGCCATCGGTGTCATAAAAGGCGCCGTCCTCCAACAGCACTGTTTTACATGGGGCGGGCAGGGTAAGGCCGGACTGACCGGCCTTTTGAGGGGCGGTTTCCTGCGGAACTATTTCCCAAAGAGACGGATCCGGCGGCCGGGCGGGGGTGAGCAGGGAGAGGTCAAAGCTGTCTGCCAGCTCCTCCAGGTCCTGCCGGGTTACGCCCTGCTCTGTACCGGACAACACGTTGATCAGAAGGAAGGAATCTCCTAGGTCGGCCAGCACCAGCCCCTTGTCCGGGCCCAGGTCCAGGGTGACCTCCTGGCCTTCGGCGGTGTGGTAGTGCCATTCTGTATAGGAAAACAGGTTTCCCACATTCAGGTACACGTCATTGAGGGTGCCCTTGACGCTGCGGCGGAACTGGTAGTTCAGCTCCCCATATCCGCTGGTGTTCAGGTATCCGTCGTAGTGAAAGGTGCCATCCTCATAGACCTGGCCGGAGTAGGCGGTATTGTCTCCCAGAAAATCCCCCAGCAGGGAGATCCATTCATCCTGGTCCTCCACCACATGGTTCCAGGTGTGGAGGGTCAGACCGTAGCGGGCGGCAATGTCCTCCAGCTTGTCGGCCATCTCCTGAGTGTAAACGCTGTAACAGGTGTATTTGGACAGACGCTGGTCCATGTGGTTACCCACGATGTTGGCGATGCTGCCGTCCGGGTCGTAGCAGGTCAGAAAATCGTTCCACTCCGCCAGTGCCTGACTCTCCGGTGAGTCAATGTAGCCGGACAGACTGAGCAGGGCCTTCTGCCCGGTCTGGCAGGGAGCCGGGGTGCCGCTCTCACCGGGCAGGGGGGCGGACTGGGCCTGGGGCAGCAGCAGGTCCCGGATGCCCAGCAGGTTGGCTGCCACCGCGCCGGCGGACAAAACGGCCAGCAGGGCCACGGCGGCGGCCAGCAGCCACAGCCGCCGTACCCGCCTTTTTGGGGGCTTCCGCTTTTGTTCAAAGTCCTCCCAGCGGATGGTGGAAGAACTGTGGACCTGGGAGAAGGTCTTCTGATAAAATTCCCGGTTAG
This sequence comes from uncultured Flavonifractor sp., assembly GCF_944385615.1. GTDB lineage: Bacteria > Bacillota > Clostridia > Oscillospirales > Oscillospiraceae > Flavonifractor. Next base: position 69,969 of record NZ_CALWXV010000005.1, on the reverse strand, counting down.
TCATCCTGCCACACCTCCCCCAACTGTTCCTTCAGCTTGGCCCGTGCCCGGGAGAGCCGGGTGGTCACCGCCGAGGTTTCCAGTTTCAGCAGCGCACCGATTTCCCGGACCGATAGCTCCTCATAGTAATACAGCACCAGTACAATGCGGTAGATCTCCGGCAGGGCCATGACGGTCTGATAGAGGGCCTCCTCCTCCGGCGCCTGAAATACCGGCTGAGGCGGCGCTTCATCCAGGGAGGCCCGGCGTTTCCGCCAGGGGCTGTGCAGCAGGTCCCGGCAGTAGTTGACCGTTACCCGCAGCAGCCACCGCCGCAGGTGCTCCTCCCCTTGGAACGGTTTTTGGGCGGTATATAGCCGGAGAAAAACCTCCTGTACTGCATCGTCCGCGTCCTGGGGACTGGCCAGAACGTGGAGCGCCACCCGGTAGACCATGTCCTGATAGCGCTCCACCGCGGCGGTGAAACTAGTTTTATCCATAGGCGTTCCCCCTGTTTTCAAAAGCGTTCACTTAAGAAACGAGCGGGACTGGGGTTTTGTCACAGAAGACGTCGAAAAAACGGGACGCCTCCAGGCGTCCCGTTGGATGGACCGATGATTCAGGCCGGGTCGGGCTCCTGCTCCGGAGCGGGCTGGAGCTTGGTGACGGTGGCCCACTCCACCCGGCGCTCGGACAGTTCTTCCACCCGGATATGCAGGCCGTACACCTCCACCTCGGGGTGGCTGCCGTCTTCGGGGATGACCGAGAGCTGGGCGTATACCAGCCCCCCCAGGGTGTCGGCCTCTTCCTCTTCGGGAAATTCCACCCCCAGGGCCTCGGACAGCTCCTCCAGCTCCACCGAGCCCGCCACCCGCCAGCGATCCTCCCCCACAGAGATGATCTCCTGATCCTCCTGGGGGTCAAACTCGTCGTAGATGTTGCCCACAATCTCCTCCAGCAGGTCCTCCATGGTCACCAGACCGGCGGTGCCGCCATATTCATCCACCACAATGGACAGATGGACCTTCCTGCTCTGCATATCCCGGAACAAAAGGTCGGTGTGCACCGACTGGGGGACAAAATAGGGGGGACGCAGCAGCTCCCGCAGGGGCTTAGGCTGGGGCTTGCGGGCGTTGATGAGCCACTCCCGGGTGCTGAGGATGCCGATGATGTCGTCGGCGTCCTCCTCGTATACCGGGAAACGGGACAGGCCGGACGCCTCAATGGTCTGTTCGATCGCCTCCGGCGTATCCTCCGCCCACAGCATGACCATGTCGGTGCGGTGGACCATCACATCGGCGGCGGTCATGTTGTTGAACTCGAAGATGTTTTCGATCATTTCCTTCTCTTCGGTCTCAATGGCGCCCTTTTCCTCGCTCAGGTCAATGAGCATCCGCAGGCCCTCTTCGGACACCTCATCGTCGTCCTCGTTGGGGTTGATGCGGAACAGCCACAGAATGCCGTTGGTGGAAACCGTGAGCAGCCAGATGAGAGGCTGCATCACCGCAGCCAGAAGACTGACCACGCCACAGGAAAATCGGGCCACTTCTTCACTCTTCTTCATGGCCACCCGCTTGGGAACCAGTTCACCGAAGACCAGCGTAAAGAAGGAGAGAATGACGGTGACCACAATGACAGACAAGGTGTTCACCGTGCCGACGACAGGCCCAGTCAGGTCAAAAACGGATATTACCCATTGGGTGAGGGGCTCGGACAGATTGTCGGCAGCAAAGGCGGAACCCAGGAAACCGGCCAGGGTAATGCCGATTTGAATGGTGGAGAGAAAGCTGGTGGGGACCTCAATGATTCGCAGCAGTTTGGCGGCCTTGCGGTCGCCGCCCTCCGCCTGCTTCCGGATAAAGCCTTCATTTAAGGAGAGCACAGCGATCTCGGTAGCGGCAAAATAGGCGTTGATGGCAATAAGTATAACCTGAAGGAATAACTGAGGCCATATGGGTGACAAAACAAACTCCTCCTTGGATGTATAGATAATGGAACTAGTATAACACACTATTGAAAAAAATCTATAAGGATAAGGAAAAAAGTTGGTATCCGTGTTATAATGGGGGCTGAAACCCAGGGCGGGCGGCGGGCCCGCCACAGTAACGGCTCCCGGATAGGGAGCCGCCGGAGTGTGAGAGAGATGGGAGAACCGATGGGACGCCGGTGGCTGGAGCACCCGGCCACCTTTGTTAAATGGCTGATCTTCGCGGGCGTCAGCGGCCTGCTGTGCGGAGGTGTGGCCTCCGCCTTTTACCACGCCTTTTCCGCCGTCACCAACCTGCGCCATGCCAACCCCTGGCTGCTGTGGCTGCTCCCCCTGGGCGGCTTGGCTATTGTGCTGCTCTACCGGGCGTGCAGTATGGAGGGGGACCGGGGTACCAACTTTGTGCTGGCGGCAGTGCGGGAAAACAAGCCCCTGCGGCTGCGTACCGCGCCGCTGGTCTTTGTGTCCACCGTTATCACCCATCTGGTGGGCGGCTCTTCCGGCCGGGAGGGAGCCATTTTGCAGATCGGCGGCTCCATCTCCTCCACGGTGGGGCGGTGGATGCGCCTGGACGACAAGGACAGCCGGATCATTACCATGTGCGGCATGTCGGCGGCCTTTTCCGCCCTCTTCGGCACTCCTCTGACCGCTGCCATGTTTGCCATGGAGGTCACCAGCGTGGGGGTGCTCTACTATGCTGCCATTGTGCCCTGTATCCTCTCCTCCATCGTGGGGCTGTGGGTGGCCCAACAGTTTCAGGTACCCCCTACCGCGTTTACCCTGGAGGGCATCCCCAACCTGAGCCCTTTTACCCTGTTGCAGGTCATCGGCATGGGCATCCTCTTTGCCCTGCTGTCCATCTTTTTCTGCCGGCTCATGCACGCCGCGCCCAGGCTGTACGACAAATATCTGCCCAACCATCTGGTGCGGGCGGCGGTGGGCGGGGCTCTGGTCATCGGCCTGACCTACTTGGTCTGGCTGTGGAATCCCGGTACATACGACTATAACGGCGCCGGGGAGGCGCTCATCCACGCCGCCATCAGCGGACAGGCCCGACCGGAGGCTTTTTTCTTCAAAATGCTCTTTACCACCATCACCCTGGGAGCGGGCTTTAAGGGGGGCGAGATCGTGCCGGTGTTTTTTACCGGGGCTACCTTCGGCTGCACCGTGGCCCCTCTGCTGGGGCTCCATTCCTCCTTCGGCGCGGGGCTGGGCATGGTGTGTGTGTTCTGCGGAGTGACCAACTGCCCCATTACCTCTCTGCTGCTGTCCCTGGAGCTTTTTGCCGGGGACAGTCTGGGGATGTTCACCGGCCAGAGCCTGTGCCTGTTCGCGGTGTGTGTGGCGGTGTCCTATATGCTGTCGGGCTATTATGGGCTGTACAGCGAGCAAAAAATCGTATATAGTAAACTGCGGCCTGAATTCATCGATAAAAAGGCCAATGAGGATCCCTCCTAAACCAAAGGCGGACCGGCGGCGTCTATAGAGATAGACGGCCGGACTGCCCTTCCACCGGCCGGGCTGGTGGAAGCGGGGATACGGGACGGAAAGAAAGGAAACCAATATGCTGCAATTCAATCATTTTAACTTCAATGTGCTGGACCTGGACCGTTCGCTGGATTTTTACCAGAAGGCGCTGGAGCTCAAGCCGGTGGCCGAGAAGACTGCCGCTGACGGCTCCTTCAAGCTGGTGTATCTGGGGGACGGGGAGACCGGCTTCCGGCTGGAGCTGACCTGGCTGCGGGACCGGACCGAGCCCTACGACCTGGGGGAGCAGGAGTTCCACCTGGCCTTCCTCACCGACCGCTTTGACCAGCTGCTGGAGCGCCACAAGGCCATGGGATGCGTCTGCTTTGAAAACCCGGATATGGGCATCTACTTCATCGAAGATCCCGACGGCTACTGGATCGAGATCGTGCCCGGGGAGGCGTGACAATGAGCAAGACCGCGACCGGAGGGCGTGTGGCCTATGCCGATCTGCTGCGTGTGGTGGCCATGCTGGCGGTCATCGTGGTCCATCTGGCAGGCTCCCGGCTGGGCAATGTGGCGGTGGGCTCGGCGGAGTTTCACATCCTGAACGCCTATGACGGACTGACCCACTGGTGCGTGCCGGTGTTTATCATGCTCTCGGGCATGTTTCTGCTGGACCCCGAGCACAGCTTGCCCCCCTCCAAGCTGGTTTTCGGCCATATCCTGCGGATCCTCATCGCTCTGGCGGTGTGGGGGACGGCCTACGCCCTGGTCACCCAGGCGCTGGCTACCGGTCTGAGCTGGGCCGCCGTCAAGACAGCCCTCTATCAGGTGCTGCTGGGCAAGACCCACTTCCACCTGTGGTTTTTGTACATGATCGTGGGCCTCTATCTGGTCACGCCCATCCTGCGGGCGTTTGTCCGGGGAGCCGGTCGGGCGGAGTTTCACTGGTTTTTGCTGTTGGCCTTCCTCTTTGCCAGTCTGCTGCCCACCCTGCTGCGGCTGCGCCCCAGCCAGACGGTGAGCCTGTGGGTGGATAACCTGGATCTGCACCTGGTATTGGGCTATGTGGGATACTATGTGCTGGGCTACTATCTGAAGACCTTCCCTTTGAACCGGGCGGCCGAGTTACTGATCTATGTTTTGGGCGTACTGGGAGCGGCGGCCACTGTGGGGGGCACCGCTTGGCTGTCCCAGCAGCGGGGCCAGCTGATCCAGACCCTGTACAATTATGACAGCGCCAATGTGGTGCTGATGAGCGTGGCGGTCTTTGTGTTTTTCCGCCGCATATTGGGAGCCCGGGAGAAAGAGCGCCAATGGGTGTCCGGGGTGGCAAAGGTGTCCTTCGGCGTGTATCTGGTCCATGTGTTCTGTCTGATGGCGCTGGACCAGCTGAATATCTCCGTGCTGTCCATCACCCCCCTTTTGGCGTTGCCCCTGCTCACGGCGGCGGTCTTTGCCTGCTCCTTTGTAGTGGCCTGGCTCATCTCCAAGCTCCCCCTGGTGGGACGTTACCTGACCTAAAGGAGGCAACTGAGTGCTTTTTTCCAGTTCCATCTTCCTGTTTCTCTTTCTGCCCCTGGTGCTGCTGATTTACTATCTGCCCCTGGGCCGATTCCGGCAGGGACAGAACGTATTTGTGCTGCTGGCCTCCCTGGGGTTTTACGCCTGGGGCGAGCCCTGGTTTGTACTGGTGATGATGGGCTCCATTGTGGTCAACTACGGCTTCGGCCTGTGGGTGGACCACAATCAGCGGCACAATCACTCTGCCCGGATGCCGGTGATACTGGCTCTGGTGGTCAATCTGGGAATCCTGTTTGTATTTAAATATTTGACCTTTACGTTGGGTATTCTGAATGACCTGGGGGCGCACTTCGTCATCCCCGGGATTGAGCTGCCCATCGGCATTTCCTTTTTTACCTTCCAGGCCCTGAGCTATGTGCTGGATATTCAGCGGGGCCATGGACAGGTACAGCGCAGCCCCCTGAAGGTGGGGCTGTACATCTCCTTTTTCCCCCAGCTCATTGCCGGTCCCATCGTCAAATATGAGACGGTAGCCGACCAGATCGACCACCGGAAGGAGAACTGGGAGGATTTTTCTTCCGGCTGCGCCCGGTTTGTGGTGGGCCTGGGGAAGAAGGTGCTGCTGGCCAATCAGCTGGCCCTGGTGGCCGACCGGGCCTTCCAGCTGGGCGGGATGGGCCAGCTCACCACCGGCTTTGCCTGGCTGGGGTCCCTGTGCTATACCTTGCAGATCTATTATGACTTCTCCGGCTACTCCGACATGGCGATCGGACTGGGCAAGATGTTCGGCTTTCACTTTTTGGAGAACTTCAATTATCCCTATATCTCCCGCTCGGTCACCGAGTTCTGGCGGCGGTGGCACATCTCCCTGTCCACCTGGTTCCGGGACTATGTGTACTTCCCCCTGGGGGGCAGCCGGGTAAACTCCAAGGGAAAGCACATCCGCAACCTCTTTGTGGTGTGGCTGCTCACCGGAATCTGGCACGGGGCCAACTGGACCTTTATCGTGTGGGGCCTGTTCTATTTTGTGCTGCTGATGCTGGAAAAGTATGGCCATCTGGGCCGGGGCTGGCCAGCGGTGTGCCAGTGGCTGTTTACCTTCCTGATGGTGAATTTCGCCTGGGTCCTGTTCCGGGCGGACAGCCTGGGGGCGGCGGCTCAGGTGCTGAAGGCCATGTTTGGCCTGGGCGCCGGGCTGTGGAGCAGCGAGACAGGGCTGTACCTGCGGGAAAACTGGACGGTTCTGCTGGCCGGGGCCCTGTTTGCCGCGCCGGTGGCGGCCTGCCTGCGGGAGCGGACCAACCGATGCCGAAGCGTACTGCTGGCGGTGGGATATGGGCTGCTGGCGGCGGCCATCTTCCTGGTGTCGGCCAGCTTCATCATCAAGGGAACCTACAATCCCTTTATCTACTTCAACTTCTGATCGGGAGGGCGCCATGAAACATCGCTATACCATAACCGCCCTGCTCTTTCTCCTGCTGCTGGCGGGGGGCTTTGTCCTGCTGGCCACGTCCTTCCTTGGCCGGGAGGGCAGCTTTGAGGCCCTGCTCAAAAACGTTGCGCAGGACAAGGACGTGCCCGCCTTTCTGGACCAGGCCGAGTCCGCCGTCAATGAGGACCTGGACCGGGACCACCTGTTTATCCAGCTCTACGGCGGGGTGCAGATGCTGTCCGGCCGGCGGGTGATCCAGGATATGGTGGAGGATAACTCGGTGGCCAAGCTGTCCACCGGTGCGCTGAATTTTGTGAATCTGGGGACCCAGTCCCAGCCGGGGGAGGATGTGATCGCCCGGGCCCGGAAAACGGCGGAATTTGCCGACGCGCTGGAAGCGTCCGATATTCCCTTCCTCTATGTGGCCGCCCCTCAGAAAATCCAGCGGGGGGCGGAGCTGCTGCCCAAGGGCCTGGAGGACAACGGCAACGCCTATTGTGACGCCTATCTGGCGGAGCTGAAGTGGCTGGGCGTGGACTACTTTGACCTGCGCCCTCTCTTTGAGAGCAACGGCATCTATTCCAGCTGGTTTTTCAGTACCGACCACCACTGGAAACCGGAGGCCGCCTTTTTTGCCTGGCAGCACCTGGCCAAGCTGATGGATGACCGCTACGGCTTTGTCACCCCAAGCCGCTTTACCGACCCGGCCAACTGGAACAAGACAGTGCTGGAGGACTACTTCCTGGGCAGTCAGGGCAAGCGGGTGGGCTCTCTCTATGCCGGGGTGGACGATTTTACCATCTATACCCCGAAGTTTGAGACAAACCTGACCTATGCCAGCCAGTCTGGGGGCTTTGAGCGCACCGGTCCGTTCCAGCATTCGGTGTGCTTCCCTGAGCGGGTGGAGGAGTGGGACTGGTTTGGCGGCAATCCCTACACCTATTACTCCGGCGGGGATTACGGCCTGGCCACCATGACCAACCACAAAAACCCCAACGGGCCCAAGGTGGTGCTGCTGCGGGAGTCCTTTTCCTGCGCCCTGGCCCCCTTCCTGGCCCTGTCCTGCTCGGAGCTGACCACCATCGACCTGCGCTCCTTCTCCGGGGATCTGACAGAGACCATCCGGACGCTGGACCCGGATCTGGTCATCACCCTCTATACGGCCAGTACCACGAAGCTGGACAATATGTTTGAATTTTGTAAAACGGAGTGAACGGTGTGGAGCGACTGGAAAAACAGCCCTCCCTGCGGCGGCTGGACTATCACTACATCGCCATGCAGGCGGGCTTCTGGGCCATGTTTGCCGCCATTGTGGCCTACCAGACCGCCCTGCTGCTGGAGCGGGGCTTTACCAACAGCCAGGCGGGACTGATGACGGCGGTGCGCTGTCTGGCGGGCATTGTGTGCCAGCCCCTGCTGGGCGGCTTTGCCGACCGGCATCCCGATCTGCCCCTGAAGCGTATCGTCACCCTGTCCCTGGTGCTGTCGGTGGCGGCGGGGGCCTGGTACTGGCTTTCCCCGGGCATGGGCCTGTGGGAGACCACCCTGGTGTGGGTGGTCATCGGCGGGCTGGAGGTGTCCTCCTATCCCCTCATGGACGCCATGGCGGTGCAGTTTATCAATGAGGGAAAGCCCATCCGCTACAGTCTGGGCCGGGGGGTGGGCTCCCTGGCCTACGCGGTGGTGTGCGTCCTGCTGGGCTTTCAGGCGGGCCGGTTGGGGATGGAGAGCACTCTGGTCACCCACCTGACCTTGGTGGTGGTAGAGATCCTGCTGGTGGCCACCTACCCGGCCTTTCGGGGGAACGCCCGCCGATTGGGGGAGGAGGGAGCTAAGCCCCAGTCCGCCCTGTCCCTGCTGCGGAGCAATCCCCAGTTCACCCTGATGCTGGCGGGCGTGTTCCTGGGGCTGACCGGCATCATGCCCCTGTCCAACTTTTTGGTGAACATTGTGACCAGCCGGGGGGGCAGCGAGGCCGACCTGGGGGTGGCCCTGTTTCTCATGGGGGCCTTTGAGCTGCCCACCGCCTTCTTCTTTCAGCCGCTGCTCCGGCGGCTGGGCAGCGGGAAGCTGCTGTTGCTGAGCATGGTCTTTGGTACGCTGAAGGGGGTGCTGCTGCTGCTCACCACCAGCTGTCTGGGGGTGCTGCTGGTCCAGCCCATCCAGGTGCTGGGGTACGGTCTCTTCACCCCGGCGTCGGTGTACTTTGTCAACGAGTCGGTGCCCCAGGCCGACCGTGTGCGGGGCCAGACAGTCATGATGGTGGCCTCCAACGGCCTGGGCGGTATGATGGGCGGCGTGCTGGCCGGATGGACGCTGGATCTGGGAGGCGCCAATCTGATGCTGGCGGCCTGTATTATCTCCGGCTGTGCCGGCGCCGCCCTCTGTCTGGCCGCCTTGCGGCTGGGGCGGCATAGCCGCCGGGCCAGCTGAAAGCGGGCGTTTACTGGTCAAACTTTTGGTATTTTTTGCGTTTTTTTCCGGAGAAAAAGGCGGAAGAAGGAGAAAAAATTTGAGGAAAAGGCTGTTCCAAAGTTATGGAACAGCCTTTTTTTAGAGCTTTTTCTGAATATTTTCTTGAAAAATGGGATGGAAAACTCCGGAAAGTGGGTAAAATGAAAATTCCCTCTATGCAAAACCGGCGGATTGGTGTATGATAATCCCGGATTTTTTAGAGTTCTATTTTTAAGTGCCTGTTATGGAGGTAGGAAATGAGAAAGACTAAAATCATCTGCACCCTGGGTCCCGCTGTGGACAATGAGGAGACCATCCGCCAGCTCATTCTGTCTGGTATGGACGCCGCCCGCTTCAACTTCTCCCACGGCAGCCATGCCGAGCAGCTGGCCCGGCTGACCATGCTGAAGTCCGTCCGGGACACCCTGGGCCGTCCGGTGGCCACCATTCTGGATACCAAGGGGCCTGAGATCCGTATCAAGTCCTTTGTCAACGGTCCCGTGACCCTGGAGAAGGGCCAGGCCTTTACCCTGAGCACCGACGAGGTGGAGGGTAATGAGACGCAGGTGTCCGTCACTTATCTGAACCTGCATGAGGAAGTGGGTCCCGGCTGCCGCATCCTGGTGGATGACGGCCTGATCGAGCTGCTGGTGGAGAAGGTGGAAGGCCACAACATCCGCTGCACCGTGGAGAACGGCGGCCCCCTGTCCAATAATAAGTCCATCAACATCCCCAACGTGAGCATCATGCTGCCCTCCCTCACCGAGAAGGATAAGGACGATTTGAAGTTTGCCGCCGAGAACGACTTTGACTTCATCGCGGCTTCTTTCGTCCGCAAGGCCAGCGACGTGGAGGACATCCGCGCCGAGCTGCGCAAGCACGAGGGCGGCGAGAATATCCGCATCATCGCCAAGATCGAGAACCGTGAGGGTGTGGACAACCTGGACGCCATCATTGCCGCCGCCGACGGCGTCATGGTGGCCCGCGGCGACCTGGGCGTGGAGATCCCCGCTCACGAGGTGCCCATCCTTCAGAAGAGAATGATTAAGGCCACCATCCGTCAGGGCAAGCCCGTCATCACCGCCACCCAGATGCTGGACTCCATGATCCGCAATCCCCGGCCCACCCGTGCCGAGGTGTCCGACGTGGCCAACGCCGTGTTTGACGGTACCTCCTGCGTGATGCTCTCCGGCGAGACCGCCTCCGGCAAGTATCCCATCAACGCCCTCCAGACCATGGTGGACGTGGTGACCTCCGCCGAGACCTCTATCCGCTACTGGAACCGCTTCCGGGAGCGCAACCTGCTGCCCGACATCACCGGCATCAACGACGCTATCACCCACTCCTGCTGCCTGACCGCCATGGACCTGGAGGCCTCCGCCATCCTGGCCGCCACCAAGTCCGGCTATACCGCCAAGATGATCTCCCGCTTCCGTCCCGCCTGCCCCATCGTGGCTCTGTGTCAGACCGAGTCTACCCGCCGTCAGCTGGCCATCTCCTGGGGCGTGAAGCCCCTGCTGTCCGGCGAGGTGGATTCCACCGACCGGATGTTCTCCATGGCTGTGGACGTGGCCCGGAAAGAGGGTCTGGTCAAGCCCGGCGAGACCGTGGTTATCACCGCCGGCGTGCCTCTGGGCAAGTCCGGTACCACCAACCTCATCAAGGCTGAAGTGGTGAGCGAGCCCCTGTAAGAGCTTTCTTTTAATCTCAAACGGCCGCCGTTTGGCGGCCGTTTGAAACTGTCGAAAAAGACTGTAGGTCTTTTTCGACAAAGGGCTGCATGACGGATGGGGCTCGATTTCTTGCGAAATTGTCACCCCATTCGTCATGAGAAGTGTCCTTTCCGAGGCGCATGTCCCCGGAAAGGACGGATTCTGATTTGATTCCGCCGCCTGCGGGCGGCGGAACTCTGCGAGGCTTGTTTGAGAAGCTAACGGCCGCCGTTCGGCGGCCGTTTCTGTATTGCTGCCCACATTTCCGCCGCAAGGAGTGATTTGATGTCGTTTATCAGCGTGTTTGACGTACTGGGCCCCAATATGATTGGCCCCTCCAGCTCCCACACCGCCGGAGCGGTGGTCATCGCCAACCTGGCCCACAAGCTGCTGGCCCCGCCGCTGAAACAGGTGGATTTTACCCTCTACGGCTCCTTCGCCAAGACCTATCGTGGACACGGTACCGACCGGGCCCTGCTGGGCGGGATCATGGGTTTTCCTACCGATGATCTGTCCATCCGGGACTCCTTCCGGATTGCTGAGGAGCGGGGGCTGGCCTTCTCCTTCACCCCTGACGAGACGAAGACAGAGGTCCACCCCAATACGGTGGATATCCGTATGGAAAACGCCGCCGGGCAGCGTATGACTGTGCGGGGGGAGTCTCTGGGCGGCGGAAAGGTGCGTATTGTGCGGATCAACGGCGTCCACGTGGATTTTACCGGGGAATACGCCTCGGTCATCGCGGTCCATCAGGACAAGCCCGGGGTGGTGGCCCATATCACCAAGGTCCTCAGCGACCACAACGTCAACATCGCCTTCATGCGCCTGTTCCGGGAGGGCAAGGGGGATACGGCGTACAGTATCATTGAGTCGGACGGCACCCTGCCCGAGGGCATTGCCGGAGAGCTGAAAACCAATCCCCATGTCCGGGACGTGATGATCGTCCAGTCGTAAGGAGGCGCTGTCATGAACTTCAAAAATGCCAATGAACTGCTGGCTCTGTGCCAGCAGGAGGGCTGTTCCATCTCTGAGATCATGCGCCGCCGGGAGTGTGTGCTGGGGGAGACCACGGTGGAGACGGTCACCCGGCGCATGACAAGGGTGCTGGAGATCATGCGCCAGTCGGCCACCATTCCTCTAGAGCATCCGGTCCGGTCCATGGGTGGGCTCATCGGCGGCGAGGCAAAGCGTCTGACCGCCCATGCAGCCCAGAAGGAGGACATCTGCGGGCCGGTGCTTCAAAAGGCCATCACCTACGCCATGGCTGTGCTGGAGGTCAACGCCTCCATGGGCCTCATTGTAGCCGCTCCCACCGCCGGTTCTTCCGGCGTGGTGCCCGGTCTGCTGCTGGCTTTACAGGAGATCTTCCACATCTCGGACGAGCGGCTGATCGACGGGCTATTCAACGCCGGGGCCATCGGGTATCTGGCCATGCGCAACGCCACGGTGGCGGGCGCGGTGGGCGGCTGCCAGGCTGAGGTGGGCGTTGCCGCCGCCATGGCCGCCTCCGCTGCGGTGGAGCTGATGGGCGGGGAGCCGGAACAGTGCCTCAGCGCCGCCTCCACCGTGCTCATGAATATGCTGGGCCTGGTGTGCGACCCGGTGGGCGGGCTGGTGGAATACCCCTGTCAAAACCGCAATGCCGCGGGTGTGGCAAACGCCCTCATCGCCGCGGAGATCGCCCTCAGCGGCGTCTGGCAGCTCATTCCCTTTGACGAGATGCTGTCCGCCATGTACCGGGTAGGCCGCCGAATTCCCGCCGAGCTGCGGGAGACCGCCCTGGGAGGCTGTGCCACCGCTCCCTCCGCCTGCCAGCGCTGCGGGTGCTGTCCATAAATCAAAAAACAAGCCGCCCTGGAGAAGAACACATTTCATGTGTCTCTCCGGGGCGGCTTTTTATAGATCCGGTTTTGTCAGGTTTGCTCTCTGCGGTATTCCTCCATCTCCAGCTCGTCCTTGATCTCCAGGCCGCGCTCGCCAGCCAGACCCTCCACATGGTGGGTGAACTCATGGGAGAGGGTGGTGTACAGCTCGTCCTCCCAGTCCTCCTCGGTCCAGTCCTCCCGCTCCGCCAGAGCGGCGAAGGAGCCGTAATAGAGGTTGATGTACCGGCCCATCATGTCGTTGTGGTACTCTCCCATGATATAGAGGTCCTCCAGCGTGCCCTCCGGGTCCTCCTTGGCCTGGGGCAGCAGGGAGATGCCGCCGTTCAGGTCCCGGTAAAATGCCTCGGGGAACTCCTCCGCCATCTGGTCCAGCAGGTCGCCCGCCGCTTCAAAGCTGAGGATCATACCGTCCCCTCCTTCGGCTTTTTCATGGTCAGGCCGATGCGCTTCTTCTTTTCGTCCACCTCCAGCACCCAGACGGTGACGATATCCCCCACGGCGCATACCTCGCTGGGGTGGCGCACCCGGCGGCTGGACAGCTGAGAGATGTGGACCAGCCCGTCCTGGTGGACCCCGATGTCCACAAACACCCCAAAGTCGATGACGTTGCGCACGGTGCCGGTCAGCTCCATCCCCGACTTCAGGTCCTTCATCTCCATCACATCGGTGCGCAGGATGGGCTTGGGCAGCTCGTCCCGGGGGTCCCGGCCGGGCTTGAGCAGCTCCTTTACAATATCCCGCAGGGTGGGCAGGCCCACGCCGCAGGCCTGAGCCGCCTGCTCCGGGCCATAGTGCTCCACCCGCTCTCCCAGCTCCGAAAGGCCGCCCGCCGCCACATCTTTCAGGGTGTAGCCGCACAGCTCCAGCAGCTTCTGGGCCGCCTCATAGCTCTCCGGGTGGACTCCGGTGTGGTCCAGCACGTTCTTGCTCTCAGGCACCCGCAGAAATCCAGCGCACTGCTCAAAGGCCTTGGGCCCCAGCTTGGGCACCTTCAGAACTCCCTTGCGGGTGGTAAAGACGCCGTTTTCCTCCCGGTACTTGACGATGTTTTTGGCGGTGGTGTTGTTCAGACCCGCCACATAGGACAAAAGGGGAGCGGAGGCGGTGTTCAGGTCCACACCCACCGCGTTGACGCAGTCCTCCACCACGCCCTCCAACGTCTCGTCCAGCCGGGCCTGGGGCATGTCGTGCTGGTACTGGCCCACGCCGATGGACTTGGGGTCGATCTTTACCAGCTCGGCCAGGGGGTCCTGAAGCCGCCGGGCAATGGATACGGCGCTTCGCAGGTTCACGTCGTAGTCGGGGAACTCCTCCGCCGCCAGCTTGGAGGCGGAATAGACGCTGGCCCCCGCCTCGTTGACGATCATATAGCTCACCCCGCCCCCCAGCTGCTTGATGAGCTCCACCGTCATCTGTTCGGTCTCCCGGCTGGCGGTGCCGTTGCCGATGGCGATATGGGCCACCCCGTGCTTACGGATGAGCCCGGCCAGTATTTCAATGGCCTCCTGCTTTTTCTTCTCGCTGAAGGTGGGATAGACCACCGCCGTGTCCAGCACCTTGCCGGTGCCGTCCACCACCGCCACTTTGCAGCCGTTGCGGTAGCCCGGGTCCAGGCCCATGGTGACAAAGCCCTTTACCGGCGGCTGCATCAGCAGGGGCTTGAGGTTGAGGCCGAACATCTTGATAGCCCCCTCGTCGGCCTGCTCGGTGAGGAGATTGCGCATTTCCCGCTCCACCGAGGGCCAGATCAGCCGGTCATAGGCATCCTCGGCGGCGGCGCGTACAAAGGCCATGGCGGGGGCGCCGGGGCGGAGCACCTGCCGCCGGACGGGGATCAGGGCGGCTTCCCGGTCCATATCCACCCCTACTTTCAGCACCTCTTCCCGCTCGCCCCGGTTGATGGCCAGCACCTGATGGCCCTGGACCCGGTTCAGAGGGGCTTTGAAGTCGTAATACAGCCGGTACACCGTGTCCTCCGGCTCCTTGGCCGCGGCGGCGGACACCAGACAGCCCTTTTTCCACACCAGCTCCCGCAGCAGCTTGCGGATATTGGCGTCGTCGGAGATCTGCTCGGCAATGATATCGCTGGCCCCCTGGAGGGCGGCTTCCGTCGTCTCCACCCCCTTCTCGGGGTCGATGTAGTCCTGGGCGGCCTGTTCCGGGGCGGGGTCGTCCATGGCCTGGGCAAAGAGCAGGTCGGCCAGGGGCTCCAGTCCCTTTTCCTTTGCCATGGTGGCCCGGGTGCGCCGCTTCTGCTTGTAAGGACGGTACAGGTCCTCCACCTCCGCCAGGGTGGCAGCTGCGTCAATGGCGGCGGACAGCTCCTCGGTCAGCTTGCCCTGGTTTTCAATGGCGGCCTTGACCTCCGCCCGCCGCTTGTCCAGGTTGCGCAGGTATTGCAGCCGGTCGGCCAGGGTGCGCAGGGTGGTGTCGTCCATGGCTCCGTGGAGCTCTTTGCGGTAGCGGGCGATAAAGGGAATGGTGTTGCCCTCGTCGATGAGCTCCACCACGTTTTGAATGTAGGTTTCCTTTTGGCCCAGTTCCCGGGCCAGTATCTGAATGATGGCGTCCATAGGCCTCTCCTTTGTAAAAGCGTTGTAACCCATATTTTACCCGGTTTTTACTGGCAAGTCCAGCGGTTTTCCTTGCCCAATGGAAGCGGTCTGTGTAAAATCAAGGGAGAAAGGGGAGGATAGAATGAGAGAGCGCCTACAGGAGATCGACCAGGCCATCGCGCGGCTTACCGCCGCCGAGGCCCGCCGGAAGCAGCTGGCCGCCCAGATTGAAGAGCTCTACCGCCAGCGGGGAGAGCGGCAGGCCAAGGTGGAGGAGACCGCCGCCATCTTCCGCAAGGAGCAGGACGATGTGGACAAGCTGGAAAAGGGAGGACTGCGGGCTCTGCTGCTCTCCCTCACCGGGGACAAGGAGGAGCGGCTGGACCAGGAGCGAAGGGAGGCCATGGCCGCCAAATGCCAGTATGAACAGGCCCGGTCTGATCTGGACTATCTGGAGCGCAAGTTAAGCGATCTGATCCGGGAGCGGGAGGGCCTGCTCTCCGCCCCCAGCCAGCTGGAGGACCTGTGGGAAGAGAAGGCTCAGCTGGTCAAATCCATGGGAGGCCCCCGGGGAGAGCGGCTGGTGGCGCTGGACCGGGAACAGACAGAGCTGCTCCACCAGCAAAAGGAGCTGAGGGAGGCCATCTCCGCCGGAGAAAACGCCAAGCGCCTGTTGGGCCATGTCCAGGACGATCTGGACAGCGCCCGGAGCTGGGGGACCTGGGATATGCTGGGGGGTGGGCTCGTCGCCACTATGGCCAAGCACGACCGGCTGGACAGCGCCCAGTCCAGCATCCGGGCCGCCCAGCGGGCTTTGTCCGACTTCCGTACTGAACTGGCCGACGTGGGCCGTCTGGAGGTGCCCAGCATCCAGATTGGGGAGTTCGCCACCTTTGCCGACTACTTTTTTGACGACATTTTCTCCGACTGGTATGTCCAGTCCAGCATCAAAAAGGCCCAGTATGGGATATCGGAGGCCCGGATGAAGCTGACCGCCGCCTTGCGCTCCCTCACCGCCGCCCGGCAGGATCTGGACGAGCGCTTGGCCCAGATGGACCGGGAGCGGGAGAACCTGCTGGACACCAATACTCTTTGAACAGAAAAAGCCTGACCTGCCGTGCGGCAGGTCAGGCTTTTGTGTAGGATAGGGCTGTTTAGCCGGACAGGGTGGCCAGCCGGTAAACGGTGGTGTGGCGGTACTCCTCGCCCGCCCGCAGGATGGGGCTGGGGAAGGCGCTGTGGTGGATGGCGTCGGGCCACCCCTGGGTCTCCAGGCAGAAGGCCGAACGAGGCCCATATACCGCCCCGTCCTTGCCGGGCTCTCCGTCCAGATAGTTGGCGGTGTAGAGCTGAAGACCGGGCTGGGTGGTGTAGCACTCCAGACACAGGCCGCCGCCGGTGACCCGGGCCGCCAGCCCCAGAGGGGACACCGGCTGGGTCCGCAGCACAAAATTGTGGTCGTAGCCGTTGCCCAGGGTGAGCTGGGGGTGCTCCATAGCCAGCCCCTGCAAAAACTCCCGGGGGATCCGCAGATCAAAGGGGGTGCCGTCCACCGCCAGCAGTGCGCCGGTGGGGGTGCTGTCGGGGTCATTCTCGGTGATGGCGCTGGCATAGACCTGTACCCGCTGGCCCTCCAGGGAGCCGTAGGCGTGGCCCATCAGGTTGAAATAGCTGTGGTTGGTCAGATTACACAGGGTATCCTGATCGCTTTTGGCCCAGTAATCCAGGGTAAGGGCCCCGTCAGCGGTCAGATCGTAGCTGACCTGTACCTGGAGGATACCGGGGAAGCCCTCCTCTCCGTCGGGACTGGTGAGAGAGAGCACCAGCTTGTCCTCCCGCACCTGTGCCTGCCACACCGCCTGGTGGAAGCCGTGGATGCCGCCGTGGAGGCAGTTGGGGCCGTTGTTGACCGCCAGCGGATAGTGGACCCCGTTCAGGTCGAAGGCCGCTCCGCCAATGCGATTGGCCACCCGGCCCACCAGAGCGCCGAAATACTTGTCCTGCTTCTCATAGGCCGCCAGAGTGTCGCATCCCAGCACCACGTCCCGGTCCTCCACCTGAAAGCTGCGGAGGATACCGCCGTAGGTGAGGACCTTGGCGGTGTAGTTACCTGCCTGGGCGGTCCACTGCTCCACTTCCTTTCCGCTGGCGGTGACGCCAAAGGGTTCTTTTGTCCACTTTGCCATGGGTCACACCTTTCTCAAGAACCGCAGGAAGGCTTCCTTCCCCTCCGGCGTGCGGGCATACACGCCGGCGTGCTCCAGCACCTTGGCAAAGACCAGGCCGGTCTCCTTATAGACCACATCCAGCGCGTTGTCTTTGGTGATGTCGTATTTGCCCTGGAACCCCTCGGCCCAATCGGCGTGGGCGGCGGTGAGAGGATCGGCCCGCAGGTCCGCTCCGGCGGACAGCTTGTCGGCCACCGCCGCCAGCTCGGTCTTGAGCCGGGCGGGGAGAACGGCCAGACCCATGACCTCGATGAGGCCAATGTTCTCCTTCTTGATGTGGTGGAGCTCGGCGTGGGGGTGATAGACGCCCAGGGGGTGCTCCTTGGTGGTGATATTGTTGCGCAGCACCAGGTCCAGCTCGTAGTCCTCCCCCCGGCGGCGGGCGATGGGGGTGATGGTGTTGTGGGGTTCGCCGTCGGTCTCGGCGTAGATGAAGGCGCTCTCGTCGGTATAACTCCGCCACAGGGTCAGGATATGGTCGGCCAGGTCAATGAGCCGCTGGGGGTCGGCGCAGGTGATACGCACCACCGACATGGGCCACTTGACGATGCCCGCCTGTACATCCTCATAGCCGGGGAAGGTGACGGGGGTCTCCACCGGGGCCTTTTCCATGGCGAAGGTGTACCGGCCGCCCTGGAAGTGGTCGTGGGCCAGGATGGAGCCGCCCACGATGGGCAGGTCAGCGTTGGAGCCCACAAAGTAGTGGGGGAACTGCCCCACAAAGTCCAGCAGCTTGCCGAAGCAGGCCTTGTCGATCTTCATGGGGGTGTGGACGCTGTTGAGACAGATGCAGTGCTCATTGTAGTAGACGTAGGGGGAGTACTGCAAGAACCAGGGGGAGTCGTTGATGGTGATGGGGACGATGCGGTGGTTCTGCCGGGCGGGGTGGTTGACCCGGCCGGCGTATCCCTCGTTCTCCGCGCACAGCTGGCACCGGGGATAGGCGGAGGCGGGCAGGTTGCGGGCGGCGGCAATGGCCTTGGGGTCCTTCTCCGGCTTGGACAGGTTGATGGTGATGTCCAGCTCGCCGTACTCGGTGGGGGCCTTCCACTGCACGTCCTTGGCGATCCGGTCCCGGCGGATGTAGTTGGTATCCTGGCTGAACTGATAGTACCAGTCGGTGGCCTTCTTGGGGTCCTCCTGCCGCAGGGCCTGGAATTGCGCAATGACCTGGGCGGGCCGGGGGGTGAGGGCCCCCATCAGGCCGGTGTCAAACAGATCCCGGTAGACGATGGAGTTTTCCTCCAGCACACCCCGGGCATAGGCGTCGTCGGTCAGGGCGTCCAACACAGCGGGCAGGTCGATGTCCGCCGGGGCTTCCCCCTCCGGCGGGGTATAGCTGTCCAGCTTCAAAGCGGCCAGCAGGGTGTTGACTGCCCAGAGCTCCTCACAGGGCTGAATCAATTCCTTGCGCAGGGCATAGGTTACCAGCTGAAAAATGGCTTCATTGCGTTCCATGATGTTTTCCTCCTTATCCCTTACGGCCAAACCACCGCGCCGCCCACCGGGCGGATGGACAGCACATGACAGGCCCCCTGGCCCAGCACGGCCTCTACCTGGCTGCGGAAGGCCTCCAGCCCGTCCAGGGGCACAAAAGCCTGAATGGTACCGGCAAAGCCGCCGCCGTGGACCCGGAAGGCCCCTCTGCCGTTCAGAGCCCGCTGGGCCGCCGCCAGGGCCACCGCCATGGCCTGCTCCCGTACCGCACCGGCGGGGGCGATGTTCTGTAAGTACATCCAGGAGGACTGGCCCGACTCCTTGACCAGGGCCAGGAAGGCGTCAAAGTCTCCCTGCTCCAGGGCGTCGGCCTCCTGCGCCACCCGCTTGTCGTCGGCATAGAAGTGGAGGGCCCGCAGCACCGCCCGGTCGCCCACTTCCTTGCGCAGGGCGGGGATATTGGCAAAGACCTCCTCTTCGGCCACCTCATGGAGTACCTCTTTGCCAAAGAAGGCGGCCACCGCCTTCATCTCCTGGGGAATGGCGGCATACTCGGCGGTCAGGTCGGCGTGGTCGGCCCCGGAGTCGATGATGCACAGAGCGTAGCCCTGAGCGTTCAGGTCCACCTTCATGGGGCGGATGAGCGGCTTGTCCGGGTCGCCGAAGTCGATGGCCACGGCGCCGCCCACCGAGGAGGCCATCTGGTCCATCAGACCGCTGGGCTTGCCGAAGTAGACGTTTTCGGCGTACTGGCCCATCTGGGCAATGGCCACCGGGTCCAGCTTGTCCTGACAGAACAGGTGGTTGAGGATGACCCCCAGCAGCACCTCACAGGCCGCCGAAGAGGACAGACCGGAACCGGGCAGCACGTCGGAGACGGCATAGGCGTCAAAGCCCCCCACCGAATAGCCCAGCTGGGCCACCCGGTCGGCCATGCCCCGCACCAGGGCATAGGTGCTCTCCTTTTCCCCGTCCCGGGGGCCGTCTCCGTCCAGGGTCACCTCCACCATAGGCCAGCCCTCCGACTGGAAGCGGATGGTGTTGGTGCCGTTGGGGGCGGCGCAGGCCAGAAAGTCCAGATTCACCGCCGCAGCCAGCACCCGGCCACGCTGGTGATCGGTGTGGTTGCCGCAGATCTCGGTGCGGCCCGGTGCGGACAAAATGGCGGCCTGGGCCTCCGCCCCCTTTCCAAACGCCTTGCGATAGCCCTCGGTCAACGCGGCCACTCTGGCCCGGGCGGCGGGCAGTCCCGCCTCCCCCCGGCAGCTCAGGGTGCTTAGCGTCTGGTCCAGCTTTCCTTCCTCCAGTGCCTGAAGCAGCGCGGATATCTCTGTCATGACGGTTCCCCTTTCCCTCATGGGCGCACCGCAATCTGTGGGCGGCGCCCCCAATTTTTTCTCAGTTTTCCACCGAGTACGATCCCCACCCCATGCGCGGCGGGCATTTTTTTAATCATACCACATTTCGTTTTTCCTGCCAATATAGCCGGGCCATCCCGGATAAATTTTACACCCCTTACCCTGGTCTTGTAGGAGGAAAAAACAGCAAGGGCCTGCTGCACACGTTTGCAGCAGACCCTTGTCATTGGTTGGATTTGGGCGGCTCATCAGCCGATGCCGCCCAGAGCGGCGCCGGCCACCAGGGCCACAATGCACAGCGGCACATAAACCCACTTGCCAAAGGGGTGGAACCAGCCGCCGATGGGCTTATGGGCGCCCTGATTGACGGCATCCAGGGCGGTCTGTTTCTTCATGACCCAGAAGAACATGATCCCGGCCAGGGCCGCCCCGAAGGGACAGATATAGATGGACACCATGTCCATCCACTGGGAGGTCCAGGGCTGGATGAGCAGAGCCACCACCAAACCGATGGCGTGGACCACCAGCACAGAGGGCAGGCGGCCCAGCTTCCCCTTCTCCTGCAAAAAGGCCACAGGGGTCTCGTACAGGTTGATGATGGAGGTGGTGCCCGCAAACAAAACGGCAACGAAGAAGAAGGCGCTGATGGCCCAGCCGATCCCTCCCATGCCGTTGAATACGCCGGGCAGAGCCACAAACATCAGGCCGGGGCCCTTGTCGGTCAGCTCGCTGCCCGTGGTGGCCATGGCGGGGATGATGACAAACATAGCCACCAGAGCGGCCAGGGTGTCAAATACCGCCACATTGCGGGCAGAGGAGGAGAGCTCCACCTTCTTGCTCAGGTAGGAGCCGTAGATGACCGAGCCGTTGCCCGCCACCGACAGGGAGAAAAAAGCCTGTCCAAAAGCGTAGATCCACAGCTTCCAGTCCAGCAGTCCCTGGGGTTCCAGAGTAAAGATGAAGCGGTAGCCTTCCCCCGCGCCGGGCAGGGTAGCGATATACACCGCCAGCAGCAGGAACAGAACGAACAGCAGGGGGATCATGACCCGGCAGGCCCGCTCGATGCCCCCGGCCACCCCCAGAGCCATGATAACGGCGGACACCAGAACGGCCACAATGATCCAAACGCCGTTGCCGATGCCGAAAATACCGTTTTGGAGCATCATCTGGACGGCCTCTCCCAGCGTTTTGGCCTCGGGGGCGGCCGCTCCAAAGGTGCCGCCGATGGCGGCCGGGTCCTGTCCCAGGGCAAACAGCTGGCCGGTGAGGCTCATTTTGGCATACTTGAAGATCCAGCCCATGACCACCGAGTAGCCGATAGCCAGGCCCATGGAGCCGATGACCGGCAGAACGCCGATGGCCTCTCCCACCGTCCGCTTGCCCATCCGCTCCTGGGTGGCCTTGCCGAAGGAGCCCACGGGGCCCGCGCCGCCCCAGCGGCCCAGGGCAAATTCCTCCATGACGCCGGAGGCGCCGATGAGGATTACAAACAAGAAGTACGGAAGCAAAAAGGTCATGCCGCCGTACGTGGCAACCATATAGGGGAAGCGCCAGATGTTGGCCATACCCACCGCGGAGCCGATACAGGCCAGGATAAAGCCCAGCTTGCTGCTGAATCCGTCCCTGGCATTGTTGAGCTCGGGGTCAAAACTTGACATGGCAGCCCCTCCTTCCTCTCAAAAGATTGAATGATTCAAGAAAAGGCGCCCAACGAACTGTCTGGTGAGCTCGTGGGCGCCTCCATTGCATTTACTCTGCATACTTCCCCGCGATGCAGCGGCGTCAAATTGAGTGCCGTTCAGGGTTTCAGAAAGGCGCGGAAGGAACGCAGAGCAAGGACACCTTCCGGGTCCCAATTACTTGACGGCAATGACCTCGATCTCCACCAGAGCGTCCTTGGGCAGACGGGCCACTTCTACGGCGGAACGGGCGGGATAGTTGCCCTCGCTGAAGAAGGTGGCGTACACCTCGTTCATGGCGCCAAAGTTGTTCATATCGCTGAGGAACACGGTGGTCTTGATGACCTGGTCCATGCTCACACCGGCCTCGGCCAGAATGGCCTTCACGTTGGTGAGGGACTGACGGGTCTGCTCGGCAATGCCCTCGGGGAACGCGCCGGTGGCGGGATTGATGGGCAGCTGGCCGGAGGTGATGATGAGCCCGTCAATGGCCACAGCCTGGGCGTAGGGGCCGATGGCGGCAGGAGCCTGATTGGTGTTGACAATGTTCTTCATGTGGGGTTGCCTCCCTTCAAATTCTGAGATAAATTTATCACCACAAATCCAAAATGTCAATCATTTTCCATCGCCATACCGTAATATCCGGTTTCATACCCCTTCTTCTTTAACATTGTGAGAAAAATTTATCATTTTGGTTTGCCAAACCGGTGGAAATCCGCTATACTGTCTCTATCCTCCGCGATACACTCAACCAGATGAGAGGTGAGCGTATGGGCAACCCGCTGCTTTCCCATTATATCAGACTGACTGAATTTTTGGGCCGGGTCCTGGGGCCGGATTATGAGGTAGCCCTCCACGATCTGACCAACAAGGACCATTCCATTATTGCCATTGCCAACAACCACATCAGCGGCCGGGAGGTGGGGGCCCCCCTGACCAATGTGGCGCTGAAGGTGCTGAAAGACCAAAGCTATGACCGCATGGAGTACATGCTCCACTATCCCGGCGTATCGGCTTCGGGAAAGGCCCTGCGCTCCTCCACCTTTTTTATCAAGGATGGTGAGGAGCTGGTGGGTATGCTGTGCGTCAATTTTGACGACAGCCGCTATGAGGCGGTCATCCAGCAGGTGCTCCAGCTCTGCCACCGGGACAGCATGGTGGAGACCAGCTTCCAGTTTGACGCGGGCCAGAGGACCCATGCCCGACAGGACGCCCCCTCTACTGAGCGGTTTCACAACTCCATCCGGGAGGTGGCGGGAGACGCTGTGGCCCGGGAGCTGAAGCGCATGGACCTGACCGCCGATCAGCTGGACGCCGACGAGCGGCTGGGAATCGTGGCCGCCCTGGAGCCTCAGGGCATCTTTTTACTGAAAGGGGCGGTCAAGGAGGTGGCGGACGCTCTGGGATGCTCCCAGGCCACCGTTTACCGCTACCTGGCCCAGGTACGGAAGGAGAGCGCGGGTCCTGCCGGGCTGGACGATTGAATAGAGAAAAAGCGCCGTGGAATCATTCTGGATTCCACGGCGCTTTTTGTTTGAGCGTCAGCCGCACAGGTCGATGATGGCCTGGGCGAAGATTTTGGCGGCGGTGAGCTGGTCGGCGATGCAGGTGTGCTCGTCGGCGCCGTGCATGTTGCCGTTGAAGCCGGGCATGGCGCAGCCGAAGGCCACGCCGCCGGGGATCTCATGGACATAGGTGCCGCCGCCGATGGCCAGACACTCCCCCTTGTTGCCGGTGTACTGCTCGTAGCACTTGAGCAGGGTCTTGACCAGGGGGGTGTCGGCGGGGGTGTGGTGGGGGGCCTGCATACCGCCCTGGGCGGTAAAGCCAAACTTGGCAAAGGAGGCCTCGGTCACGTCCTTGCAGTTGGCCTCGGTGGCGCACACCGGCACCCGGCTGTCAAACTGGCCGGACAGGCCGGTGTCGTTCAGCTCCAGCAGAGAGAAGGCCACGGTGAGGGGGCCGGACAGCTCATCGGCCTGGGCAATGCCCAGGGCCTTGCCGGTGCAGTCCCCGTGGGGGAAGAGGGCGTTCAGAGCGTGGAGGGCGGCGGTGGAGCCCACCTTGGCCAGGGGCAGGGTGCACAGCAGATGGATCAGGCCGGTGATGGCGTTGATGCCCTCCTCCGGGGTGGAGGCGTGGGCCCCCTTGCCCTTGCACAGGATATGCAGGTCGTCCCCCTGCTGGGTGAGCACATAGGTGACGCCGGTCTCAGCGGCGGCCTTGTCACAGTAGGGTTGGGCCGCCTCCGCCGACAGGCCTGCCACCACGCACTGAGCCTCGGGGGGCAGTACGTTGATGCGGAAGCCGCCGTGGAGCTCCTTCACCCGGGGGGTGGCGCTCTCCGTCGCCCAGGTCTTGGTGAACACCGGCTTATAGCTGCCCTTCTCCAGATTGATGACGGGGAATTCTCCGTCGGGGGAGAAGGTGCAGGGAGCGTAGGGCTCCTTGCTGTAGTAGTAGGCGATATCCTCCGAGCCGCTTTCCTCGTCGGTGCCCAGCAGCAGCCGGACGTTTTTCTTCAGGGGTACCCCCAGGTCCTTGACGGCCTGCATGGCCAGCAGTACGGCGGCCACCGGGCCCTTGTCGTCGTCGGTGCCCCGGCCGTACAGCATCCCGTCCACCTCGATGGGCTCATAGGGCTGGGTCACCGTCCAGCCGGTGCCCTCTCCCACCACGTCCAGGTGGCACAGGATATGGAGCTGGGTCTCCTGGTCGTTGAAGTCCACGGCTCCCACATAGTTGTCATAGTTTTTGGTGCTAAAACCCAGTTCCTGGGCCAGGCGCAGCCCTTCCGCCAGAGCAGCAGCAGGGCCGGGGCCGAAGGGCATACCGGGCTGGGCCTCCTCCCGGACGCTGCGGATGCGCACCAGCCGGGAAATGGCCTCCACCAGCTGCTGCCGGCGGGCCGGATCGTCAAAATAGGCGTTGATTTTATCCTGATACATGGGTTTCGTCCTCCTTTGGTTGTTCCTCCTCGCCGGCGGCGCCGGTCAGCTCCCCCAGGTATTTGTACACCGTGTACCGGGACACTTGGAGCCGCTTGGCCACAAAGGGCACCGACTTGCGGAAGGAAAAGGCGTTCTTCTGGTCCAGCAGGGCGATGATCTTCATCCGGTCCCGCTTGGTGAGGGCGTTCACCGGCTTGCCCACCGCCGCCAGACATTCCTCAAAGATCTGGGTGAGCTGGCCCTCCCCGCCGTGCCACATGGCGCTTTGCAGATCGGCCTCGGCGCTCATCAGATCCACCAGAATACGGTTGGCGTACACCAGAGAGCTGTAATCAAAATTGATGCCCAGGGCCAGATTGAAGTCCTCCCCGATGAGGTGGAAGGTGCTGCTCTTGATCTGCTGGCCCGAGGGGGTGGTGGCGTAGAGGTTGACAAAGTCGGTGACCAGAGCGTCCCGGTCCAGCTCCCTGGCGGTGCCCAGAATGTCCATGGTGGAGCCCACCGTCCGCCCGGAGACGTGGCCGTTGTAGATGGACAAAATGGGGTGCCGGGGGTCCCCCATGTCGTGGACCAGAGTTTCGCAGGTGGAGCCGAACATCTCCGCGATCCCCCGGGCGGTGCGGTCCAGAAATTCAAAGGCTTCCTCCCGATCCATTGGTTCACTTCCTCTTAAGTTTGGTTTCCAGTCCAGATTGTACTCTGAACAAAGGGAAAATGCAAGGCTTCTACGCCTGCCGGTAGCTCTGGAACTTGCCCAGCACCGCGTCCAGCTGCTCCGGCGTCAGCTGCACGCCGCCGCCGGCCAGCCTGGTGTGGTAATACACTTTGGCCAGAAACTCCAGCTGCTGGGCGGCGTCAAAGGCAAAGGACAGGCTGCCTCCCACCGACAACAGGCCGTGGTTGCCCAGCAGACAGGCGTTATAGTCGGTCTTCATCCCCTCCCAGGCCGCCTCGGCCAGCTCCAGAGAGCCGAAGGGGTAGTAGGGGATACAGGGCACCTGCCGTCCGGCGTAGGCCACCAGATAGTGGACCGGCTCAATAGACCAGCCCAGGCAGGCCAGCACAGTGGCAAAGGTGGAGTGGGTGTGGACCACCCCGTTGACGTCGGGGCGGCGCTGGTAAAACAGCCGGTGGAGGTCCAGCTCGCTGGAGGGCTTCCGGTCTCCCTCCACAATATTCCCCTCCAGATCGGTGACCACCACGTCGGCGGGGGTGGTGGCAAAATAGTCCATGCCGGAGGGGCTGATGGCCATCAGGCCGCTCTCCCGGTGAAAGACGCTGAGATTGCCGAAGGTACCATCGGTGAGGCCGGTGGTCACCAGCTTTTTGCCGTACTCCACCACCAGCTCCCGCTGCTCCCGCAACAGCATCTGCAACACATCCTTTCTCAAACAAAGCGATGCCTCAAGGATACGGAAAACCGGGGCGCAAGTCAAGCCTTTGGATTGACAGGCAGAGTTATAACATATACAATGAAACTATCAGTAAGGAGGATTATCCCATGTCCTTTGAAACCCTGCGCTTTGCCCTGGGTGGCGTTGCCGCTTACCGCCATATCACAGAAACAACGCAGTTACAAACCGTGCGCGCGCTGCTGGACAAGCTGTCCCAAAAGGACAGCGCCGGCGCCGCCGAGGAATATGCAAAACTTTTCTACACCCTGCGCTCCGGCGGGTACGCCGGACTGGGGGACTGGCTCCACGACCAGCTGCGCTATACCAAATCCCCCTATGCCCTGCTGGCCGAGCAGGGGGGCTCCGACCCCGCACTGGAGGAGGCTGCCCGCCGGGACACGGCCCTGTTTACCCTGCTGTGTGAGCTGGACTGCGGCCAGCTCATCTCCGCCATGGGGGAAGGGGCCCCTCCCGCCCTGCTGCCGGTGCTGGAGGGCCTGCCCCGCTGGCCCGCCGGATGCCCCTTCACCTTTGCATCCCTGACCCAGTTCTACCGCACCCACGGCTCCGGCCTCTTTGCCCGCAGCCGGGCCTTTTTGTGGGAGGACGGGGAGCTCTTCCCGGTGGAGGAGCCCGACTGTCCCGGCCCCGACGAGATGCTGGGCTATGAGCTCCAGCGGGACCAGGTCATTGCCAACACCCAGGCCCTGCTGGAGGGCCACCATGTCAACAATGTACTTCTCTTTGGAGACAGCGGCACCGGCAAGTCGGCCACGGTCAAGAGCCTGCTTTCCCGGCCCGGCTTTGAGGATTTGCGGCTCATCGAGGTACAAAAGGAGGGGCTGGCCGATATGCCCCGGCTGATCCGCACCCTAAGCGGGCGGCGGCTCAAGTTCATTCTGTTCATCGATGATCTGGCCTTCGATCAGGACGATACCACCTATTCCGTCATGAAAACTATCCTGGAGGGCGGCCTGGAGCGCCGCCCGGCCAACGTGGCCATCTATGCCACCTCCAACCGCCGCCATCTGGTGCGGCAGACCTTCTCTGACCGGGCGGGGGACGAGGTGGACGCCAGCGAGACCATCCAGGAAAAGACCTCTTTGGCCGAGCGGTTCGGCCTGCGCATTCCCTATCTGGCCCTCAACAAGGCGGACTTTTTGGACCTGGTGGAGCAAATGGCCGCCCAGTCCGGGATCACCATGGACCGGCAGGCCCTGCGTACCGGGGCCGACCGCTGGGAAATGCGGCACCCCGGAAGAACGCCCAGAACGGCCAAACAATACATAGCCAGCCTCAGCCTGGCATAAACGGTTCCCTGTCCCAGAAAGGAAAGGAGTTTTATTATGAAACTGCATCTTGTCAAAAAAATTCTGGCGGGTACGCTTTCCGCCGCCCTGCTCTCCCTGCCCGCCCTGGCGGCTCAGCCCCAGCAGCCAGCCCTCTGGGCGGTAGACCAGCTGGCTGACAGCTACGCCCTGGGCCTGGTGGACGATGACTATGCCTCCTACATCCAGGACCCGGTTACCTTGGAACAGCTGGAAGCCATGACCGATGTGGTAGCAAATAAGCTGGCCCTGCTGGAGCTGGACCAGCGGACGGCGGACACCGTGGGCCTGGTGGTGGACACCACCAGGGGCGGCGTGATGAACGCCCTTTACCAGGAGGCCGCGGCCTATGACCTGCCCGGGGTGGAGGAGGGAGCTCAGGCCTTTCTGACCAGCCTGGGAGTGGTCCAGGGAGGCTCCGGCAGCGCTCTGGCTCTGGACCGGACCTGTACCTATCAGGAGGCCATGGTCATGGCCAACCGGCTGATTCTGGCGGTCTATGATGAACAAGACGCCGGTTCCAAGGGCCTTTTATGGAAGGCCACCAACGGGGAGAATACCTTGTATCTGCTGGGTACCATCCATCTGGACCGGGACAATGTCTATCCCCTCCACAAGTCGGTGCGGGAGGCCCTTCAGGCTTCCGAGGAGGTCATCTTTGAGCTGGACCTGAACGATCAGGAGGGGATAGCCCTGCTCCAGAGCCTCCAGACCTACAGCGACGGCACTACCCTGGCCGACCACATCAGCCCCGAGCTCTATCAGCGGGTGCAGACCATGGCCGCCACCCTGGGCATGGGGTCCAACGATCTGGACCTCTACAAGCCCTGGGCTCTGGCCTCCACCTTCTCCACCCTCTCCCTCCAGAATGACACTACGGGGGCCAACGCCATGGCCATCGACAGCTACATCAACGCCGCAGCAGTCAACTCTGGCAAGGCTATCGGCGCGGTAGAGACCTACGCTTTCCAGGGCGGCATCTTTGACGGTCTGTCCACCGAATATCAGCAGGCCTATCTGAATTCTTCCCTCACCGTCTTGGAGGGGGTGCTGTCTGGCACCACCGCTGCTCCTGCCGACGAGGCCTATCTCCAGGCCCAGGAGGAGATGATCTCCGGCATGTTCGCCGCCTGGAAAGACCGGGACCCGGAGGCCTTTGGAAAAGTCTATAACAAGACGGCCATCATCAACAGCGACGACGAGCTCAACTCCAAGCTCTTTACCGAGCGGGACCCGGGCATGATCCAGGCTGCCGCCAACTATCTGGAGACTGAGGGCAGCCACACCTATTTTATGGCGGTGGGCGCAGGCCACATGGTGGACCCCGGCGGAATCGTCAGCGGTTTGCAGGAGTTGGGTTATACTGTAGAGTTGGTTCCCTGACCCCGGAAAGGAGCATCTTATGATCCTGAAAGGAACCTTTCTTCACACGCCCGCCCTGGGGGAACTGGAGATCCGCCCCAACGCCTATTTGGTCACCGAGGGCCGGCAGGTGGCGGGGCTGTATGATACGCTGCCCCCTCAGTATGAGAACCAGCCGGTGACCGACTGGGGGGACGCTCTCATTATTCCTGCCTTTACCGATTTGCACATCCACGCCCCACAGATCGTCAACCGGGGGATCGGCTACGACAAGCAGCTGCTGCCCTGGCTGGAGACCTACACCTTCCCGGCGGAGGCCCGCTTTGCCGACCCGGTCTTTGCCGACAGAGCCTGGAAAGCTTTCCTGAACAAGCTGTGGGCGGTGGGTACCATGCGCTTTTCCGCCTTTGCCACCATCCATAAGGAGGCGGCCTGGCGCCTGATGGAGCTGACCGAGCAGTCCGGCCTGCGGGGCTTGATCGGCAAGGTGAATATGGACCGCAATGCGCCCGACGACCTCCGGGAGGACACCGACGCCTCCCTGGCGGACACGGAGGAGCTGATTTGCCGCAGCCGGGAGGAGCTTAAGCATACCGGCTTTATCCTCACCCCACGGTTTGTCCCCTCCACCACGGCGCGGCTGATGGAAGGCCTGGGCGGGTTGGCAGAAAAATACGACCTGCCCGTTCAGTCTCATCTATCAGAAAATCCCAGTGAAGTAGCATGGGTATCCCAGCTTCACCCGGACATTCCCACCTATACTCAGGTATACGACTGCTTCGGCCTGCTGCGGCAGGACAAGACCATCATGGCCCACGCCATTTATCTCTCTGAGGGGGAGAAGGCCCTGCTGAAGGACAGGGGCACCATGCTGGCCCATTGCGCGCTGTCCAACGTCAATCTGTCCAGCGGCGTCATGCCTCTGCGGCAAAACCTGTCCCAGGGGCTTCGGTGCTGTGCCGCCAGCGATGTGGCGGGAGGCCACACCGCCGCCATGACCCGCACGGTCACCGCCACGGTACAGACCTCCAAGCTGAACTGGATGACCCACCCCGACCAGTCCCCCCTCTCTCTGGCGGAGGCCTTCTATCTGGCCACCCGGGGAGCAGGCGCGTTTTTCGGGGATGTGGGGGCCTTTTTGCCTGGCTACGAATTTGACGCCCTGGTGCTCCGTCCCACGGAATTGGACGCCCTGGTGGAGCGCACCCCCTTTGAACAGCTGGAGCAGTTCCTCTGCGATGGGGACGACCGGAGCATTGCCGCCCGTTACTGCGCTGGGGCGCTGGTTCCCCAGCCTTTCCCAAATAGCACCAGGGGGTGAGGGCCCTGTTCCGCCGCAAAAAAGAGGAGGCTCCGGTGGAGTATGACCGGGCCAACTGGACCCCTGCCGTCCGCCGCAGCATCTGCACCGGCGAGCGGGAGGGCGGCCTGCGCAACCTCCACACCGGCCAGTTTCGCTCTGAGTGCTGTATCCGCACACAAAAAGACCTGGAGGCCTTTCAGCGGAAATATGGTGTGGACCATCTGCCGGAATTTTATTAAAAAACAAAACGCTCTGTTTTATTTCACTGAGATAAAACAGAGCGTTTTATTATGCCAAACGTTAGCTATGCTGGGGCACTACCGCGAAAAAGAGCAAATCTTCCGTTCCGTCGTTCATCAGAGTGTGGGCATGGCCCTCCGGGCAGTAGTGACAGTCGCCGGGGCCAAGGTGCTCCTCCACGCCGTCACAGACAGCCTTCCCGCTGCCGGAGAGGATGTACAGAATCTCGCTGTTTCCGGTGTGGGTGTGCAGGCCGATGGTGGCGCCGGGCTCCAGCCGGTTGCGCATGATGCGGTTGTGGCCATCGGCCAGAAAACGGCTGTAGGTAATCTTTTCACCGCCCTTGAATTGGGGCATAGCGGTCTCTTCCATCTGATCGAAACAGAGTTTCATAACAGTGCTCCTCCTTATAAAATCACGCCGAAGCGCCCGGCCAGCTCCTGTAACCCCTCCTGGAGTTCCTCCCGGTCAAAGCCGGCCTCCTCCAGCTGCTGATCGGTCAGGCCGTTGAGGCGGGTATAGAAATCCACCGCCACCTCCAGATAGCGCAGGTCGGACCAGTCGCTCTCCTGAAAGAGCAGGTCCTCAGCGCCCCCCACGTCTCCAGCAGCGATCCGCTCCACCAGTTGGAAATGCAGGGCGTCCAGAGCTGAGTCCTCCGCCTCGCCGGTGGGCAGGTAGTCGGTGGAATCCTTGTTCAGCACCAGCTTGGCCAGAGAGCGGGCCAGACCATCGATCTGCCGCAGCATCCAATCGTCTGTCAGCATGTCAGATTCCTCCTTACAGCTCCCGTACCAGCTTGACTGCCACGCCGACGATACGGGCCAACCCCTGCTCAAAGTCCTGCAAGGGAATGATCTTAGGTTCATAATAGGGATTTTCCGGCTGAAGAATGACCATCCCCTTCTGACAGCGGAACCGCTTCAGGGTGGCGTCCTGCCCATCCACCAGGCAGGCCACGATCTGGCCGTTTTCCGCCGTGGATTGCCGCCGGATCAGCACCAGATCTCCGTCCCGGATGCCGGCGTTGATCATGCTGTCGCCGGTGACCCGGAGATAGAAGTGCTCTTCCGGGTCGGGCACGTTGGCCACGGCGTAGCCCTCGATTTGCTCGCTGGCCAGAATGGGCATTCCCGCCCGGATCACGCCCAAAATGGGGACCACCGGCTCCCGCCGGGCGGCGGAAGGGGGCTGGCGGGGCACGTTAAACCCCTGCAGCCACAGCGGGTCCACCCCCAGAGCGCGGGCGATGGCGGCAGCGGTACCGATTTTGGGCTCTCGCTGTCCCAATACATAGCGGTTCAGGGTCTGAGGATTCATATTCAGCCGGTCCCCAAGCTGTTCATAGCTGAAACCGGACTCTTCCATCAGGCTGCGCAGACGGGCGCCAAAGGTGCTCTCCTGCTCCATACCGTACTCCCTCCTGTCCCATTTGTGGGTCTATTCTACCACATTTTATCACCAAACGCAACATCATTCGACAAAAAATGATTGACTTCTATCTCCGTTTGGTGTTATTATAGCTGTGCGATAGAACGAAAGTTCCAAATGTGGATGAATTTATCACCGTTTGGAGATTTCAAAGAAGCACCGCCGCGGAAAGGAGGGAAGCGGACAGCGAGGGGGAGCGGTGGGATACAAAAACTGCCCCGCCTTTTGGCGGGACAGTGACGGCTGGAGGATGGGATGACAGTGGCAAAAAGGCATGACTTAAAATTACAAAAAATTACATATAACTCCAATAAAAAACGCCCCGCCTATCGGCAGGACGTTTTGGTGGAGGAGGGTGGATTCGAACCACCGAAGCGAATCGCAACAGATTTACAGTCTGCCCCCTTTGGCCACTCGGGAACTCCTCCATATGAACTTGTTGGAGCTGGTGGACGGACTCGAACCCCCGACCGGTTGATTACAAATCAACTGCTCTACCAACTGAGCTACACCAGCAAACCAGCTCGTCCACAGCGAATGTTATTCTAACAGACGAAGGGGGATTTGTCAAGGGAAAAAACGATTTTTTCAAAAATTTTTGGAGGGGGAATGGGTATCCGGCCACAGGTGTGGACAGACCCGCTGCGGGACGTGCAGCGGGTCCCTCCGGCAGGGTGGTGCAGCCAGTGCGGTCTGGAACTTTACGGTGAGGAGCGTGAGCTGTGCGCCCACTGCCGGGCAGAGTATATAGATAGAGAAAAGGGGAAGAGGCATGACACTACAGGAGTTATCAGTACAATACCGGGCAGGCGCGGAGACCCTGCGGCAGAGGGTGCGGCTGCTGGAGCACCAGCGGCTGGGAGAGACCGACGTCCACAGCCGGAGGCTGCTGGAGGAGCGCATCCGGCGGCTGGAGACCATTTGGCGGGAGTCCAGGGACCTGGCCGTGCTGTGTGAACGCTACTATGACAGGGGGTATCACTGCAATGTCCGGTACACGGTATAGAAGAGGCAGGGACTTTGCCGCCGATATGGCGGTCTATGTCCGGGACATGGCAGAGAGCAACTCCGAGCAGATGGGCAGGCTCCGCCGCAATGTGATGCTGGCGCTGCGGGAGGATGTGACCCCCCGGCAGCGGGAGTGTATGGAGCTCTACTATCATAAGCGGCTCAATATGCGCCAGATCGCCGAGCTGATGGGGGTGGATAAATCCACCGTTTCCCGCACCATCAAGCGGGGAGAGCGGCGTCTGTGCCGCTGCCTG
Organism: uncultured Flavonifractor sp.; assembly: GCF_944385615.1. Lineage (GTDB taxonomy): Bacteria > Bacillota > Clostridia > Oscillospirales > Oscillospiraceae > Flavonifractor. The sequence goes on along the minus strand of NZ_CALWXV010000005.1, from coordinate 36,994 downwards.
CGCTATGGAGCCGAGCAGCTGCTGAAGCTCCCGGAGTGAGACGTTTTTCTATAGGGTGAACGGTTGAAATAGAGGGGGCGTCCATGGTATACTTTCTTCCGGGAAACCGCGAATATGGGCGAAGGGAGGAAGCTGCCTTGGAACTGAATCTGACGCAAAAGCAGACCCAGACCCTCTCTCCCCAGATGATGCAGTCTATGGAGATCCTGCAAATGGGGTCTCAGGAGCTGCTGGAGTATATAGAGGAGGCCGTACAGGAAAACCCGGTGCTGGAGCCGGAGGAGCGCTACGACCGGGCGGACGAGAGCGATCAGCTCCATCGGAAGCTGGAGTGGCTGGAGTCCACCGATCCCCAGAACCGCTATTACCACCAGCAGGATACCGAGGAGCAGGACGACCGGCTGGGCAACTACGGCACCCTGGAGGACCAAGAGGACAACCTTTATTATTATGTGCTCTCCCAGCTGAAGACGCTGGAGCTGCCCCCGGAGGTGGCGGAGGCGGGAGCCTTTCTGGTGGAGAGCCTCAATGCCAATGGCTGGCTGGACGAGCCTATGGAAATCCTGGCCGCCGACTACGGCTGTTCCATGGAGGTGCTGGAGCGGGCGCTGGCGGCGGTGCAGTCCTTGGAGCCCGCCGGAGTGGGAGCCCGGGACTTGTCCGAGTGCCTGCGCTTACAGCTGCTCCGCCGCGCTCCGGTGGACTGGCTGGCGGTCCGTATTGTGGACAGTCAGCTGGACGCTCTGTCCAAAAGCCGCTACGGCCTCATTGCCCGGGAGCTGAAGGCCGCGCCGGAGGAGGTGCGGGCCGCCTGTGAGCGCATCCGTAGCCTGAATCCCCGGCCGGGCACCGGCTTTGCCGCACGGGAAAATCTGACCTACATCAACCCGGATATCATTGTGGTCAGCTTTCCCGACCACTTTGAGCTGCTGACCAACGATTACTATTTTCCCCATCTGGGCATCAGCGGATATTATACCCGCTTACTAAAGGAGAGCGACGACCAGCAGGTCAAGGACTATCTGACCGGCAAGGTGAAACAGGCCAAGTGGATGGTCCACGCCATCGAACAGCGCCGCTCTACCCTCATGTCCTGCGCGGGCTGTATTCTGGAGTTGCAGGAGGCCTTTTTCCGGCAGGGGCCGGGCCATCTGGTGCCCATGTCCTTGGCCGACGTGGCGGGACGCATCGGCGTCCACGAGTCCACAGTGAGCCGGGCGGTAAAGGACAAGTATATTCAGTGCTCCATGGGGGTCTATCCCCTGAGCTATTTCTTTTCCCGCAGCCTGGGGACGGGAAGCGGGGGAGAGGAGGCCGCATCCCCGGACGCGGCCAAGGCGCTGTTGAAAAAGCTCATCGCCGGAGAGGACAAGAAAAAGCCCCTGTCCGACCAGAAGCTGTGTCAGATGATGACCGCCCAGGGCTGTCCTCTCTCCCGGCGTACCGTGGCCAAGTACCGGGACGAGCTGCACATCCCCAGCACCACGGGGCGAAAGCAATACGAATGAATTGGGAGGAAACATGGAGTTTCACGGGGTATTTTTTGATTTTGACTATACATTGGGGGATGCCACTGAGGCCATTGTCACCGGCTTCCGGTACGGCTTTGACAAAATGGGGCTGCCCCTGCCCCAGCGGGAGCAGGTGCGCCATACCGTAGGCCTGACCCTGGAGGACGGATACACCGCCCTTACCGGAGACGACCAGCCGGAGCGACGGGCGGAGTTCCGGCGGCTGTACACTGAAAAGGCCGCCCCGCTCCAGGTGGAGGTGACCAAGCTCTTTCCTGGGGCGGCGGAGCTGCTCTCCGCCCTGAAGGCGGCGGAAATCCCGGCGGGAGTGGTAAGCACCAAGCGCACCGACACGCTGCGGGCGGTGCTGGAGGCCAGAGGGGTGCTGCCCTATCTGGTGTCCCTCACCGGCGGTGATCTGGTGGACCGGCCCAAGCCGGACCCTCAGGGGCTGCTGGCGGCGGTGGCGGCCCAGGGGCTGAAGCCGGAGCAGGTGCTGTTCTGCGGCGATACCCTCATCGACTGTGAGACCGCCCACCGGGCGGGGACCCATTTCTGCGCCGTCCTCAACGGCACCACCACCCGGCAGGATTTTGCAGCCAGCGGCCTGCCGGTAGACTATATGGCGGAGGACCTGTGGGCGCTGAAGGCCTGGCTGGGGCTGAAATAAAAGAACAGATGTAAGAACAGAAGCGCCGGGGCGGTTGGCTATCAACCGCCCCGGCGTTTTGTGCTTCTTACATAGGAACAACGGGGCCCCCAGTCAGGGACCCCGTTGTCCTACAGAGAAAAAGAGGGGAAAAAGAGGAGAAAAGGAAAAATCAGAGGTTATTTGCCCAGACGGCGGACCATTTCCTTGGCGCAGAAGGTAGCCACGTCATCGGCGTAGGTACCGGCGCCAAAGCCGGCGTCATAGCCCAGCTCCTTGGCCAGGGCGTGGGTAATGCGGGCGCCGCCGCAGCAGAAGATGTATTTCTCACGGACGCCCTCGGCCTCGGCCAGCTCGATGAGCTCGGTCAGGTTCTGGATGTGGACGTCCTTCTGGGTAACGGTCTGAGAGACCAGCAACACATCGGCGTTGACCTCGGCAGCCTTGCGGAGGAACTCCTCATTGGGCACCTGAGAGCCAAGGTTATAGGCCTCAATCATCTCATAGCGCTCCAGGCCGTAGTGACCGGCAAAGCCCTTCCGGTTCATGATGGCGTCGATGCCCACGGTATGGGCGTCGGTGCCGGTGGAAGCGCCTACCACCACCAGCTTGCGGCCCAGCCGCTCCTTCAGGAACTCGTCGGTCTCGTCCATGCCCATGGCCTCATCGGCCACGGTCTGCACCACGATCTCGTTGTAGTTGATGGAGTGGGTCAGGGAGCCATACACCACATAGAAGGTAAAGCTCTCGTCCAGCTTCTGGCGGAGGGCCACATTGGGGTCGGCCAGACCCATCTTCTGAGCCATCAGCACGGCCGCCGCCGCGCCCTTGTCGTCGTCCTTGACAGGCAGGGTGAAGGAGAGCTGCACCTTGCCGTCGTTCATGGTGTCGCCGTAGGGTTTCAGCCGGGTCAGGTCCAGCGTGGTGTCCAAATCTTTGTCACGAATCTGATACAGTCCGGAACTCATTTGCCGACACCCCCTTTCATCATGGGCTCAAGGAAGGGGTTGAAGTACCCGGCGGCCTTGCTTACCACGCCGTCCAGGCCCTTGCCGCCGTCCCGGGGACGCTTGATGTCGGCAAAGATGCCCCGCTCCAGGGTCTCGAAAATGCCCAGCTGCTCGATCTGGCCCAGCAGATCGGTGGCCTTGTGGAGCACGTCGGCCGCCCGGTTCTGCATGATGCCGCCATCCTTGAAGACAATCTCGCTGCCCAGGTCGTGCATGGTGCGGAAGATATACTGGGCGTTCTGGATGGCCAGGAAACGGTCGGACAGGAAGGGGGTGTGGATGGCCTCGGTCATCATGCCCAGCAGGTGGATCTTCTGGTTGGTAAGGATGGTCACCATGTTGAACAGGGCGTCCTGTACCTGGCCCCGGAAGATGTTGCCCGTCATGAACTTGGTGGGGGGCATATACTTCAGGGGGGCGTTGGGGAAGATCTCACGGGCCATTTCGGCCTGGGCCAGCTCATAAAGGAAACCGTTCTCCACGTCGGGGTCGATCTCGAAGGCATGGCCAAGGCCCATCTGCTCCTCGGGTAGGCCGGCCCGCAAGGCAAAGGCCTCGTTAAGGAACTGGGAGGCCAGCACGGTGTGGGCTTCCTCCACCGCGTCGGCGGTGGTCAGATAGTTGTCCTCGCCGGTGTTGATGACCACGCCGGCATAGGCGTTGATAGCCCGGGAGAAGGACTGGTCCACCAGAGTGCGCTGCATATTGATGTCCCGGAAGAGGATGCCGTACAGAGCGTCGTTGAGCATCACGTCCAGACCCTCAAAAGCGCCCATAGCGGCAATTTCGGGCATACACAGGCCGGAGCAGTAGTTACACACCCGGATGTAGCGGCCCAGCTCCTCGCCCACCTTGTCCATGGCCTCACGCATCAGGCGGAAGTTCTCCTGGGTGGCGTAGGTGCCGCCGAAGCCCTCGGTGGTGGCGCCGTAGGGCACGTAGTCCAGCAGGGACTGGCCGGTGGTGCGGATAACGGCGATGACGTCGGCGCCCTGGCGGGCGGCGGCGGTGGCCTGCACCACGTCCTCATAGATGTTGCCGGTGGCCACGATCAGGTAGATCCAGGGGCCCTGCTTCTCACCGCCGTGGCTGGCGATGAAGTCCTCCCGGCGTTTGCGGCGGGCGCGGATCTTGGCCAGGCTCTCCTCCACGATGGGGTCCAGAGCCGCGTGGATCTCGGCCTCGCTGTGGGTGGGCAGAGCGGTCAGGTCCAGCTTGTCGCTGGCGATATCCTCGGCGATGGCCTGGGGAGTCTTACCGGTCTCCACCATGGCGTTGCCGATCCAGAAGGCGGCGCCCTGGGGCAGCGCGCCCTTGTCCATCAGGTGCTCTACCACCACGTTGGGCAGGGGGACATCGGCGCTGTCCACCCCGTCGATGCCCAGCAGGCGGCAGATGGTGCGCTCCACGGCCACGGTGGTGCAGCCGTCGATGAAACGCTGGGTGTCGTCCGCCACCCGGGAGGCGTGGGCGCGGGCCTGTTCGACCAGCTTAAAATCAAGGTTCAGCTTGGATTCCAACATAAATCACTTCCATTCTCTGTAACTTAAAACGGGGGGCAGCGGACCGCCCCAAATCTGCGGCGGTCCGCTGTGGATTTTGATTACTCCTCGTGGTGGGAGCGCTTATGCCGCTCCAGCCCGGCGGGCTCCATGGACAGAGCCTGACCCCGCTCCAGACCGGCCACGCCCATGAGCTCCTTCTTCTTCTTGCCGGTGCAGTAGTCGCACTGGCAGTCGGTGTAGTGCTCGGGCTCGGTGTAGGTGGTGATAACGCCCTCGTAGTTGCGGAGGATGACCTTCTTGGGGGTCTGGGAGATGACGTACTGGGGCATAACGGGGGTCTTGCCGCCGCCGCCGGGGGCGTCCACCACGAAGGTGGGCACGCAGTAGCCGGAGGTGTGGCCACGCAGGCCCTCAATGATCTCGATGCCCTTGCTGACGGGGGTACGGAAGTGCTCCAGGCCCATGGACAGGTCGCACTGATAGATGTAGTAGGGACGCACCCGGATCTTGACCAGCTCGTTGACCAGCTTCTTCATGGTGTAGACGCAGTCATTGATGCCGGCCAGCAGCACGGACTGGTTGCCCAGGGGGATACCGGCGTCGGCCAGACGGGCGCAGGCGGCGGCAGCCTCGGGGGTGATCTCGTTGGGGTGGTTGAAGTGGGTGTTCAGCCAAATGGGATGATACTTCTTCAGCATGTTGCACAGCTCGGGAGTGATGCGCTGGGGCAGCACCACCGGGGTGCGGGAGCCGATGCGGACGATCTCCACGTGGGGGATCTCACGCAGCTTGGCGATGATGTACTCCAGCCGCTCGTCGCTGACCAGCAGGGCGTCGCCGCCGGAGAGGAGCACGTCGCGGATCTGGGGGGTGTTGCGGATGTACTCGATGGCCTGATCCACCTGATCCACGGGCAGGCCGGCGTCGTTCTGGCCGGCGAAGCGGCGGCGGGTGCAGTGACGGCAGTACATGGAGCACTGGTCGGTGATGAGCAGCAGGCAGCGGTCGGGATAGCGGTGGGTCAGACCGGGAGCCGGGGAGTCCTCATCCTCGTGCAGGGGGTCCAGCAGATCGGCGGAAGACTGGTGCAGCTCCTTGGCGGTGGGAACGGCCTGGAGCCGGACGGGGTCATGGGGATCGCCGGGCTGGATCAGGGACAGGTAGTAGGGGGTGATGGCCATGCGGAGGGTGCCCAGACAGGCCTTGACGCCTTCCTCTTCCTCGGGGGTCAGGTCCACATATTTTTTCAGGTCCTCCAGGGTCTCAACGCGGTTTTTGACTTGCCAGTGCCAGTCGTTCCACTCTTCGTCGGTCACGTTGGGAAACAGGATCTTACGGCGGGACTCTACCATAACAAGGTCATCCTTTCTAAAACAGTGTGGGGACGCATCATCCGCAGGCGGGGGAAACCGGAGGGTCGGAACCGGGAGAAAGGGTTGGGGAGGAGGATTTCTCCCGCAGCACCGGGGACCGGAAACGCCGGCCGCGGAGGGAATGCGTCAATCAGCTCATCTGTCGATGGGGACAGGTAAGTTACAGGGTAGGTTGGGGATGGTCTGAAGGTTTTGTCAGGTGAAACGCTTACAGGTACTTCTTCTCGAAGTAAGCCTTGAGCTGGGGATTCTCTCTCAGCTCGGACAGGGTGATCTCGGCGTGGTCCTTGGTGTAGCCGTTGCCCACGATCATGGTGACGTCCTTGCCGCAGCCCTCGGCGCCCAGGGCGGCCTTGGCGAAATCGGTGGCCATGGAGAAGAAGTACACCACGCCGTTGTCATGGACGGGCAGAATGGCGGCCATCTCGCAGGCGGGCACGTTGACGATGAGGATGGACACGTCGTACTCCTTGCCGCCGTTGACGGCCAGGGACTTCTCCAGCACCTCCACGGGGTTGGTGGCGGAGCCCACGATGGCGTGGTGGCACAGGTTCATGCTCTTGAGCAGATCGGCGTCCTCCTGGCAGATGACCAGGGCGACCACGTTGCCGGTGGGGCCGACGCGCTTCATGGCCTCGTAGCAGCACATCATGCCGCCCTTGCCCGCGCCGCCCAGAATGAGGACGGAGTCGCCGGGACGGACCAGCTTGGCAGTCTGAGCGGGAGCGCCAGCCACGTCCAGAGCGGCCAGAGCCAGCTCCTCGCTCATGTCGTCGGGCAGCTTGGCGTACAGGCCGGACTCAAACAGGATGGCCTGAGCCTCCACGTCCACACGGTCGATCTCAGGATGGATGGCCTTGATCTTGTTGATCTTCAGGGGAGTCAGGGACAGGGATACCAGGGAGGCGATCTTGTCGCCCACCTTCAGGTCGATCTTGCCCTGCAGGTCCTCGCCGATCTCGCGGACGGTGCCGATGAACATACCGCCGGAGCCGGTGACGGGGTTCTGCATCTTGCCCCGCTCGTTGACGATGTCCAGAATCATCTGCTCGGTACGGGCCAGGTCCTTCTCACAGGCCTCATAGATCTGAGTGAAGGAGGCGGAGTCGATATTCAGCGCGGACACGTCGCACAGAATCTCATTGGAGTAGCACTCCATGGTATTGTCGATCTTCTTGGCGGCCTGGGTCAGCAGCCCCTGGGGCTCGATGACGCGGTGAGTGCCGTATTTATTGCCTTTTTTCTGCATAGAACGTTCCTCCTGTTTCATGTTGTTTGGTTGGGGAGATATATGGTTGGGGAGATAAGTAAAAACAAACGAATTACTTAGGCCAGGGAGAGGATCTTCCGGGCCTCGTCGGGGGTGGCGATCTCGCGGCCCAGCTCCTTGGCCAGGCGGACCACCTTGGCCACCAGCTCGCCGTTGGAGGCGGCCTTATGGCCCTTTTCCAGGTAGATGTTGTCCTCAAAGCCCACCCGGACATTGCCGCCCATCACGATACCGGCGGCCACCATGGGCCAGGCGCCCCGGCCGATGCCGGTGACGGTCCAGGTGGACCCGGCGGGGATCTGCTTGACCAGATAGTCCAGATTGCCCACAGTGGCGGGGGTGCAGCCCGACACGCCCAGCACGAAGTTGAACTGCATGGGAGCGCCGGGGACCAGGCCCTTGTTGGCCATGTTCACGATGGTGTCCAGGTGGCCGATCTCAAAGCACTCATACTCGGGCTTGATGTGGTTTTCCAGCATCCGCTGGCCGAAGGCACGCATGGTGGGCATGTCGTTGACGAAGATATCGTCGCCGAAGTTGCAGGTGCCGCAGTCCAAGGTGGCCATCTCAGGGCACAGCTCGGTGGGCTGGAGCCGCTCCTCCGGGGTCATGCCGGTGGCGCCGCCGGTGGAGGGGATGAGGATCACGCCGGGGCAAGCCTCCTTGATGGCGTCCAGAATCACCCGGAACCGCTCCCGGTCCTGGGTGGGGGTGCCGTCGTCCTCCCGGACGTGGACGTGGATGACGGCAGCGCCGGCGTCGAAGGCGCTCTTGGCCTCGCGGACCATTTCCTCCACGGTGTAGGGGACAGCGGGATTATGGGCCTTGGTGACCTCTGCGCCGCAGATGGCCGCGGTAATGATAAGCTTTTCCATGACACGCCTCCTCGAAAAAATAAGCTATCCCGCCGGTAGGAAATATACCTTCCGGCGGGATAGCGCTTCATGAACAAAAAAACACTACTCATGTCCGCGGGAGGGTTACTCTCGTTCAGACACAAATAGCGCTTCATGTGACTCATGACAATCCGTGAGCGCTGGGCCCGCGGCTCAGGGGGAGGGCTGTACGATTCACGTCCCCCTTCGGCGGAGCGGACATTCACAAAGCACATCGGACTCGCCTGCCCTTGTCATTGCTTTGCTACCTTGCGCTCCGCGCCTCTATCCATGCGTATTATTCACTTTTGACAAATTCACTATACCGCAGGCACTTTCGTTTGTCAACTATTTTTTAAAAATTTAGGCCGACAAAATTTTTCTCTGGGATAGGGACTTTTGTACACTACAGCGGGACAGTAATTACCGGACGGTAACCGGTATGGCGGGTGCAAAAGGGCCCGGCAGGTTTTGCCCTGCCGGGCCTCTGGGAGATCACAGATCGGCCTGGAACAGCTCCATGAGGGTGTCGTCCAGCTTGAGCAGGCGGCACACCCGCAGCGCGTCCCGGGGACAGGGGGCGCCGGGGGGCGCGGGCAGGAGCCGGTAGTCCATCCGCCGGGCGATGCGCTTGCGGGGATCGTCCCCCTCGTCTCCCTGGATGTCCCGTACCAGACCGGCCACCTGGTAGTGGGCCCCCGCCACGTCGGAGACCCCGTCGTAGTGGGTGGTCATGAGGGCCACGCAGTCCAGACCGCCCAGGTGGCGGACCAGGGCCCGGGCCAGAGCGGCCCCCTCCTGAGGATTGGTGCCCCGGGCAAACTCGTCCAGGGCCACAAAGAAGAACTGGTCCTGGGTCTCCCGCAGCAGGTTGTCCAGCAGGTGGACCTCCTTGCCGAAGGAGGACAGGCCGCCCGCCCCCGGTCCGCTGTCGGCCAGGATGAGGGCTACCCGGTGGAACAGGGGCAGGGCGGCGGACTGGGCAAAGACGAAAAAGCCGCACTGACAGAGCAGCAGGGAGAGCACCGTGGAGCGAAGGGACACCGTCTTGCCGCCCATGTTGGCCCCGGTGATGACGGTGCAGCCCGGTTTCAGTTCCAGGTCCAGGGGGGTGAACTGCTCTCCCCGCTGGGCCAGATCCTCCTCCACCTGGGGGTGGCGCACGTCGTGGAGGGTGATGGACTTGTCCGTGCTGAGGGTGGGGCGGACGCAGTGATAGCGCAGGGCCAGCTTGGCTTTGGCCACGATGAGGTCCAACCGGCCTAGGGCGTCCATGTTGTCCAGGAAGGCCTGCTTGAAGGCCATCAGCTTGCCGGTGAGCATCCGGCGGACTTCCAGCTCCAGCTTGTCCTCCTCCACCGCCAGCACCCGGCGCTTTTCCAGCAGGGGCCCCCGCTTTTCCTCCTGGGTCATGCGGATGGCCTTTTCCAGCTTGACCTTTTCCGCCCGCAGGGGGGCCAGGTCGTTGTGGTAGGAATTGACCACGGCAAAGGTGGGCAGGCGGCGGCCCTCTGGGTCCATCAGCTCCAAGGCCTCTGCCAGGGAGGGGAAGGACAGCCCGGCCATGGGGGGGAGGGCGTCATAGGCCTGGATCAGCTGCTCCAGGGTGACCAGAAAGTGCTTGATCTCAAAGAGCTCCACCAGGTCGAAGGGGGCGCCGGGGTCCCGGTCGAAGGAGCCCCGGATGTCGTGAAACAGGGGCAGGCACCGGGTCACGCCCCGCAGCGCGGCGGCGGCGTCCTTCCGCTGGGCCTCGGTGAGCCGCGCCGGGCCGCAGCCGCAGTCGTCCTTCTGGGGAGCGGTGGCTCCGGCGTTCCACAGCTCCATGGCCAGGGAGACATTGTCCAGCTCCTCCTCCAGGGCGGCCTCGTCTCCGGGGCCGTACCAGCGGAGGGACCGGGCGGCCCCCTTGCCAAAGGGAGACATGGGGCTCAGCCGGTTCAAGACCCACTGGAAGCCCGCGTGTTCCCGCAGTTCATGCGTCAGTTCCATGTTGATCCTCCTTCACGTTGACCACCGGCAGGTCGATGGCCTGCCGCAGGGCGGAGATGAATTTGTCCGGTTCAAAGTGCCAGCCATAGGCCGACCAGGGATTGGCGGCCACGGCGGCGATGGTCAGCTCCCGCCGGACGGCCAGGGTCCCGCCGCTGCGCAGGAACAGGTCCAGAGCAGAGCGGCCTGCCAGCACATGGGTGGCGTCCCCGGTGACCAGGGTGGTGGGGGCGCCCCGGCGGGCCAGAGTCTTGAGCAGGGGATCGGTGACCCCGCCCGCCGCCCATACCGCCAGGGGACGGCGGGGCAGCTTGTTCCACTTGGGGCCGCCGCCCTCGTCCAGGGGCAGCTCCAGGGGTGTGCCGTCCGGTTCAAAGAGGGCAAAACGGGCCTCCAGCCCCTCCAGCGCCCCCCGCAGGCCGGGGTGCTCCGGCACTTTTCGGGCGAACAGCCAGCAGGTGTGGGCGGTTTCGGCCACCACCAGATCCATGTCCCGGTCCAGAGAGGCCCCAGTACACAGCAGGGCCGCTCCCTCTACCCCGGCCCCCGCCAGGGATTTGCGCCCGGCGGCCCCGTCAATGAGCACCCGCTGGGCTCCCAGCTCCATGAAACGGGCGGTGAGCGGGGCCAGCTGCCCGGCGGCGGAGGGACCGGCCAGCTGGACGTACCCGTCGGACAGGGTACGGAAGATGGCCACCGGCCCCAGAGGGGTCATGACGTCGGTCAGGTCCACCACCTCCAGGGTGGCGTCGCACAGGGTGAGCATGGCCCGGGCGGTGGCAAACAGATCCCCGGCTTTCAGGTATAAATCAGGCTTTTCGGTGCCGGTGACCAGGTCGGTGCGTTCCCCGTCCCGGCCCACCGAGGTGAGTGCCAGCCGCTCCTCCCCCAGCTCGGCCATCAGGCGGCGCATGGCAGTGGTTTTACCCGCGTTTTTGCACAGGCCGATGACGGTCACGGGAGAGGCGTCCCCCACCAGCGGTGCTAACAGATGTTCCAAAATAGGGCCTCCCTTCCACGGAAAAATTGGGTCATTTTCTGCTTCGTCGAGGCCATTATAAGAGGGCTCCATTGGTTCTGTCAATGGGGAGAAAAACAAATCTCAGGGCGGGGTTGAACCGGGAAAATCCAGAAAATAATGCAAGATCATATATTTTTTCCTGTAAAAAAGAAAGCGGATTTGTCCCGGCCGGAAGGGCGGATGCCGGACAAATATGGAGTGACATTTTAATGTAAGGAAGCTCCGCGCAAAAGAGAAGGGGGGCAGACACGGTTTATTGCTTGAAATGAAAGAGCAGGAAAAGAAAGCTGCAAAAAAGAAAAGCCGCCTGACCGGCGGCATTGCCGTCGGTCAGGCGGAAGAGAGCGGGAAAAAACCTTACTGCTTGGAGAACTGGTCCTTGCCCACGCCGCACAGGGGGCACACCCAGTCGGCGGGAACCTGCTCCCAGGGGGTGCCGGGGGCCACGCCGTTGTCGGGATCGCCCTCAGCGGGATCGTAGATATAGCCGCAGAGATCGCAGACATACTTATCCATGTTGGAACGCTCCTTATCCATTGTCATTTCTGTCAAGCGATACAGACCGGACGGGGGAAAGCACCTTGCCGAAGCCCCTGTCCTGTGGTATGATACGCTTGTTACGCTACTATTTATAACACATCGGGGGACACTGTGAAAATTGGCAATATTACCATAAATTCGGCTCTGGTGCTGGCTCCTATGGCCGGAGTGACGGACCTGGGGTTCCGCACCATCTGCCGGGAGCTGGGGGCGGGCTATACCGTCACGGAAATGGTGAGCGCAAAGGCTCTGTGCTACCAGGATAAAAAATCCATTCCGCTTTTGAAACTGGGGGAGGACGAGCACCCGGCGGCGGCCCAGATCTTCGGCAGCGACCCGGCCTGTATGGAGCAGGCGGCGGGTATCGCGGCGGAGGTCTCCGGGGCCGATATTATCGACATCAACATGGGCTGTCCGGTGCCCAAGGTGGCCAACTCCGGGGACGGCTCGGGGCTGATGAAAAACCCGGACCTGGCGGTTAGGGTGGCCGAGGCGGTGATCCGGGGGGCCGGCGGAAAACCGGTGACGGTGAAGTTCCGGCTGGGCTGGGACAAGGGCTCCATCAACTGTGTGGAGTTTGCCAAGGCCATGGAGGAGGCCGGGGTGGCGGCGGTGGCCGTCCACGGCCGCACCAAAACCCAGATGTACTCCGGCACCGCCAACTGGGACTATATTCGGGCGGTAAAAGAGGCGGTGTCCATCCCGGTGATGGCCAACGGGGATGTGTTTGAGCCCCGGGACGCGGTACGTATCCTGAACTACACCGGGGCGGATATGGCCATGATCGGCCGGGGCTGCTTTGGAAACCCCTGGCTCTTTCAGCGGGCCAAGGCGGCTCTGGCGGGGGAGGAGATCCCGCCCCTGCCCCCCCTGGCCCAGCGGTGCGACACGGCGGTGCGGCAGTTTGAGCTGTCGGCCGTCCAGAAGGGGGAGCACATCGCCTGTCTGGAGGCCCGGAAGCACTATGCCTGGTACCTGAAGGGCGTGCCCCACGCCGGGTACTATAAAGAGCAGATCAGCCATGTGTCCACCCTGGAGGATATCTACAGGGTGACGGCGGGTATCAAACGGGATTTGAGGGACGAGCCGGTGCGGTAAATCCGCCGCCGGCATATCCGTCTGAGGAGAAAGTGGGTGAGAAAGGTATGAAACCGGAATGGGAGCTGGTCCAGCGGGCCCGGCAGGGGGATGAGTCCGCCTTTGCCGAGCTGGTGGAGCAGAATCAGGGACGGATCTATCATCTGGCCCTGCGGATGACGAATAACCCGGATGACGCCGCCGAGCTGTGTCAGGAGGCCTTTCTCAACGCCTGGAAGGGGCTGGGCAAGTTCCAGGGAGACAGCTCCTTTGCCACCTGGCTGTACCGGCTGACCAGCAACGTGTGTATCGACTTTCTTCGGAAGGAGAAGCGGCGCAATGCCCTGTCCATGACGGTATCCCTGGACGACGAGGAGGAGGCCAGGCAGGCCGAGCTGCCCGACGAGCGCTTTTCTCCCCATGTGGAGGCCGAGCGCCGGGAGCGGCAGGAGGCTCTGCGGGCAGGGCTGGCCGCCCTGTCGGCGGAGCACCGGCGGGTACTCATCCTGCGGGAGCTGGAGGGGCTGTCCTACAGCGAGATTGCCCAGGTGCTGGAGCTGGAGGAGGGCACGGTCAAGTCCCGCATTGCCCGGGCCCGGCTGGCCCTGCGGAACCATTTGAAAAAACAGGGGAACTTTTTCGATTCTCCCACGTCTATACCTTGAACAACGGGGAACACCCCGCAAGGAGAGGAGGGAACGATATGCTGAGCTGTGACCAGGCGCTGGAACTCATCAGCGCCCGGTTGGACGGCCCCCTGAGCCGGGAGGAGAGCAAAGAACTGGAGGAGCATCTGTCGGCATGCCCGGCGTGCCGGGCCCTCTCTGATGAGCTGGCGCTGCTCCACCGGGAGCTGCCCACCCTGGCGGCCCAGCCCCCCGCCGGGCTGAAGGAGGGGGTCATGGACCAGATCCGCGCCGCCAAGGTCACCCCCTTCCAGAGCAAAAAGAGCCGTTGGCGCTGGCGGAGCCTGGCCTCCCTGGCGGCGGTGGCTGTGCTGGCGCTGGTGGCGGCGGGGGCCATGGACCAGTGGCGGGAACACGGAATGTTGGGCAGCCAGCAGAATGCCGTTGCGCCTGCGGCGGAGGTTCTTACGGACCAGACCGGCGGCGGGAGCGGGCAGGCTGCCCCCAGCAGTATGCCCGCGGAGGAAAATCAGGCGGAGATTGCCGCCGTCTCGCCGGCCGACCAGGGGGCTGAAACCGAAAGCAAAAACGGGCAAAGCAGCCGGAGCGCGGCCGGGGCATCTCAGGAGGAGACCACCCCGGAGCCTGCCCCGTCTCAGCCCGCCGGAGGGGGTGGGGTCAGCGCCTACAGCGGTGATGCGCCGGACGACCGGAGCATGGACCCATCCCAGCCCACGGTGGATGCCTTTACCTCTGCCGCCGCCACCGAGCAGGGCCTGACCCAGAGCCAGGCGCTGCTGAAGCTGGCGGCCTGGCTGGGGTGGGATACCGGAACGCTGACAGTGGACGAAAGCGGGATGGTGGCCGGGCCGACAGCCGCCGACGGCACCACATCCCGGCTGATCTGCGCCGGGCTGAATGAGGCGGGAACCGGTTGGCTGTGCCAGCTGGAGCAGGTCACCCCCGGTCCCGACGGCACCGCCAGCTGCGTCACCTATACCGTGTCGCTGGACGGCAGTCACATAACCCAGCCGTAATTGGCTTGGAAAGAGCAGGGCCTTGCCATGTGTGGGGACCATGGCGGTTCATATCACCTCAAGTTTAAAGCTACAGCCGCCTGTTGGAAATCACTCCAACAGGCGGCTGTAGCTGTTTGTATACGGAAATTCTTATGCTTCTTGGGAGGCTATCTTTGACAGGAGCAGGACACACGAAACTTTTCTTCAATGCCCAGCTCCTGATCCATCTGTTCATAGATCAGGAACTGAGACAAAAAGATGATATACCACAGTCCCAGAATGGGGACCAAAAGCACGGTCCAGGGGGCCAAAAGTACATAGATCAGGCTGTAGCCCAGCTGCAAGAGGGCGATTCCCACCATCCGCCAGGCGTATTTGGCGGTAAACAGGATGATGTTTCTCATCCTGTTCCGGGCGGTCTGCCGGAACAGGACCAGCTGCGGCCAGTAAAGGGCATTAAGCAGAAGGAACAGCGCCCCGGAGAACAGATACAGGGCAACGGTGCCCGGCGTCTGGGGAGCCGGGGACCACCAGAAGAGGGCCGCCATAAAGGTGTACATACCAATCAGCAGACCCAGGACCGCCCCGGGAAGCAGGCTCTCCCGGCCATTCTGCCGCCAGCTTTTCCGCCAGGCTGCCCACCAGTGTTCCGGCGCGTCCCGAAGGCCCCGGAGGATTCCGTCATAGAGCCCCGCCAAAAACGGGCCCCAGATCATCCCGCCCAGAATGGACAACGGGATGAGAAGAAGAATACTGCTGGACAAAATAGCGTACCCGATGCCGGCCGCCAGAGGGAAGGCCCCCGCCACCGTGAGCAGATTCAGCTTGATCCAGGGGGCGGCGTACCGGGAGAGCAGCTGTTTATAGCGGTTGAATCCCACCTGACGCACGTCAGGATCATAATTCGGGTCCTCGTGTACAAACAAACCCACAAAACTTCCTCCTTCAGATTCCCTCGCTGCTGTAGTGGCATCCGTCCAAAAACTGGATCAGAATGTCCTGTTCCTGGCCGGTAAAATCCTCCCGGCAAGCCAGCTCGGCGCTGACCGCGTAGTTTCCGTAGACAGTAAAGGCGGATACCCCCCGGCTGTAGGGGTTGGTCTCCGAGCCGCATTCATAGGACAGCATGGTGTACTCCTGGCCGTTACAGGTCTGGGTCCAGGTCTCTGTCACGGTGTAGGTCTCCTGTTCCCTGGCGATCCATGTATCCAGATTTTGTTGGGCGTAGGTTTCATCTGCGCACCCTGCCAGGAGAAGGTAGATTTGGGCGTCATAGACCTCCACGTCCTCTCCGTCCTCGTTGGTGTAGGCGGAAGGTTCCCCGGCTACCCAGGCGGCATAATAGAGGTCTTCTCCCGTGAGGACCGAGTAATTGTCCAGCAGGGAAAAGCCGTTTCCCGGCTCCTCTGCTCCCAGTACGGACCCAAGCATGGTCCAGTTTGGGTCCCATGAAGTGCCGTCCACGGCCTGATCGGGATACTGCGCACATCCGCTCAGACCCAGCAGACCTGCCAGAAGCAGCACTGTGAGCCCATAGTTCCGCCGTTTCACTGGATACGCCCCCTTGTGATTTCATCCCAAAGCGCGTCACATTCCTGGGAATAGGAACAGGTGCGCTCGGTCCAAAAGCCCCGCCGTGCCACGAAGAGCGGGGCCAGAAGTTCCTGGCTGTCTCCACAGAGCTCCTGGTTCAGGATTTTTTCTGTGTATTCCCCCAGCGGCAGCGCCTGGAGAACGGGGCAATCCAACCAGCGCAGATAACAGCTTTCATAGTCCTGGTCTGTCTCCTCTGGGAGACTGCCGTCCAGACGGCGCAGGATCTGATAATTCTCCTGAAAGACCGCCGGGTCCTCCAGCAGGAAGAAGTAGCTGTCCCGGGCCTCCAGATCGGCCATCAGCCTGGTGCTGCCTGCGTAGGCATACACGGCCCCCTCGCCGGAGCTGTCTCCCATCACATATTGGTTCAGGCGGACCACCACCTGACTGTCCCCGTTACAGTCTGTCCCCAAGTCCGCCAGGGCGGCCTCTAAAGCCACTGCGGTATCCTCCGGCAGGGCGGCAGAGCCTACATAGGCCACCTGGTAATCCGGCGTTACCTGTCCAAATCCCAGGCCTCTGGCAATCAGATAGAGCGCGGCGGCAAGCAGCCCCAACCCCAGAAGCACATACCATTTGTGATAATACCACCAGTTGGCCCGTTTCTGCCGGGGAGTCAGCTCTATCGCCTGATCCGGCCGCACATCCCGGTATTTCCATTTGAGATACTCGCTGGCCATAGGCCCTCCTCCTCGGTAGTGCTACGCTTTGTCCCGGGTGGTGCCGCCGGGGGCATAGCTCACCGGCAGACAGATCAGACTGGGCAGGTCGCTTTTATCCTCGTTTAAGAGAATGTCCACACAGGTTTCCGCCAGAAGGGGGATGGGCTGAACGATGGTGGAGCACTCGGGCGCGCGGCCCATGTGGATGGCCGTGCCGTCAAAGCCGATGAGCTGCACATCCTCCGGCGCACGGACCCCCAGCTCCCCCAGCATTTTTTGAATCTCCAAGGTCAACACATCGGTACAGCAGAAAATGCCGTCATAGTCCAGCTTCCCCTGATGGATATGGGCCTGCAAAAAGGTCCGGAAGGGCTCATAGCCGTCGCTGTCGCACAGACAGAGGGTATCGTGCTCCACCTTTGCCACCCGGCAGAAGGACTTAAACCCGTTGCGCCGCTTGTCTGACTCGCCGGCCACGGTGGAGCCGATGCGCAGAAACAGCAGCCGCTCACAGCCCAGCTCCACCAGCTTTTTGGCCGCCAGCTGTCCGCCGCCAAAGTTGTCCGAGGCCACGCAGGGAACATCGGGGCTCACATAGCGGTCAAAGCTGACAAAGGGAATGTTGTCCGCCACCTGCAACTCTGGATTGTAGGTCAGCCCGATGATCCCATCCACTTGGTTCTGCTGTGCCATATGGATATACCGCTGTTCTGCCTCCGGGTCAAAATCTGTAATGGACAAAAACATCCGATACCCTCTCTTGGTCAGGGCCTGACAGAGATTTTGGGCCAAAACCGAGAAAAAGGAGTTGATGATATTGGGCAATACCACGGCCACCGCATAGGTCCGGTTGGTTTTCAGGCCACGGGCGTAGTTGTTGACCTGGTAGCCCAGCTGTTCTGCCGCGGCCAGGACCCTCTGGCGATATTCTTTGCCCACCGATCCGTTGTTGAACACCTTGGATACGGTTCCCAGCGCCACGCCCGCCTCCCGGGCTACATCTTTCATGGTTGGAGCGGAACCCCGTCTCATGTGCGTCACCGCCTTTGTTGTTGTGAAACGTATCATGCATAGTTCATCCAACGTTGAGAACACAACCTCATTATATCTGTGAAACGTTTTTTTGCAAGCTGTTTTTTGAAATTTTGCGCTGTTTTTTTATTTCTTTTCACATTGCACAAAAAATGGCACGCCTTTTTATCAAGAACAGAGAAGTGCAAAATTACCAATCCATTGCCTTGACAGAACAAGGAAATGTAGCGTATGATGAATTCAAATTTGAGTGTAACGTTTCGCCCTGCGTTTTCAGGGTGCTCTTTTTGCTGATTGCGTGAAACGTTACGCGCAGTATACCGGTATATGAAAGATGAAGCGGAAAAGAGGGGATAAGACAGCTGCGCGGATGAAATGCACTTATTTCAAAATAGGGAGTGAGACAATGTGAGTCAAATACGCGAACCTGCGGCAGGCGTGCTTGCCCCCCGTGGGAAACCCTTGAGCCGCCGGATCCTGAACAACTGGCAGCTTTACCTGCTTTTGCTGATCCCTGTGGTGCTGACCATCATTTATAAGTACGTACCCATGTACGGCATCCAGATCGCCTTCCGGGACTTCAAGGCCAGCCGGGGATATATGGGCAGCGAATGGGTGGGGCTATATTGGTTTGAACGGTTTTTCAGCTCTCCCACCTGTGTTCGGATGATCAAAAACACGGTCCTCATCAGCCTGTACAGTCTGCTGTGGACCTTTCCCATCCCCATTATCCTGTCCTTAATCATCAATCAGCTCCGGTTCCGGCGCTATAAACGGCTGGTCCAGACGGTGCTGTATGCCCCGCACTTTATCTCCATCATGGTGGTGTGCGGTATGCTGCGGATCTTCCTGAGTCCCTCGGGAGGACTGATCAACCTGATCTTTGGCACCAGCATTGATTTTCTGACGGAGTCCTCCGCCTTTCGCACCATTTACATTGCCTCGGGCATCTGGCAGGACGCGGGCTGGGGGTGTATCATCTATCTGGCCACCCTGGCCAATGTGGACCAGGGGCTCTACGAGGCGGCCAAGATGGACGGCGCCTCTGTGTTCCAGCGCATCAAGAACATCGACCTGCCTGAGCTGCTGCCCATGGCTATTTTGAACCTCATCATGGCGGCGGGCGGACTGATGAATGTGGGCTTTGAGAAGGTATGGCTCCTTCAGACAGACCTGAACAAAGCCACCAGCGACGTTATCGCCGTGTACGTCTATCAGCAGGGCATTGAAAACGCCAAGTACAGCTACTCCACGGCTGTGGGACTGTTCAACACGGCGGTCAATATCATTTTGCTGCTCATCGTCAACAAGATCGCGTCCAAGGTCTCGGACGTGGAATTTGTGTAAGGGAGGGAAGGACTATGAAAAAAGCGCGCGGACTGTCTGAGCGCGCCAGCGATATCGTTCTGGTGGCCATCACCGCGGTGGTACTTATCATTGTGGCCTATCCCCTCTATTATGTCCTGATCGCCTCGGTCTCCGATCCCTATGACGTATACGCGGGCAAGACATTCCTGTTTCCCAGCGGCTTCACGCTGGACGGATACGCGGCGGTATTCCAGGACCCCAATATTGTCTCCGGCTTTCTCAACTCGGTGAAATACACCGTGATCGGCACGGTGTTCTCTGTGACCATGCTCTATATCACCGCCTATCCCATGGCCCAGCGAGATCTGCCGGGACGAAAGTTTTTAAGCATCTTCTTCCTGATTACCATGTACTTCGGCGGCGGCCTGGTCCCCACTTATCTGGTGGTAAAGAGCACCGGACTGGTGGGCAGTATGTGGTCTTTGTTCCTGCCGGGCGGCGTGGCCGTGGGCAATATGATCCTTGTGCGCAACTATTTCCAAAACAACATCCCCAAGGATCTCATTGAGGCCGCCAGGGTGGACGGCTGCTCCAAGCTGGGGATCTTCCTACGGATCGTCATTCCCCTGTCCAAGCCCATTCTGGCCGTTATGGCGGTTTTTTCCATGGTAGCCTACTGGAACGACTGGTTTACCGCTCTCATTTATCTGGGCGGCAAGGGTTCTCCTTTGCCCCTGGTCATGCGGAATATTCTCATCAAGAGCTCCGCCTCCGCCTCCCAGGCCGCCACCATCTCTGGCGGCTACGCCGAGCTGAACAAGCTCACCGAGCTTTTGAAGTTCTGCTCCATGATCGTGGCGGCAGTGCCCATGCTGGTTGTCTATCCCTTTGTGCAGAAGCATTTTGAAAAGGGCTTTATGGCCGGCGCGGTGAAGGGCTGAGAAAGGAGATAGGACCATGAAACAACATTGGAAACGGGGACTTGCCGCCTCCCTGACGGCTGTTCT
Organism: uncultured Flavonifractor sp.; assembly: GCF_944385615.1. GTDB lineage: Bacteria > Bacillota > Clostridia > Oscillospirales > Oscillospiraceae > Flavonifractor. The sequence goes on along the minus strand of NZ_CALWXV010000005.1, from coordinate 16,921 downwards.
GCTGGTGTCGGGCTTGTCCGGGTGCTCCAGCGGTCTGGTAAACAACGTGAACACCGGAGAAATCAACCCCAACACCGAGCAGACGGAATTTAACATCATGGGGGGCATCTCCGCGCTGTCCAGCGGCTATGAAAACAACGAGGTACTCAACGCGCTGCAGGAGAATGTGGGCATCAAGATCAACTGGGAAACCATGTCCGATTCTCTGGCCGAGCAAGTGAACATCCGCATTACCGGCGGCCAGTACCCAGACGCCTTTATGGGCGTGGGCTTTTCCAACTATGATCTGGCCCGGTATGGGGATGACGGCACCTTCCTGGACCTGACTCCCTATCTGACCGAAGACATCATGCCCAACCTGTGCGCCATTCTGGAGGAGCACCCGGAGATTAGGGCCGCCATCACCCAGGAGGACGGCAAGATCTACGGGCTGCCATCCGGGGAGCAGATGACCACCGCCGGGATCGGCGCGGACCTGGACGACGCTTACTCCATCTATACCATCCCCCAGTTCAGCATGATTAACAAGGCGTGGCTGGACGAGCTGGGTCTGCCGGTACCCACCACGCTGGACGAGCTCCACGACGCCCTGAAAGCCTTCCAGGAAAACGATATGTCCCACACCTACTACGGCAATGCCGCAGGTTCCACCATTCCCATGTCCACCGGCTTTGACCAGTGGTGCTGGGGCCAGAATATCTTTTACTCCGGCTTTGGCTTTACCAACTGGCCCAACGACGTGTGCAATGACCTGCACCTGAAAAGCGATGGTACCGTGGAATTTGTCTGTGTCTCCGACGCCTACCGGGACTGTATGGACTACTTCCACACCTGGTTCAGCGAGGGCCTTATGGATGTAGAGATGTTCAGCCAGAGCGACAGCCAGCTCATGGCCAAGTGCCAGCAGGGCTATGTGGGGGTGTCCACCTGGTGGTACATCGACGAGCTGATGGGGGAGTATGCCGACGACTATGTGTTTCTGCCGCCCCTGTCCGGCCCGAAGGGCACCCAGTATGAGGATGTCTGCGAGATCACCATCCGCCCCGGCTCTCCCATCACCTCCGGCCAGCTGTGTATTACCGGCAAGTGCCAGAGTCCCATCAATCTGCTGAAGTTCTTTGACCAGTGGTACGACGGGGAGACGATGATGCAGCTGCACTATGGTCCCATCGGCGTCTACTTCACCGGTCAGGATGAAAACGACATGTGGATGTCCATCACAGATGAAGAGGCCAAAGAGAAATACGGCAAGAGCGCCGGAGAGCTGCGCAACCAGTATGAGACCTACGGCCCCAAACTGATTCTGGCGGAGTATTACCGGGACGTCTTTTATATGGAGCCCAACGCCATCAACCGTCTGACCTGGCTGGCCGAGGACTGGATGCCCTATGTGAAGGACACCAGCGTCTATCCGGTGGACTGTACCTTTACCAGCATGGAGATGGAGACCCTGGACTGGCATAAACCGGACTTTGAGACGGCTGTCCGGGAGCAGGAGGGCCTTTGGCTGAAAAACGGCGGCCAGGGGGGCGGCCCCATCACCGATGAAGAGTGGGAGGAATATAAGCAATTCCTGGTCCAAAAATGCGGCATGGACGACCTGCTTCAGGTCTATCAGGCCGCCTATGACCGCTATACCGGGGCGGAAAGCTAAGTTTTGCACTCAAATTACATCAAAGGATGAGATTCTATGGTTAGCACACAGCTGCAAAAGGCACGAGAGTTTGAAGCCCAGTATGGGCCCCACATCCCGGCGGCGGAGCGCCCCGCGTTCCACGCCACCCCCACCATCGGCTGGATGAACGACCCCAACGGCTTTTCCTTCTACCAAGGAAAGTGCCACCTGTTCTACCAGTACCACCCCTATTCCAATGAGTGGGGCCCCATGCACTGGGGACACCTGACCACAGAGGATTTCATCCACTGGGAGCGGCTGCCCGCCGCCCTGGCCCCCGACCAGCCCTTTGACGCTGCCGGCTGCTTTTCCGGCGGCGCGGTGGAGCTGCCCGACGGGCGGCAGCTGCTGATGTACACCGGCGTGCAGCGGGAGCGGGATGAAGAGGGGTTCCTCCGGGATATCCAGACCCAGTGCGTAGCCATTGGCGATGGATTAAACTACGAGAAGTACGCCCTCAACCCGGTGCTGACCAAAAATGACCTGCCGGAGGGGGGCAGCGCAATAGATTTCCGGGACCCCAAGGTGTGGCAAGCGGCGGACGGAACCTACTATGCCGTTATCGGCAACCGAACTCCCGATGACAGCGGGGCCATTCTCCTCTACCAAAGCAGGGATGCACTGAAGTGGGACTATGTCCGTACCCTGGACGCCTGCCACAATCAGTACGGGAAAATGTGGGAATGTCCTGATTTCTTCCCTCTGGACGGCGGGCAGATCCTTCTTACCAGCCCCCAGGATATGTACCCCATCGGTCTGGAGTTCCACGCGGGCAATAACGCCCTGTGCCTGATTGGAGATTGCGATCCCAAGAGCATGGAGTTTCACCGTCAGACGGTTCAGGCGGTGGATTATGGTCTGGACTTCTATGCACCCCAGACCCTCCTTACCCCGGATGGGCGGCGGGTCATGATCGCCTGGATGCAGAACTGGGCTACGGCGGGAGCCAAACCCGCCCACTGCCGCTGGTTTGGCCAGATGACCCTCCCCCGGGAGCTGTTCCTGCGGAACGGGCGGCTGTGCCAGCGTCCCGTCCGGGAGCTGGAGGCCTGCCGGGGACAGCGGGTGCTTCATCGTGACATTCCGGTCAGCGGGGAGGTCAACCTGCCGGGCATCCAGGGGCGGGTCGTGGATATGACCGTGACCGTCCGGCCCACCGGAGGCGAGATGTACCGCTGGTTCCGCATCCATGTGGCCAAGGACGGCGCCCACGATACCATTATCCGCTATAAGCCCAGCGAAAGCACCCTGAAAATTGACCGCACCCGCAGCGGTCTGCCCCACGATATCGTCCACACCCGCAGCTTCCTGGTGCGGCCTCAGAACGGGGAAGTGAAGCTGCGGATCATTCTGGACCGGTTTAGCGTGGAGGTATTTGTCAACGATGGCGAGCAGGCGGCCAGCTCTGTGATCTATACCCGACAGGAGGCCGACGCCATTACCTTTGAGGCGGACGGTCAGGTCCTGGTGGACGTGGAAAAGTATGACCTTATGGTTTGAGAAGGCGGTGGAAGTGTGAATAAAAACATTGATGTTGCTGCCCTGGGCGAGCTGCTGATTGACTTTACCCACAACGGAGCCAGCGCCCAAGGCAATCCCTTCTATGAAGCCAACCCCGGCGGCGCGCCCTGCAACGTGCTGGCTATGCTGGCCAAGCTGGGCAAGCGGACCGCGTTTATCGGGAAGGTGGGAGACGACCAGTTTGGGCATTTCCTGCGCCAGGTGGGCCTGGAGGCGGGGATCTCCATGGACGGCCTGGTGGTGGATACCCATAGCCATACCACGTTGGCCTTTGTCAAAACCGCGGAAAACGGGGACCGGGACTTCTCCTTTTACCGGGACCCCGGAGCGGACGCCCTCCTCACCCCGGACGAAGTGCCGGAGGATATCATTGCCGGAGCCAAGATCTTCCACTTTGGGTCTTTTTCCCTCACCGGCGAACCTGTGCGCAGCGCTACCCAAAAGGCGGTGGCGCTGGCCCGGTCTGAGGGCTGTATCCTCTCTTTTGACCCCAACCTCCGTCCGCCTCTGTGGGGCAGCCTGGAGCAGGCCAGAGAGCAGATCAACTGGGGGCTTGCACAGTGCGACGTGCTGAAGATCTCCGACGATGAGCTGCTCTTTCTCACCGGGGAGCGCGATTTTAACGCCGGAGCGGCCAAGCTGAACGCTCAATTTCCCAACCTTCAACTGGTCAATGTGACTGCGGGCGCGCAGGGAAGTATTTCCTACTATCAGGGGCTTCGGGTGTTTCAGCCCGGCCTGTCTCTGGGCGGCGTCATCGAGACCACCGGTGCGGGAGATACCTTCTGTGCCTGCGTTCTGAATTTCCTGTTGGAACATGGTCTGGAGCAGCTCACTTCTGAGGACCTTTCCCGGATGCTGCGCTTTGCCAACGCCGCGGCCTATCTGGTCACCACCCGCCGGGGCGCGATCCGCTCTATGCCGGAGCCGGAGCAGGTGCTGGCTTTGTTGTAAGCCCTTTACGTTGCTGCGTCCCCGGAAAGGACGGATTCTGATTGGATTTTACCGCCTGCCTGTGCCCGCAGGCGCGTTTCGGAGCATAGCTGCCGCAACGCCCCACCGCTTGTGCGGTGGGGCGTTGCACTGTTTTACTGGGGAGTTTGCGCGATTTTTCTAAAGTTTTTGTTGTAAGTGCCGGGCGCTTCGTGTATAATGGACAACAGCAGTATTTCTACTGCGGCTCGCGATTCCAAATGTAAGGAGAGGAAACAAACTATGAGCTATTCCGTACAAAATATCCGCAACGTATGTCTGCTGGGACACGGTGGCAACGGAAAGACCTCCCTGGCGGAAAGCATGCTGTATTTGACCGGTGGCACCCCCCGGCTGGGCAATCCCGCCGACGGCAACACCGTTTGTGATTATGATCCCGAAGAGACCCGCCGTCAGATTTCCATCTCCACCGCGGTGGCCCCCATTGAGTACAACGGCTGTAAGATCAATGTGCTGGACACCCCGGGTTATTTCGACTTCTCCGGTGAGGTGGTGGAGGCCCTTCAGGTGTCCGACGCCGCCATCATCGTCTGCTCCGCCAAGGGCGGTATGAGCGTGGGCGCTGAAAAGGCGTGGAAGCTGTGCCAGCAGCGCAAGCTGCCCCGGCTGCTCTACATCTCCAAGACCGACGAGGACAATTCCGACTACAACGCCGCCTTTGACACCCTGCGGGAGCGCTTCGGAAAGAACATCGCCCCCGTGGTGGCCCCTATCTGGGACGCCGACAAAAAGGTCATCGGCTTTATCGACGTACTCCATAAGCGTGCCTTTGAGGCCGGCCCCAAGGGCGAGCGCGTGGAGATCGACGTGCCCGAGGAGAAGCTGCCGGTGCTGGACGAGCTGTATGACGCGCTGAAGGAATCCGTGGCCGAGACCAGCGAGGAGCTGATGGACAAGTACTTCTCCGGCGAGGACTTCACCTATGCCGAGATGATCCAGGGCCTGCGCCAGGGCGTCAAGGACCTGTCCCTCTTCCCTGTGGTGTGTGGCTCCGCCATCACCGGCCTGGGCACCCGTATGCTGCTGGACATCATCGTGGAGCTGCTGCCCTCTCCCCTGGAGGGCCGCCCCCTTATGGGTGAGAATGAGAAGGGTGAGCTGGATGAGTTCGTGGCCTTCCCCGGCGCTCTGCCCTGCGCCCTGGTGTGGAAGACTGTTTCCGACCAGTACGGCAAGTATTCCTATGTGAAGGTGCTCTCCGGCAACTTGAAGCCCGATATGCAGATGGTCAACTCCCGTACCGGCGCCACTGAAAAGCTGGGCCGCCTGTACGTCATGAAGGGCAAGAAGGCCGAGGAGGTCAAGGAGCTGGAGTGCGGCGACATCGGCGCCATCGGCAAGATGGACAAGGTCAAGACCGGCGATACCCTGTCCGATCCCCGTAAGGTGGTCAAGATCGAGCCCATCCCCTTCCCCGAGCCCTGCTATTCCGTGGCCATCTCCCCCAAGACTAAGGGCCAGGAGGACAAGATTGCCGCCGGCCTCACCCGCCTCAACGAGGAGGATCTGACCTTCAACTGGGTAAACAACGCCGAGACCCATCAGATGGTGGTCTCCGGCACCGGCGATATGCAGATGGACGTTATCGTTTCCCGGCTGAAGAGCCGCTTCGGCGTGGATGCCGAGCTGTCCGAGCCCCGTGTGGCCTACCGGGAGAAGATCCGCAAGAAGGTGGAGGTCCAGGGCCGCCACAAGAAGCAGACCGGCGGCCACGGCCAGTTCGGCGACGTGTGGATGCGCTTTGAGCCCGGCGACACCGAGGAGCTCCAGTTCTGCGAGGAGGTCGTGGGCGGCGCTGTGCCCAAGAACTACTTCCCCGCAGTGGAAAAGGGTATGAGGGAGGCCGTGGTCCACGGCGTGCTGGCGGGCTATCCCGTGGTGTATCTGAAGGCCACCCTGTTTGACGGCTCCTACCATCCGGTGGACTCCTCCGAAATGGCCTTCAAGACTGCCGTGCAGCTGGCCTACAAGGCCGGTATGCCCCAGGCCAGCCCTGTGCTGCTGGAGCCCATCGGCGAGCTGAAGGTTACCATCCCCGACAGCTACATGGGCGACGTCATCGGCGATCTGAACAAGCGCCGTGGCCGGGTCATGGGTATGAATCCCGACGGCGACGGCAACCAGGTGGTGGAGGCCGAGGTGCCCATGGCGGAGATGAGCCGCTATGCCATTGACCTGCGGTCCATGACCCAGGGCAGAGGCTCCTTCACCTTCCACTTTGTCCGCTATGAGGACGCGCCCCCCGCCGCTCAGGAGAAGGCCATCGAGGCCGCCAAGGCGATGCAGGAAGAGGCAGACTAACAGAATACGCAAGGGCCGGGCTGATCTCAGCCCGGCTCGTTTTTTGTGGCGTGGGGGGCAGCGTCCTCGGCCAAGCGTTTTGGGCTTTGGCCCAAAACCTTGATGCCGGGGAGTTTTTTTCAGTGGAAGATAAACTTTTTTCTATTTCAGAAAACCTTCAGAAAAAACACAAGACAAATGATCGTTTGTATGGTAAACTTACGATACCTACCCCGCCGGTAGGAAACGGCGGGATGGAAGAAAGAAGGAGGTACATCCAATGAAATTTGGAAGAAGAGCAGCGGCCCTTACGCTGGGGGGACTTTTGGCCCTCTCCGTCACTGCCTGCGGCGGTACCACCAACAAAGGCAATTCCGCAGAGAAGATCCAGGCTGCCCTGGAAAAGATCAACGCCATACAGAGTATGGATGCCACCATGTTTATGGAAATGGATATGTCGGCCATGGGACAGAGTATCGAGACAGATACCACCATGAATATGTCCTGCTTCAACGACCCCATGAAGCTGAAGGCCGATATGACCGTGAGCATGGGAGAGCTGGGTGCTGTGTCTATGAGCGTTTACGCGCAGCAGGACGGGGAGCAGTGCAGCACCTATCTGTATGACGGCACCAGCTGGACGGTGCAGACCATGGAGATTGACGATTTGCAGCAGTATGACGCCCAGCAGAGCATGGACCTCTATCTGGAGAGCGGGGTTGACTATGCCTATGAGGGTACTGAGGAGATCAACGGTATGACCACCGACAAGTACTCCGGCGTCATCCGGGGAGATGCCATGGAGGAAGTGATGAAGGCCAGCGGCGCCACCTCCAACCTGGAGTCCAGCCTGGGCAGCTCTGTGGATCTGAGCGATCTGTACAGCGATATGGAGGATATGCCCATCACCGTGTGGATCGACCAGGAGACCGGCTATCCGGTGCGCTACTACATGGACATGACCGACGTGATGCAGGCCATGATGACCAAGATGTTCTCCAGCATGGGGGCAGGCAGCATTACCATTGGCAAGATGCAGATCACCATGGATTGCTTCAACTTTGACAATGTGGCTGACTTTGAGATCCCGGCGGAGGCGCTGGCAGCCTGAGACAGAGACGAAAAAATGGACGCGGCAAAAAAGGCCGCGTCCATTTTTTATGGTCAAATAAAATACAAAATGTAGTGAAAAAACTAAAAAATTACTTATGGTACAGCTTATTGGTCTCATACTGGGGCTCACAGGTAAGGCGGAGGCCCAGGCGGCTGTAAGTGCTCGAGTCCACCGGGGAGAGAATGACAGAGGAGTGGGCTTCGCATCCCCGCAGGGCGGAGAGCTGATCCAGGGCCTGCTTGGCCAGCGGATTGGTGGTGGCGGAGATGGCCAGGGCGATGAGGATCTCATCGGAATGGAGCCGGGGATTTACCGAGCCAAGGTGGTGGACCTTTACCTGCTGAATGGGCTCCAGGGCCTCCCGGGAGATCAAATGGTGTTCATGGTCGATGCCGGCCAGCCGCTTCAAAGCGTTGAGCAGGGTGGAGGAGGAGGCCCCCATCAGATCGGTGGTCTTGCCGGTGACCACCTCGCCGTCAGGCAGCTCGATGGCTCCGGCGGGATTGCCGGTCTCTTCGGCCACCTGGGCGGCGGCGGCCACCACAGACCGGATGGAGGTGTCCACATGGGCCTGCTGCATTACCAGCTCCAGCTTGTACACCAGTTCGTTGTCGGCAACCCCCACCCGGCGGTCACACAGGGCGGCATAGTACCGGCGGACGATCTCCTGCCGGGCAGCGGCACACACCGCCTCGTCGTCCACGATGCACTTGCCCGCCATATTCACCCCCATGTCGGTGGGAGACTTGTAGGGGCACTCTCCCATGATCTTTTCAAACATGGCGGACAGGACAGGGAAGATCTCCACATCCCGGTTGTAGTTCACCGTGGTCACATTGTAGGCGGCCAGGTGGAAGGGGTCGATCATGTTCACATCCCCCAGGTCGGCGGTGGCCGCCTCATAGGCCAGGTTCACCGGGTGCTGAAGGGGCAGATTCCAGATGGGGAAGGTCTCAAATTTGGCATAGCCCGCCTTGATTCCCCGCTTGTACTCGTGGTACAGCTGGGACAGACATACCGCCATCTTGCCGCTGCCGGGGCCGGGGGCGGTGACCACCACCAGGGGCCGGGTGGTCTCGATATAGTCGTTTTTGCCATAGCCCTCGTCGCTGACGATGAGGGTGGTGTTGTGGGGGTAGCCGGCGATGGGGTAGTGGAGGTAGGTTTTTACGCCTAAATGCTCCATACGACGCTGGAAGGCGTCGGCGGCGGGCTGACCGGCATACTGGGTGACTACCACGCTGCCCACCAGCAGGCCCTGGCTGCGGAAGGCGTCGATCAGCCGCAGCACGTCCACGTCGTAGGTGATGCCCAGGTCCCCACGGACCTTGTTTTTCTCAATATCGTTGGCGCAGATGGCAATCACCACCTCCACCGAGTCCCGCAGCTCCTTGAGCATACGGATCTTGCTGTCCGGCTCAAATCCCGGCAGCACCCGGGAGGCGTGGTAGTCGTCAAAGAGCTTGCCGCCAAACTCCAGGTAGAGCTTATTGTCGAACTGGCGGATCCGCTCCCGGATGTGCGCCGATTGGAGCTCCAGATATTGCTGATTGTCAAACCCGATTTTGTCCATGTCCGGTCTCCGTCCCTTCTCACGAATTGAATTCATTCAACGGCTATTGTACCACAATTCAGGGCGGGTCTGTAGGTCTTTTTCAGCTTTGCGGAAAATTTGGCGAAAGTGTTGACATTATTCTCCTACAGCTGTAGTATCTATGTGGATACTACAGCTGTAGGAGGGGTGGTTATGAAGCTGAGCGATAAGGAGTGGCGGGTGCTGGAGGCCCTGTGGAGCGCCCCGGAGGGGCTGACCCTGGGGGCGGCGGTGGAGGCCCTGCGTCCCGTCACCGGCTGGAGCCGCAATACAGTGCTTACCTACCTGACCCGGATGGAGGCCAAGGGGCTGGTGGCCATTGACAAGGCAGACACCCCCCACCGCTATCGGGCGGGGGTAGACCGGGAAGCCTGCGCCGCCGCCGAGCGGCGGGGCCTGCTGGAGCGGGTGTATCAGGGCTCGGCGGGCAAGCTGGTGGCCGCCTTTCTGAAAGAGGAGAAGCTCACCCCCCAGGAGCGGGCCGAGCTGAAACAGATGCTGGACGATATGGAGGTATGACCCGTGGACAACATCTGGGCCTTTTTGGAGCAGACTCTCACCGCCACAGTGGCGGCGGTTCTGCTGCTGGTCACCAAACGGCTTTTTCTGGATAAGCTGTCCCCCCGGTGGCAGTATGGGGTATGGGCCATTCTGGCTTTGCGGGTGCTGCTGCCCACCGGGCTGCTGGGGCGGGCGCTGATCCCCGGCGGCCAGGTGGTTTTGGAGGCGGCCAAAGCCTGGGTGGAGCGGGGGCTGTCCTCTGCTCTTACCGACCCCTACGGCATCACACAGGTGACGGCCCCCATTCCGCTGGTCCGCCTTGTGGGGCCAAACAGCGTCACCGACCTGCTTTTCTTGCTCTACGCCGCCGGGGTGGCGGCACTGCTGCTGTGGTTCGGGCTGGCCTATCTGGCCCTGCGGCGGCGGGTGGCCCGGGGCGGTATGCCCAGTCCGGCGGTGCTGGATCAGCTCCGGCGGGTAGCCGGTCAATATGGGCTGAACCTTCCCCGCCGGGTGGTGGTGCTGACTGAGGCGGAGAGCGCCTTTGTGTGCGGGCCGCTGTCCCCCGTGCTGGTGCTTCCGGACCGGGCGGTGGACGACAAGGTGCTCCTCCACGAGCTGCTCCACCTGAAATATGGCGATCTGTGGGCCGGGGTGGGGATGTGTGTGCTGCGGTGCCTCCACTGGTGCAATCCTGTGCTGTGGTATTGCTGGAACCTGGCCCAGAACGACTGCGAGGCCCTGTGTGACCAGCGGGTGCTGGAGCGGCTGGAGGGAGAGGACCGGCGGGCATACGGCGTGATTCTGCTGTCCATGGCGGACCACCGGTATGCCCGGGCTCCCGGTACCACCTCCATGGCCAACGGAGGGCGCAATATCAAGGCCCGCATTGGGGCCATTGCCCGCTTCAAGCGCTATCCCAAAGGGATGGCCCTGGCCTCTGGCTGTGTGGCGCTGGTGCTGGCGGCGGCCTGTCTGGTGGGGACCAGCGGGGCGGCTGCGGTGCCCGCCTATGACGAGCGGGGAGAGCTGGCCCTGGCCAAGGCCCAGCTGAACCGGCCCACCACCGTGGCTGGGGCGCTGGATACCTATGCCCAGGCGGTGCTGTGCGACAGCCCGGTGTATTATGCCATGGTGGCCCCGGAGGGGGACCGGCAGCAGGCACAGCAGCAGGCCACACAGCCCTTTGAAGAGGCCGATCTGTACAGCTCTCCCTTCTGGGAACTGGGTTTTACCTGGTCCCGTCCGGCCTGGCAGGCGGAGTGGTCGGTGATGAACCTGATGGCCGATGGAACGGGCGGCTATACTGGCACCCTGTTCTTCATACCTCTGAACGGACATGATACCATGGGGGTGGTGGTCCAGCAGGTAGCGGTACGGCCCGAAGGAATGTTCTGGACGGTGGAACGGCTTGGAAAGTTAGAGCCCTGGGTAAGGGATGACCTATGGCTCTGCCCCAGTTCCAAGGCCCCTTATACCACCTATGTGGCGGAGGCGGCTGGCCTACGGGTGGAGGTGGATTTTCAGTGCCGGCTGTGGGTGGAGCACCAGAAGGTGCAGGATGAGGGGATGTTCCAGCTATACAGCGGTGGCGTAGATTTTACACCCAATCCCCATGGGATATTTGCGGAGGTATGCACCGGGATCGGCGCCCGGGTCTGTTCGACTGAAACGGGGGATACTCTGGACTTGACGCTGAAAGCGGCTCTTATGGGGGAAACGGGAGACCCGGCCCAGGCTTTGGAGGAATCTCAGTACTGCTTTACCCTGAGTACCGGCGGCCTGGACGACGATGTGGTCCAGGTGTCCACCGGCACTTACAGTGGTGACGGCATGAGCCTGACCGCCATGCCCGCCGCTCTGGCGGTGCAGTTTGCCTATGAGGGCCAGACCCATACCTGTGTGGCCCTGCCAGAGGAGGTGAGTCCATGAGTAATGCCTATCGGGGCTTAACCAAAATTGCCTGGGGCTATGTGTTTCTCCACTTCAACCTGAACCTGGGAACCTTAAATGTGCTGCCCAACTGGGCGGGTTATCTGCTCTTTTTCTCTGCTATCCAACTGCTGGGGGAGGACTTGCGGGATTTGCCTCTGCTCAAGCCCTTCTGCATCCTGCTGGGGACGGCGGAGGTAATAGAATGGCTGGCGGTGCTGGTCACCGGGGAGACGGTGTTGGAGCGGTTTTTCCTGCTCCACATCCTGGTGACCTGTATCAATCTCTATTTCCACTTTCAACTGCTCACCGACCTGATCTTGCTGGCGGAGGGGCAGGGCGTCAGCGGGATGCACCTGCGGATGTGCCGCAATGTAAATGTGGTGCTGGGTACTCTGATGGCCCTGCCGCTGCCCTGGTCGGACTGGGGGGTGCCCGGTCTGGCGGCGGTGGTGCTGATGCTGGTGCTGTGGATCATTATTACAGTAATCCTCATCTGGCAGCTGTTCCAACTGCGGAAAGTATTTCCTTAAAAAGGCGACCCTAAATGGACGCCTCAGCTTGTCGAAAAACCTTCCTACAAAGAAGCTGTGCAGAGTTCTGCCACCATCTCCGCACTAAGAGCCGCCGCAATGCGGCGGTTGCGATCGGAAATGCGCCTGCGGGCGCAGGCAGGCGGCGGAATCAAATTGAAATCTGTTGTTTAAAAAACGGGGCTGCCGCATGATTGCGGCAGCCCCGTTCTGATTCCAAATTCAATCCAGTGTGATATGGCTGCGGATACGCCCGATAATCATCTCCATAGCCACCTGATTTTTGCCCCCCTCGGGCACAATCAAATCAGCGTACCGCTTGGAGGGTTCCACGAACTGCTCGTGCATGGGTTTCACTGTAGTGAGATATTGCTGCACCACCGAGTCCAGAGAGCGACCCCGCTTCTTTACGTCCCGGAGAATACGACGCAGGATACGCACATCGGCGTCGGTATCCACAAAGAGCTTGATGTCCATCCGCTCCCGCAGGGCGGGCTCCACAAAGATGAGGATACCCTCCACCAGAATTACCTTGGCGGGGCGCACCTCCACCGTCTCGGCAGCCCGGTTGTGCATAGTGTAATCATAGGTGGGGCTGTACACAGTCTCCCCCCGGCGCAGGGCATCCAGATCGTCCACCAGGCGCTGGGTGTCAAAGGCGTCCGGGTGGTCGTAGTTCAGCTTGCACCGCTCCTCATAGGGCATTTCGTCGTGCTGCTTGTAGTAGTTGTCGTGGTACAGGATGGAGACTGCGTCCCCAAAGCGTTCCTTCAGCCCCAGGGTCAGGGTGGTTTTGCCCGAGCCGGTACCCCCGGCAATGCCGATAATCATGGTGTCCATATCTGTCCGCCCCCCGTTTTTCTTCAGTATAGCATAATTCCCCCGGATGGTACAGGCCATCCGGGGGAATTATCAAGTTTCCTCGTTTTCAAAGAGCAGCTGGTAGGTCTCCCCCTCGCGGAGGTACACCCCGTCCAGGTCTTCGTCGGCCCAGGCTGGGTCAAAGGGCAGGAAAAACTTGACGCAGGTGCCGCAGGAGGCAGACAGCTTGCGGGGCACCGGCATCATCACTGCCCTGTCCCCCAGGGCCTTCAGCTTCTTGTGAAAGCTGAGGGCCCCGAAGTGGGTGTGGAAGGTGGCGATGTGCTCTTTACTTGGTGATGGTGAGCTCATAGTCCTCGCCTACCTCTTTCCAGGTCACCTGGTAACCGTTGTTGGCGGCAAACCGGCGCACATTCTGGAGCGGGGTCTCATTGTCCACCAGCACCACCAGGGGGGTGCCGTTTTTCAGGGCATTTTTGGTCATGAGCACCGGCTCGGGGCAGGAATACCCTCTGGCGTCCACTTGATTCATATCGTTCACCTCACGCTTTCTTGGTGTTGCCTACGCCGATGACGCAGACCAGGACCAGACCGATGATAACGGCTACCTTACCGGCAAAGCTGGGGCCGTCAGTGGAGGAGGCCAGGCCGAAGTTGTGGCAGAAGGCGGCGCCCACCACCATGCCCAGCACGGCTACGGAGGAGTCGCTGTTGCCGCTGCCGGAGAGAATGAGCTGGCGCAGGGGACAGCCGCCCAGCAGGACGGAGCCCAGACCCACCAGCACCATGCCCAGCAGGTTCCACAGCCCGTCGGTGTGGGCCACGGCCTGACCGGCAAAGCCGGGGGTAAAGCCGCCCTTGAGGCCCATGGCCCCCACGATGAGGTTGCCCACCAGCACTGCCACGAAGATGGCCACAAAGCCCATCAGCAGGTGGAAGTCGCGGAGCATCATGGCATCCCGGATACCGCCGGCCATGCACAGGCGGCTGCGCTGGGCGATGGCGCCCACCACCAAACCGACAACGAGGGCGGCGGCGATGGGGGCCCGCATGGAGCCGGGGCCCTCGGTGGAGAAGAAGATGAAGGCGGGGGCGGCGATCACCAGGGTCAGCAGGCCCACACCCACGGCAGGCATGAGTAAGCCCTCAATCTTGGGCTGGGGCTGGGACTTCTTGAGGGAGAAGCCCTTCTTCAAAAACAGGGTGCCCACGAAAATACCGATGATGAAGCCGATGAGACCCAGAATGGCGTTTCCATCGCCGCCGCCCAGGCGGATGACCATCCGCAGGGGGCAGCCCAGGAACATGAGGGCGCCCACCATGACGCAGAAACCCAGCACGAACCGGGTCATGGGGGAGGAGCCGCCCCGTACCTTGAATTCCTTGCCCGCCAGAGCCATAATCAGGGCGCCCAGTACCAGGCCGATGATCTCGGGACGGATATACTGCACGATAGGGGCCTGGTGCAGCCCCACGCCGCCAGCGATGTCCCGGAGGAAGCAGGCGATACAGAAGCCCATATTGACCGGGTTGCCCAGAGCGACCAGCACCACCGAGGCGATGCCTACCACCAACCCGGCCAGAATGACCGGCAGGTGCTCTCTCACTTTTGTCACACACAACACCTCTCAAAAAATTTTAGGAAAGCAAATAAATCTTTCTCTGCTCTGATTATAGTCCGGGTTGGTGAAAAACTGAAATATAGATTCTCTATACTTTTAATATATTTTATAGGAAAAATCAATAAAGTGTGGTATGCTGGAGGGGAAGAACGGCACAAAAAGGGGCGCGCCGCAGCTTGCGGCGCGCCCGTTGTCCGGTATCTTATGGCTTGATGTGGACCAACTTTTCTCTCCGGGAGACCACTGCGCCCACCGCGGCGGCGGGGACGCCGGCGTCGGTGAGGCGGGTCAGCAGCTCTTGTAGCTTGCCCTCGGGCACGCTGAGCAGCAGTCCGCCGGCGGTCTGGGGGTCATAGAGGCAGTCCAGCACTTCCCGGGGGACAGCGGAGTCCTCCAGGGTGTCATTGGCGGTAAAATCCATGTTTCGGTAGGCCCCGGCGGGGATAATGCCGTCCCGGGCCAGCTCCAGCGCCTTGGGCACAATGGGGATTTTGCCCGCCCACAGCTCTATGGTGCTGCCGCAGCCCTCCGCCATCTCCTTCACATGGCCCACCAGGCCAAAGCCGGTGACGTCGGTGCAGGCGCTGAGGGCGATGGGCCCCACGGCCTGGGCGGCGTACTTGTTGAGGGTGGTCATCAGCTCCACCATCTGCTTGTACGCCTTCTCTTCCAGCAGCTCCGCCTTGGCGGCGGTGGAGAGGATACCGGTGCCCAATGGCTTGGTGAGCACCAGAATGTCCCCCTCTTTGGCCCCGCTGTTGGTGAGGATGCGGCTGGGGTGGACC
The DNA here is from genome assembly GCF_944385615.1 of uncultured Flavonifractor sp. Lineage (GTDB taxonomy): Bacteria > Bacillota > Clostridia > Oscillospirales > Oscillospiraceae > Flavonifractor. Next base: position 1,549 of record NZ_CALWXV010000005.1, on the reverse strand, counting down.
AGTCCGGTGACGCACAGGCCGTACTTGGGTTCCTGGTCCTCGATGCTGTGGCCACCCGCAATGACCGCCCCCGCCTCCACCACCTTGGAGGCACCGCCAGCCAGAATATCCCCCACCGCCTCCACCGGCAGGCAGGAGGGGAAGGCCAGCAGGTTCATGGCCAGCGTAGGCTGGCCGCCCATGGCGTATACGTCGGAAAGGGCGTTGGTGGCGGCGATCTGCCCAAAGGTATAGGGGTCGTCCACCACCGGCGGGAAAAAGTCTACCGTCTGGATCATAGCCACGTCGTCGCTGACCTTATAGACGGCGGCGTCGTCGCTGGAGTCATAGCCTACCAGCAGGTTGGGGTCTGCCGTCTTCGGCAGGCCGGACAATACATTCCTTAGGACGCCCGGTCCTATCTTGGCCCCTCACCCACCGGCCGTGGTCATGGCGGTCAGGCGCAGCTTTTCATACGGCATCTCATCACCCCCTGTTGGTTTGATACTGACAGTGTACCCCATTGAAAGAAAAAAAGCAATCGGAGGTCAGTCATGCAGCTGAAACAACTGGAGATTTTTGTCCAGGTGGCCCGTCTGCGCAGCTTTTCCAAGGCGGCGGAGGCCCTCTACCTCACCCAGCCCACCGTCAGCGCCCATGTAGCCGCCCTGGAGGACGAGCTGGGAACCCAGCTGGTGGTCCGCTCCACCAAGGAGCTGCGGCTCACCGCCGCCGGCCGGGTGCTGGGTCGATACGCCGCCGAGATTTTGGGGCTGTGCCAGCGGGCGGCTCAGGATGTGCGCACCGCCGCCTCCTCCATCTCGGGCACTCTGTCCATTGCCGCCTCTACGGTGCCCTCTCAGTATCTGCTGCCCCAGGTGCTCCCTCTGCTGCGGCAGCGATACCCGGAGGTGTTTTTCCAGATTCGCCAGGGGGACAGCAGCCAGGTGACCCAGTGGATGGCGGAAAATGGGGCGGAGCTGGGCCTGGCGGGGGCGCCGGTGCAGCGGACGGGGCTGCTGTGCGTCCCTTTCCTCACCGAGCAGCTGGTGATCGCCACCCCCAATACCCCGGAGTACCGGGCCTTAAACGGCCAGATGACCCCGGAGGCGCTCAGAAAATCCCCCTTTTTGGTACGGGAGCCGGGCTCAGGCACCCGCAAGCAGGCTGAACAGTACCTGAAGGGGATGGGTCTGGATCCTAAAAGCCTTACCCTGGCTGCCCAGCTGGAGAGCACCGAGAGCATCCTCCAGGGGGTGAAAAACGGACTGGGGGTGTCCATTCTGTCAGGCTGTGCCGCCCGGGAGGGGGCGGAGACGGGAAAAATCCTGATTTTTGCCCCGGAGAGCCCCCTGCTGGAGCGGCAGTTCTACCTGCTCTACCGCCGGTCCAGCCCCCTGTCCCCGGCGGCGGCCATGCTGGTGGAGGAATTGCTCTGTTTTTATCAGGACAGAATATAAGGGGACGGATATAAAAAAGAAACGCTGTGACTTGCCTCCTAATAAGAAAACATGAGATAGTCCAGTAAAATCAATGTTTTCAGAGGCAAGGAACACGATGTGAAGTCAAA
>NZ_CALWXV010000004.1 GCF_944385615.1 uncultured Flavonifractor sp. | reverse complement strand
TCACAGACAGCAAGCCCTTTCGGCTGCTTAAACAATTTTCCTTCGAAAATATTGTCTAACTTTTTGGGGTCACTTCAAGAGCGGCGGAGATTTTTGATAGGGCTGCTTACAGAACCAAGGGAACCTTAATCCCGCTGGGAATGGACGTTCATGGAGTGGTTGAGCTTGCCTACCACCAGCATAAAGCCCACAGTGGAGGCCACGGCAATGAGCAGGCAGACGACCTGAGGCACATAATCGATAATCAGGCCGGTGATAATGTAGTTGACGAAGCCGATGGCGGCCACGGTAACCGCGTAAGGCATCTGGGTAGCCACATGGTTGAGGTGGTAGCACTGCGCACCGGTGGATGCCATAATGGTGGTGTCGGAGATGGGAGAGCAGTGGTCGCCCATAACCGCGCCGCCCAGAGTGGCGCCGATGCCCACCATCAGGATGGGCACTTCGTTCAGGGTTTCGGCGGTCAGGTTGTCGAAGCCGCCGGGGGTGAAGATCTCCAGCACGATGGGCAGCAGGATGCCGAAGGTACCCCAGGAGGTGCCGGTGGCGAAGCCCAGGAAGCAGGCAATGAGGAAGACCACGGCAGGCAGGAAGTTATGCAGGCCGGGGCCGAGCTGCTCCACAAACGCGGCCACGAACTCAGGGGCGCCCAGGCCATCCCGGGTGACGCCGCTGATGGTCCAGGCCATGCAGAGGATCAGGATGGCAGGCACCATCTGCTTGAAACCTTCAGGCAGGCAGTCCATCAACTCGGTAAACTTCATGGAGCGGCGGACAGCAAAGTAGATCATATTGATGACCAGAGCGATGGTGGCGCCGAAGGGCAGGCCGAAGAAGGCATCGGTGTTGGCGAACATATCCAAGATACCCTCGCCGCCGCCCAGCCAGCCGGCATAAAGCAAGCCGCCCACGCAGCAGACGATGAGGATGACCACGGGGATCACCAGATCAATCACCATGCCGTTGGGGTTGAACTTCATCTCGGCAGCGTCGGCATAGGGCCGCTCGGGGGTGGTATACAGGTCGCCCTTGGCGGCGTTGTCCTCATGCTTCTTCATGGGACCGTAGTCGATATTCAGGGCGGTCATCATGATGATAAACACCATGGTAAGGATGGCATAGTAGTTGTAGGGGATGGCCCGCAGGAAGATCTGGAAGCCCAGCTCCTCGTTGTTGATAACGCCGGTGACAGCCGCGGCCCAGGAGGAGACGGGCATCATGATACACACGGGGGCGGCGGTGGCGTCGCACATATAGGACAGCTTGGCCCGGGAGATGTGGTGGCCATCGGAGACGGGACGCATCACGTTACCGGTGGTCAGGTTGTTGAAGTAGTCGTCCACGCCCAGCACGATGGCCAGGATAAAGGTGGCCCACAGAGCGCCGGACTTGGTTTTGATGTGTCTGACAGCCCACTCGCCGTAAGCCTTGGAGCCGCCGGCCCGGATCATCAGGGCCACCATGGTACCCAGAATGACCAGGAAGATGAGGATACCTGCGTTACCGCCGATGTTGCCAATAAATCCGTTGACCAGATGGTCAATGGTAAGCGCCACATCGAAGTCGGCCTGCAGCAGGAAACCTACCACGATGCCGATGAACAGGGACGAGTAGACTTCCTTCGTGATCAGTGCCAGAACAATTGCGACAACAGGCGGCAACAGGGACCAGGGGGTGCCGAAGAATTTGCTCTGGACCTCTTCGCCTTCTGCGCAGGCGACCGTCATCAGGACACAGGCCAAGGCAAAGACGACCAGCAGAATTCTTCCGAAGCGTTGCATTCGTGGTGAGTTCATAATAACCCTCCCTTATAATTTCGAATCCCAAAAGCCTCCCCAACCCAAGGATTCGTACTTAATGATACACCATCATTCACAATTTGGCAATACTTTTTCGGCAAAATTAACAGTTCATTCGGTGCAAGTTTATTTTGAATTTACATATCCAGCAAAAATCCTTCGTTTCTCAAAGCTTTTTGAACTCTTTGAAAGGTTTCCTCATCGGCGCAGCGAATGGTGTGCAGATGGATGCCGCCGGTCAGAGCAGACAGGGGTCTGGCGCTGTCCGCCGCTACCCGTTTGAGAAACTCTTGTACATCATATCGGGAGCGTACCCCCAATATGCCTGTCAGCTGTCCGTAAACCGGGTGCTCCACAATGACGTCGGCGGCCTCTCCCCCGGCGTCCACAATGGCGTTGAGTTCGGCCTCCATCTCCTCCGGCCGGTGGACGCAGGCCACGGTGCGCTCCACCCCGGCAGACCGCGGCCCCAGCACATAGCCTCTGGGGGTGGCCAGGATCTCCTCTCCCGCCGCCCGCAGCAGCGCCACGTCCCCCACAATGATCTGCCGGCTCACGGAAAAACGCTTGGCCAGGACGGTGGCGCTTACCGGTCCGCCGGCTTGCGCCAGCGCCTCATGGATCGCCTGCCGGCGGGCCTGGGCCCCTGAAACCTCCATCATGTTTCGCCTCCTTTTTTCCTCAGTATAGCAGGTTCTCTATCCCCTGTAAATCGGCTGGGAAACACCCTCTCGCCTTGCCTTCCCGGGGGGAATGTGCTAGAATGTGCTTGACTGGTTTCCACACCCGGTCCAAGCGCGGCTATGCTGCGTTCGTTCGGCGGGACTCACCGCCGTTCTCTAAATACGAAAATGGAGGTTCCTGATTCAGTATGCGTAAGTTTACCACCCGTGATCTCACCCTTGCCGCCATGGTGGCGGCGCTGTACGCCGTTTTAGGCTACTTTGGAAACGTCTTTGGCCTCACCTTCGGCGCGGTGCAGATTCGCTTTTCCGAGGCGCTCACCGTCCTGCCCTTCCTGTTTCCGGCCACCGCGCCGGGCCTGACCCTGGGCTGCCTCATCACCAATGTGCTCTCTCCCTACGGCCCCATTGATATGATTATGGGCACCCTGGCCACCGGTATTGCCGCCTGGCTCACCGTGAAAATGCCCCGGTGGTATCTGGCCGCCCTGCCCCCGGTGCTGGTGAACATGGTCATTCTGGCCCCCATGTGGTCCTGGTCGGAGGTGGGCGCTGTCAACAACGCCTTTTGGGCCGCCTGCGCCTTTAACGCCGGTACCTTTGTCATCGGCGAGCTGGCCGCCTGTTACATTCTGGGCACCGTTCTGCTGCTGGCGCTGCCCAAAATCCGCTATTTCCGCGGCATGATCCCGGAGCGCCGTCTGGCCGGCCGCTGAGAGGCGCTCCGCCACAAAGACGAAACGATAAGGAGGATTCCCCATGAAGGTCCGCAAGGCTGTCATCCCCGCCGCTGGTCTGGGAACAAGGATGCTCCCCGCCACCAAAACCGTCCCCAAGGAAATGCTGCCTATGGTGGACAAGCCGGTGATCCAGTATATCATTGAGGAGGCGGTGGCCGCTGGTATTGAGGATATCCTCATTGTCACCAACCGGGCCAAGTCCGCCATGGATGATTACTTTGACTACTACCCCGAGCTGGAGACCCGGCTGCTCCAGGCCGGGAAGGAGCGGGAGCTGGTGGAGGTCCGCCGGGCCGCCGACCTGGCCAATATTTTCTATGTCCGCCAGAAGGAGACCAGAGGACTGGGCCACGCCATCTACCGGGCCAAGCGCTTTGTGGGGGACGAACCCTTTGCCGTTCTGCTGGGGGACGACATCATGCGGGCGGAAAAGCCGGTGACCCTCCAGCTCATTGAAGGCGCGGAAAAGTACGGCGCCTCCGCCGTAGGGGTACAGAAGGTGCCTACCGAGGCCATCTCCCGCTACTCCTCCGTGAAGATCTCCGCTTTGGAGGAGCGCATCTTCGACGTATCCGATATGAACGAAAAGCCCACCCCCCAGGAGATGTTCTCCAACTATGCCATTCTGGGCCGCTATGTACTCACGCCCCAGATCTTTGACATTCTGGAGGATCTGAAACCAGGCTATGGCGGGGAAATCCAGCTCACCGACGGTCTGCGGGAGCTGTGCCGCAAGAGCCGGATGGTGGCGGTGGACTTTGAGGGCCGCCGGTACGATACCGGCAATCTGTGCGGCTTCCTGGAGGCCACCATCGACTTCGCCCTGGAAAACAAGGCCACAGCCTCCTGGCTGCGGCACTTCATCAAGGAAAAGGCGGAAAGCCTGCGGTAAGGTGTGGATATACCCGGCTTTCCATTGATCCAACAAGTGAGCCGGGAGGCGCCGCGTTTTGCGGCGCCTCCCGGCTTTTGTCATGCATCCAAAATGTCCCGCTGGTCCGGGTGGCTGTCAAACCACTTGACCGCATAGGAGCAGGTGGCCACCGCCTTCAGGTTCCGCTCGCGCAGCTGGTCCACAGCACCCTGGACCAGCTGGCCCGCCACCCCCTGACCCCGGAGAGAGCCATCCACAAAAGTGTGGTTAATGTTGGCTACGCCCGGCTTCTCCTCAGGAAAGGTGATCTCGGCAATCAGCTTACCGCTGCTGTCTTCGGCCCACAGGCGGCCGGGTTGACTTTGAAATTCCATATACTACCTCCTGTTTGTTATAGTTCAACTGGCGAGGGCGGGTGCGGATCGAACACACCAGGACGGGAACGCCGTCCCCAACGGTTTTGAAGACCGCGGGGCTCACCAGATACCCTTCCGCCCCCATATAGTGGGGAGTCACACAAATTTGCGCCCCTCCCCCATCTTTTGGGTCACCCGGACCCGGTCCCAATACTCCAGCAGCAGCAGGGCATACTTGCGGGAAATCCCCAGGGCATCCCTGGCTTGGGCCAGCGTAAACAGTCCGGTTCCAAATTGGGCTTTCATTTTATCGCGGGCCGCTGTACAGGACGCCCCCCAGGCCCGGTACTTGGGCGAGAGGGGGGCCAGTACCCCCCGGTCGGCCAGAGCGCGACCCACCCGGCGGCAGACCTCCTTTTGACCAGGAAAGGCCTCCTCCATCTCCTCGTTGGACAGGGGCTCCAGCCCCGCCTGACGGTAGCGGGTGCACAATTCCTCCTCCAGATCCGGGTCGATTTCCACCAGGGGCGGCGGGAGCGGAACTTTTTGGGTGGGCTTCGGACAGGGCAGGGCCTTTCCCGCCGCCAGCAGGGCTAACCGCTCCACCCGGTCCGGGTCCATTCGCCCCCGCGCCGGAGGCGCCAGATCCAGCACATATCCGCCCCCCACCGTAACCACCGGGGAGAAAAAGCGGACCACAAACCGGTCCCCCGCTCGGGCCGCCAGCGGGTTCTCCAGCCGCAGCTGGGCAAAGCCCCTTTCTCCCGGTTCCAGCCGGTCCCGGCCCAGTAAAATACACCGGCATACCAGCTCTCGTCCGCCATGATGCACATGGAGAACGGAATTATTCTTGATGGGATAAGGCGCGTGAGGCAGTACCTTCAGCTCTGTGTCGAGTCGCTGGGTCAGCGTCAGCCCTTCCAGCGGGGCCAGGGTGTCCCCCTTTTTGACCTGCTCCCGGTGGACCCCCGCCAGATTCACCGCCGCCCGACAGCCGGGGGCCAGTTCCTCTGCGGAAACGCCGTGACACTGAAGGCCCCGTACCCGGGCGGTCCGTTCTCCCGGCCACAGCCGCACCGTGTCTCCCCGGCGAATGGGTCCGCCGGTCAGGGTGCCGGTGACCACGGTGCCGCTGCCCGCCACCGAAAAGACCCGGTCCACATGGAGACGGCACGCTCCCCCACACTCCGGCGGCGGCGTCTCTCTGACCAGCCTTTCCAAAGCCTGCCGCAGCTGGGCCAGCCCCTCTCCCGTCACCACGGAGGTAGGTAGAATGGGAGCCTGTTCCAAAAAGGTGCCCTTTACCAAGGCCCGCGTCTGCTCCTCCACACCGGGTTTCAGGCCCAGATCGGCCCGAGTCAGAGCAATAACGCCCCCCCGCAGCCCCAGCAGGGACAAAATCGCCAGGTGCTCTCTGGTCTGGGGCATGGGGCCCTGGTCGGCAGCCACCGCCAACAGCACTATATCCATCCCGGCGCAGCCGGAGAGCATGGTTGGGATAAATTTCTCGTGGCCGGGCACATCCACCATGCTGATCACCATCCCGTCGGGCAGAATCAGCGGGGCAAAGCCCAGCTCTATGGTAAGCCCCCGGCGGCGCTCCTCCTCCAGCCGGTCAGTGTCCACGCCTGTGAGGGCCTTGACCAGGGCGGTCTTGCCGTGGTCCACATGGCCGGCGGTCCCCAGAATCATGGCTCCTCCCCCTTCCAGGCGGCCAGGGCCGCCCCAATCTCCTCCTCGTCTCCCGGCAGCAGGGTGCGTACATCCAGCAGCAGCCTGCCTCTGTGGATACGCCCCACAATGGGCACCCGCCAGCCCCGGAAAAAGGCCTCCAGCAGCTCCGGTCCCTCCGCCGGGTCCAGGGCCGCCGCCCAGGAGGGCAGCTTCTCTCCCGGCAGAGCGCCGCCCCCCGCCTCTCCGGCGGTCTCCACCGGCACGCAGGGGCAAATTGGTGCCAGTCGGGCGGTCAGGTCCTCCGCCCGGCGGCGCAGGTCTGAGGGCTGAGCCGCCAGCATAGATCGGACGGGAATTTCTCCACCGTCCCGCCAGTCCAGCAGCGTAGCCTCCAGGGCGGCCAGAGACAGCTTATCCAGCCGCAGGGCTCTGGCCAGGGGGTCGGCCTTCAGCCGCCTGATCGCCGACCCTTTGCCCACCAGGATACCCGCCTGCGGCCCGCCCAGCAGCTTGTCCCCTGAAAAGCTCACCACATCGGCTAGGGCCGCCCACCGCTCCACCGTGGGATAGTCTGCCGGCCAGGGGCCGGGCGCCAGAGCCCCGCTGCCCAGATCACACAGCAGAGGCACCCCCCGCTGCCGGGCCAGCCCGGCCAGCTCCTCTACCTCCACTGTCTGGGTAAAGCCCACCACCTTGAAATTACTGGGGTGGACCTTCAGCAGGGCCTGGGCCTTTCCGCTGTCCAGCGCGGCGGCATAGTCGGACAGGCGGGTCTTATTGGTGGTCCCCACCTCCACCAGCCGGGCGCCGCTCCGGGCCATAATGTCGGGCACCCGAAAAGAGCCGCCGATCTCCACCAACTCCCCCCGGGAGATGGCCACCCCCAGGCCGGGGGTGAGGACGGACAGCATCAGCAGCACCGCCGCGGCGTTGTTGTTCACCGCAAAAGCACCCTCCGCTCCGGTGAGCTGACGCAGCAGCTCCTCCACCCGGGCGGTGCGGCTGCCCCGCTTTCCGGCGGACAGGTCGTATTCCAGATTGGAGTAGCCCGCCGCCGCACCGGCTACCGCCTCCACTGCCCGGCGGCTCAGGGGAGCCCGGCCCAGATTGGTGTGCAGCACCACGCCGGTGGCGTTGATTACGCGCCTCAGACCGGGGCGGGCCAGCCCCTCCGCCGCCTGTTTGGCCCGCTGGGCCAGAGCGTCGGCGGACGGCAGCTCCACACACTCTCCCCCTTGGAGGCGGCGGCGCAGCTCATCCAGTATCTGGTTGACACCCGCCTTTTGCAGGACGCGGGGCAGCCCGCTCTCCGCCAGGGCCGGACTGGCCAGCAGCGTGTCCATCCTGGGCAGTTGGGACAGGGGGGATCCCCTCATGGCGGCACCTCCAAAACAGGGTATTTGTTTGCAGTATACCACACTTTTCCTCTATTAGGCACATAAACTTTTTGGTTTTCAGAAATAAGGCCAAAAAAACTCCTAAGACAAGGGAGAATAATAATTGACACAGCACTTACCGTGCGGTTATCATGCTGTTGGAAGGTTTGAAGAGGGAAGTATTGATCGGAAGGAGTGTTCATCCCATGCGCGTATTTGAAACCAGTGTACAGGAACTGAAGCATGAGGTGCTGCGGTCGGTGGCCCGGCTGGCCTGGCACGATAATTTACAGACCGGCATTTTGGATATCCCGGAGGAGATCATCCCCGGCCCTGAGGCCAAAATGCGCTGTTGTATTTATAAAGAGCGGGCTATCATCTCCCAGCGGGTAAAGGTAGCCATGGGCGGCGACAAGACCAATCCCAATCTGGTGGAGGTACTGGACATCGCCTGTGATGAGTGCCCCGTCACTGAGATCACGGTAGGCCCCTCCTGCCGGGGCTGCATTGCCACCCGCTGTATCCACACCTGTCCCAAGGACGCCATTTCCATTGTGGGTCACCGGGCCCAGATCGACCACAAGAAATGTATCACCTGCGGCAAATGCATCAATGCCTGCCCCTATAGCGCCATTGAAAAGAAGACCCGCCCCTGTGAGCGAGCCTGTAAGGCGGGGGCTATCTCCATGGGCGAGGACAAAAAGGCCTTTATTGATCCCGCCAAGTGTACCTCCTGCGGCGCCTGTATTTATCAGTGTCCCTTCGGCGCCATTATGGACAAGTCTTTTATTGTGGACGCCATTCAGATGCTCCAGGGCGCGGAAAAGTGGGGCTTCCACGTCTACGCCGCTGTGGCCCCCTCCATTGCCGGACAGTTTGCGCCTGCAGATCTGGGCCAGGTGGTCACCGGACTGAAGATGCTGGGCTTCCACGACGTGGTAGAGGTGGCTCTGGGCGCCGACATGACCGCCAAGACCGAGGCGGGCGAGCTGGAAGAAAAGGGTATGCTGGCCTCCTCCTGCTGTCCGGCCTTTGTGGAGTATGTGGAGAAGAATTTCCCCGACCAGGCCCACCTGATCTCTGAGACCCCCTCTCCCATGATTATGGCCGGCCAATACATCAAGCGGAAGGACCCCTCCGCCAAGGTCATCTTCATCGGGCCTTGCGTGGCCAAGAAGAAGGAGATCAAGCTGGGCAAGACCATGCGGGCGGTGGACAGCGCCCTCACCTTCGAGGAGCTGTACGCCATGTTTGACTCCCGGGACATCGACGTGTCCAAGCTGGAGTACAGCGTTCTGGATCAGGCCAGCGGCTTTGGCCGGTCCTTTGCCCACAGCGGCGGCGTCTCCGCTGCCGTAGCCCAGGCGCTGAAGGAGCGGGGCAGCTCCTTCCAGGCCAAGGCAATGCCCTGCAGCGGGTTTGAAGCCTGCAAGCTGGCCTTCCTGAAGGCGGCCAAGGGTGTGGGCGACTTCAACTTTATCGAAGGCATGGCCTGTGAGGGCGGCTGTGTCCAGGGTCCCGCCCAGCTGATCCGCTCTCCCAAGAACCAGGGTGATGTGGTCCGTCACGCCAAGCAGGCAGAGGGCCGCACCATCGACTCGGCTATCTCCGACGCGGAAAAAGCGCCCGCCATTCAGGAGTAATTTTTTCCACAGGATATCACCGGCGGACAGGTATAAAACCTGTCCGCCGGCTTTTTCGTATCCAAATGCCAAAAGACCGCTGCCAATGGCAGCGGCCCCAGGCTGTATTTCTATTAAACTAGCTATCAAGGATGCTTCCGTTCCTCTCCGCTCTGGGAGACGAGGCAATACATATCCTCCACCTCCATGGGCCGGTAATAGTAATAGCCCTGGATCATATCACACCCGGATTCCTTGATCAGCGAGTTCTGCACAATGGTCTCCACGCCCTCCATACACACCTTTTTCCCAAAGCGGTGGCAGGCGTACACAATACTGGAGATAAAGTTCATCTTGTCGGCGGATTCGGTCATCTCGCCCAGCAGGGAGCGGTCCAGCTTAATCATACTGGACGGATATTGCAGCAGCATCCGCAGGGAGGAATATCCGCTCCCGAAGTCGTCCAGCGCAATGCCCATACCCATGGCTCTGCACGTATTGACAAAGTGGATCAGATGCTCTGGCTGCTCGTCCATGCAGCTTTCGGTCATCTCTGCGACCAGGTGAGAGCCGTCCAGATGGTACTTTTCCATCATGCTCTTCATAAAGTCTGTAAACTGTCTGTCAGACAGCTGATGCAGGCTGACATTGAAGGTCAGATAGAAATCAGGGATATGGGCGATCAGGCGCATACAGCTGCATACCGCCTGTTCAAAGACCCACCGGCCGGCTATCTGGATCAGGCTCTCCTTTTCCAGCATGGGAATAAATATCCCCGGCGAGATGTCCTTTCCTTCAAAGTTCCAGCGCAGCAGGGCCTCACCGCCCACCACATGGCCGGTCTCTGCCGATACCACCGGTTGGATCACAATGCGGAAATGCTCCATGCCCCGCAGCACATCCCGGCTCAGCGCCAGAGCCATATTGGAAATGTGCTTGATCTTCTCAATGTTGGTGGCGGAATCATCCGAGTAGGGCAGCTTGGGGTCATGCTTGGCCACTTTCAGCAGCGAGATCATATCCTCCAAAAAGTCTGCGGGCGCCCGGTTGGCCTGGGGATATTCCATCACCGCAAAAGAGCAGGGATGGTGTACCGGCAGCCCTAGCATCTGGTATCCCCGCTCGATGATGGCCCGGATCTGGCTGACCAATGCCTCTTTGTCCTCCCGGCAGTCGGGGTTTACCATGGCCATGCAGCGCATCCCCTCCAGCCGGTAGAAGGACATCTTTCCCGACAGGGCGTTCATGAGATCGTCGGCAATGTTTTGGACAAGGTGGTCGCTATAGGCCCGCCCCCTGGTGCTGTTGAGCTCAGTAATGCTGTTAAAGCTAAAGCCGATGGCAAGGCATCTTTGCTTGCTGTTGCGCACAGCATCCATCCGGCGGAACATGGCTGTTTCTCTGGGGAAATTGGTGATGGGGTCCACCACAAAATTGTCGTCCTGATGGCTGATCCAGCCGGAGAAAAACAGCGGTATGCTCTTGTCCTCGTTCCATTTCAGGATACCATAGCAGCGGATCCAGATCTTCTTGCCGTCGGCCTTGCGCACCTGATAGCGCAGGTCGTGGACGCTCCGCTTTTCCTTCAGGATATCCTGCAAATCCCGCCAGTACAGGTCCTGATACTCCGGCGTAGTAATGCGCTGGGCCCACTCCTGCAGCAGTCCCGGCACCACATTGCAGGAAAAGCCAAACTCATCCCGCAGATTATCTGAGACGTAAAACAGGTCCTTCTGCATATCGCCAAAGTAGAAGTAACCCACGGCGTTGTGCTGGGAAATGGACTGGAACAGATACTCCATATCGTGGTAGGTGGTGGAGAGGAAGTGATAGAACAGACTATCCTTCTTCTTCCCACTGTCCTCTTCCTCCCGGGTGGAATGCCGGCGTTCGATCTGGGGATTCTGTCTGTTGGCGGCATAGTAATCCCGCTTATCCTGATACATGACCTTATCCGCCTGAGAGATCAGCGTCTCCAAATTAAAGGGAAGCTGATCCGACCAGACATAGCCTGTGGCAATATGGTGCTTATCCTGCCGGATACGGCTTTGCAGGGCCTGTACATTCCAGTTGAAATCCTCTTCCGTGCAGTCCCGGAACACCGCCACAAATTCATCGCCGCCAGTCCGATAGATCCATTTGGTCTCCAGCGTCTCGGCCAGCACCTGATAGCAGTGCTGGATGAGCTTATCCCCCGCGCTGTGACCAATGGAGTCGTTGATCTGCTTCAGGCCGGTAATGTCGCAGTAGATCACACCCACGCTGGTAAGGGCACGATTATACAGATTGTGCTCATACATGGCATTGCGGTTATAGGCGCCGGTGAGCGCATCGTGAAAACTGAGGGTGTTCAGCCGCTTCATCAAATCCCGCTGCCGCAGCAGAGCGGCAATGAAATACCCGATAACATTGAGCACAGGGGTAAGCAGGTTCTGCATCTCCTTGCTGGGGTTGTCCACCCCTAAAAAGCCCACCACTCTGCCCTCGCTGGTCACCGGTCCGGCGGCCAGCGAGGAAATATTCTGTGGCTTCAGAATGGCATAGGAGACGGGATACTGGGTGCGGATATCCTCCAGATCTGGAATGAGCAGCACCCGGTTTTCCTGGAACACCGCCATCCACCAATCCACACTGGACAGGGACAGTTTCTGTAAAATTTCTTTTTGAGGCTCCACGCCGATTTTGCACCACTCATAGGTATTGTTGATTAGCTCAGAGTCGTCAATCTCAAAAATATAGGCCCGGTCGCACTGGAAGGTCTCCCCCAGATATTCCAGCATCAGCTCCAGGGATTCTCCTGGGTCGGTGGTGGAAAAAACACGCTGCAAACAGCCATTCATGATGGTCTCGCTGCGGGCATAATAATAGGGCGTGCTGCTGGCTACCTCTGAGTCCACATCAATGGCGATCTCAATGCGGTAGTTCTTTCCTTTATGGGAAATGGCACTGTCTTTGATTAAAAAGCGCTTTCCCAGCACCGGGTTCTTATGGGTCCACGAGACAAACTTGCCCTCTTTCAGCGCCTGATTGGTACAGAAAGAGCAGGGATCGCTGCACCCCTGCAATACCTCATAACATTTTTTCCCCTGATACTCGTGGGACTCATATCCCAATGATTCCCGCAGTTTTCGGTTCATGTACACCAGTTCATGGGTTTCCAGATCTGAAACATAGACGAGTTCATCCAACTCTTCAAAAAAGTTCAGCAAATATTTCACATCAAATCGTCCTCTTCTCTTTCCACTTGCCTCAGAAATATTCGATGTGCAATTTCTCGCCTCTATTCCAGGCAAACGCTGCCAGGACCCGCATACCCCAATCCGTATCATGTTCTCCGGGTATGCTCCAGGTATCAAACAAGGCTCATCTCTCTTTTGCTATTAGTATACCGCAACAGGATACTGATTGTAAAATACTTCTTATGAAATTGCAAAAAACCATGTTGCCCCGTTTGCTTTTTTGAATGGCAGCGGCTCAAAAGCCGCCAACAAGGCCCCGGAAAATCGTCTCACATGATTTTCCAGGGCCTTGCGGCATTTTTATTTGATTTTTTACTCAGGCTGCTCAGCCTCGGCGTAGGTATAATGGCTCTTTCCGTCCCGCTTACTCTTATAGAGGGCCATATCCGCCTGGAGCACGCTCTCCTGATAGGAAAAGTTCTGGTAGTGGACCGAGGTGATGCCCGCGCTGCATGTAATGGGAAGGGTGGGATAATTGCCCAGCGCGGTATAGAGGTGGTTCATCCGCTGATCCAAAATCTCTCTGCTGATCTTTCCCTTCAAAAATACCATAAACTCATCGCCGCCCAGCCGGCCGATCAGGTCTCCATGGCGGAAGGTGGCTTTGAGCAGCTTGGTGACATACCGCAGAACGGCGTCCCCCTCCAGGTGGCCAAACTGGTCGTTGACTTCTTTGAAGTTGTCCACATCCATCAAGATGAGGGTCCCTTCCCCTGGCTCCATGGAATCCGTCATGTGCTCCAGTACCGCCTCTTTGAAGGCGTTGCGATTGTAGATACCGGTCAGGGGGTCCCGGCTTGCCGCCTCCTGCTGGGCCCGCTCCTTGCGGACCTGAGCGTCGATGTCCTTCAGATAGAGCAGGGCATAGGCATTATCGGTAAACTGCTCCCGGAAGCCGTGGGCCACCAGCTCCACCCACTTCCACACACCGTCGATCTTTCTCTGGTAACGCAGGCGCTGAACAGACGCACCCTGGAACAGCATCTGTTCCCAGGTATCGATCTGGCTGAACTTCTTCAGCTCCTCCTCCGACTCCAATTTGCCTTTCACCTGGCCGCGCATAAATTGCAGCAAGCTGCCCTTTCCAGGACCATATTCCTTCTCATAGTAGGCCCACAGTCCGCCAGCCGCCTTCAGCTGTCCGCCCTCCAGATCCACCTCGGCATAGGCGATGGCGTCGCTGAGGCTGGCCTGGTAAAAGTCCCGGATGCGCATATTCTCCAGCTGAAGCACCCGCTCCTGATCGGCCGCGTCCAGCAGTACCAGAATGGTATCCCGATCCTGCACGCTCTTGCCCAGATGGCGGATACGCAGCTTGAACCACTCATAGCCGCCGTTTTTGGACCGCAGCAGCAGTTCCTCATTGTCCACATCCTCAGCCACCTGGACATTCTGAAAGAGTTTGGTGAACTTTTCCACAAAGTGGGGGTGGACCATTTCAGCC
Source organism: uncultured Flavonifractor sp. (assembly GCF_944385615.1). GTDB lineage: Bacteria > Bacillota > Clostridia > Oscillospirales > Oscillospiraceae > Flavonifractor. The sequence continues at coordinate 77,996 of NZ_CALWXV010000004.1, read as the reverse complement.
TGGATCCAGCAATCGGGGAACTCAGCCTCCGACTTGGCCTCGCCGGCCAGCAGCTCTCGGGTGGTGTGGAAATAGATGGTCTTTTTCCGCTCGTTGAATTCAAAGACCTCGCCGGTGGGCGTATCCGGTAAAAATTGTGGGCGCTCTATATCGGAGATGATCCGGTGATAGCCCTCCAGACAAATCATGCCGCCGGTATCCGCTGTACGGATACCGGTACAGCGCACCATGACTTTGCCCAACTTGGGGTGCTGCCAGGGGTACTCCAGCTGTATCACCCGGCCCGAGCGGATCATGCTCTCCACCGTCAGATTGACGTACTGATAGTACCCGTCGTTGATGCGGCTGTACCAGTGCTCGAAGCATTCCTGGGGCGGCAGGGGCTGCTCCAGTCCCAACACCCGGCGCATGGTCTCGTCGGCGATCATCTCCCGGCGACCGGTGACGGGGTCCATCCGAATGAACCACAAACCCAGATCCGTATCCTTCAGCACATCCCGATAGTGCAGATTGAGCAGCTCGCTCAGCCGCTCCTCGGTCTGGTTGTGGCGGAATCGGTTGACCACAAACAGCGCCAGCGCCCGGATCAGGGCGTCGTCCATGATACAGTGCCGGGGGTTGTCCACCCCTAAAAAGCCCACCAGCTGCCCCTCCCGATGGATGGGCGCGGCCAGCATCCGGCGTACCCCCTGCCGGTACAGCAGCTGCCATTCCTCAGGGTTCTTTTCCCGCAGCTCCTCCAGGTTGGTGATAAGGACCGACTCGTTCTGATCAAAGTGGGCAATCCAGCGCTTGACGATGGCGTCTGGCATCTGCTGCATCTCGTCCTGCACCGGATCAATGCCCTCCCGGCACCACTCATAGGTGTTGCTCCACAGCTCCTCCCGGTCGGGCTCCGGCTCAAAGAGATAGGCCCGGTCGGCCCGATAGAACTCGCCCACCGTGGTCAGCATCCGCATGGTGGCCTGCCCCATGTCCGGCTCCTCCGCCAGTGCCTTGGCGCAGATCAGCACATTTTCCGCAAAGTCCAGCTTTTCCCGTACATTTTTGCTGAGAAGCTCCTGCTGAGAAATGTCCACCGCCAGCTCCAGACGGGCCAGTTTTCCATGCCACGGGATCAGCTTGTCCTTCAGAATAAAGTGGCGTTTGAGCTCTTTGTTGTCAAACTCCCAGATGTGAAAGCGCTCCCGCTGCAAGCAGTTGTTGGTGCAGAACTCGCAGGGGTCGTCCTTGCCCTGAAGCACCTTGTAGCATTTCCGGCCCTGATAGTCGTGGACGCCGGTAAGCCGCTGGCCTGCAGGGCTGAGGTAGTACAGCTCATAGGTCACCAGATCGCTGACATAGACGATCTCGTCCAGAGCCTCCACAATGCCCTCCAGCGCCTCTGTTGTGGCAAACATATCGTTGGGCATCTGTTCCTTGTTCCAGCTTACATTTTGCAGCGCTTCCCTCCGGGCCATCTCCGCCTGATACTCATAGGTATCCTGGCGTATATAGGTCTGCTCAAAGAGCTGGGGTGTCAGCGGCTTATTGAACAAAAAGCCCTGGATCAGGTCGGGCTCCAGCTCCTCCAGCGCCGCCAGCTCCTCCTGGCTCTCTACCCCCTCGCAGCATACCCGGATTTGAGAGGAGGCCGCCAGCTCCAGCATATTGCCCAGCAGCCGGTAATTGTAGGCGCTGTACTGAATACCGCTGACAAAGCAGCGGTCGATTTTGATCTCGTCAATGTCCAGATTTTTCAGATAGCTGAGGCTGGAGTAGCCTGTACCGAAATCATCCACCGAGATCTCGATCCCCGCCTGCTTCCACCGGTAGAACAGCTTGTTGAAGTGGGGATAGTCCTGCAGCTGCATACTCTCGGTGACCTCCAGGGTAAGGGCGTCCCCCGGCAGGCCGCTCTCCTCCAGCAGCTCCAGCACCTGATGGGCAATTTCGCTGTGGCTGAGCTGAGAATAGGAGATATTGACGCTGACATGCATCTGCGGCAGCTCTTTGCGCCACTCCCGGCACTGGGCCAGCGCCGTCTTGAGCACCCACAGGCCCACGGAATGGATCATGCCGGTCTGCTCCAGCACAGGGATAAACTCTACTGGGCTTACCGCCCCCCGGGTGGGGGACTGATAGCGCAGCAGCGCCTCAGCCCCGAACAGGTCGTGGCTGCGGGAGTATACCTGGGGCTGATAGCACAACGAAAAACCGGCAAAATCGTCCTGGATGCTTTGGCAGAGCTCTTCCTGGAGCTCCATGTTGGAGAGCTTTTCCTCATAGTCCTTTTGGGAGAAGAAGGCCAGGGTGTTTTTTCCCTGCCGCTTGGCCTTGTCCAGCGTCTCCTCCACATATTGATAGAGGGCGCTGCTATCCACATTCTGGTGCCCGTGGTAGGAGACCACGCCGGCGGAAATGGTGCAGTACTCCGCCATGCGGGTGTTGATCTGCTGGTAGAGCTCCTCCACCTTCTCCTGCTCCAGCTCGGGCAGGTTGACGGCAAAGCAGTCCCCGTTCACCCGGTAGGTCCGCAGACCGGTCCCCACCACCTCTTCCAGAATCTCCGCGATCCGGCAGAGGATCTGGCTGCCGTATTCCCGGCCATGGCGGATGTTGATGTGCTTGAGGTTATCCACCCCCATCAGCAGCAGATAGCACGGGATACCTGCATTCAGGATGCGCTCCATGTCCTCAGCCAGCTTGACGCCGTTGAAGGCGCCGGTGAGCTGATCCACCTTGCGCTCCAGCACAGTGTCCGACACCCGGCCGATCAGAGCAACCGGCTTGCCGTCGGCATCCCGCTGGCACCGGCCCTTACAGGTCACCCATACCCGATCGTTTTCCTTATCCACCAGCCGGTACGCCATGTGGCATACATCGATCTTGCCCTCCAACATCTGCTCCAGATGCTGCTTCAGGGCAGGCAGATCCTTTTCATACACCATGGCGCTCCAGTCCTCTATGGTGCAGAACGGGGCTCCATTTTGCAGAATGGGGTAGCGCTGGCTGATGTTGGCGGACAAAAACAGGCGTCCTGTCTCAAAGTCCCAGAGCAACAGATAGTCGTCGCCGCTCTCCCCCAGGATGTTCAGCATCTCCAGCTGGGCCTGTATCGTCTCTTCTCTTCCTGGTTTCAATGGCAGTCTCCCCTCTCTGATGGCTCAAAGACCCAGTCTCCCCATGGCGGAGATTCCGGCACACAGCGTGTTAAGAACAGAGTCAAGTTTTCTCCTGATTTTGTCCATGCCTGATGTCAGAAAAAAGCAAATCCGCCCCATACGGCTGTACGGACAGAGTCAGCCGTACTCCGATAGAGGCGGATCGCGTTTATCCTTACGTGGCAGGTGTGGGTTCCGGCTTAGTATCCGCCATCGCCTCAGAGAGATCGATCTGGCCGCCGGAAACTTGAGTGATCTCGCTCCAAACGCGATTCACTTCCTCCATACAATTAAAGTACAGGCTGGTCAGCAGGTTGGTCTGGATACCCAGCTCCTCCGCCAGTTTGTCGATCTGGGCCCAATCTGCCCGCTCGTAGCCGACCGCCAGGTCGTAAAGCATACCGGCGCGGCCGCTGTGCTTGAGCAGGGCGTCCTTGACCTCCTGGCACAGGGGGACCTGCTGCAAGATCTCCTCCATGGGCGCATCGATCAGGTAGTTCAGGGTGGAGAACATACCCATCAGGTAGGCGTCCGACTTGGTAATGGGGATATCCTTGGCGTAGTTCATCAGACTGCTGCAGAAGTTGGCCCGCATCAGGGACAGACGCAGGAATTCCTCGGCCCCTTCGTCCATCTGATTCTCAGCGTTGCTGGCGCTGAGCAGGTAGACCCACTGCTTCAGCTCCCGCAGGCCGATGGTCATAATGGCCTGGCGGACGTTGGTCACCTTGCTGCGCAGAGAGAAATAGCGGGAGTTGGCGATCCGCAGCAGGCCATAGGTCAGGGTGACGTCCACCGAGATGATCCGTTCGATCTCCTCCACGTCGGGCTCATCCTGAATGACCGCCACCATCAGCCGGAAGAAGTTGCTCTGCATGTAACCGCTGTTGTGGGTCTTCTGGGCCATCTTCTCGGCCACAAAGGGACCCTCCATGGCGTCCACTTCCAGCTTCTGGGCCCGCTGGTACAGCTCTTCCCGGTCAATGCCCACGGCGATGCACTTCTTGTTCATGCTGTGGGCGATCTCAATGACGTTCTTCAGGGTCAGCTCCTGCATGGTCTGGAAGTTGAGCTTGATGTAGTCGATGCTGTCCAGCATGGCCAGATAGCGGGGGGCAAACTGAAATTCGTTGACCGCGATCTTATATCCCTCTCTGGCGTACTGCTGGATCATGTGCATGGCCAGCGGATGGATGATAACGCTGTCGTCGATCTGAATGACCAGCTCATCCTTGTTGAACAGACGGGGCGACTTCTTCATCAGCAGGGTGGTGGTAAAGGTCATGAAGTTCAACGCGCCCCGCAGCAGCTTGTCGGTGTTCATAGTGAGGAAATTGTAGATGGTGTCGGCAGCCGCAAAATCGTTGGCCGACGCGTTGTCGCCACCTCCAAAGGCACTGTTCTCCCCATAATACTGGATCTCGTAGCCGATGATGTGATTCTCCCGATCCTTGATAGGCTGCCGTACAATATACTTGCTGTTCATCGACCTTAACCCCCTTCCTGGTTAGCCTTTTTACGGCCCAGCAGCTCGTCCAGAATACCGATCAGATGACCAATCTCCGGCTTACTCAGCTGCTCGTCGGCCCCTACCTCACGGCCCTTGCGGCGCATCTCCTCAGTAATCAGAGAGGAGAAAATAACAACGGGGATATGGGCATAGTCCTTGTGGCTCTTGATCAGCTTGGTCAGGCGATGGCCGTCCATCTGGGGCATCTCCAGATCGGTGATGATGAGAGCCACCTGCTCGGCTTCCTTGTTGCTGGTCTGGATCTGAAGGGCCTGCCACAGTTCCGCCCCGTTGGGGAACATCTTCAGGTTGGTATAGCCCGCCCGCTCCAGAGACTCCCGGATCATCCGGGACAGCAGGATGGAGTCCTCCGCCACCCAAATCAGGTTGGTATTGCGCTCCCGGGTACCCAGGGCCTCCACCTCACTGATCTGGATGCTGGTCTCCGGGGCGATCTCGGCCACGATCCGCTCAAAGTCCAGGATGCTGACCAGGTCGTCCCCACACTGGGCGATACCGGTGGCCACGCCGTCGGCGCCGCCGGAAATGGTCCTGTCCGGCTTCTGGATGTCCTTCCAGGAGATCCGGCTGATGCCCTCTACGCTGTCCACCCGGAAGGCCACATGCATCTGGTTGAAGTTGGTGACGATGAACAAATCCTTCTCCTGATGGGGGTGATCCTGCCCGGTGAGGTACTTGGGCAGGTCCACCACGGTGATCACCGTGCCTCTGGGCTTGAAGATGCCCTCTACCGCCAGATGGGTATGGGGCATGGGCTTCACCGGCGCAGACATCATGATTTCCCGCACCTTGGCCACATTGATTCCATAAAGATTTCCATCAATGGTAAATTCCATGATCTCAATCTCATTGGTACCAGTTTCCAACAAAATTCCGCTTTTCGATTCGTCCGCCATGCCGCTCCCCACTTTCTCCATTTTATATTGGTTAAAAAATCAGTTCCGGTTTTCCATAGCTTCGTACACAGGCCTGACCGGTGGCCGCGTCAAACAATAACGTTCTGGCCACCGCACCGCCCACATCCTCCCGCAGCAGCCGGATTCCTTCCCGGCGGAGGATCATGTGGGTGCTTTCAATATTGCGCTGTCCGATATTGCCCAGACTGCCGCCGCCAGCGACCTCAAACATTTTGGCGCCGCCGGCGATCTTTGCCACAATGCGGGAGCGTGCCCCTCCCTTTGCCTCCATCTGCCGCAGGGTCTCGGTGATCCCTGTGTCGGCATATTTCAAAGGCGTTTTGCGGCCGGTCTCCATGTTCAGCGGCAGCATGATATGGACCAGCGCCGCCAGCTGGATCTTCGGATCATACAGGCAGATTCCAATGCAAGACCCCAAGGCGTAGGTAATCAGCATTCCGTTCTGCCGGGCCATTTTCATATCCGCGATCCCGACGACCAGCTTATTATCCATCCAGAACACCCAGTTTCTTCAACAGGAAATTCAGAGACCGGATATCCGGAGAGAGCAGCAGCCGGCTGGGCACTTCCCGACCGCCGCAGATAAAGTTCGCTCCGATGGTCATGATGTAATCCGACTGTCCGCCAAATTCTGCCATGGGTACAGCCAGGATGGCCCCCTGCATATCCACGCCAAAAGCCGGTACAGTCAGCCGGGTGCTGATGTCCGCAAGGTTGCACAGGGCGTTGATGAAGGTGGAAATCATGATATTGCCCACCTCCACCAGCGCTGAGCTGTCCAGTTCCGTCAGTTCTTCGTAGTTTTCCACTGTCTGTCCGATCATCCGCTCCAGCACCAGATTGACAAATTCCATCTGCTGCACAGAAAGCATGATGCCGTTGAGCTCGCCAGACATGTGGACCAGTACGCCGGCGGTGATGACCTCCGGGCCGCCGATCCAGTCGATAGCTTCATTATACCCCATGATACGTACTTCGGGCAAGTCGATCCGTACTTCGCATCCCAACATGCTGGACAGGGCGGTAGCGGCATTTCCCATGCCGATACTGCCCATCTCCCGAATGGTGTCCAGCTCCAGGCCGTTCAGATCCTCATAACTTTTCATACATATCCCTCAATTGTCAGCCGGTCAGCCCGTTGATGCTGGTCTCTACCTCATCGGCGGTCTGTACCATCTTGAGTACATAGCTGTAAGAGCGCTGAGCCTCGATCACCTGACTCAGCTCAGTGGCCAGGTCGGTGTTGGACTGCTCCAGCATACCCCGCCGGGCCTCGGAATCACTGGCCCATACAAGGCCGTTCTTGTCGCCCATCAGGAAGCGGCTGCTGCCGTCCCGTTGGAGACCATCCTGATACTGGATGGTAAATACGCCTACCTGCAAATCCTCCGAAGGGTCGGTGACCTGGATGGGATAACCGCTCTGGTTGAGCACCTGGCGCCCCTCTCCGTCAGAGAGGTAATAGGCATAGCTGACGCCCCCCTCGGCATTCTGGTCCTCTACCTGAAAAGCGGACAGGGTAAAGGATCCGTCCCGGGTAAAGGATATCTCGCCGGTGCCCGGCTCGTAGAGGGCGAAGTATCCCTCCCCAACGATGGCATAATCCAGATCCCGACCGGTCTCCTGGAACACGCCATCCTGCCAGTTGGTAGCGGTACCGGACATATAAGCGCCGCTGCCCCGGGGCAGCTGGGACCCCTCGGCCCCCTCCTGCATCCGGTACATCAGCGCCTGGAAGGAGGGCACCTGGGCCTTGAAGCCGTAGGTGTTCACATTGGAAATGTTGTTGCCCTGTACATTCATGCGCTGCATTTGCTGTTGGGCTCCTACCACAGCGCTGTAAAATCCCTGAATCATACCCTTCGCCCCTTTCCCTGGTTACATCTGGCCGATCTGACTGGTGGCCTTGGTCAGCATCTCATTATACAGCTTGAGCACTTGCGTTCCGCTCTGAAGCGAACGCTGGGCAGTCAGCATACGGCTCATCTCCTGGAGCATGTCCACGTTGGACTCCTCCACATGCTTCCACATGATCTCCGGCTGGGCCTGGACCTGGGCCTGCTGGCCATTGGCCTGGAACAGACCGCTCTCACCCTTGGTCAGCTGGGCATTGTCCGCGAAGGTGAACACCCCCAGCTGGCCCTGATAGGCCCCGTCCAGGGTGTACAGGTTGCCCCACCCATCCGCCGTGATCTGATCGGTGGACAGGGTAATGGGCTGGCCGTCGGCCCCCAGCACCAGCCCGTGGCCGGTCAGCGCCAGCCGTCCCTGGTCGTCCAGGCAGAAGCTGCCGGAGCGGGTATACTCCACTCCGTCCGCTGTCTGAATGGCAAAAAAGCCGTCCCCTTGGATGCCAAAATCCAGGGTCAGCCCGGTCTCCTTCATGGTGCCCTGGTCGTAGTTCACATAAAGCTGGTCGGCGGCCAGCATATAGCTCTCCTCTCCGATGACGGTGGAGCCGCTCTTGTCCTTGTTGCCCACCCGGCTGATGAGCACCTCCTGGAAGGTGCGGTCGGTATAGGTCTCCGCCTTGTAGCCGGCAGTGCTCAAGTTGGTCATGTTGTTGCCCACCACGTTCAGCCGTCTGCTCTGAGACAGAATACCAGAGGTCAACTGATAAAATCCCTTTGTCATAGCTCGTACCCTCTTTCCAGGCGTAATCACGCCTGCATATACTGCTTCATGTAAACCCGCAGGCGCTGCAGCGCCCGGCTGTGGATCTGGGAGACCCGGGCGGCGCTGACGTTCAGCACCTGGGCGATCTCCTTCATATTCAATTCCTTTTCGTAATAGAGCGAGAGCACCATCCGCTCGTTCTCCCGCAGGGAGGCAATGCCCTCCTCCAATACCTGATGCAGCTCCCGGTCCTGGAACTTCTCCTCGGTGGGATTGGCCTGCTGGCCCTGGCAGAGGTATTTTTCCATGGCGTTGCCGCAGCTGTCCAGCACCGCCTCAAAGGACACCAGGCTGGACACCGCCGTCTCGGAAAGCAGCGCGTCGTACTGCTCCCGGGACAGGCCCATATAGTTGGCCACCTCTTCGCTGGAGGGCACCCGGCCCAGCTGAAAAGCCAGATCGTCCATGGCCCGGTTGAGCTTGATGGACTTCTGGCGTACCTGACGGGGCAGCCAGTCCTGCCGCCTGGCCAGGTCCACGATCATCCCCCGCAGACGGGTGGAGACATAGGTTTCAAACTTCACATTTTTTTCCGGATCAAATTTGTCCACTGCGTTGAGCAGAACCAGCAGCCCCTCCTGGATGATGTCGTCCAGCTGCGCAAAGCTGCTGTACATTCCGCTGGCCTGTAAGGCGATGCGGCGCACCAGCTGGGTATAACGCAGGGCCAGCATCCATTTCAGCTCCTGGTCCCCCGTCTGCCGGTACAGCTGGAGCAGCGCCCGGTCGTCCAGCTTTTCCGCCTGCTCCCGGGAGACGGGAAGCTCTTCCCGCAGGGCATTGACCGTACCTGTCTGTTCCATCTGCCTCCCGCCTCCTCTCCTTGACCTGCGCCGGTCAGGGCTGCAGGGTGATGTTGCCTATGGCCTGAATCTGAATGTTGCTGGTGATCTCGTGGAAGGACAGCACATACACATCGGGATAAAACTGTGCGATCAGGCGGCTGAGATAGACCCGGATGACCTGACTGGTCAGCACCACAGGGGTCTGGGACAGCTCCTGGAACTTCTTCCGCAGCTCTCCCAGCTGGGCCATCATGGGCTGCATCACATCAGGGCTGAGGGCCAGGTAGACCCCCTGCTCATTCTTGGTCAGGGCGGCCAGGATCTTCTTCTCCACCTCAGCATCCAGGGTCACCACCCGCAGCTGCCCGTTTTCGCAGAAACGGCGGGTAATGGTCCGGCTCAGGCGGGTACGGACCTGTTCGGTGACGGCGTCGATATCCCGAGCGCCGCCGGCGTCCACAATGGCCTCCAGAATCAGGCCCAGGTCCCGGATGGGAATGCCCTCCTTCAGCAGGTTGCGCAGGATCTTCTCCAGGGCCGCGTAGGTCACCAGATTGGGGATGGCGTCGGCCACCAGATCGGGATCGGTCTTTTTCAGGTGCTCCACCAGCTGCATGACCTCCGTCCGGCCCAGCAGCTCGTAGGCGTGGCGCTTGATGGTCTCGGACAGGTGGGTGAGCATGACGGTCAGCGGCGTGATGACGGTATAGCCATAAATCTCCGCCATCTCCTTGTTTTCCGGCAGAATCCACCGGGAGGGGATACCGTAGGCCGGCTCGATGGCCTCGATGCCGTCGATCTCGCTGGTGGGATTGGGGGGCTCCAACGCCAGGTAGTAGTCTACCAATACTTCGCCTCTGGCCACCTCTTCGCCCCGGATCCGGATGATGTACTGGTTGGTACCCATACCCGCGCCGTCGTGGAGGCGGATAGAGGGGATTACAAGGCCCATATCCTGGGCATACTGCCGGCGGAAAATAACGATACGGCTGATGAGCTTGCCGCCGCTGTTTTCATCCACCAGCGGGATCAGGCTGTAGCCGAATTCCATTTCGATGGGCTCCACCGTCAGCAGAGAGTATACGTTGTTGATGTCCTTGAAATACTCCGCTTCGCCGGCGGCGGTGGCTTCCGGCGGCGGCGCCTCGAGCTGCGCCTCTTCCTGGACCTGAAGCTGTTTTTTCTCCTCATCCATCCGGCGCTCGCCAATGAAGCCGCCGGCGGTCAGGGCGGCACCCACCAGCAGCAGGGGCAGGGTGGGCGTGCCCGGGAAAACGCCCAGCAGCAGCAGGATGACGCCAGTAGCCATAATAGCCCGGGGCTGGGCCTTGAACTGGCCGATGACATCGCTGTTCAGGCTGCCGTCAGACACAGAACGGGTGACGATCATGCCGGTAGCGGTGGAGATCATCAGGGAGGGCAGCTGAGAAACCAGACCGTCACCGATGGTGGCGATGGAGTAAACACTCAGCACGGTCTGGATATCGCTGTCGCCCTGTACCATACCGATAATTATACCGGCCACAAAGTTGATGAGCGTGATGATCAGCGACATGATGGCGTCGCCCTTGACGATCTTGGTGGCGCCGTCCATAGCGCCGTAGAAGTCGGCCTCCTTCTGGATCTTATACCGGCGCATCCGGGCTTCTTTCTCATCAATGAGGCCGGAACTCAGGTCGGCGTCAATGGCCATCTGCTTGCCGGGCATGGCGTCCAGGGTAAACCGGGCGGCCACCTCAGACACGCGCTCGGCGCCCTTAGTGATAACGATAAACTGTACCAGTACGATGATCAGGAAGATCAGTACACCGATGACGATATTGCCCTGGGTAATCAAATTACCGAAGGCACTGATGACCACACCGGCCTGACCGCCGTCACGGAGGATCAGACGGGTGGAGGATACGTTCAGTCCCAGTCGGAACAGGGTGGTCACCAGCAGCAGGGACGGGAAAATGGAGAACTCCAGCGCCTCGGAAATGGTCATGGTGATCATCAGGATCATGATGGAAAGTGAAATATTGATCACGATCATCACGTCCAGCACCGGCGCACTCATGGGCAGCACAAGGAACAGGACGATGACGACCACCGCCAGGGATATGGCATTGTTGAAAATTCGTTTCATAACTTCCTTGCTGCTCGCTTTCTCTTAACTGCCTCCGCCGTTGAGCCGGTAGAGGTACACCAGCACCTCCGCCACAGCGTTGTAGAATTCCGGCGGGATCTCCTGGCCCAGCTCAGTGGACGCATAGAGGGACCTGGCCAGAGGAACGTTTTCCACCACAGCCACCCCGTGCTCCTCCGCTACCTTCACGATGCGCAGGGCCACCTGATCCTGGCCTTTGGCCAGCACCAAAGGCGCCTGGTCCTGATCGGGCTTATAGCGCAGGGCCACAGCAAAGTGGGTAGGGTTTCTGATGACCACATCTGCCTGCGGCACTTTCTGCATCATGCGGGACTGGGCCATCTTCCGCTGGGTTTGCTTGATCTTGCTCTTGATCTGAGGATCGCCCTCCAACTGCTTGAACTCTTCCTTGATCTCCTGTTTGGACATCCGGATCTGGCGTTCATAGTCCCAGCGCTGGTAGAAATAATCCGCTGCGGCCAGTACCACATAGGCAATGCCGATCTGCATGGACATCTGAAACGCCTGGCCCAGCAGGTCGGCGCAGGCTGCAGTCAAATCCGTGAAGAGATATTTGGTGAAGGTATCCACCACGCCGGACAGAAAGTTGTAGATGAGATACAGCAGCACCAGAATTTTCAAAAGGCCCTTCAGGGCCTCGATCACACTGCGCAGGGAAAACAGGCGCTTAATGCCCTGAATGGGGTTTAATTTGCTGAACTTGGGCTTTATCAGCTCAAGGGAAACCAGCAGTTTGGTCTGAAACAAGGTGACCGCAATGCCAACCACCACGGTGGCCCCCATGAGTATGCCTCCCGCCTGGACGGCGGTCCACAAAAACTGCACCAGCAGCTTTTCCAAATCACCGATACCGGGTATCGTCTGCTGTATCTGGACCTGGGCAATACACATACGCAAGAACCGGCCGATGTGTCCGGCGGCACTTCCGATGGTCAAAAACAGGACAACCAGTCCCACCAGCAGCACAGCCACCGAAACGGCGTCGTTGCTAAAGAAGATATTACCTTTCTTTCGTTCGTCACGCCGCTTTTTTGGGGTTGCTTTTTCGGTTTTCTGGCTGTCCGCCACCTTGTCTCACCTCTTATGGGGCTATCCCGATGCGCCAATGATCTCTAGCATTCTGCCCATGGAGTTCAACATTCCCTTTTCGGCATCCAACAGGAACTCATTGATGGGCGTCAGAAACAGAAATAGCAGCACCAGACCGACGATCACCTTCAATTCAATATTGATGACAAAGGCGTTGATCTGAGGAATCGCCTTCATCAAAATACCCATGCCCAGCTCGCCCAGCAGCTCGGCTGCCAGAATAGGCATGGCCAGCTTGACGGCCAGCACCATGCTGGAGAGAAAGATCTCCACGATGCCTGAGGCCACCGCCTGCCCAAAGGCCACCTCGCCGAAGGGCACCACCTGCTGAGACCCCAAAAAGATCCGCAGCATGGTATAGTGCCCGTTTTCCGCAAAAAAGTCCAGCACCAACAGCACATTGAGCAGAGATGCGGTCACTGTCATGTTGATCTGGCTACTAGCGTCATAGACCTGGGCCATGGTCAAACCCATCTGGTTGTCGATGACCTCGCCGCCCACCTGGATGACCATAAAAAGCAGCTGCATCACAAAGCCCAGCACAAAGCCGATGCCCAGCTCCAGCAGCAGCCTGAGTCCGAATTCCACAACGGTTCCCGGCAGAGCGGCAGGTCCCTCTTCTACCACCCCCATCACAAAGACGGAAAGGACCATAATCATTCCCGCCCGAAACAGGTTGGTCAGTGTGGATCTGTTGAGAATGGGGTTAAACAGCACAAAGCCGGTCACCCGCATAAAAATCAGTGTAAAAAGATAGAGTTCAGACCAGTCCATCGTCCTTCCGTCCTCACATCAGGGTGAACAGGTAGCGGGTGAACTCCAGCAGCAGCTCCATCATCCATCCGCCGCCCACCAACAGGACCAGCACCACCACGATCACCTTGAGAATGAAGGACAGGGACTGCTCGTGAATCTGGGTCACGGCCTGAAAGATGGCCACCAGAATACCCACCAGCATACTCAGGATCAGCATAGGCCCGCCCAGTTTCAGGGCCACTCCTACGCCCTCCCGCAGAATATCTACAGGCTCCATAGTTTACCCTCCGTTTTCCTAATTGAAGCCCTGTATCAGAGTGGAGAACAGCAGCTGCCAGCCATCCAGGGTAATAAAGAGCAGCAGCTTGAAGGGCATGGAGATCATGGAGGGTGGAAGCATAATCATGCCCATGGACATCAGCGCCGAGGCTACCACCACATCAATGAGCAGGAAGGGGAGATACAGGTAAAAACCGATGATAAACGCCCGCTTCAGCTCAGTGGTCATAAAGGAAGGGACCAGAATCCGCAGCGGCAGGTCCTGGGCGCTTTGTGGGCCGTCCGTCGGTTCCACTCCCGCCAGCTCACAGAACAGATCCAGCGCGCTTTGCTCGGTATTGTTGGCCATAAATTCCTTGAGGGGAATTTCCGCCCGCTGGATAAATTCCTCCTGGGTGATCTCCTCCGCTATGTAAGGTTCATAGGCGGTGGTCTGGATCTTGCTCACCACTGGGGACATGGTAAACAGAGTCAGAAACAGCGCCATACCCACCAAAACCATATTGGGGGGATTTTGCTGCAGTCCCATTGCGGTGCGCAGGAAAGAAAACGAGATGATATACCGGGTAAAAGAGGTCATCATCACCACCATGGAGGGCAGCAGGGTTATCATGGTGGTCATAAAAAGGATTTGGAGAGTTTGGACATTTTCTCCATTTACATTGATCAGCGCGTCCATCTCTCACACCTCCTTATCGCTTCCGCTGCTCCAATACCCGGCGCAGCGCCTGTACAAAGCTGTCCGAACCGCCTGTCGTCTGGGGGTCCTGGGTCATCCAGGGCGCGGCCTCCTCCTCCGACAGCTCCCGCAGGGTGGTGACCCCACCCGGCGTAACCGCCAGAAAATACAGCCGCTCCCCCATACGCACCAGCAGCAGTTTCTGCTCCTTCCCCACTGTGATTTGCTCCAGCACCGTCAGGTGCCGTCCTTTCCACCGTCCGCCCAAGGCGGTACGGCCTACCACACGCTTGGTAAACCAGTAGGCCAGTACCAGGATCAGACAGGTGACCAGCAGGGCCCAGAGCAGAGAGCCAATCTCTTCCAGGGGCATAGTAGATTAGGGAGCGCCTACGATGGAGGTGACCGTTTTGAGCAGACGATCGCTCTTGAAGGGCTTGACGATAAAGTCCTTGATACCCGCCTGTACAGCCTCCACCACCATGGCCTCCTGGCCCATGGCAGAGCACATGACCACATTGGCGTTGCTGTCCTTGGCGCGGATGGCCTTCAGAGCCTCCAGGCCGTCCATGTTGGGCATAGTAATGTCCATCAGCACCAAATCGGGATTGATCTCAAAGTACTTTTCCACCGCATCCTGGCCGTCCACAGCCTCGTGGATGTCATTGTACCCCTCTTTGGTCAGGGTATCCCGGATCACCTTTCTCATAAACGCAGCGTCGTCCACAATCAGAATCTTAGCCATGATGTTCATCCTTTACTGTTTTTTTGTTCCCTGTGCCGTACCTGATTTGTCCGGCCGGGTCAGGTCAGTTTTAAAAGCTCGTTGTGCTTGAGCACCTCGGTAATACGTACGCCGAAGTTGTCGTCAATGACTACCACATCGCCCTTGGCGACACACAAACCGTTGACAAACAGATCTACCTGGTCTCCGGCCAACTTGTCCAGAACGACCAAGGAGCCTTTGGAAAAAGCGAGGATGTCCTCCACCTTCCGCCGGGTTCGGCCGATTTCCACCGAAATCTCCAGCGGGACGGACATGATCATCTCCAGATTGTCCGCCTGTTCCTTGCCCAGGCGGTCCTCCACGTCCAGCGAGGGGAACTGTACGGGATTGGCGTTGATGAGTTTGGGCTCCGGCATCTGCCAGCCCGGCATCTGCTGCATGGGCATTTGCTGCATAGGCATCTGCCAACCCGGCATTTGCTGAGGGATTTGCTGTTGAGGCGGCATCTGCTGTACCGGCGCCTGCTGCTGAGGCGCCTGGGCTCCTCCGGCCATACCGCTCATCATCCGCTCGATCTCTTCCTGGCTCATGGTAGCGCCGGAAGAGGCAGGAGCGGGTGCGGGAGCCGCCTGACCGCCAGCCATGCCGCCCATCATCCGCTCGATCTCCTCCTGGCTCATGGTGGCGCCGGAAGAAGCGGGTGCGGAAGCTGCCTGGCCGCCAGCCATGCCGCCCATCATCCGTTCGATCTCCTCCTGGCTCATCACCTGGCCGGAGGACCCGGAGGAAGCGGCCGGGGCGGGCTGAGGCTCCGGCTGGGGCGCGGGGGCCTGCTCCGCCTCTGGCGAGGAGACACTGCCGAAGTTCATCTCAAAGCCTGCCAGCAGCTCTCTGGCCAGGTCCACCGACATCACGTTGACAAATTCGCTCTTGAGGATATCCTCAATGCTCAACATGAACCGGACCACAACCAGCGTACCGTCGGAGGCGGAGAAATGCTCTTGCTTGAACTTGTCTATGTCGTCCAGTGCGAAGGATTTCGGGGTGGAGATGTTGACCGCATGACCCAGGAAGTCGGACAGAGCGGTGGACGCTGCGC
Source organism: uncultured Flavonifractor sp. (assembly GCF_944385615.1). Lineage (GTDB taxonomy): Bacteria > Bacillota > Clostridia > Oscillospirales > Oscillospiraceae > Flavonifractor. The sequence continues at coordinate 62,166 of NZ_CALWXV010000004.1, read as the reverse complement.
CCATCATCTGGTTCATGACCTCACATACCGCGCTGACGGTTAGCTCATTGAGCTCAAATTCCTCTTCCGGCGTCTTATATCCCATCAGGATATCCACGATCACCTTGACGTCGCTCTTTTTCAGCAGCATGATGTTGCTGCCTTCCAGACCGGACACATAGCTGATCTCGATGCCGATCGCCGGCTCCAGATCGCCGATGCTGAAGTCCTCCACCGAAACCACGCTGACCGAGGGGGTGGTGATATCCACCCGGTGGTCCAGCATATTGGATACCGCGGTTGCCGAGGACCCCAGGCTGATGTTCATGATTTCACCGATGGCGTCCAGTTCCATCGTATTAAAGGTGTTCTGAGCCATGCGCCTCACTTCTCCTCTCTTGTCTGGACGTGATAGGTATCGGAAATTTTAACGGCCATGCTGTTGCCCTGGGTACCCAGCTTTCCGCCGAACCAGGGCTGACCGCCGATATACAAATGAATCGGCTCCTGGGTAGGATGTCCCAAATCGACCACGTCTCCCACGTTTAAAAAATAGATATCCCGCAGCGTCAGCTGGGTCCGTCCCAGCTCCGCGGTAACCTCCAATCGGGAGTCCCTCAGGATATCCATGATTTCCTGGGAGTTGTTCTCCCCCGAGCCGCGGCCCACCTGGTTCATAGCCGCGATCTTGGTAAAGATGTTGGTCAGCATCATGCCCGGCAGACAGATGCTCATACGCCCGGTCGCGTTGGTAAACTTGATGCTGATGCCGATGATGACCACTGTCTCGTCCAGGCCGATCAGCTGTACCAGCGTGGGGTTGGATTCCACCCGCCGGAAGGCAAAATTCAGGTCGATGTAGTTCTCCCAGCTGCCACCCAAAATACCGATCATGTCCTTTAGGATATCCTCGTAGAGCTTTAACTCCAGTGCGGTAAAGCTGTACCCGGCAGGCGCGTTGGCGGTTCCTTCTCCTTCTCCGCCCATGAGCCGGTCCATCATATTCAGGACCAGCCCGGTGCTCAGGTGGAACAAAACCGGGGTCTCCTCGGTCTCCCGCACTCCCTGGACGTCTACATCCGCCAGGGTCAGGACATCTCCGTCAGACAGAGCGTTGGAAAATTCATAGTAGCGCTGCTCTTCCACCGATTCCACCGAGATCTCGCTGGTGGTATGCAGCAGGCCATTGATTCTGGAATTAATGATGCGGGTATAGTTTTCAAAGACGCTGTTGATCATTTTCAACCGGTCTTTGGTAAATTTTCTCGGGCTGTAAAAGTCGTACTTGCGGTACTTTTTCTCTGCGTCCTGGTCGGAACGATTCAGGTCCATCTCGCCGCTGCGGGCTGCGCTGAGCAGTGCGTCGATCTGACTTTGCGACAATACTTCCGCCATGCCTATCCCTCCTGGCCGGAACCGGTTTGCGTCTGGGTCTGTCCGTCGGATGTGCCGGCGGTCCCCTCCGTCTCGCCCAAGGTTTCGTCCTCGCCGGAACGCATCGTGTAGTACTGGGCAATGTCGTCTCCGATACCGTTTTCTACATCAAGTCCTGTAATCAGCAGTTCCACCCGCCGGTTCGCGGCCCGGCCGCTGGAGCTGTCGTTGTCCGAGACAGGTCTCCACTGACCATATCCGACACTGACCAGTCGGGCGGGGTCTATCACATTCTTTTCCTGCAGGTAGACCGTTACCACCGCCGCGCGGTTTGTGGCAAGGAACCGGTCCGCCGTAGCGTTGTTGGGCTCATCGGGCATTTCCTGGGCGGTATGGCCCAGCACCCGGATCTCGTCAATAGACTCATTGACCTGACCAATACTCATGGCGATTTGGTCCAGCACGACTTTGCCGTCATCCCGCAAAGTATAGCTGTTTCCGTCAAAGAAGACGGTATTGTCAAAGGAGATGAACGCATAACCGGCGCCCTTGGTGATACTGACCTGGGTGGTCAGATTCTCCTCCTCGATATACTGCTTCATGCTTTGGTAGAGTTCCTCGATCTCCGCGTCTACCTGGGCCTGGGTCAGGGTGGGCGTTGTTTCATTTTCGGCGTTGCTCACCTCATGGCCGCCGGGGTTCTGCTCGGTTACGGCATCCGGATTAAAGGATTCCACCAGGGCAACCCACTTCGCCTTGTCCATCGTGGACATGGAGTAGAGCATGACAAAAAAGCACAGCAACAACGTGACCATGTCACCATAGGTGTCCATCCAGTTGGCTCCGCCGCCGCCGCCGCGTTTTTTTCTCATTTCCAAGCCTCCTCTCCCCCGTGGCCGGGCCGTTTATTTCTTCTTGGCTTTTTTGCCCTTCTTGCCTTCATTGGGCTGAGCGCCTCCCTCTTCCGCGCCGTCCCGCTGCTTCTGCTTCATAAAGGTTAACAGCCGCTCGCGGAGAAATTTGGGGTTTTCGCCCGATTGAATAGCCATAATACCCTCTACCACAATCTGCCGGCAGAGAATCTCTTCCTCATCCCGGGCCGTCAGGTTGGCGGCAATGGGGTTAAAAATCACGTGGGCCAGGACAGAACCGTAGAAGGTGGTAACCAGAGCCACCGACATATTGGGGCCCAGAGATTCCATATCCGCGCCATCCAGGCCTTTCAGCATGTTGATCAGACCGATCAGAGTACCGATCATACCAAAGGCCGGGGCGGCGTTGGAGCCCCGTTCATACATGGCCACCACTTCCTGGTGGCGGGCTGAGGTCTGCTCAATATCGTTGTCCAGAATGCTGCGTACCCGGTCAGGATCGTTGGCGTCCACAATGAGCATGATGGCCTGCTTGAAGAAGGGGTCCGTCTGCTCATTCGCTTTTTCTTCCAGAGCCAGAAGTCCGTTTTTCCGGGCGATCTGTGCCAACTCCACCAGCTGGTCCACATAGGAGTTGGGGTCAAAGGCCTTTGCCCGCAGCATGATCTTCAAATGGGCCGGCATGGACTTGGCCAGTTTGGGGTAGCAGGCAATTACCACTGCAAAGGTACCGCACACCACGATCAGGATACTGGGTACGTCAAAGAAGTTTATCAGGTTGACCAGCACGATAGGCGGGCTGGCAGTCGCATCGAAAGCGATACCGAACAGGGTAAAGAATATGGCCAAGAGTATGCCGATCAAATACATGATGTTCATAACGTCGATCCCTTCTGTCTATCTCCCGCCCACAAGCGGGGAAGCGTTACGGTCAGCGCCGGTCGTCCACAGAGATCTCCCGGTGGATGTCCTGAATCTTGGCGTTATACTCCGCAATCTTCTGGATGATCTGCTCAGCGGTGTCCCGCACCAGATAGTAATCATGATTCATCATGACCACCTTGCACTCCGGGATCAGTTCAATGCACTCGATCTGGTTGTGATTGACCAGGAACCGCTCTCCATTCATCTTCTGCAACACAATCACAATGCTCGCCCTCTTTTCTTGTGCTCCGCCGCCTGGGGGCTTTTTGCCCCAGGCGGCGGAGCGCCTGTTCCGTCAGATCATAGATCAGCGCTTCATATTGACCAGCTCTTCCAGCATGGTGTCCGTAACGGTTACGATACGGGTATTGGCCTGATAGCCACGCTGATAGAGGATCATGTTGGTAAATTCGGTAGCCAGGTCAGTGCCAGAGCCCTCCAGGAAGGCAGTCATCAGACCGGTGGTGCTCTTATTCAGCAACTGAGTAGCCGGATCAGTAGCACCGTTGGCTTGAATTTTTCCATTTCTCAGAGCGCCGGTCACCGCGCTGTTAAAGGCACTGACCGTGATGTCTCCGGCAGCGTCACCGGCCTCATAGTAGGGTCCGTCGAGGTGGAGCACACCGTTGGGGTTTTCCGCCACGCCCATGGCGATATAGCCCACCACAACCACGTCGCCGGTGTCATCATTGTTACAGGTGATCTTGCCGTTCTCATCAATACGCAGGTTTTTATAGTTAATATAGCCATCCAGCTCGGTATCGGCATAGCCGGAGTTCCCATCCTCAGGGTTAACATTTGCGCCCGTGGTGCCATCCACACCAACATAGACCGCCTTGCCTTCCTCGCCTTGTTTGTTAGACTTCATAGGCAGACGGATAGGCACCAAATCTTTAGAAATCTCACCTGCTGCGGTACCTGCCTGACCTGCACCATTTTCTGCGTCGGTTTCAGCACTGGTCAAAAATCCGTATACCACGTTGCCCTGGCCGTCGGTGAGATAGCCGTCCCGGAACTGGAAGTCACCCACCCGGGTGAGCTGCAGCTTTTTCACCGCATCAGCGCTGTCAATGTTCTCTTGCTTGGAGCCCACCAGGAAGAAGCCGTCGCCCCGGATGGTACAGTCCAGGTCGCGGCCGGTGGCGCTCAGGTCGCCGGTACTCATATCCAGGTCGATGGTACCCACGGTACAGCCGTAGCCGATCTGCTTGGGGTTGGTGCTGCCCATCATATTGGTACCGGCGGAGCCGGCGCTCAGGGTATCGTAAACACTCTCTTTAAAGGTAATGCGCTGGGCCTTGTAGCCATTGGTGTTGACATTGGCAATGTTGTTGCCAACTACGCTCAGAGCCTGCATGTGGGTCTTCAGGCCGGAAATAGCCGCGCTCATAGCGCCTGTCATAGCCATGTGTATTTGCTCCTTTTCCAATCGTGGCGCCGCCGGGAAGCCGTCCTTCACACGGCCCCCAGAGCCTCCTTACGGTCCTGCCCTCTGTGATTCACAGGAACACGGCACCGTCAATGTTGGTAAAAATGCTGTCTTTCATCTCCGCTTCAGAAAGAGCGGTGATCACGCGGTTGTTGGGAACGTTGACAATAAAGGCCAAACTCTGATCCAGTGCCAGAATATTGGTGGCGCCCTTGGCCTGGGCTCGCTCTACCGAGTCACCCAGCCGTTCCAGAAGCGTCGGAGTCACTTCGATCCCCCGCTCCTCGGCCCGGCTCAGGGCGTGCTTGGAAAACGCCACCTGACGGGTTTGGGTACGGGCCAGCTCCTGCTGCAGCACTGAGCCAAAATTGCCTTCTCCGGAGGTCTGTGTCCTGCGGGCGTCAACCTGTCCGGTCAACCCGTTGGATCCCACCGCATGGATCGATCCCACCATGGGAACACCTCCTTTATTGTACCTTGAGGCTCCTTAGACCTCCGGCGTCTCCTGGTCGCCGCCTTCGGTACCGCCGGTACCTCCGGTCTCGCCACCTTCGCCGCCTTCGCCGCCTTCCCCTTCCTCGGGAATCTCAGGCAGAGTGCCCACAGCCATAATGCTGTTCAGGGGATACATCTCATCATCGATAAAGATCACCGGGACATTCTCATAAGTACCGGTACCCTGCACAGTGCCCACAACTTCCTCAATCTTGCCCTCTTCATTGTAGACGCCGACCGTAACGGTCTTGCCTACCAGAGAGGCCGCATAGGACATGGTGGTGGCGGCGGTCAGGTTCTCCAGACCAGTCTGCACCGTATTCATCATCTGGACCACCGACATCTGGACCATCTGGTTGAGCATATCGGAGGTATCAGCGGTGTTGTCAATGGTCTGATTCTGCAGCTGCTGGACCATAAGGTTCAAATAGTCGGTAAAGTCCAGGCCAAAATCGTTATCGTCTTTGACGGTATACCCCAGGTCCTCGACCTCTTCCACCGTCAGGTTTCCGCCGCTCTTAGCTGCGGCGTAGCTGTTGACGTTCTGGAAGGTATCCAGAGACATGGGCATGAAATCGCTGCTCTCCATAGTTGTTCACCTCTTGCTTGTGCGCCGTTTATACTGCTTCGGTCTGGCTGTCTACCAGGCCCAGACGCAGCTGGTGGAGGAAGGATTCCGCCTCCTGGCGCGGAGTATGCTGCTGTTGTTGCTGCTGTTGCTGTTGCTGCTGTTGCTGCTGCTGGTCGTCGGGCTGCTGCCACATGGACTGGCTCTGCTGAGGCTGGGGCACCTCCACCCGTACCTGGCTGTTGGTGTTCTCCTGCAGCAGCATACCCAGAGACGAGGCGTGGTCGCTCAGCAGTCTGGCGGTCTGCTCGTTCTCAGCGTGGAGCACCACGTGGAGAATACCCTCGGGGCTGCGGGTGAATTCCGCCACCACAGTACCCAGGTTGGCGGGGGTCAGCTTGATCTCCAGCCGCTGTTCGCCCTGCTGCAGCGCCGTCTTCAGCATATCGCCCAGCTTGTTTTCCACCTCCTGAGCGGGGGCGGTCATATCCACCTCGGCGTCGCCCACCCGGACAGGAGTGGCCTCCACATCCTGGAACAGCGGGGTCTGCCAGCTGCTCACCGCAGCGTCGTCCAGCTTCTGATCCTGACTATTCTGGGGCGCGGACTGGGTCAGATCCTGAGCTTGGTCCTGCTGGGACTGCTGAGCGGTCTGCTGGGTGGTCACCACGGTCTCCTGGGTCTGCTGAGCGGAAACGTTCTGCCCATTCAGAGCGTCGGCGGACTGGTTGGTCTGCTGGGTCTGCTGAGGCTCCTGAGCCTGCCCGATCACCTGCGCCTGCTGGGGCTGGACCTGCTGGGTCAGGCCATTGTCAGCCTGTACCTGGGGCATCTGGACTGCATTCCCATCCACAGCAGTCTCAACCACCGGGGTAAGGGTCTGGACCGGAGCGGTCACGGCGGCCTCGGGCGCCACCTCTCCCTGCTGCACCACAGGCGTGATCGTGACGGTTTGGTTCATCAGGAAGGGCGCCAGAGCCGCGGCCTGCAGCTCCATGGTCTCAGGCTGTTCCTCCGGCTGGGGCTGCGTGGGATCTGCCGGCTCCTGAGCGGTATTGTCCTCCGGCTTCTGTGTGCCGTTGGTCTTGTCTCCGCTCTGCTGGGTCAGCTGGTCCCGGCGCTGGTCCAACAGCTCCTGGAACGAGGTACCCTGGCTGTTGGCGCTGCTCTGGCTGCTGCCGTTGGACTGGGACACATTGGGTACCTGCCAGGCGGCCTGCATGGTCATCTGCAACAGCATATCGGTCATGTTCATCTTTTTTCACCTCCTTTCAGTGTTGGGATTATGTTCAAGAGTCGCTCCTCCCCGCCCGCACGGCGGAGACCAGCTCGTCTATGAACAACTCATCTTGTTTTTGTTCGGCCTTCCGGTAGTCCTCTTGCTTCTTTTCCTTCAGCTTCTCCAGCATAGCGGCGTCCTGGTGCGCCTGGAGCATCTGAATCCGCCGCTTTTCCGCCTCGGCCTCCAGATCCCGCAGGGCCTTGGTCTCACGGGCAATCTCCCGTTCCAAAGCCCGCAGGCCCACCTCAAAGCCCATGGCGTCGGCAATGCTGATTCCGGCGGCGGCCTCCTCCCGGAACTGCTGGTTGGTCTCCTGGTAGCGCTGCTGCACCGCCTCCAGGCGCATACGCTGCTCCTGGACCCGGCGCATGGCCTTACCATATTCATTCTGCCGCCCCTCCAGCACCTGCTGGCGGTAACTCAGTACACTATCCAGGCCAAATCGGAACTTTTTCATGGGTACTCCTTTTCTTACAACAGCTTCCGCATCATGTCCAGGTCCTCGTCATAGGAAAAGCCCTCTCCGATGCCCTGCATCAGAAATTGCTGGATGCCGTCGATCTTGCTCAGCGCGTAGTCCAGCTTGGGGTTGGTCCCCGCTTTGTAGGCGCCGATGGACACCAGGTCCAGATTCTTTTCGTAAAGCCCCATGATATCCCGGATGCGGGCCGCCAGCTGCCGGTGCTCCGGGGAGACGATATCGGTCATCAGACGGGAAATGCTGGCGCCCACGTCGATGGCGGGGAAATGGTTGCTGTTGGCCAACCGCCGGGAGAGCACGATGTGCCCGTCCAGAATACCGCGGACGGTATCGGCGATGGGTTCGTTGGTGTCGTCGCCCTCCACCAGCACGGTGTACACGCCGGTGATGGAGCCTTTCTGGAAGTTTCCGCTGCGCTCCAGCAGCTTGGGCAATTCAGAATAGATGGAAGGGGTGTAGCCTCTGGCCACCGGGGGCTCTCCCACCGCCAGGCCGATCTCACGCTGAGCCATAGCAAAACGGGTGAGGGAGTCCATCATCAGCAGCACGTCATATCCCTGGTCCCGGAAGTACTCGGCCACACCGGTGGCTACCGAGGGACAGCGTTTCCGCAGCATGGCGGGCTGGTCGGAGGTGGCCACCACCAGCACCGAACGGCTCATACCCTCCGGGCCCAGGTCCTTCTCCATAAACTCCAGCACCTCACGGCCACGTTCGCCCACCAGCGCGATGACGTTGATATCCGCCTTCACGTACTTGGCGATCATGCCCATCAGGGTACTCTTGCCTACGCCGGAACCGGCAAAAATGCCGATTCTCTGGCCCTTGCCCACAGTAAGCATCCCGTCAATGGCCTTCACCCCGAATTCCAGCCGTTCCCGGATGGGGGGGCGGGCCATGGGGTTGATGTAGGTAGCCCCATCCACGCAGAAGGGGGTCCCCCCTTGGAAGGGACCCTTTCCGTCAATGGGCTGACCCAGGGCGTTGATAACCCGCCCTTTTAAAAAGGGGCCCATATTGAGGCTCAGCCGCCGGCCGGTATTGCGCACAAAGTTGCCGGCGGAAATGCCGCTCATGTCGGAGTAGGGCATCAGCAGGATATGGTCGTTTTTGAAGCCTACCACCTCGGCCATCACCTGACCGCCCGACTCTCCATTATAAATCTGGCAAATGTCCCCTACCGCCGCCCGGCCGCCGGAGGCCTCGATGGACATGCCCACAATATTTTCAATCTTACCGGTGTAGCTGACGGTCTGGGCCTGCTGCACCCGCTGGATCATCTCTTCAAACAAGCCCGCCGCCTCCTCTCATCCGCCGCGGAGAATACCCTTCAGATTGTCCAGCTGCGTGGGGACGCTGGCATCGATGATCTCGTCGGGCATCTCAATGATGCAGGTACCCGACTCGTCGTTGGCCATGGGAATCAGTTTGATGTGGTCGGACAATCCGGCCAGAGAGGCGGTGAGCTCGGGAGCAATCTGGGCCAGCTCCCGGGTGTCGCAGCCGCCGATGTAAATGTGGACCCACTCTCTCCGCCGCAGCCGTTCGGTGGCCATCTGCACCATGCGCAGGATGACCTCCCGGCTGCTCTTCAGGCTGATATGGATCACCTTTTCCGCCACCGCGATGCTCAGGTCGCACAGCTCATCCTGGACCTGCAGCATCAGATCCTCCTTGGCCTGGGTGGCCCGTTGCAGGAAGGCTTTGATCTGCTCGGTCTGCTGCTGGAGCTGTTCCTCCAGCTTGGCCTGGTTTTCGATCTGCGCCTTGGCCATTCCATCGGTATAGCCCTGGCGGAAACCCTCCTGCTTGGCCTCTTCCTGAAGCTGCTGGATCTGTTCGGCGGCCTGCTGGCGGTATTCCTCCAGCAAAGCCTCACCCTCTCGCCTGGCCTGCGCTACGATCTCATCGGCCTGGACCTTGGCGTAGGAGAGCATGGCGGCTGCGCTTCCCTCCGGCTCAGCGTCCTCCGCCTCTGCCCCCTCCTGGTTGGAGGGGGCAGAGGGTGACTCCTCTTCCTCAGGCGGAGGCAGATCAACGGAGTCCTCCTCCAACTCAATCTCATCGGCCTGGGGGAAGCTGTATTTATCCACCTGGGGCCGAAGAAAATGTTTAAAGATGTTAGGCAATGATATCGTCCTTTCCGCCCTTGAGGATGATCAGCTCGTTCTTCTCCTCCAGGTCCCGGATCACGCCCACAATGCGCTGCTGGGCCGCCTCCACGTCCCGGATACGCACGTTGATGGTAACCTCCAGATCGTCCCGGATGCTCTGAGCCATACGGGCAGAGACGTTGGTAAAGATCTTGTTGGCCACCTCGCTGTTGGCGCCCTTGAGGGCCAGCACGATATCCTTGGGATCGCAGTCCCGGATAAAGCGCTGCACCGACCGGTCGTCCATGGTAACGATGTCCTCGAAGACGAACATCCGCTTGCGGATCTCGTCGGCCAGATCGGCGTTGTAAGAGGACAGGCGGTCGAAGATGCTCTTCTCGCTGGCACGGTCCAGATTGTTCATCACGCCGGCCACGTAGTCCACGCCGCCCACCTTTACATTGTTGGTGGTCATGATGCTGGAGAATCGCTTCTCCATCTCCGCCTCGATGACCTTCACGGCCGTGGGGGAGGCGCTCTCCATGGTGGCGATATTCTCCACCACCTTGACCTGCCGCTCCGGGTCCAGCTCGTCGATGACCGCCGCCGCCTTCTCCGGGTCCACATAGGACAGCACCAGGGCGATGGTCTGGGGCCGCTCATGCTGTAAGGCTGCGTACAGGGATTTCTCGTCCGCTTTGTTCAGGAAAGAAAACTCCCGGTTTTTCAAAGACTTGGTCACCTTGTCCAGCAGCATACTGGCCGTCTGGCTGCCGAAGGCCCGCTCCAGCACGGCCCGGGCGTACTCCAGTCCGCCCTCGGTCACCGCCTTGTTGGTCATGCACATCTGGTAGTACTCGTTGAGCACTTCCTCGGTGGTGGCCGCGTCCACATAGCCCAGCTTGGCGACCTCCAGAGTGATCTGTTCCACGTCCTCCGGGTCCATGTACTGGTACAGCTGAGACGCCTTCTCGGTTCCCAGCGAGATGATGACGGCTGCCGCCTTCTGTTGGCGGGTCAGCTCTTTTCTTGGCTGGGTGGGCGCGGCTTTCCCCTGGACCGAATCCGCTGCCATTTCACTCATGTCGCTCGTTCACCCTCTCGCAACCAGTTTTTCACCATTTGCGCCGCGATCTCCGGATTGTCCTCGGCAAACTTCCGGACATCCTGCCGCAGCTCCATACTCTTTTCAGTCTCCAGGTCCATGATCTCCGCCTGCTGGGTCTCCTGCTCAGGCTGCTGAGCAGCAGCCGCAGCTGCGGCCTCTTCCTCCAGCTTCCGGCGCTTCTTCACCCGCCGGCGGTGGATGAGGAACATCACCAGCAGCAGCAGCAGGAACAACACGCCGCCGCCAATGGCCGCGTACAGCATCCAGGCGGGAACGCTGTCCGGTGTCAGCTCGTCCACAGGCGGCGTATCGCCCTGATTGAAGGGCGCAATAAGAATGGAGATCTTGTCCTGCTCGTCCTCCGCAGAAATACCGGCAGCCCGTGCCACGTGGGGATACAGGCTGGCCGCATTGGTGTTTCCGGCCACGTTCTCGTTGATGGTGACAGACACCATCACGTCGGTGATGTATCCGGCTACCCGCTCCACCTGCTGCTTCTCGGTGTCCACCAAGTGGTCTTTCTGGCCGGAGGTACTAATGGAGGTCTCGGTACCATTGGGCTGGGCCTGATTCTCCACATAGGTATTCAGATCGGCGTTGGTGTCCGCGTTGGGCTCGGTACCCACCACGCCGCCAACGGCATCCTCCCCATCCCGGATGATCTCATTGCTCCAGATCTCAGAACCAATGATGCTGTCGTCACTTCCCTGGGCCCAATCCTCCAGAGAATAGTCGGTGGAGTCGGTATAGGTCCGATTCACATCTACCACGGTGTTGACGCTGACGCTGACGTTGCCCTCGCCGTACAGCGGGAGCAGCACCTGCATCACCCGGGTACGGATGTTGTTGTTCCACTGCTCCTCCAGCTTCAGCTTCAGCGCAGAGGCATCCTGCAAGTCGGTAAAATCGTCCTGCAATGTATAGGGGTTGCCATAGGTATCTTCAATGGCTACATTCTCCACGTTCAACCCGGCCAGACCCCGGCTGACCAGATTACGGATAGCACTGACCTGATTATCGGTAAGTGTCTTGCCGTCCTCCATGGTCACCGTTACTGTGGCGCTGGCGTCCACCTTGTTGCTGCTGTCCAGCACATAGGTGTGATCCTCGCCGGGAGTCAAAAAGACTACCGCCTCCTTGACGCCGTCAAAGTTGCGGATAACCGCCTGCATCCGGTCCTGCAGCGCATAGAGGACCAACTGATTGCGCTCGGCCTCGGTGGTCAGGCTGCCTACATTGTCAAAATAAGTATCATATCCATAGCCGGAAGAGGGATAGCCCGCCTGCAGCACCTGAGCCTTCAGCAGAGCTTCCTGGTCCTCCGGCACCAGTATGGTGTCTCCCTCTACCTTATATTGAGTCACACCGTTTTCCGACAAATAGGTAAGAATGCCAGACATATCGGTCTGGCTCAAATCAGCAAACAAGGTGGTGTAGGGCCGATTGCTCACCACCACCATGATTACCACCAACGCCACCACCAGCGCCAGCACGCCACAGCCCAAAAGCACCTTCAGCTTTCGGGATATGGACTTCCACCGCTGCCACACACCTGCGGCAACTTTTTTCACTTTATCTCCCATAACAACTCCCCCGGACCAGCTGTTCTAATGATTACAGGCTAATCCGCATCAGCTCGCTGTAGGCGTCCAGCGCCCGGTCACGCATCTGTACCAGCAGCTGAGTGGCTGTCTGGGCCTGGGACGCGGCAATGGTAGCCTCCGCCGGATTGTCCAGCTGGCCGGTCACCAAGGCATAATAGGCCTCATTCTTGGCCGCGTCGGTCTCCTTTACGTTATTCACCATAGACTGAAAGATCTGGGTAAACATAGAGCCCCCGGAGCTGCCGGCGCTTACGCCGGTAACAGCCTGCCCGGAAGCGCCCTGAAGGGCCTGGATAGGAGCCAAGGTTTGCAAACTTGTCATTTTATTTTCCTCTTTTCTCTACCGTCCTAAGGGGCGGATGGGGGCGGCCGCCCTAATTATTTTCCAATCTCCAGGCCTCTGGCTGTCACCTGCTTGAGCACATTGAAGGCAGTAACGTTGGCCGAATAGGCCTGCGAAGCGGCCATAGCGTCGGAGATCTCCTTGATCAGGTCCACGTTGGGCATTTCCACATAGCCCTCTTCGTTGGCGTCAGGGTTGGTGGGATCATACACCAGCTTGAAATCAGACGGGTCCTCCACAATCTCAGTTACCCGTACGCCGCCCTGGGAAACCGTCTCGCTCCGGGCTCTGGCCAGGGCCTGCTCAAAGGGGGTCTGGTGCTCCTGGGCCTCAAACACCACAACCTTCCGCCGGTAGGGGCCGTCCCCTCCTTCGGTACGGGTGGTGTTCTGGTTGGTAATGTTCTCTGAAATCACATCCAGACGCAGCTGCTGCGCCGTCAGGCCGGAGCCTACCACGTTCATAGAAGTCAAAAAGGCCATGACTTACGCCCCTCCTTATCCTGTAATAGCCGTGCGGATCAAGGTCAGATCACTGCTGATGGCGTTCATGACATACTGAAGCTGATAGCCGTTACGGGTCAGCTCCACCATCTGCTCGGTGATGTTGACGCCGTTCTCATCCATCCGGGTGCTCTCCTCGGCCTCCTGGACCGAAATGGATGCTCCCTGAATGGCGTCGCGCATCTCCTTCACGGCGCTGGTGCTGTCGCTATAGGCCGACTGGACGGCCTGCTGCAGCGACTCCTCAAAGGTGACATATTTGGTCTTATAGTTGGGTGTCTCCGCGTTGGCGACATTGTCCAGAATACAGCTCTGCTTGGTCCATAAAAAGTCCATGGATCTTTGCAGCATCAGCGAGGTGTTGCTCGATAAAAAGTCCATTCTTCCCTGCTCCTCCTTCCACCGGGCCTGAAAATAACGGCACCGTCCCGAAAAAAACGCTTCTCTGCAAAATCGCTCCGCATTTTCTCCATGGAATGGTGCTCTTCGACATATTTTAGCTTTTTTATTGTAACGCAGCACTTTGGATTTTGCAAGTAAAAAAGCGAAATATGATTGGTTCAATTTGCCTTTTTACAAACTTTTTTTCTTAAATTTCAAATCCATTCGGCAGGATTTTACAATGCCCTTGGTTCTTTGCTGTGTTGCCCCTTTTCTGGCGATGCAGTTCCGATTTATTTTATATTCCCTGCTTCAGCAAAGTATTTCCCACAAAAAATTCAATTGGAAGGATATTTCCAACCCTACAGAAATTTGTATACCGATTCGGTTGATTTTGTTAATTTGTATAGTTTATAGTCTTTATACCAAATAATTTTTATGTATTTAAACAAATTTTATAATTTTACCGAGAATCCCCCTCCATCAGTTTATACAAATCTATATTATGGTAATTTACGCAGGTAAATGCCAAATATTATTCATATAATATGTGATTTACCAGAATTCTCTTCAAAATCCATAGGAATTTATATAAAAAATGGCCGCCTTTCGGCGGCCATTGGAATCAATCCTCTGGTTTATTGTGGGGCATGGCTTTCAGGCCGGGGTTACAAGGTCAGGGTTCTGGCCAGGACCACCGCCATTTCGGCGCGGGTCATGGTCTGTCCCGGCATCAGTCTGCCCATGTTGTCCCCGGAAAAGATGCCGTTTTCCACCAGCACTGCCATAGAGCTTCTGGCATAGCCCGACACGCTCTGCCAGTCGGAGTAACCATACAGGGCGCTCTCGTTGCCGCTGCCCAGGCTCCAGCCGGAGACCTGCATGGCCCGGCAAATCATGACCGCAGCAGCCTCCCGTGTGATGGGAGCGTCGGGGCGCATGGTGCCGTCGGGATAGCCGGTGACCACCCCCGCGGCGTAGCAGCGCTGGATGGCCTGAGTATAGTAGGCTGAACTGGACACGTCAGAGAAGGTATAGCCGCTGGCGTCAGGCAGATGGAAGGCCCGGTCCAGCATCACCAGGAAGCTGCCGCGGGTGATCTGGGTCTGGGGGAAGTAAATGCCGCTGCCGGTACCGGTGACCACCTCATTTTCATAGAGGAAGTCCACCGCCGCCGCCGCCCAGCCGTAGGAGGTCATGTCGGTAAAGTAGCGGGAGGTGGTGTTGGGTGTGACCTGGATGCGCACCGCACCCTGGAAGGTACCGCCGTTGGAGTCGGTGCCGGTATAGCTGAGGGAAACGGTGCCCGAATAGCCCACCTTGGGCACAAAGGTCACCTCAGACAGGTTGGGGGTGCCGCTGGTAGAATAAACCGTGCTGCTGCGCACCTGACTGCTGGCAGAGCCAATCCCATTGTAACGGTAATACAGGTGTCCGCCGTAAAGGAGGCTGTCCACACCGGTGAACTGCACAGACACCAGGGAACCCTGCCCCCGCTGGGCGCAGGCGGCGGAGAAGTCGGACACCCGGAAGGTCACCGGCTGATAGGAGGTGGAATAGCTGATGGCGCCCGCCTGGCCCTGGTTTACCTTGATGGTGATGGTGCCGGTAAACTGGGTACCCTCAGTGCTCCAGCCGGTGAAGCCCATGGAGAAGGTGCCGGAATAGCTGTTGCTGGGCACAAAGCTGACCCGATCCAGATAGGGCGAGGAGGTGCGGTAGTAATTGCGGGAGGCCGTAACCTTGGTGCCGGTCTTGGTAGATGTATTGTAGTCATAGTACAGGGTGCCTCTTGCCGCGTCAGGCAGGTTGAAGCGCACATAGCTCAGACTGTTGCCGGTGGCAAGGCGGCAGTAGTTGTCAAAGTCGGCATCCTGGAAGGTGATCACATTGCCGCCGGTTACCTCATAGCTGAGGGGATCGGGGGCGCTGACCACATCGATTTCCACCGTGCCGGAGAAGCGGTCACCATCGGTGCTCCAACCGGTAAAGGGGATAGCGACCACGCCGGAGGCCGAGCTGGAGGCCACAAAGGAGACGTCATCCAGTCTGGGGGTAGAGGTACGATAGTAGTTGCGGCTGTCGGACACCTTACTGTCGTAGCTACCGGATGCGGTGTACTTATAGTAGAGGGTGCCCTGAGAGGAGGCCGGGAGGGTAAAGCGGACATAGCTCAGACGGCTGCCGGTCAAATCCCTGCACAGATTGTTAAAGTCATCGGCGTCAAAGGCGGCCTTCCCGCCCTGGAAGGTGGTATAGCGCAAAGCGCTGCTGCTCTGGGAGGAGACAGTGATCCCCACTTCCCCATAAAAGCGGTTGCCGTTGACGTCCCAAGCGGTAAAGGGAATGGAAACGGTACCCGCAAAGTCCTCCTGGGGCACAAAGGCCACGTTGTCCAGGTAGGGGGCGGAAGAGCGGTAATAGTCCCGGCTCTCACTGACCGTGGAGGTGTAATTGCCGGTGGAAGTAAAGTTGTAGTAGAGGGTACCCTGGGCGGAGTCGGGCAGAGTAAAGCGGACCCGGTCCAGGTTGTAGCCGGTCAGGGAGCGGCAGAGGCTGTTGAAGTCGCTGTCGTCAAACGTGACCCAACTGCCTTGTGCGGTTTTGTAGGTGAGGTCACCGGAGGCAGTGGCACCGGAGACTTTGATGGTAACTCTGCCCCGGAAGGTGGTGCCGTTCACGTCCCGGCCGGTATAGGGAATGGACACCTCACCGGAGGCCCCCGCCGCCGGGAGGAAATAGACATCCCCCAGGTTGGGAGAACCGGCATACTTGTACTGAGTGCTGGCCGACACCTCAGTGCCGGGATATTGCTCGGAGAGGTAATTATAGTAGAGGGTTCCCCGGCTCTCGTCAGGCAGGGAGAAGGTGACATAACTCAGGTCGCCGCCGGTCTGGTCCCGGCAGGCCCGGGCAAAGTCGGAGGCGTCAAACTGGACGGCGTTGCCGTTGGCGGCTGTGTAGGCAACGCCCTGGGAGGCGGACACGGTCACCTCGATGGTGCCCTGGAAGAACTCGGTCCCTGAGGCGTAGCCGGTATAGGAGATAACGGCGGTACCCTCAAAGTCGGACTTGGGGACAAAGGAGACCTCGGACAGGCCGTTCTGGCCGTTGCCGGGCATGAGGTAATAGTTCTGTCCGGTGCCCACACCGGCGCCGGTATCGCCCTCGTTGGTGTAGTGGTAATAGAGGGTGCCCTGGTCAGTGGAGACAGACAGGCCGCCCACATAGCTGAGGGACCTGCCCAGGACATTGGAGCACTGGTTTTGCAGCTGGTAGGTCAGGGAGGAGAAAGACAGAGGAGCACTGACACTGGCGGAGGCGTGGATGACCTGGGCATTGTTGCTTTTTACCGTGACTTTACAAGAATCGGAAAAGTTATAGCCCTCGATCTTGGCGGTAACGGTAGTCTCACCTACCGACACACCCATCAGATAACCGCTGTCCACGGTAACGATACTGGTATCCGCGCTGGTCCATACAATGGTGCTTTTTTTCAGGGCTTCGCCGTAAATGGTATATTTCAGCGTATAGCTGCCCCGCTGATTGATGGTCACATTTTCATCATCCAACACAATACCCTGAACCGTGACGGTACAAGCCGCCTCCAGCCCGTTGGCCTTGGAGGTAGCAATGATCTTGGTTTCGCCGGGGGCTACAGCGGTAACCTCACCAGTAGCCTCGTTTACCGTTGCTATGGCTGTATTTTCGCTGCGCCA
Organism: uncultured Flavonifractor sp.; assembly: GCF_944385615.1. Lineage (GTDB taxonomy): Bacteria > Bacillota > Clostridia > Oscillospirales > Oscillospiraceae > Flavonifractor. The sequence goes on along the minus strand of NZ_CALWXV010000004.1, from coordinate 45,011 downwards.
GGTAACGGTCTGGTCCAAGGTATCGGGGGTAACCGCCGCTGTCAGCGTTGTTTTCTGTTCAGGCGCCAGCTCTATTTGATTCGGGGTAACACTTACCCCATCCGGAACATTGGGGGAAACCAATACATTACAGGTCTGGGGTGGCAACGCGGTACCATCTGCCCTGGTTACAGTTACTGTAATACTGACTTCCTTAATATTGTCATTTGTTTCTGCCGTTTTCAATGCCTGCACGCTGGCGGTCAGGCTGCCGGAGGCCGGGGTCACACTGACTTCTTGGGGATCGGTACTGGTCCACTCAACTTTAACCCCCTGAGGAATGGTGGTAATTTCCTGTCCCGAGGCATCTTTCAGTGTAGCTGTAAGGGTACCGTTCTCCCCCACTTTTAAGGACATGGTGGTTTGGCTCAATGAAACAGAGTTTGGTACTACAGTTTCCTGGACACCATTATCTTGGCTGCCGCCATCTTGTATGATTCCAGCACCATCTCCGCTCTCCGCTCCATCTACCGCAACTGCCGCAGGCGTTAGAGCAGCAAGCATAACAAGCGCCAAAAACAAGGACAGCAACCGTTTTCTTATGGATCTTTTCATTTCAATCCCTCCTCTGAATTTCCACACAAGAAACGGAAACGGGCGGGCAGATTCTGCCCGCCCGTTTCTTTCGATCCATATGAGATTTAATTTCCCGCTCCAGCAGCAGGACGATAATCGCCGCTGATAACAACAAATTCCGCGGTCGTCAGCCAGTCACCAATACCGCCGCTTCCAACCTTAAATTGGAGAGTAAATGCCTGCTTGGTACCGTTCATGGCTGCGTCACTCAGTACACCGATATTGGACAAGGTAAAGGTCGCCCCATCCCCAATGTCCTTAAAATCAATGGTAAACGTACGGGTTGGCGTTTTGAGCCAGCTAGAAACCGTAAATCCAGTAGGTTTACCTGCCGCATCAATTACGGAAATATGTCCTGTGCTGTCAGCCGTATTGGCTACATTTCCGTAGGGAATCTGATACACCGGCCGCAAGGTATCCTTGTCGCCATTCGTGCTGTTGGGCAGATAATCCATGTAATAAATCGGCTCATTGAACTGGAGGGTCAGTTGCCCGGTATACTTATTATTTTGGGGGTCACTTTCAGCCATATTCAATGTTCTTCCGACATACACAAGATAAGGCGGCTCACGGTCGGGGATGTGCACATTTTCCACTGCCTTAAAGGAGTACGCGCTGCCCAAGGCATTCTGTGCCGTAGCCAGACAGTAGAAGTAGGTGGCGTTTTCTTCGCTCTGCATGGCATCTGTAAAGTCAACCGACTGGGAAACTTCCTTCACTGTCTCCAGCTTACCGGTGGCCACAGGGGATCCGCCGCCGGTGCTGCGGCGCTGAATGATCTCCTGTACCCTGTCCTTCAAAGGCTGGCTGGCATAGTAATCAAAGTAGGACATTCCGGTGTCCTTATCCCAACTGGTAAGCATGGCGTCCAAAACTTTCATAGGATTGCCATCCTTATCCTTGGGTCCAACGCCGTTAAAACTGCTGTCCAGGTTCTCGCCTGTCAACTCCTCATTAGTAAATACAGAGGGCAGCTGATTGGGGGCAAACAGGGCGTAATCCAGTTTGGCGTTTTCCGAAGTTTCAAAGGACACATCCGGGTTGGTGGCCTCCAAGGTAATGTAGGGAATATCCACATCCGAGGTCACAAACCGGTAGGCATACACTTCAGAATAGGTCTGGTTGGACATACCCTGGATGACAAAATAGACGATATACTTGGTGTTTGGTTCAAGATCTTCCACAAACTCTTCAATCTCAGAAGGGCCAAGGGACGTGGAACCATATTTGATACGGGGATTGGCTCCATAGGTGGTACTGGCGTTCACAATGTCCAGACGAGCCGGCGTGGAAATCTTCTGATTGTAAACAAACTCCATGCCGTTATTGATATAGAAGCCTGCTTCGTCCAGTCTCTCATAATCCGCTTTTTCGTCCGAGAAATTCTTTGTTCCTTCCTCACCCTTCACAGTTCCCGATGTGGGTATCGTGGGAATGGGCGCCACCACATAGTAAACCGTGCCGGGACGATCCAGCATTAAGAACATATCCACCACAGAAGCGCCCGCCTCAAAGGTGGGGTGCCCGTTGGCAAACTTCGGCGGAGTTTGATCGCTGAACTGCTTGATCAGATTGAAGTCATCCGGCTGGCCGATATTGGTAAGGGCGGAAGGCACCATATTATTATAGTTGTCCACCGTCAGATTGTTGGCCAAGGTTTGCAGATTGTTGGTACTGCCCGCCAGAATATTGATCCCGATGTTGATGCGCTGGCTCCAGGTGTCAGGGTCAGTCAAGCTGCCCACCTGCGTGAAATGAATGGCATACTCATATTCGGCATTTTCCTTCAGCGTATTGAGCTGATTGAAGTCAGGCGCATTGGTCTGGTCCAGGAAATGCCGGGTCAGACTGATACCGATCCGCTCCGAGCCGTCCGGCACCGTAATCGTCTGCGTACCCAAGTATTCCCATCCGCTCTGAGCGCCGCTTTCCGTATTCCGGGCGTAGAGTTCAAATACCACGCTGGTATCCGACCAGATGATCATATCCCAGTCAATACTATCGGCAGTATTCTCCGTGGTCATAGGCGTGAGCGTCCAGCTGACATCCACACGGTTTTCAACATCAGTTTTACCAGAAAGATCCAAGCTGGTAATATTGGGATTGCTCAGATTCACGATAGCAAAAATCGTCTTAAACCGGTCCAGCGTGGTTTTACCCATGACATTTTTGGTCCCGGAGGTATCTGCAATCGTGTTTGCCTCAATCTCAAAGTAATATTCAGCGCCGCTTTTCAGATTCAACGCGCTGAAGGTATCCACCGTTTTCGTGGGGAATGTAACCACGGTTTTACCGTCTTCCAGAGTGATTTCGGCATAGCGGTAATCGATGATCCATTCATCCGTGGATTTATTGGTGGTGGCAGTTGCCTCCGGTACCAATTCCGGTCTGCCGTTTCCGGTATCCACATAAAACTTGATGCTGTTGCGGAGGAAATTCGCCATCGTTTCTCTTGCGGCAGCATCATTGCCGCCAGCCTGTGTCACATTTTGGTATAGCTGAACCAAAGTGGTATTGGTGTCTACCGTCTGTACCTCTTCACTAAATACCAAGCGAATGTCCGTATTCGGGTAAGGCGTCGTCTCATCATCCCCATTATATTTGGTAAACTCCTGGGTTACCGTGGGGGCATTGGGGTCCAGCGTATGGATGGTGATCTTACCCACCGTAGCCGAGAAGTTCCCCGCCTTGTCCTGGGCCACATAGTACAGATCATAGGCCTTTTCCGGGTCCAGACCACTGACGTTGAAGGACACATCCTTACCCTCGGTCATGTTGGTCTTGCCGCTCTTCAGGGCGTTCATGCCGTTCATGACCTGGATCTTGGCGTTCTCACTGGACAGGTCCACCGCGCCGCTCTGACCGGCCAGAGGCTTGGGATACTCCTCACCCTGGGCCACGACCACCCAGTAGAGGGTGCCGTCCTCGTTCAGGTTGGCGTACAGACCCACCGAGTTTTTCTCCACCTTGTTCACCGTGGGGTTGGTGTTAAAGACCGGCGGCGTCTTATCCACCGTGGTGAAGTCCAGTTTCTTCACCGCCGAGCTTTGTCCGTTGTCCACGTCGGTGAGCCACAGATAGAGCTCATAGCTCTCCAGCTCGGCCAAAGGCACATTGTTTACATCAAAGCTGTAAGCAGTGTTCTTTGTCACGTCCATGCTGCCAAAGCCCAGGTTGCCGGTAACAGCGTTGGCCTTGAAGTCGTTGGCCGTGGGCGCGGTGCTGCCCTTGGGCAGGACCGCCCAGTACAGCCGGCAGGTCTTGGTGGGCATCACGGTGACCTGCGCCGAAATGTTGGTGATCTTGGACATGTAGGGATAGCCCTTGGCAAAGTCCGGCTTGCTGTCGTCGGGGGTGGTGAAGGAAATGACCTTCAGGGGGCTGCGCTCCCCGCGGGCGTCCACAAACACCGTGGACAGGTAGTAAGATCCGTCGGAGGTCAGCTTGCTCAGGGCCGCTGTCCCCTCCTGACCGGAGCCGGTCAGAGCCACGGTGCCGCTCAGAACCACCTTGGGCTGGTAGGCCGAGGGGTTGATCAGTTCATCCACGCTTACCGAGCCGTCGGTCACCGCTGTCAGGGCCCAGTACACCGTGCCCTTTTTATTGGCGCTGAACACCGCTGTGGCGGTGGTGGGCGCCAGGTCCTTGATCTTGGGATAGCCCGCGTACAGCCGGGGGTCCGCCGAGGACTCCGCCGCCGCCGCGCTGTCCATCTCCTCGCCGTTGATGTTGGCGGTAATGCCCGGGCGGATGGTGATCTGATCGGGCAGCATGGGTACCGTGCTGCCGTTGGCGTTGACGGTCAGCTTGTCGATGTCGCCGGTGCCGCTGACCTCCACGCCGGTATCCAGGTTCACATTCTCCACCCGGCTGCCCCCGGCGATGTGCAGGGTGGAGTCTACAGCGGACTCATCCACCGTAATGGTGTGGGCCTGTCCGCTGGCCAGGGAGAGGCTGCTGTTGGGAACCGTGTTGAGCACTTCTTTGATGTTGCCCGCCAAGGTGAGAGACATGCCCTCTTCCCCATCCATGGTGATCTTGCTGATGCCGTAGCCGTCGGCGGTGTTGTCCTCCACATAGGCGTCGGTACGGATAAAGGCCTCATCAATGACGCCGTCGCCCTCGGTCTTCACGGACAGGGGCTGATTGCCGATATTGTCCACGATCATCTTGGGCGCGCTGACGTTGCGCAGGACGATACTGTCCTCGCCGCCCTCACTGGCGCCGCCGCCGCAGATGATGATCTCCCCCAGCACAGTCACATTTTCCAGGGTCACATGGCCCAGGTCCACGCCGGCGGTGATGTACAGATTGCCGCCCACCACCGTGTCCCGCAGGGTGGTGCCGGAGGCGGTAATGGTCACATTGCCCCACACGCTGCCCAGGCTGTAGTCGCCGGCCTCCAGCAGCGGCGTACCCAGAGCGTTGGTCAGCAGCAGCGCCGCCTGGCCCCGGGTCAGATTGTCCTGAGGTCCGAACCGGCCGTCAGGGTAGCCGTTCATCACCCCGGCGTCGGCGATAGCGGTGATGTAGCCACGGCTCCAGTTGCCCATGCTCCGGCTGTCGCTGAACTGGGTGTTCTCACCCACCTCCGGCTGCATGGCCAGCACCCGGGCCAGAATGACCGCCGCTTCCTCTCGGGTGATGCTGGCCATGGGGGAAAACAGGGAGGCAGAGGTACCCTCCATGTAGCCGATCTGGTAGGCGATGCTCACGTCGTCGGCATACCAGTCGGTGTTCTCCACGTCCGTAAAGGGGATTTCCCCTGTGCGGGCATAGCCAAAAGCCCGGTTGATCATGGTGGCAAACTCCGCGCGGGTGATATCGTTGTTCTCGTTCAGATTGCCTGCGATATCGCCCCGCATGACCCCCCAGTCCACCACTTGATTCAGGGCGGCCTGCATATCGGTGACGGCTTTTGCCTCCGGTACCATTATCACGGCAGCCAGAAGTACGGCCAGCAGTGCGGCCGCTCCGCCGCCTGCCAGACGTTTGAACCAGTTTCTCCAGCCTGTCATGCCCATCTCGTCCTTTCCAATACAGATTTCGCGTCCGGTGGTTCCTTGTTCCGGTCAGGTGCCCTGCAGCTGCAGGCTGAACACCGCCTCCCGCACCATGTTCTCCTCCTCCCGCAGCAGGGAGGGGAACCGGGCGGAGTACAATGGAGCGCCCTCCACCCCGGCCCGCCAGTGCAGGATCTCCATGTCCAGCAGCAGCGGCTGGTTGGTGACCGGAATGACCACCTGTACCAGCTCCCGCTCCTCCAGGGGCCTGGTACAGTAAAAGCCCAGTCCGCCGCAGCTCAGGTCCCGGCTGACGATGGCAGCCCGTCCCTTCCATTTGCCGGACTTGGGGTAGATAAAGCTGTCAAAGCGGACCGGGATCCGCAGGTTCCGCCGCAGGGACTGCTCCAGCGGACGGATGGGCTCCACCACGATGGTCTTGCCCTCCCGGCGGACGATCCGTACCTCCAGAGCGGGCACGGCGTCGGAATTGCCCACCAGCTCCAGGTTGGTGTGCTTGGCGATCTCCTCCAGATCACCGTCGTCAATGGTCATTCGCCATTCCGCCTGCTGCGGGGCATACTTCGAGGTGCCGTGGGCCACGGCGTCTCCCCGGCTGTCCAAAATCAAGTATTTGTAAGTCATGTCTCTTGTTCCTTCCCATTCTGCTCCAGCAGGGCCTTCCGCTCCCGCCGGAATTTTTCCGGGTCCTTAGGATCAAAATTCAAAAAGTACACATAAATATCCACTACCGCCTGATAGAGCTCCTCCGGGATCTCCCGGCCCAGCTCCATCTGGGTCAGCACGGTGGCCAGGGAGGTATCCTCGTACACCGGCACGCCGTTGTCTCCCGCCACCTCCACAATTTTTTCCGCCAGGTGGCCCATGCCGGAGGCCACGATCACCGGCGCGCCGTCTCCCGGACGGTATTGCAGGGCCGCCGCCCGCTTGGCCGGCTTGGCCGACGATGCTTCAGACTTTGACATTCACGCCCCGCTTCCCTTCAAACAGATTTGGAAACACCTGGGTCAATGTCAGCGGCGTTTCCAGCTTGGAGACCTGGATATTGCTCCCCGACAGCTGATGCCGGGCCAAAATCTCCTTCATATCCTCCGCAATGATCTTGCTCTGGTCGGAGACCGCATCCGGCCCGTAGATGCGCAGGTCCACCTGGTCCTGCCGGGCGGCCAGCGTGATCTCCAGAAAGCCCAGGGACTCCAGATCCAGCTTGAACAGAAACTGCACCTTGTCCCCGGCTCCTCCGTCTCTTTGCTTCTGCTCCTCCTCCGCGTCCGGGTCCACCCACATCTCGGAGTACATCATCTTGCCGTTCCACTCCAGGGGGAATATCATGTGGTTGAGCGGCATATACACACTCTCATGGACGAGCAGAGCCCGGACGATCTCGGCAAAGGACTCCCGCACCTCGGCGCCGTACTCCCCCCGCAGGGCCTTGGCCGCCGTATGGGCCAAGGTCTGGACAAAGGTACTGTCGGCCGAACGGGTAAAGTCGTTCTCCTGCAGCAGCTTTAGAATGGCCGCGTCGTCCAGCTTGTTCAGACCGCTGAGCAGCTCGCTGTAGCCGCCCATCTGCCGGAAGGCCCCCAGCAGCGGACCCTCCGCCCCGTTTTCATAGCGGGCGGTGTTGAGCACCAGCAGATTGAGCAGCGCCCGCAGCGGGCCCCGCTCGTGGACCCGCTCCACATAGCTGCCCAGATAGGGGATGATCTCCTTTTGCAGCAGAGCCACATTTTCTCCCCGGGCCCCGGCCTGAAGGCCGTTTTCCAGCCGGGCGGTCATCTCCTCCAGCTGGCCGTGCCAGCTTCTGGGCATATAGTCCGGCATCTGCTTGAGCAGGCTGACCAGGTTTTTTCCCAGATGTCCGGTGGAGGAAAAATCACTGTACCGCCGGGCAAATTCCAGGATAGCCTGCCGGGCGTTTTCGCTGGGCAGCTGCCGGTAGGCCTGGCGCAGCAGGGAGAACAGCGCCCCGGAGAAGCGGTTGCCTCCCCGTACCTGTTCCATGAACATCTGCTGAAAGCCCTTCTCGTCCAGCTGCAGCATCTGCATCAGCTGGGCCATCTCCTGGGCGATGCCCGCCTGAAGCCCCGGCGTGGTGGCCATGCTCCGCAGCAGCACCATGGTCTTGCCCAGCAGCTGGGCCAGCTCCGGCGTCTGCCGCAGCTGCTCCAGGAAGGTTTGCAAATTGGAATCATAGCGCAGCACATCCGACTGCAGCGCGTCGTTGGCCCCCTGCTGATCACTCCTGGCATCCGGGCGTCCCACCCGCGTGGGGTCTGGAATGTTCTGGATCTGGGGGTCATTGGGCCGAATTGCCGTTTGTGCGGCCCGGTTATTGTTCACATTATCATAGCCGGGGACACGGTTTGCCGCCCCCAAAAGGTCTGCCATAGTACGCTCCACCTCTTGCTGATGAGCTGGGGGCGCAAAAAGTCTGGCCCGCGCCCCTGGATATTTTAACAATTGCTCTTAATTTTCTGGAAATTTGAGTCGATAAGAAAATAGAAGTCCAACGCCAAGGAAGGAGCGTGCCGCTTATGAGCGCCGGCAGCGATAGCATTTTAGATGCCTTTTTATATGAAACCAACACTCTGCTGGAACAATTGGACAGCATCGTACTGGCCGCCGAACAGCAGGATAGTTTCTCTCAGGAGGACATCAACACCATCTTCCGAATCATGCACACAGTCAAGGGCTCCTCGGCCATGATGGAGTATAACTCCCTGATGACCATCGCCCACCGGGCGGAGGACCTGTTTGCCATCATCCGGGATAAAACCATGGATATCGTCCCGGAGGGGCTGCGTCCTGAGCTGTTTGACTTACTGTTTCAAACCATTGACTTTTTCCGTCAGGAGCTGGAGCACATCGAAAACGAGCAGCCCCTTACTGAAAATATCGACACCCTGCTGCAAAAAGTTAATAGACTGATCGAGCAAATTCGCTCCGGCGGTCAGCAGCCGCCGGAGGAGGCCACCGCTCAGGGAGAGGCCGCCTCCTCTGCCGGTTCCGGCCAGTCGGAATTCCCCTATGGCTTGCAGGTCTTTTTTGACGAGGGCTGCGGCATGGAAAACCTGCGGGCCTATATGCTGGCCTCCTCGGTGCGGGAAGTCTGTTCTGAAAACGACTTTATCTATGAGCCCGAGGGCGTGGATTCCGATCCCTCTACCGCCGACCAGATCGTGGAGTCCGGCTTTACCCTCTTCTTCCGCAACCAGGCTGACCGGGACAACGCTATCCACTCCGTGACCGCCACCGGCTCGGTCCGCTCCTATCAAGCAGTGGATCATTCCGCCTCTGCGGCCGCGCCGGCCGCACCTGCAGCCCCGGCGCCCGCTGCGGCTCCCGCTCCCACCCCTGTGCCCCAGCAGCCCGCCGCCCCGGTGGCTCAGGAAGCCCCGGCGCCTGCGCCGGCTCCGGCTCCCGCCCCCACTCCTGTCCCCGAGCGCCCCGCCGCTCCGGCGGCTCAGGAGCCCGCTCAGCCCGCCAAGAGCGCCCCCGCCAAGCAGACCCAGGCGACCCCCGTCTCCCAGAAGAGCGAGGGCGGCCCCCATCACAAGGAGAGCCTCATCAGCGTCAACCTGAACAAGCTGGACCAGCTGGCCGCGGTGGTGGGCGAGATCGTCATCACCGAATCCATGGTCACCGCCTCTCCCGACCTGAAGGGTCTGAAGCTGGACGCCTTCACCAAGTCCGCCCGGCAGCTGCGCAAGCTCACCGACGAGCTGCAGGACGTCTCCATGTCTCTGCGCATGGTCCCCGTGTCCGGTACCTTCCAGAAGATGAACCGTATCGTGCGGGATATGTGCAAGAAGCTGGGCAAGCAGGCCCGGCTCACTCTGGTGGGCGAGGACACCGAGGTGGATAAGACCATCGTGGACAGCATCGGCGACCCCATCATGCACATCGTCCGCAACTCCATGGACCACGGTGTTGAGGAGAACGTGCAGGACCGCATCAACGCCGGCAAGAACCCGGTGGCCGAGATCATCCTCTCGGCCCGCCACACCGGCAGCGAGGTCATCATCGAGATCAAGGACGACGGCCAGGGCGTCAACTATGACGCGGTCCTCAACAAGGCCATCCGCAACGGTCTGGCCCAGCCCGACGTGGAGTACTCCCACAAGGATATCCTCAACTTCCTCATGGCCCCCGGCTTCTCCACCAACGCCGAGGTCACCGAGTTCTCCGGCCGCGGCGTGGGCATGGACGTGGTAAAGAAAAATGTGGAAGAGGTGGGCGGTACCGTCTCCATCGCCAGCGAGCCCGGCGTGGGCATGACCACCACCCTGAAGATCCCCCTGACCATGGCCATCATGGACGGCATGGAGGTGTCGGTGGGCGGCTCTATTTTCACCATCCCCATCCATAATATCCGCCAGTCCTTCAAGATCTCCGACAACGACCTGATCCGGGACGCCACCGGCGGGGAAATGTTCAAGTGCATGGGCAGCTTCTATCCGGTCATCCGTATGCGGGATCTGTACCAGATGGAAGGCGGCGTCACCAACATCGAAGACGGCATCCTCATCTGGCTGGACTCGGGCGAGAATTCCTATTGCCTGTTTGTGGATGAGCTGCTGGGCGAGCAGCAGGTGGTGGTAAAGCCCCTGCCCTCCTATCTGAACCGCTTCAACATCAAGGCCAGCGGGATCGCCGGCTGTACCATTCTGGGCGACGGCAACATCAGCATCATCCTGGATGTGTCCAACCTGTACACCTATGCCCAGTAAGGAAGAGAGGTAATTCACCATGCAAGAGGACGTTTTATTCCAGAGGGAGCAGCCCGACTCCGAGACTGAGGAAGTCGCGGCCGTCCAGACGGAAAAATATCTGCTGTTCGTATCCGACGGGCTGCTGTTCGGCGTGCCGGCGGAGGCCGTGGTGGAGATCATCACCGGCCACACCATCACCAGACTGCCCCTGGTGCCCGGTTATATCCGGGGCATCATCAACCTGCGCGGCCAGATCATCCCCATTGTGGATATCCGGCATCTGCTGGGCCACGGGACCTGTGAAAGCGACTGCATGATGATCCTGCAGTCCAACGGCACCCAGGTGGGCATTTTGGTGGATCAGGTGCAGAAGATGGTGGATCTGGATGTATCCGCCCTGCTGCCTGTCCCGCCCCAAAGCTCCAACGAGTTGGTGTGCGGTATGTGCTCTCTGGAGGACGGAGAGACCATGCTGGCCTTTGACTGTACCCGTCTGATGGACCACGCCTAAGGGAGGGCGCCCATCCATGGAAATGATGTTTCGCGATCTGGTCATCACCGATGCGGATTTTCAGCGGCTGGTCACCTTTATCCATAAAAATTACGGCATCGACCTGAGCAAAAAGCGGCAGCTCATCACCAGCCGTCTCTCCCACTCGCTGAAGGCCAAGGGGTATCCTGATTTCAAATCCTTTCTGGAGCATCTGTTCACCAGCAAGGACCCTGAAGATCTGGAGCTGGTGCTCAATAAATTGACCACCAACTACACCTATTTCCTGCGGGAAAAGGAACACTTCACCTTTCTTCAGAACACTGTCCTGCCCGAGCTGGAGAAGCGCCACCAACGGGACAAGGTGCTGTCCATCTGGAGCGCGGGCTGCTCCAGCGGGGAGGAGCCCTATACTCTGTCCATCTATCTGAAGGAATATTTCGGCACCCAGGCCAATCAGTGGGACACCCGGATTCTGGCCACCGATATCTCTCAGCAGGCCATGGCAAAGGCCAAGGCCGCCGTCTACCAGCCGCCGGCGGATATGCCGGCGGAGTGGCTGCGGCGTTACTTTGTCAAGAACAAAACCGGCCAGGACAGCTATACCGTGGCCCCGGTCATCCGGAACAATGTGATTTTCCGCACCTTCAATCTGATGGACCCCATTCACTTCAAGCTGAAGTTTGACGTGATCTTCTGCCGCAATGTGATGATATATTTTGATCAGAGCACACGGGACGCATTGATTCAGCGTTTTTATGACGCTATGACTCCCAACGCCTATTTGTTTATCAGCCATTCGGAATCTCTGGGCCAGACCCCTCTGTTCCGCATGGTGGCTCCGGCTGTCTACCGTAAAAGCGGCGCCCCGATCCGCTCATAGGAAGGAGCGAACAACCCATAATGTTACCCTCACAGCATAAAATCCGGGTGCTGGTGGTGGACGACTCCGCAGTGGCCCGTACCTTTCTGATCAAAGGCCTGTCCAGCTTTCCCAATGTGGAAGTGGTGGGCTACGCCATCAACGCGCTGGACGCCAAAGCCAAGATCCTCCGGCTGAATCCCGACGTCATGACCCTGGATGTGGAGATGCCCGGCACCAACGGCATTGATTTTCTGGCCAAGCTGCTGCCGGAGCACCCCCTGCCGGTGATCCTGGTTTCCAGTCTGAACCTGCGGGTTTTTGACGCGCTGGCCGCGGGCGCGGTGGATTTTGTCCGCAAGCCAGACAGCGCAGAGGGCAGAGACGCCTTTTTCCGCTCTCTGCACCAGAAGATCGTGGTGGCCTCCTGCGCCAAGGTAGTGCCCCCCCACCGGTCCGAGCCCCATACAGCGGCGGCCCCTGCTGCTCCCGCTCGCTCGGCTGCTCCAGCTGCTCCCGCCGCCCCTGCCATTTTGGGCCGGAGCACCGGCCTGGATCTGGACCGGACCATCATCGGCCTGGGAGCCTCTACTGGCGGTACCGAAGCCACCCTGGAGGTTTTGAAGCGCCTGCCTGCCGATATCCCCGGCATGGTCATCGTCCAACATATGCCCCCCGGCTTTACCGAGATGTACGCCCAGCGCCTCAACAAGCTGTGCGCCATGGAGGTACGGGAGGCCAAAAACGGCGATGAGATCCACCGGGGTCTGGCCCTGATCGCCCCCGCCGATCTCCAGGCACGGGTGGTGCGCATGGGCACCCGGTATACCCTCTCCTGCCAGCCGGGGGAGAAGGTCAGCGGCCACCGCCCGTCGGTGGACGCCCTGTTCTCCTCCATGGCCACCCAGGTAAAATGCCACATGGTGGGTATTATTATGACCGGCATGGGCCGGGATGGCGCCAACGGCCTGCTGGAAATGCGTAAGGCTGGAGCCTATACCATCGGCCAGGACAAAGACTCCTGTGTGGTGTATGGGATGCCCTGTGTGGCCCACGAAATCGGGGCTGTCGCTGTTCAGGCCTCCTGCTATAACATTGCCTCGGTGCTGATGCAGCACCTGAAAAACGAGCGATAAATCGTCTAATTGGGTACAAAAATGACCGCCTTTTCAGGCGGTCATTTTTTATAGTTATGGATTTAGAGTATGTGTCTGGGGGACTCCATCACCGATTTGCAGGCCTGGATCACCTGGGCGATAACCATGGACTCAAATTTGGAGCGATACAGACTGAGAGTAGGAATGGCGGTATCCCCATTGAGCACCACATACTTGGAGGGCAGACGGGTCAGGGCCAGGGCTCGGGCGTCGGCCAGACACCGGGGGCAGGTACACAGGCCGAACATCCGCACATAGCGCTCCAGCCGTTCCTCCACCAGCAGCTCCATCACATTGACGCACACCGCCCCGTCAGGCAGCTTGACCTCCCGGGGCAGGAAGGGAGCCTCCTCCGGCTGAATGGTTGGCTCCGGCCGAGTGGCGGTCTTGGGAGTTGGGTCTGGCGCAGGTGCAGGAACAGGGTCCGGCACAGAAACAGGCTCTGGTGCGGGAGCGGGCTCCGGCACAGCAACAGCCTCCGGTGCAGGAACGGACTGGGGTACAGAAATGGGCTCCGGCGTGGGAGCAGGCGCTTCCACAGGCACAGGCTCCAGCTCCGGTTCCGGTACCGGTTCGGGCATCAGCTCGGATTCCTGCACTTGTTCCGGCTGGGTCTCGGCCAGTTCCTCTTCCAAAGCCTGGCTCAGTGCGCCCCGGATGGTCTCAGACAGAGCCTCGTGGTTGGTCCGTGCCACCTGCAAAATGGGGGCGGTGAGCCGTTCCCCTTCTCTCCGGGCAGGCTGGGCCGGGTGGGCCTCCTTCTCCTGAGCAACAGGCTCCTCTTGAACCTTCTCTTCTTCCTTTGGAGTCTCTTTTGCCCGGACAGGCGCTTTCTCCTTCTTTTCCTTGGGTGCCGGATCAGCCTTGGGCTGCTCCGGCGCCGGGGATGGGGTCTGCTCCTGCTCTGCCGTAGTCTGCGGTTCTTCTTTTCCGCCGCCGGAAAGCAGACTGAGCACATGGTCGGTCTTGCTGGTGCGGCTGCCTTTTTTGCCCGCCATCAGCCTTTGCCTCCCTTCTTAACCCGTGGGAAACGGGCGCCTGCCACCTGGTCGCACAGCTGCTCAAAGTCCTGGGCCGGCTTGGAGGAGGGAGCATAATCCACCACACTCAGCCCATGGGCCGGGGCCTCCGCCACCGATACGCTGCCCCGAATCTTGGCCTCAAAGACCACCGTATGCAGCTGCTGAGCAATCTGGCCCGCCAGCTCCAGCACTTCCCGATTCAGGTTGAATCGAGCTGCATACCTGTTCAGGAGAATCCCCAGCACCTCCAGCCGGGAGTTGAAATACTCCCGCACACTTTCAATGGTCTCCTTGATCTGGGAAACACCCAGCAGGCTGAGCACCTCAGGGGCCATGGGGATGATGAGGCTGTCCACCGCCACATAGGCGTTGACCGTCAGCAGATTCAGGGCAGGAGGGGTATCCACGATGATATAGTCATAGTTTTCCTCCACCTTGGACAGGGCGGTCTTGAGCAAATACTCCCGGCCGGGGCGGTTAAACTCCATCTCCGCCCCCGACAGCAAAATATTTGAGGGCAGCAGATCACATACGTCCGTGTGGGAGATGGCCTCTTGTGGCTCCATCTCTCCCCGGAACACGTCGTAAATCGTAGCGCACCGCTCAATATCCAGGCCCAGACTGAATCCCAGGCTGCCCTGGGGGTCCAGATCCACACCCAGCACCCGGGCGCCCCGGTTGTGCAGACTGGACAGCAGGGCGGCCGCTGTGGTCGTTTTTCCAACGCCACCCTTCTGGTTGGTGACGGCAATCATCGAAGCTGACATACTGATGGCCTCCAGTTCGTCCGCTGGGGCAGTCCGCCTGCCGTTTTTTCCCGATTCCTAGAAAAAAATGCGGCAGGCCCCTTAATCTTTCGCCATGGCGGACGATATAAGTGATGAGAGAATATATAAATACGTTCCAGGTCATTGTACTCAAAAGGCCGATTTTTGTCAATAAGGCGAGCATCTGGTACAGTGTTCCGTGATCCAGTTCTCTTTTTTGAAACTATGAAAAGGGAGTGAATGTTATGGCATCCATCAGCAGTTTGTCCGGCTCTAGTTCCTCTTCCAGCATCTATGGAAACCGTTCCTATAACATCATCTCCGGTCTGGCCAGCGGCCTGGACACGGAAGAGCTCATCTCTGGTCTGGTCCAGAGCTATCAGCAGAAAATCCAGTCTCTTCAGAACAAAAACACCAAATATCAATGGCAGCAGCAGGCCATCCAGAGCATCTCCGACAAGCTTGTAGAGTTTGACCGGAATTACTCCTCCTACATCTACTCTGACACCAACCTGTCTAGCTCCAGCTTCTTCAACAACGCCGTGAAGACCACGACCAACGGCACCAATTCCGCCCTGGTCTCCGCTTCCGGTAAGTCCAGCAGTGATATTGTACTCAATGCGGTCAGACAGTTGGCCAGCTCTGCGCGGTATACGAGCACCAAAAATATTGCCGCCAGCGGCGCCACCGGCTCTGCCATGAAAGACCTTGATGAGAAGATGCCGTTGAGCAAGCTGTCTGGTTCTCTGACCCTCTCCTATGGCTCCAAGAGCGTTTCCATCGACTTTGACAATCAAGATTTGTATGTGGATGAAAACGGTGATTTTGATGCCGCCGCTTATCAAAAAGCGATTGAGGACAAACTGTCGGAGCAAAAGATCACCACCAGTTCCGGTTCCTCCGTCACAGCAGATAGCGTGATCGGCGTCAGTGTAGACAGCAGCGGTAACGTCTCCTTTACCGATAAATCCGGCGGCGGCAACAACGTCTATGTCAGCAGCGTCACCGGAAGCCTGAAGGACATGATCAGTGGCGTCGATTCCGTGATCGGCAAGAAAGGCAGCTTTTCCCTCTCCTCTACCGATGTGGTAGATGAGGACGCCACTGTAGCGGAATATCTGGACGGCAAGTCTATTACCGTTACCCTGGACGGCCAGAGCAAGACCATCAAGCTGCCCTCTCAGGATGATCTGAAAGCAGCAGATCCCAGTGGTTCCATGTCCAATTCGGAAAAATTTGCTGCGGCTCTGCAAACCAAGCTGAACGACGCCTTTGGCGCCGATCGGATCACCGTAGGGGCTAAGGATGGCGCCCTTTCCTTCTCCCCCGTGGGAGCCGGCTCCACGGTTTCCGTCACCTCTTCTGACTCCGGCGTCGCCGCCGCTCTCGGTATGGAAGACGGTTTGACCAGCTATGTGGACACCACCAAGACTCTGGGCCAGTTGGGCATCCTTACCAGCGGCAAGCAGGACCTGGTAATCAACGGGGTGACCATTGGTACCTACGACAAAGACACCGAGCTGAACACCATCATCAACGACATCAACTCCAATACTGAGGCCGGAGTCAACGTCACTTACTCCAAAACCACCAATCAATTTGTCTTTACCGCCAAGGATACCGGCGCAGGCGGACGGATCGAAATTGCAGCAGGCGGCTTGGGAGATTCCCTGTTCGGAGCAACTCTGGATGAGAAGGGAGATCTTCGGAAGGATTTAGGTACCAATTATTCCGAGGGTCTGGACGCCAAGATCAGCGCCACCATCAATGGCCAGACCATGGAGCTGACCCGTTCTTCCAATTCCTTTGACTTAGATGGTATGAACATTACCCTGAATGGAACTTTTGAAGCCAAGACTGACGCTGATAAGGTTACCTTCACCAGCAAGATGGACGCGGATACCATTGTGGATGCGGTGAAGAAGATGGTGGATGACATGAACACCATCATCAAAGAGGTCAAGAACGCCTATTCCACCATGCCGCTGGAGAAGAATGACGGTTCCTCCTATGAGCCCCTTACCGATGAAGATAAGGAGGATATGAGCGATTCCGCCATTGAAACCTATGAGGAAAAAGCCAAGACCGGTATCCTTTTCATGGATCGGGACCTTTCCTCTCTGTACAACGATCTGCGCAACGCCATCTCTGTCAGCGGCTCCGACGGCGCTACCCTGCGCTCCATGGGCATCAGCACCTCTTACTCCGACGGCCTCACCACCATCACCTTTGACGAGAAGGCCTTCCGGGAGGCTCTGGAGAGCGACCCGGACAAGGTACAGGAGGCTTTCACCAAGTCTACGGAGAATGGCGCCGCTACCGATGGTCTGATGGCCACCTTCAAGAAGATCACCGACAAGTACGCCTCCCCCGACGGCGACGTCAAGGGTGTTCTGATTGAGAAAGCCGGTTCTAAGTACTCCCCCAGCGCCGCTTTGGACAATACCCTGCTGAACCAGATGAAGGATATTGAGGATCAAATTTCGGAGTGGCAGGACAAAATGTCCAACAAGGTGGACTATTACACCAACAAGTTCACCCAGCTGGAAATGCTCATGAATCAGATGAACTCCCAGAGCTCGGCCTTGGCTGGCCTGATGGGCGGATAACTGGCCGGGCAGAAAGGAACCGCTATCATGGATTTACGAGGCTATCAGCACTACCGGGAGGACGCTCTGAATACCATGACTCAGGGCGAACTGCTGTTGCTGCTCTATGACGAGTTGGTCAAGCGGCTGACTCAGGCCGAGCTTATGCTGGAGAAAGAGCAGTACCCAGCCTTTGAGATGGCAGTGGACAAAGCCACCGCCATTATCCACTACCTG
This sequence comes from uncultured Flavonifractor sp., assembly GCF_944385615.1. Lineage (GTDB taxonomy): Bacteria > Bacillota > Clostridia > Oscillospirales > Oscillospiraceae > Flavonifractor. The sequence continues at coordinate 27,534 of NZ_CALWXV010000004.1, read as the reverse complement.
GACGACACCTTGGATCGCCAGTACGACATTGGCCGTCAGCTGGCCCGACTGTACGAATACTTCTGCTATGAGCTTAGCAGGGTCAAGAACGGCCGCAACAAGACCGAGTTGGCCCGGGTCAAGCGGATGGCCGGCGAGCTGCGGGAGAGTTTCCGTGCCGCCGATAAAAATACCTCTGCCCGATAGGAGCCTGCACTATGTTAAGTGATCAGACCTTGGCCGCCGCTACGGCCATCCAGCGCAAAATGTATACCTCTCTGACAGAGGTGGCCGACCTCACCGATCAGCTGGCCCAGGCAGTGGACCGGCGGGATCAGGTGTCTGTGCGGATGTTTCTGTCCATGCGGCAGGAGGAGATTGACCAGTTGACCAACTGCAAAGCCATACTGCACCGTCAGTGTGCCGAGCTTCCTCCCGAGGACGGCGCACTGCTGCACCAGCTGCTCACAGGCAAGGTCAGCCAGCCCCCCACCTCACCGGACGGCCAGGCATTGCTGCAGCAGGTGGAGAGAAACCGGACCCTGCTGGAGCAGGTCCGTCGGGCAGATCGGGCCGTCAGCCGCCGTCTGGGCGGTCCCACTTCCTATTATGCCAAAAACGGGAAATAGTGCTTTTGACAGCAAAAATGCCCCCTGCCGACCGCATACCGCGCATCGACAGGGGGTTATCCCCGTTTTTTCCATGTCTCACTCTCCCAGTGTAGAAAAGCACCACAGCGGCGCTCCGTTGGTCCGGCTGGCAGACAGCTCGTCCAAAATCAGTTGGGGGTCCCACAGGGCCAGACTGCGGTCCCGGCTGTTTGGGTCGGCCACCAGGATCTCCCCTGTCAGGGACACACCCCGCAGCACAATAAAGTGCCCGCCGCTGGTAAAGTGTCCCGGCCCCATCAGCGCCACCAGCAATTCTCCCGAGGCCAGCATCTGGCACAGTTCGTCGGCGGTGATCTCTCCGCATGCCTGCGCTTCCAGTCCAAACTGCTGGCCCAATCCCTGGATGATGGAGAGATAGGAACCACTGTGGGGGGCCCAGTAGCCATTTTTACAGGCGATCTCCGCCATCTGGGCCGGGTCCACCACCTGGTCACCCAGGCTGGATACCACCATAGACATAGCGGTAGGCCCGCAGCCATAGCCGCTGATGGGATCTCGTCCGTACAGAGAATTTGCCCATGGCTCTTCGCCCTGGTTGAAGTAGACCAGTTCTACCACGCCGCCGGTCAGCACCTCCTGGCCCTGCCGGTCGGCAAATTGGGTGACCTTGGGGTCCTGAACCAGCTCTGCCTCGTCCTCCACCGGCTCTTGGATCATCTGGTTCACCAGCGGTTCCTCCGGCGCTTGGGTCGGGACGGCGGCTTCCACCGCGCTTTGCAGCTTTCCGAACAGCGCTTTGCCCTGTTCCCAGGCGCTTTGCGCCAGCTCCACCACTGGAGTGGTAATACGGTGGAACAACTCGGGTTCCGCAAACCGGCAGACAGCCAGCTCTACCCCGGCTATGCAGGCCAGCGCCAGTACCACCAGCCCCACGGTACGCAAATGTTTCCTGTGTTTCTTTGGTTTGCCCAAGCTTTTGCACCACCTTTTTGGTCGTAAAAGTCATTATAACAAATTTTTCTTTCTTTGTATATAAGGAGCACTCTATGCCGCAAATTTGTTTGGAAGGGGTAGGCAAGGACTATCCTATGGAGCACGAAAAACGGGTGATACACGCGGTCCGCGACGTAGATCTGGCCATTGAACCGGGGGAATTCGTCTTTGTGACCGGCAGCAGCGGCGCTGGAAAAAGCGTTTTGCTGAAGCTGATCGCCTGTGAGATGCAGCCCACCTTCGGCTCGGTTTTTGTCAAAGGAGTCAACGTTACCCGGCTATCCAAGCGGCAGCGGGACCACCGGCGGCTGTGTTTTGGCTATGTGCCCCAGTTCTCCACACTGGCCCGTAAGCGTACCATCGGGGAAAACCTGTCCTCCGTGGCCCAGCTGGGCCGGGGGCGGGGCCGTGGCAAGCAGTCCGTGTCCGAACGGGTACAGAAAGCACTGAATATGGTAGGCTTGGGTCATACCACCAACCGCTATCCTGTGGAGCTTTCTTTGGGAGAGAGCCGCCGGGTGGAGCTGGCCAGAGCCATCATCAATAACCCGGAAATCCTGGTGCTGGACGAGCTCACCGCCAATCTGGACGAGGACGCCGCCTGGGATATGTTTCTCTTTTTATCTGAGCTTAATCATCATGGAATCACCATTATTATGGCTACCCACGCCAAAAAATTTGTCAACCTCATGCGCCGCCGGGTCATTACGCTGGTGGACGGAACCATCTTTGGAGACGTACAGAAAGGCCGATATGGCGACGTGGTGTGACGGTTCTATCCCAGAAATTCCGGTCTGTCTGTACAGATAGGCCGCGTTATAATATAAGTCCGTTTTAAACCGTTTCAGGAGGATATCGCAATGAAAAACAGGAAGGTTGGAAGCAAGGTTTTAATTTCTTTCGCAGTCACACTAGTGTTGTCGCTGCTGATGAGCGTCCTTTCCATCAATACGATTCTCTCAGTGCGCAGCAATTACATTGGAATTCTGTCCGGCCCCATTGAAATTGTGGACGCCGCCCAGGAATGTGAGAGTGAAATCAACGCCGTCGCCCGCCAGCTGCGGGATATGGCGTTGTTTGGATATGACTCCGGCACAGCCAGTAAAATCTCTGACTCCCTGGATATTATTGATGAATCGATCAACACCATCCAGACACTCTATACCGGCACCGATGGACTAGACGATCAGTTTATCCAGGCAATTGAAAGCTGGAGATCTTCTTTTTCCGACATTGACAGCGCGCTGCAGGCCGACAACATTTCCCTGGCCCAGCAGCTGATCAAAAATGAGTGTACCCCCAAACTGAATGTGGCCATAGAGGCCGGACATGCTCTGATGGATCAGCTGGTACAAAATAGTACAGTGCAATCCAATCATGTCATGTTCACCAGCACCCGGGACGTGGTAGTCCTGGTGATTCTCATCATCCTGATCGCTGTGGTGGGCGTTCTGCTGAACCTGTATGTGGTGCGCTCCATTTCCCGTCCTCTGCGCCAGGCGGAGCAGGCCGTGGTGGCCTTCAGCCAGGGCGATCTGTCCTATGACCTGGAGTACCGGTCCAAAGATGAGATCGGCGGCATCTGCGATGCGGTGCGAACCTCTCAGGATATTCTGCACAACGCCATTGAGGACATTGTTTCCGTGACCAAGAGCCTGGCTGACGGGGATCTGGCCTGCTCCATGAGCCAGCAGTATCCCGGCGAGCTGGCCCCCATCAAGGATAACATCGAGTATCTGCTGAACCAGCTCAATGACACCATGAGCGGCATTCTCCAGTCCGCCGACCAGGTGGCCGCCGGCGCCGATCAGGTTTCCACCGGCTCCCAGGGGCTGGCTCAGGGCGCTACCGAACAGGCCAGCGCCGTGGAGGAACTGGCCGCCACCATCAACGATCTGGACCATACCGCCCGGAGCAACCGGGAAACCGCCCAGACCGCCAAGGAGCGGGCCGACCTGGCCTCCGGTCAGGTGCGCATCAGCAACGAGCGGATGCAGGAGATGCGCAAGGCCATGTCCGATATTCTGACCAGCCAGGAGAATATCAGCAAGATCATCGCCACCATCGAGAACATCGCTTTCCAGACCAATATTCTGGCCCTGAACGCCGCCGTAGAGGCCGCTCGGGCAGGCAGCGCTGGCAAGGGCTTTGCCGTGGTGGCCGACGAGGTACGCAACCTGGCCTCCAAGTCCGATTACGCTGCCAAACAGACCAAGAAGCTCATCGAGTCCTCTATGGCTGCGGTGCAGCATGGCGGCGAGCTGGCCGAGGACGTGGATGCCAACATGCAGAAGACGGTGGAGTATGCCAGTGTGGCCATTGAGTACATGGACAAGCTGGCTGAGAGCACTGTCTCCGCGGAAGAGGCCATTGCCCAGCTGACCACCGGCATGGACCAGATCTCCAGCGTGGTACAGACCAATTCCGCCACCAGTGAGGAGTCTGCCGCCGCCAGCCAGGAGCTGTCCTCTCAGGCTGTGATGATGAAGCAGATGGTCCAGCGGTTCCGGCTGCGGGACAGCGCATCCCCCTTTGCCTCCTTCACCGCTCCCTCTGCCCCTGATACCACCTCTGCCCCCACTCCCTCCTTCACCCCCACCGAGCAGGAGCACCCCGCTCCCGTTGAATCTTTTATGGAGGAGCCTGTGGCCGACGAAAATCGCTTCAGCAAGTATTAAACCCTTATTTCTGGTGGAAGCTACCATCAGAGCCTTTGGCGCGTTTTGCGCCTGGAAGAAGCCCTTGGTAAAGCGCCCTCAGGGCGCGGGTATATCATGTTCTGTCCAGTGGACAAATCATAGATGCAACGGGCTATATCCCGTCAAAAAAGTGGCATAGCCACTTTTTTGACGCTTTACGGAAACCGCCCTTTCAGGCTGTTTCCTCATTTCACACAAGTCCGGGGCCATCCCCGGTTTTCAGGAAAGGAGTTTGCTGTCTGATGTCTGAAACGGCTGTATCCTCTCCCCGCCCCCACCAGAGCCAGGAGCTGATTTATGCGCTGGATATCGGCACCAGAAGCGTGATCGGTATTCTGGGGACCAAGGAGGCGGGCAAAATCCGGGTCCTGGCCATGGAAAAGCTGCTCCACACCCATCGGGTCATGATGGATGGACAGATTGAGGACATCGCCCAGGTGGCTGCTGCGGTACGCGCGGTCACCGACCGTCTGGAGCAGGATATGGGCTGTAAGCTGGAGCGGGCCAGCGTAGCCGCCGCAGGGCGGGCCCTGCGCACCGAGCAGGGTCATGCTTTGCGGGAACTGTCCGCCCCCGAGCCTGTCACCGCCCCTCTCATTGCCCAGCTGGAGGCAGCGGCGGTAGCCGAGGCCGAGCAAACCATTCGCGCCAGCGAGGGGGACGCCCAGCAGCTGCTGCTGGTGGGGTACACCGCCATCCAGTATCAGCTGGACGGCTATCCCCTGGCTACTCTGCTGGGCCACACCGGCCGGCGGTTGGAGACCCAGGTGGTAGCCACCTTCCTGCCCAGCGGGGTCATCGACAGCCTGTATGCAGTCATGCGGCAGGCTGGTCTGGAGGTGGCCAGTCTGACTTTGGAGCCCATTGCCGCCCTCAACGCCGCCATTCCAGCGGACCTTCGCCTGTTAAACCTGTGTCTGGTAGACATTGGGGCGGGCACCTCGGATATCGCCGTGTGCCGGGACGGCAGCGTGGTGGGCTACACCATGGCCACCGTGGCAGGCGACGAGATCACCGAGGCCTTGATGAAAGAATACCTGGTGGACTACACCACCGCAGAACAGATGAAGTCCCAGCTGTCCCAATCGGACACCCTGACCTTTACCGACATTTTGGGTCAGAAGCAAAGCTGCACCAATCAGCAGGCCCAGGCCACGCTGGAACCCGCTGCCCAGCTGCTGGCCAAAGAGATCAGCCAGCGGGTATTGGATATCAATGGCTCCGCCCCCTCCGCCCTGTTTTTGGCTGGCGGCGGCAGCAAGCTGGACGGTCTGGGAGAAAAAATCGCCGCCGCCCTGGATATGGACCCCAAACGGGTGGCGGTGGCCGGCGGTCACTTCAAGACCTCCGCTTTTTCCGACATTCTCACCCTGGAGGACCCGGAGTATACCACGCCGCTGGGCATTGCCGTATCGGCGGGACTGGGCCTTATCAGTGACAGCTGTCAGGTCACCCTCAACGGTACCCGGGCCAAGCTCTTCCGCAGCGGCGATCTGTCGGCCATGGATCTGCTGATGATGAACGGTTATACCTACTTCGACCTGTTGGGCAGAAGCGGCAAGCCTCTGGTCCTCCAGGTGGATGGACGGCGCACCGTTTTTCATGGGGAACCCGCCCTGCCCGCTCGCCTGCAAATCAACGGGTCCGAGGCCCAGCCCTCCGCCCTGGTCCATGCGGGAGACCGGGTGGACTTTATCCCCGCCGTGGCCGGTCAGGACTGCCGCCTCACCGCCGCCCAGCTGGCTCAGCGCCTGGGCGCACGCTCTCTCACCGTCAACGGAGTATCTCCCCAGCCGGATGAGCTGGTGCCCTCCGGGGCCTTTGTGGTGGTCTCCAAAGAGGAAGAGCCCCCTGCGGCCCAGCCAGAAGCCCCTCCTCCGGTCCAGGAGCAAACAGAACCGGCGGACCCTGTTCCCGCCCGGCAAGAAGAAACGCCTGCTCCGGTCCAGCCTCCGGTGGAACCGGCCCGTCCGGTTCCCACCCAGGCAACAGCGCCGGCAGCTCCCGTTCAGGCCCAGCCTGTAGTAAAACCGGAAGCGCCCATCCCTGCTCCAGCTGCGCCCGCCTGCACCGTTTTTCTGAACGGCCAGCCGGTCTCTCTGCCCCCCAAGGCGGATGGCGCGCCCCATTATGTCATGGACCTGCTGGAGCGCTCCGGTATGGACTTTAAGCACGCGCAACGGCCGGTGGCCATTCGGGTCAACGGCGCGGATTGCCTGTTCCAGCAGGTGCTCCAGGCCGGTGACCAGATCAGCATTGGATATGAAGACGAGGTGAATCCCCTTTGAAGTTCGCGGTAAAAGCGGCGGCCCCTCTGTTGACGGCGGCGCTGCTGCTCTCAGGCTGCGGCGGCGGTCAGGAGCCGCCCCAGACCTATGACCTGGTGGAGAAGACCCTTCCCGCTTTGAATCAAGCAGTGACTCTGGACGATGGTTTTACCTTTGAACAGACCACAAATGAGGAGGACGGTTCGGTCACCTATATCTATTCTCAGCTGTCCAGCGGCGGCGAAACCACCCAGGCGTATACTCAAATCCTGGAGTCCGATTACGACTGCACTGTGTGGACCGATCAGGACACAGGAAAGGCGGACTTTTCCGCCGACTCCGGGGAGGCCAAAGCCGCCCAGCCCCTGGAGGACTCGGAAGAAGTCTTTCTGCTGACCATCCAATGGGATGAGACCTCCTGTTCCATCACACCCTCTCTGGCCCAGAAGGATGTGCTGCCCTCCTCCAACACCGACCTGGGGATGACGCTGGATGAAGCGGTCTCCTATTTTGAGAGCATGCCGCCTTCCTATCTGGGGCTGTCAGGCAGCAGCATGGACGAGTATCAGGTCTATCCCCAGGAGGGTACCGCCTTTTTGGACGGGGAGCCCTGCCTGCGTATGAACGTCTACCTGGCCGAGACCCATCAGCTTGAGCAGAGCTATCTGCTGACCCTTCCCGCCCGGCAGGTGTATGTCCTGGACGAGGAAACCGGACAGGCTGTGCCTCTTGGCTGAGCGTCGCCTTTTCTGACGTTCGTGCAAAGGCTCTTTCAACTTTCCATTTACTTCAAACAGGCGTGCTGTATCCATCTGGACAGTACGCCTGTCTTTTATCATCCATTGCCTGCCGGTCACCCCAGATAAATCCTGCTTTTCTACATCTTTTACCATCCCGTACTTATCTTCTGAAAAATACGGTCGATAGTTATTATGTGTTATATCAATATGCCTGCGTGGTAATTGGGAGGGAGTCTTTCAACATGAAAAGCATCCGGCAAAAACTTTTGGTCTGCTTTTTGGGCCTGGCAGGGGCCGCCGCACTCATCTGCGGTGCCGTGGGTATCGCCATGAGTTATTCCAGCAGCCAGTCGACCCTGCAGCAAAGCATGACCACAATCGCCACCCTGACCTCAGATCGCGTATCCTATCAGCTGCAATCCTACAAAAACGCCGCAGAGGCCTTTGGTATGGTGCCGAAACTGAGCGACCCAAATGCCACTGTCGAGGATAAGAAAGCGCTGCTGGACAGCTGGGTGGAGCACTACGGCATGATGCGTGGCAACGTACTGACCAGCACCGGCGTCAGTTTGTTTGACGGCAACAGTTACGCCGACCGTGAATACTTCCAACAGGCCATCCAGGGCAATACCTACATCTCCACTCCCACCATCAGCAAGATCACCGGAGAGCTGTCCATTATGGTGGCCGCTCCCCTGTGGCAGGACGGTATTCAGGACAGTAAAATCGTGGGCGTGGTCTATTTTGTACCCAAGGAGACCTTCCTCAACGATATTATGTCCACCATTCACATCAGTGAGCACAGCGGCGCCCATATGGTGGATAAGAACGGCTACACCATTGCCGACACCACCATGGAGACCATCACCACCCAGAACATTGAGCAGGAGGCCCAGAGCGACAGCAGCCTGACTGATCTGGCCTCCATGCACGCCCGTATGCGTCAGGGTCAGTCGGGCTACGGTACTTATACCATCAATGGGGTGTCCAAATATCTGGCCTACGCCCCCGTTTCGGGTACCGACGGCTGGAGCGTGGCGGTCAGCGCCTATACCTCCGACTACATGGCCACCACCATCCGCAATATTATCATCATCGCCATTCTGGTGGCAGTGGTCATTATGGTAGCCGTGATAATCTCGGTGTGGATCGCCAACAGCCTGAGCAAGCCCATCCGCATGTGCGTCTCCCGTATCCAGCAGCTTCAGGAGGGCGACCTCAGCTCCCCCATCCCAGACCTGCATCGTAAGGACGAAATTGGTCTGCTCAACAACGCCACCCGCAGCATCGTCTCGGTCCTTCAGGGCATTATCCAGGATATGGATTATCTGCTGGATGAAATGGCAAAGGGCAATCTGAACGTCCGCTCCCGCGCCCCGGAACAGTATGTTGGGGATATGTATACCGTGCTGACCAACCTGCGGAAACTGGCGCTTGGGCTGAGCGATACCATGTCCCAGATCCGTGCCGCCGCCAATCAGGTCTCCGCCGGGGCGGAGCAGGTCTCCTCCGGCGCTCAGGCCCTGGCTCAGGGCGCCACCGAACAGGCCAGCGCCGTGCAGGAGCTGTCCGCCACCATCAGCGATATCAGCAACTCTGCCAATATCAATACCACCGCCGCCAAACAGGCTCAGGAAAAGGCCAATCTGGCCGGCAGTCAGGTCATTCAGAGCAACGAGAAGATGGGCCAGCTCAAGCAGGCTATGGCGGACATCTCCAAGGGTCAGCAGGAGATCGGCCAGATCATCGAGACCATCGAAAACATTGCCTTCCAGACCAATATTCTGGCCCTGAATGCCGCCGTGGAGGCCGCCCGGGCGGGCAGCGCCGGCAAGGGCTTTGCCGTAGTGGCCGACGAGGTGCGCAGCCTGGCCTCTAAATCGGATCAGGCCGCCAAGCAGACCAAGGAAATGATCGAGCGCTCCATGAGAAACGTGGAGCGGGGCGGAAGCCTGACCGACGAGGTGAGCGCCGCTTTGGAACAGACCGTAACCTATACAGAGGACGCAGTCAACCTGATGAATCAGGTGGCGGAGAACATCGTCTCCGATACCGACTCTATCCATCAGGTCTCCGAGGGCACCGATCAGATCTCCAGCGTAGTCCAGACCAACTCTGCCACCGCCGAGCAGTCCGCCGCCGCCAGCCAGGAGCTGTCCGGCCAGTCCCTTCTGCTCAAAGAGCTGGTGGGCCGCTTCACCCTGCGCAGCGACGCAAACAGCGGTGAATGAACGTATATCCCTTTTGACCCCAAGTTTTATGACTAGAAGGGCGCGCTGCCAGACAGCGTGCCCTTCTTTTTGTCTTTTTAACAAAAGACCTGATTTCTTGTGTCCTCCTTGGAATATAAAATTTTTACCCACGCTAAGAAAATCCTGAATTCCCCATAACCGTAATAATTAAGAAACTATTTCTGATATAGAAACTTTTTTCTTTTCTTTCCGTTTTTTCTCTTATTTTTTTGACAAATCTTGTCGATATTTTTAATGGAGTTTGAGAAAATTGCCATTGGGGCAATTGGGAAGGAGTCTTACAAGTATGAAAAGCATCCGACAAACGCTTTTGGTCTGCTTTTTGCTGCTGGCCGGTGCTGCCGCACTCATCTGCGGCGGCGCAGGAATCGGCATGAGCTATTCCAGCAGTCAGACCGTTTTGGAGCAGACCATGGAGACCGTAGCCACTCAGACAGCGGCACGGGTCTCTTATCAGCTTCAGTCTTATAAAAACGCCGTAGAGGCTTTGGGCATGGTCCCGGCTATGAGCGATCCGGAAACTTCCGTTAATCAAAAGCAGAGCTTTCTGAATATCTGGGTCAAGCATTATGGCATGGAGCGGGGCAACCTGCTGAATACCGCCGGCGTCAGCCTGTTTGACGGCCAGGACTACTCTGACCGGGATTATTTCCAGCAGGCTGTTCAGGGCAACTCTTATATTTCCACTCCCACTGTCAGCAAGGTGACCGGCGAGTTGTCTATTATGGTGGCCGCCCCCCTGTGGCAGAACGGCGTTCAGGGCAGTAAAATCGTGGGCGTGGTCTATTTTGTCCCCCCGGAGACCTTCCTCAACGACATCATGGTCTCTATTCACATCAGCGAAAACAGCAGCGCCTATATGCTGGATAAAAACGGAACCACCATCGCCCACAAAAATATAGAGAATGTGCGCAATGAGGAAAACACCGCGGAGGAGGCCAAGACAAATTCCTCCCTGAGCGCACTGGCTGCGCTGGAATCCAAGATGGTGGCCGGTGAGAGCGGCTTTGGCCAGTATACCTACAACGGTGCGACCAAGTATCTGGCCTACGCCCCGGTGGACGGCACCGACGGTTGGAGTCTGGCCATCAACGCCCAGACCACCGACTTTATGGCCACCACCTACCGCAACATTGTCATTATCGTGATTCTGGTGATTCTGGTCCTTGTGGCTGCCGTGGTGATCTCCGCCCGCATTGCCGGCGGTTTGAGCAAGCCCATCCGCATGTGCGTCTCCCGCATCCAGCAGCTTCAGGAGGGCGATCTCAGTTCCCCCATCCCGGATCTGCGCCGCAAGGATGAGATCGGGCTGCTCAACGACGCCACTTCCGGTATCGTCTCCCTTCTCCAGGGCATCATCCAGGATATGGGTTATATGCTGGGTGAGATGTCCAAGGGCAATCTGAACGTCCGTTCCCGCGCCCCGGAACAGTATGTTGGGGATATGAACATGGTACTGGTCAACCTGCGGGAGCTGGAGTACGGTCTGAGCGAAACCATGGCTCAGATCAACACCGCCGCCGAGCAGGTCTCCGCCGGGGCGGAGCAGGTCTCCTCCGGCGCTCAGGCTTTGGCTCAGGGCGCCACCGAACAGGCCAGCGCCGTGCAGGAGCTGTCCGCCACCATCAGCGATATCAGCAACTCTGCCAATATCAATACCACCGCCGCCAAACAGGCTCAGGAAAAGGCCAATCTGGCCGGCAGTCAGGTCATTCAGAGCAACGAGAAGATGGGCCAGCTCAAGCAGGCTATGGCGGACATCTCCAAGGGTCAGCAGGAGATCGGCCAGATCATCGAGACCATCGAAAACATTGCCTTCCAGACCAATATTCTGGCCCTGAATGCCGCCGTAGAGGCCGCCCGGGCAGGCAGCGCCGGCAAGGGCTTTGCTGTGGTGGCCGACGAGGTACGCAGCCTGGCCTCCAAGTCGGATCAGGCCGCCAAGCAGACCAAGGATATGATCGAACGCTCCATGAGCAACGTGGAGCGGGGCGGAAGCCTGACCGACGAGGTGAGCGCCGCCCTGGAGCAGACTGTAACCTATACGGAGGACGCGGTCACCCTGATGAATCAGGTGGCGGAGAACATCATCTCCGATACCGACTCTATCCACCAGGTCTCCGAGGGTACCGATCAGATCTCCAGCGTGGTCCAGACCAACTCCGCCACCGCAGAGCAGTCCGCCGCCGCCAGCCAGGAGCTGTCCGGCCAGTCTCATCTGCTCAAGGATCTGGTGAGCCGCTTCACCCTCCGCCTGCGGGAAGAGGACGGTATGCAGCGGTAATAAAAAAGGGTCCCCGCCATCCATGGCACAGACCCTCTGTAAATCCATAAGAAATGGCCGCCTTCCGGCGGCCATTTCTTATGGATAAAATTCTGTTTTGAGAGCAAGGTATTTGGGGGCTCAGCCCTGCTCTTTGATGTAACGGGCCAGGCGTTTGTCCTCGGTACGGATGTGGGAGACCAGCACTCCCACTACCTGGTTGAGATCACCCAGCGCCTTTACGGTGGGACCTTCCTTCAGCAGCTGCTGGGCTTTGTCATTGAGCTGATGGCGATAACCGTCGTGGAAGGTCTTATGGGCGGGATAACCAGGATATTTGTGCTTGGTCTGTAAGTTCTCCTCATCCTGGAAGTGCTTGACTACATATTCGCTTAAAAATTGGACGGTCTTTTGGATTTTGTCCCGACCATGTCCCTGGGCACAGGCATCCAACAAGTCGTTGACTGCGGCAAACAGCTGGCGGTGCTCCGAGTCAATCAGTGTATTTCCGGTAATCAGGTCCTGTGTTACTTCATAGCGCATGGGGTGCTCCTTTCCTGTGGGCCGGCGGTATGCCGGTATGATGATCGCTGCAAGGGAATTTTCTCTCTGTCATTATATCGGCTTGAATTGGGGAAAAGATAATTGTAGCGCAAAAATTTCCCCTATCTTTTCCGTGGATTTTTCCTTCGCCCCCTTATTTTCTCTCTGAGATAGGCCGATATATATATTGAATGAACGACAGTACAGCACTGGGAACATCCCGGGCAAACTGCGCAAATTAGAAAGAGGGAGGGCTTGTGATGTTCCGGATCTATGCCAACGGAAGCTGTCCAGTCGGCAGCACGGCCCCTTATAACAGAAAAACCGACGCCGTTACCACGGTGCTTTCCGGGCAGCGATACGATCAGGTTCAATTTTCCTTCCACCTGGGTGAGACCGAAAAGCGGGTCAAGGAGACGGTAGGGCGTCTATCCCAGGAGGTCCGCGCCCGGGTCACCACCCAGGATGTAGACCGTCTGCGGCAGCAGGTGGCCGCCGGGACCTACCAGCCCAACGCCGGAGAGATTGCCGCCCGGATGCTGCTTGTGAGAGAGGACGGTTGACCGCCTTATGGATATGCAGAACTACCTTGGATTTTTGACGGAGCTGAACCAGGCGCTGGATACCCTGACCGCCCTGGAGCAGCGCAAGCTCAAAGCGGTTCAGAACAATGACTTACAGACTTTGGACCAGTGCATGAAGCAGGAACAGGCCGCTGCCTTGGACCTGCGGGGCCGGGAGCACAAGCGCAATGCGCTGCTCAAAGAGCTGGGGCTGGAGCAGGTGTCCCTGCGAGACCTGCCCAGCCACTGTCCCCCCCAATATAAGCATCAGGCCACCGAGATCAGCCAGCAGGTGCTGCGCAGCTATCAGGTGCTCTCCAGCACCCAGCAGGCGGCACGTACTTTGATGGAATCCAATGTGCGCCACATCCAGCAGGAGTTGGAGCGCCGGGAGACAGCGCACCAGAAGCAGCCTCCTGCCTCCAAGAAAACACAGACCGATTTCCGCGCTTGAGAGGAGTAGAACATGGGTACTTTTGGTTCTTTTACGACTGTCCGTCTGGGAATTTATTCTGCCCAGAAGGGTTTGGATGTGACGGGCAACAACATCACCAACATCAATACCGAGGGCTATACCCGTCAGCGGCTCAATCAGGTCAGCCTGATTCCCTCTGTCAACGACCGGTATTACTCCAGCTATAATACCCGCATTGGCCAGGGCGCCGTGGTTGCTGGCATCACTCAGGTTCGGGACCCCGGCTTGGACATCTCCTACCGGAAAGCCAATTCTGATGTGGGTTCCGCCAACGCCAAGCTGGATGGTCTGAATCAGATAGCCACCATTCTGGACGAGGTGGGCAAGGGCAGCCTGGACCAGGATGACGGCGTCATCCTCAGTCAGCTCAACGATATCCGGGACCTGATCAGTCAAGCCATCACCAATGGTGTGGACACCTATGACCCGCTGATTCGCGAATCGGCCGATGCACTGTGCACCTTTTTTAACTCTTATGCCGATAAACTGACTGAGCTGCAGAAAACTTATGAGGACAAGCTAAACCAACAGGTTACCGAGGTCAACGATATTCTTACCCAGATCCGAGACCTGAACGAGTCCATCCGCAATGCCGACCTGCGGGGCGACCCCGCTCTGGAGCTGCGGGATAATCGGAACAATCTGCTGGATAAGCTGAGCGGATATGTAAAGATCGACGTCAAGTACACCATGGAGGAAGTGGGCCCTGATACCGAAGTAGAAAAAATGACAGTCAGCATTGTCAGCAATGAGGGCCATACCCACACTTTGGTTGATGGTGTGTATGGTACTCAGCTGAGTTGCGACAATAACAACAATTATACCATTTCTATATCAGACCTGACCGATGCCAACGGAGTTGTACATCCTGATAATGCCGCATTGGGCGCCGGTACGGATATGGTGGATAACGATTTGTATGGCTCCATCCAATCCATTCGCGAGATCTTAACTGAAAAGGGCGAGTTTTCCTCCCAGAATGATGTGGATAATGTTGACCCTGACGCCCTTGTGAAGCGTGGCATTCCCTACTATCAGAAGGCTCTGGATTCTCTGGCTTATGAGTTTGCCACGGCGATGAATGAGCTAAATCATGTCTATGACAGCAACGGCAATCTGGTTGCCGGGGCGGGTAATCTGTTTAGCATCGGCAGTAATACCAACGATGCTGTGGCAACAGACCCTGTTACTGGTGCTAAAACTCAGATTACTGCATCCAATATCTCTGTATCCTATGGCTGGGCCAATCAGACCGTTTCTATTCAGGCCGCTTCCAGCCCGGACGCTCCCAGCGGCGATACCTCCCGGTTGGCGGAGTTCCTTGATCTATTCAGCAAAAAGCTGGATTTTGTACCTAGTCATGTGGACGGGGATGCCATAGGGGATGCCTATCACGGCACCTTCGAGGATATGCTGCTGAAGATCCAGTCCACCCTGGCCGAAGATCAAATGAGCACCGACGCCGTGCTTAACAACTATACAATAACCGCAGATAATATTTATACCGATCGAGATGGTGTCAGCGGTGTGGACCTGAACGACGAGGCTACCGGTCTTATGACCTACCAGAAGGCCTATACAGCCGCCTGCCGGTTGATGAATGTGCTCAATGAGGCTCTGGACTCCCTGATCAACGGTACCGTTTAACTCTGTGCGCCATTTTGTGAGGTGAATCAACTATGATGCGTATAACCACCAATTCTACCCTCTATACCTATCAGAAAAATCTGATGAAGTCCACCAATCAGCTCTACTCGGCCATGAGATCCCTGATGACCGGCCGGAACTTCGACTCCTACTCCGCCGACCCTGCCGCCGCCACCCGGGCGTTCAATATCCACAGTTCCCTCAACGCCACCAATGCCCAGTATTCCAATAACAAGACCGTGTTGGGCAAGTTCTCCACCGCTTGGGATATTGCCGACGATATGATCGACAAGCTGGTCAGCGATCTGGCCCAGGCGCCTGCCCTGAAGGGACTCAATGACACCAACCTGAGCACTCTGAACACTCAGGGCGACGTCATTTACTCCGGTGCGGAGGCTGTGATCCAGAGCCTGAACAGTCAGTACGGCGGTAATTTCCTCTTCAATGGAGCTGACACTAAAAATGCCCCCTTTGCCTTGGAGAAAGATGGCGACAAAACCTACGTTACCTATCGGGGCGTACGCATTGATGATCCAAATGCGGATTACTACACATCTGATTATTTGGATGAAAACGGAAATCCCGTTCCAAAAGATCCCAATGATCCAAGCAAGGGAAATTGGAAAAACGGCGAAATGCTGGACAAATGGTCTAACGAGCATCTGTATGTGGACATCGGCATTGGTTTTGAGGTGGATGCAAATGGAAATGTAGTGGATTCCACCGCCTTTGACTCCGCCATTTCCGGTGTGGACTTTATCGGCGGCTACGGTGTGGACGAGGACGGCGACCCCAAGAACATCGTCTCCATCATGGTACGTCTGTCTGAAGTATTTAAGGACTATAACACGGATACCAATACTTGGGGTCCTTCCGGAAACAGAGACGTAGCTTCCCGCCTGACCGAAAAACTTTCCAAGGCTCAGGATGCTCTGAGCAAACAGCACACCCAGCTGGACACCGAGGCCAAGTACCTCCAGACCAACCAGTCTCAGCTGGAAAGCACCTTTGACTCCCTGAACACCGAGCTGGAGGGTATTGAGCGGGTGGACCGGGTAGACGCCATCCTTGCCCTCTCCTGGGCCCAGACCAGTTACAATGCTGCCATCCAAGTTGGTTCCAACGTCATTCCTCAGTCCCTGATGGACTATCTGAACTAACAGTTGGTCCAGGATATATGAATACACACCCTGCATATGGAAGGAGTTTTTGTTGTCATGTATCCTCTGATAGAAATTCAAACAGTTCCTATTGAAATCCAGATGAAGGTTACCAATGCCCATTTGGAGTATGCCCGAGGTACCGCTCAGGTTGAGATTTCCCGGAACAAGGGTGGGCTGAACATTCGTAGCCACCCTATTCAGGTCAACCTGGATACCTTTGAAGCCCGCAATTCTGTGCAGCCTACCACTGCAACTTTGATTCGTCAGCAGGCTCAGGCCGGGGTTCAGGGCGCTTATCAGGCTACTGCTGTACTGGCACAGGAGGGTCGTATGATGATGGAAGCACGCATCGATCAGGACGTGATCCCTCAGCTGGCTAAGCAGCAGAATCTGGGCGAGCCCAACAATGTGAACATTGAATTCCTGCCCCGTGTAGGACCTGACATCAGTTGGGATGGCGGCGAAATGAGCATCCGCTATGAGATGGATAAGCTCAATTTTGACTGGCGGATGGAGCAGATGAGCTTTACCTTCGTCCCCGGCGACATCGAGTTCACTATGACTCAGCGCCCCGACGTTATCATCAAGTATGTGGGCGGGCCGCTGTATGTGCCCCCCTCCTCTGACCCCAATTACGAGCCACTGGACGTCAACGCCTGAGTGGGAGGAACATCATTGCAGCTGAATACAAAATATTTTGGCGAGATCACCTATGCCCCAGAAGATGTGCTGGAGTTTCCCAACGGACTGTTTGGCTTTGAGGGAGAAAAGCAGTTTCTGCTGCTCCCCTTTTCCGGCAGCCAGGGAAATATGCTCTGCCTGCAAAGCACAGCCGCCTCTTCTCCCGCCTTTATCCTGATGAACCCTTTCTCCCTGAAGCCCGATTATACGCCGGTGCTCTCTCCGGAGGAGCTGAAGCTGATGGGGGTCTCCCATAGTCAGGAGCTGTGCTACTATGTCATGTGCGTAGCCAAGGAGCCGGTAGGCGAGAGCACCGTTAATCTGCGCTGTCCCGTGGTGGTCAATCCGGAATTGCACAGAGCCGTCCAAGTCATTTTGGACACGGAGGAGTATCACATGCGCCACCGTCTGGACGAGTTTTCCAACAGGGAGGTGGGCTGATTGCTGGTGCTCAGCCGTAAAGAGGGGGAATCGCTGATCATTGGCGACCAGATCAGCATTACCATCCTCTCTGTGGAATCAAGCGGTCAGGTCAATATCGGCGTGTGTGCGCCCAAAGAGGTTTTGGTTCTGCGCAGTGAGCTGCAAAAGGCCGCCACCGTCAATCAGGACGCCGCCGGAACCGCTCCGGCCCTGTTGGTGGCCGAGCTGGAATCCGCCTTGTCTGAACACAAGGCGGTTCAGCCTACACCGCCCTCTGAATGAACGCTTTGGCCTTTTGGCTGACGGCGCTCACAGAGCCATTTTACTGTGTCAGCCAAAAGGAGAACACGCATGATGCGAGATACGTTATTGGTGATTGATGAAGCTCCCTTGGATCTTGCCATTCTGCGGGAGATTTTCAAGCAGCTTTTTCATGTGGAGTGCTTTGAGGAAACCCGGCCCGCCATCGCCTATTGCCACCGCAATCTTTCCAATATCTGCGCTGTTCTGCTGGGCGTCCGCCTGGGCAAGAAAAAGGGCGGTCTCCAGGTACTACAACAGCTTCAGACCGCTGAGGAAACGTCATCCCTCCCTGTGATCCTTTTGGCCTCCAATGCCAAGGAGGAGGACGTATTCAGCGCGGTGGAAAAGGGTGCGGCCGACTTTTTGATTAAGCCGGTCAATCCTATCACCGTACAGGAGCGGGTATGCGCGGCGGTACAGGCCGCCTGGCCCGCCGGCTCCACCATCTTGGACGGGAAGCTCTCTATGGAAATGCTGGACGCCCAGGCGCCCTCGCCGGAGGAGGTCCCTTTTTTAGCCGCCGAGCATTGGAAGCGGCTGTTGGAGCTGTTCTTCCTGAACCGTCCTCATTTTTCCTTTACCAAGTACCACATTTTGGGCCGTGTGAGCGCCGCACTGGCCAAGGGCTACCGAAAGGTGGTCCCTGATTGCACGTTGACGGATGAGGACGTCCAACTGATTGGCCGAGCCGCTGTTTTTTGCGATGTGGGCCTGCTGGGTATTCCCGACAATGTGATCGAGCAGGGACAGGATCAGGGCGGCGCTGGACAGGAGCTGTATTTTCGCCATACCGCTTTGGGGCATGCCCTGTTTACCACCGGTATCGCCATTCCTCAGCCTCTGGCCGGTTATGCCGCTGAAATCGCCTATTGGCACCATAAAAACTATGACGGCACCGGTTATCCTGCGGAGCAGACCCCCACTCCCATTCCCATCAGCGCCCAGTTTGTCCGCGCCGCTATCCGCTGCCTGGGCTATATGGACTATTACCACGGCTACCCTGACCGGCTGGATCGGATTCTCCGCTCTCTGGCCAGCGATGTGGGCCGGTATATTTCCCCGGAGGTATATGAGGCCGCCATGGCTGTTCAGGATGAACTGGCCGATTGCCTTTCCTCCGACCGCCTGGGATAACGCCGCTTCCCATTTTCTAGGAACGGCACACTAAGAAACCATTGTGAAAAAAGGCCGTTTTACGGGGCCTTTTTTCTTTATGCATATTCCTATAGTGCATGTAGGATTTAAGGTCTTTTTTGCCTGGTCCGACGAAAGTGTTTTCAGCCCCAGCTCCGCCCTTGCACCCTGCCCCGCCTTCAGTTATAATGGCCGCGTTGTCTTATTATGTAATCCTATTTGTGCTCTGTCCCCATGTCCTCCACACGCCTTTCCCAAAGCGTTTCTCAGGATAAGGGCTTTCACACCCCAGAAAAAGAGAGGAAGGTTGACCATCTTGATTCATTCCCGCCGCGTTATCTCCGGCCTGCTCAGTCTGGCTGTGGCCGCAGGCCCCTGCACGGCCTGGCTGCCCGCCGCCGCTGCGGCCGCTCCCCAGGAAAACTCTGTCTTGCGGGAGAGCCAAACCACCGGCTCCATCGCCCTGACCCTGTCCTTTGACCTGCCCCAGCGGGTGGCGGCGGTGGAGCAGCGCAATATCCAGCTCACGCTGACCGGAAACGGCAGACAGATCCGCCTGTCCCTGAAGGACGGAACCGCCACCGGCGCAGACGGTCTGGCTGTCTCGGTAGAGGCCCAGAATACCCAGGGCGCACCCCTGACCACCGAGCAGCGGCTGGGGGCCTATCAGGCCGTCATTTCCGGCCTGCCCCTGGGGACCTATACCATGGAAGTCACCGGCGACGGCTATACCCCCTGCTCCACCCAGTTGACGCTGGAGGACTACTCCCAGCACGTGCTGATGTCCACCAACAACGGCACCTTCTCTCTGGGTGATGTGAATGGCGATGGGGTTGTGACCGCCGCCGACCGCACCGACCTGGCCGGCCAGCTAGGCAAGACCGGCCAGCTGGACACCTACGACCTTAACGGTGACGGTGTGGTGGACATTACCGATCTGTCTTATGTAAATAAAACGGTGGACACGGCAGGCACCCCCAAGGTGCTCTCCACCGCCGCCATTGTCTCCCCTACGGTGGAAAGCGATCATTTGATTGTGGAAGGCACCCTCTCCGACCTGTTCACCGGGACCGGTACCGTGACCCTCAAGCCCACCGAGGAAACCAGCCCCCTGTCCATTCCCATCACGCTGGACAAGCCCACGGAAATGAGCGAGATCTCCATCATCTCTCCCAACGCCAACGGCGCCGTTCAGGCGGGTACCGCCCTGGTGGAAACCTCCGATGGCCTAACCCTGGAATTTCCCTTTGATAGCTCTGCCCCGGACGGCGTACAGGCCCTCAGCCGGACGGCCAACCAGAGCGTGGTGACCATCCTGCTAGGCAATAAGGTGGCGGTAAAGAAGGTCACCATCCAGGTCACCAAGGTGGCGGGCCAGACCGGCAACAAGCCCGCCTTTGCCACCGTGACTCAGATCCAGTTCCTGAAGGACATCGTATCTGAGGGCGCTGTTGCCGATACCCAGGTGAAGGGCCTGACCGCCACACCGGGAGATGGCCAGATCGCGCTGGCGTGGAACAGCGTCAACAACGTCACCGGCTACACCGTACGATACGGCACCAGCAAAGACGCGCTGAACAAGAGCGCGGCAAGCGCCACCAACCGCATCGTGATCTCGGGACTGGAGAACGGCACCACCTATTACTTCCAGGTCACCGCTGTCAACGACAGCTGGAGCGGCACCCCCTCCGCCCTTTTGTCCGCCACTCCCGTGCCCGCCTCGGTGCCCGGCGCTCCTTCCAACCTGATGGTGGAAGGAGCCGACAGCGCCCTGCGGATCCGCTGGGGCAACACCAAGGACGCCACCTACTACCAGGTCTATTACCGGGTACAGGGGGAGTCCCAGTTCCAGGCCTGGGGCAGCAATACCACCTCCACCAGCGCGGTCATCACCGGCCTGACCAACGGTACCGTCTATGAGGTGGCGGTAAAGGCGGGCAATGTCAACGGCATGGGTCCCTTCTCCTCCACCGCCGTGGGTACGCCGGAGAAGGAGAGCTTTACCATGCCCCAGCTGCCCGAAACCAACCGCATTGACAACCAGCAGGTGACCTCCATCGTGCTGGAGGACCCGTCCAACGTGGATAAAAATCTCTGCCCCGGCTTTACGGTGGGGAATCTGCTGGACAACGACCCTGGCACCTATTGGGTGGCTGCCACCTGGTGGCAGTCCAGCAACATCACCTATACCTTTGAGACTGCCCATGACATGAACTACCTGCTGGTGGTGCCCTATCTGGATGGGACCTATAAAAACCGCATTGCCAATTACACCGTCACCCTGCGGGGGGAGAATGGGGAGACCCTGGCCACCTATTATCGGGACGGGATCAACATTACCAGCGGCAACTATTATATCCTCTCCTTCCCCGAAACCAAGGGCGTGAAGAGCGTCACCCTGGGCCTGGGTGAAAAGACCGGCGGCCCCCGTGTGAGCGTTTCCGAAATTGCCTTCTACGACAGCGACACCCTCTCCGGCGACATTTCCGCCCTCTTTACCGACGGTTCCTTCACCGCACTGAAGGACACCGTAAAGCAGGAGGAGATCACCGCCCTGAAAGAGCGCCTCTCCGCCCTGGGCAGCTTCTATCTGGATCTGTCCCGGCTCACCGACGAGCTGGAGCTGGCCCAGGCTCTGCTGGAGCAAAAGGATGACGCCCTGGGTCTGGTGAAGTACGACTTCCAGAGCCGCAGCGCCAACGCCCAGGCCGACCGCGCCGCCGGTCAGATCGCCAGCGACCTGCAGCCCCTGGGGATTACCGCCCAGGCCGGGTCCACCGTGGCCATTTATGCGGAATTGCCCGACGACGCCGCCGTCTACGTGGTGCCCACCCAGTTCTATGGAGAATCCGGCGTGTGGAAGGGCACTCCCGTGGCCTTGAAAAACGGCCGCAACTATATTTCTGTGGAAAAGATCGGCAGTCTGTCCGACACCCGGGGCGGTCCCCTCTATCTGACCTACTCCGGCAGCCACCCTGAGGACATCAAGCTCCAGGTCCGGGGAGGCAGCGGCGTGTACACCATGCCGGTGCTGGAGCTGTCCGGCTGGTATACCATGGATGAGTCCGCCCGGAAAGAGGCCATCCGTACCTACATACAGGAGCTGACCGGCCTGGTGAGCAGCCTGTCCCTCAGTGGCCTTACCACCAACATCCGCAACGCCACCGAGATCTCCACCCCCAGCGTACTCCTCTCCCTCCCGGCCGACCAGGTTCTGTCCGGCCTGAGCGGCGTGGGCAACGACCAGGAGGCCATGGCGGACACCCTGTACCAGAACATTCTGGCCTGGGAGGAGGAACTTTTTGTAGCCAACCAGGTCCAGGGCATTGTTGACGCCGGCGCCGCTCTGGATACCTACACCTATCCCATGACCACCCGCCAGAATATCCGCTATATGCGTATGTTTGCCGGGGCCTTCATGTACGCCGCTGGTAACCACATCGGCGTGGAGTACGGCTCCACCTCCGCCCTGGTCCAGGGCAAGCCCACCTCCGCCACCGGTACCGGCTCCGCCAATGGGCTGTTTGGCTGGGGCATTGCCCATGAGATCGGCCACAACATGGACAAGCTGGGCCAGGCCGAGATCACCAACAACATTTACGCGCTGGCCCTCCAGGCCTGGGACGGCGGCTCCATAGCCCTGAACACCCGCCTCACCGAGGATGGGCGCTGGTCCCAGATCTTTGACAAGGTGGCCCAGAGCCGTCCCGGCTCCGCCAACAATGTGTTTGTACAGCTGGGTATGTACTGGCAGCTCCACCTGGCCTATGACGAGGCCTACCAGCCTCTGGCCTTCTACAACCAGTTCTTCCGGCTGTGGAAATCGGGGGCATACAGCGGCTACTCCTATGACGAACGGGTGGCCCTCATTGCCGCTCAGGTGGCCAACCGGGATCTGACCGCCTTCTTTACCCACTGGGGTATGACCCTCAGCGACGGGGTCAAGGCCATTCTGGATGACTACCCCGCCGAGGAGCGGGCCATCTGGTATCTGAACGACGCCTCCCGCACTTACCGGCTGGAGGGCGGCCAGGCCGCCAGCGGCTCCGCCTTCGTCACCGCTTCTGTGGAAAGGTCCAAGGTGACCCTGACCATCAGCCACACCGACAGCGACAAGGTTCTGGGCTATGAGATCCGCCGCAACGGCACCCCCATCGCCTTCACCACCCAGTCCACCTATGTGGATGATCTGGGCGCGGCCAACAATCTGACCTATACCTATTCCGTGGTGCCCGTGGACAAGCTGGGCAACCTGGGCCGGGAGGCCGAGAGTGAAGAGGTGCTGGTGGCCTATGACAAGACCATCGCTTCCAATGTGTACACCCTGGAGCGCTCCGGGGATACCGTGACCATCACCATGAAGGACGGCCCGGTGAACGTCACCGGCCTGAAGGTGACCGGCCAGGAGGAGATGAGCGGCGCCTATACCGTTACCGCTCAGGTTTCCGCCAACAACGGGCCGGAGCAGGCAGTCACCGCCAAGACCGGCACCCTGTCCGGCACCAGCCTCACCGCCTACTTTACCAAGCCGGGGGCCCAGCCTGACGATACCCGCATCTGGACCTACTCTGTCACCGCGCTCACCATTACCGGTATTCCGGAGAACGCCACCGTGGAACTGCTGGACTATCCCGGCGACCGGGTGGACTTCTACGAGGGGGCCGCGGTGGGCGTACTGAAGGACGCTTACGGCGACATTCCCGCCGGTACCCTGGTGATTCTGGGCACCTATCGGGGCGATCCGGTTTACAACTATATGGAAATGGAAGCCCGGTACAGCACCACCCCCGAGGCCGGTGAAGTGACCACCATCCAGCGGCCCATGAACGGCGATGTCTACCTGCTGGCTGAGATCCCCGACGACGGCGCGGTCAGCGATACCAGCGACGGTTTCTTCCTCTTTGTGCCCAATCTGAAGGCCGAAGCCGCCCTCAACGCCCAGGACGGGGTTACCGATCCCTATCCTCTGGAGATCCGGGTCAACCTCTACCGCACCGACGATCCCAACAGCGCGGACAGCCGCCGCCTGACCAGCCAGACCCTGTGGATCAGCTTCCCTGGGGATGAGAGCGAGAGCGGACAGAGCGCCTGGCCCATCATTGACCTGAAAAGCGATTCCACCGGAATGAAAGGATGAACGAGTTGCGTAAGACTTCTCTTTTCCCCCTGCTTTTGACTCTATGCCTGATGGCTGCCGCCCTGACCAGCTGGGCGGCGGCCGCGGGCGCGCCCCAGTTGGTGGTCTCCTCCCAGCCGTCTGCCAGCCAGTCGGTGAGCTTTACCGGCCTGCCTGATAACTGCCAAAGTTTGCAGGCCACCTTTACCCTCTCCAATGCCGGTACTGTCTATACCTTTACGGCGGACCCTGCTCTGAACGCCATGACCGGCATATACACCACCTATCAGCAGGACGGCGCCCATGTAACCGTCTACATCACCCTGAAAGAGGGCTTTCTGACCCAGACCGGTACGCTGACTTTGGGTACCCTTACCTCCAACGACGTCTCCGCTTTCACCGTGGAGAAGGCCACCGGCCTAAAGGTGCTGGACGCCTCCAGCACAGACACCCTCTTTCCCACGGTGGATCAGAACGGCGGCACCGGCGGTTCCGACCAGGGCTCCGGTAATACCGGGAACGGCAACGGCTCCGGCAGTACCGGCGGTTCCGATCAGGGTTCCGGCAATACCGGAAACGGCAGCGGCTCCGGCAATACCGGCGGCTCCGATCAGAATTCCGGCGGCACTCTGACCCATCCCGTCACCATTCCGTCCTTCGTGGGGGGCAGCGTCACCGCCAGCCCCGCCAAGGCCACGAAAGGCCAGACCGTCACCCTTGCCGTTCTCCCCAAGACCGGCTATGTGCTGAAGAGCCTCACGGTGGCGGATACGAGCGGTAATGCCGTGGCCCTCAGCGAGCAGAGCGGCGGCAAGTACACCTTTACCATGCCCGCCTCCGCCGTCACCGTTAACGCTGTCTTTGAAGCGGAGGAGCAGCCCGTGGTCCCCCAGATGCCCTTCTCCGATGTACCGGTCGGAATCTGGTATTATGATTCGGTCCAGTATGTCTTTTCAAATGGTCTGATGGGGGGTACCGGAAACGGCCGTTTCTCTCCCGATCTGACCACCAGCCGCGGCATGATCGTCACCATTCTCTACCGTTTGGAGGGCAGCCCTGCGGCTTCCGGCAGCACATTTACCGACATATCCGCCGGCCAGTGGTATTCGGACGGGGTGGCCTGGGCCAGTGCCAACGGCATTGTCACCGGCTATCCCGACGGCAGCTTTGGGCCTGACGACACCATCACCCGGGAACAGATGGCCTCCATTTTCTACCGGTACGCCCGTTATAAGGGCTATGATGTGACCGTCCGCACCCAGCTGGACCGCTATTCCGATGCCGGTCAGGTGGCCGACTACGCCGCCGACGCCATGAGCTGGGCGGTGGGCTCCGGCATCATCACCGGCACCAGCGGGACCACCCTCTCCCCCGCTGGCTCCGCCACCCGGGCCCAGGCCGCCGTTATCCTGGCCCGCTTCTGCCAGCAGATAGCAAACTGATCCCTTTCCGGCATGACAGCAGCGCCCTATGGAGTTGTTTCACTCCATGGGGCGCTGTTTTGTCTGAATCAGGCACAGGGCTGCTGCCGTCCGGTGTGGTCAATGGTGTAGTCAGTCCCACAAGTGCCCGGCAGAATGATCTGGGAGATGGGCACAAAGGTATACCCCTCCTGAAGCAGGCAGGAGATCACCCCCGGCAGGGCCTCCGGGGTGTGGATGGCGGCGTTGTGGAAGAGCACAATGGAGCCGGAGCCTACCCGGCTCACCACCCGCTGGGTGATCTCGTCCGCCGGGATCTCCTTCCAGTCCAGACTATCCCCCTCCCAAACAGCTTCAAGGCACTGGGACAACAGGGCTGGGCGGCGTCCGTTCACACCTTCCACACCACCTCCGCTGTCTCTTCGGACAGCCTGATCTCCTGAATGAACTGGGCAGCCACCAGTTTTTTCTGTTCAAAGGACAAGGCAGCCAGCTGTATTTTTTGGGGCTGGGGCACTCTGCGGGTCTGCTGGGGCCCCCGCTCGGCCAGCAGCTTTCGCCGCTGCTCCTCCAGACGCTCCATCGTCCGGTTGACGTACTGGACTGTCAGATCGCTGCTCTCGGCCAATGCCTCCACCAGCCGGTCCATCTTCCGCTCCAGCGCCTCCAGCTCCCGCTCCATGCCCTCCGGCGGCCGGTCCTGCTCTTGCTCCTGCGGACATTGTTCCAGCAGCGCCTCCAGCTCCCGCTCCACACACCGTTCCAGTTCTCGCAGATCCACCCGAATGGACTGCCGGCACAGCTTCAGATTGGATCGGCCGCTGCATATCAGGTAGTACTTTTCCTTGTCCCGGTTGACCTTCACGCTGTATCCGCAGGACCCGCACTTCAGCAGACCGGACAGCCAGGTGTGCCTGCCGCTGCCTGTCCGTCCGAGCTGCCGGTTGGCCTCCAGCTTATACTGGCACATAAGCCACAACTCTCCAGGGATGAACCCCAGATGGTTGGCCAGAGCCAGCTTTTGCTCGCTTCCATCCTGATATTTTCCCGCCAGCCGGTCCCGCTTTCCAAGCAGCATGGCCCCATGACGGCCGTCAAACGCCTCCGGCCCCATTGTACTTTGTACCCCCTTGGCTTTATAGTAGAAATAAACTGCAGGATCGGCCATCACATACAGAGGGCTATGTAAGATGCGGGACAGGGCCACGTTGTCCCAGGTGGCGCGTCTGGGCCCCGGAATGCCCTCCTCCTTCAGCATCCTTGCCACACTGCCCAGGGTGGCTCCCTCCTCCCCATAAGCCTGAAAGATATGCTCCACCACCGCCGCCTGTTCATTGGGACACAGGCCGGGGGCCAGCTTTCCATCCGGTCCGGGCTGCCTGCCCAGGGAAAAGCCATAGGGGGCCGGACCACCCGGCCAGGCCCCCAGCTTGACCCGTTGATAATAATTGTCCCGTACCCGCTGGGCAGTGGTTTCCCGTTCCAGTTGGGCAAACACCATCACAATATTCAGCATAGCCCGTCCCATGGGGGTGGCGGTATCAAAGGTCTCATTGATGGACACAAACTCCACATGGTGTTCTTTCAGAATGTCCCATAGCCGCCCGAAATCGGTAATGGAACGGGAGAAGCGGTCCAGCCGGTAAACCACGATTTTTCTGATCTCCCCCGTCTCCACATCCTCCATCAGCTGCCGGAAGGCGGGCCGGTTTGTGTTTTTCCCGGAAAAACCCTTGTCCTGATAGATTCGCACCTGCTGGCCCGTCTCCCGGCGGCACAGGTCGATTTGTCCCTGGATGGAGAGGCTGTCCGCCTTTTCCACCGATTGCCGGGCATAGATGGCATCCATACCGGCCGCCTCCTCTCCGCCTGGTTCTTTTACCGGCCTCTGGCCGTGCCCGGCTGCTCTGAACGATGTAATTCCAGCAGACGCAGACAGGCGCGGTGAATTTTCCGCAGAGCGGTCTGCCGCTCCTCCTCCCCCCGCTGGGCCATGGGGTGAATCTGTACGATACGCATAGGCATCCCTCCTTATAAGCGCCATCCCTTCCAACCTATGCGTTCATAAAAGGGATTTATGCGGGTCCTCCGATGGATGTGGACAAACAAACAGATGGGGCTGTCGCGCATTGACGCAACAGCCCCATCCGTTTCTTTTTAATCTTGGTTTTGTGTATGTTCAGGATTGGACCTGTTGACAAAGGTAACGTATGGGCTGAGAAATCATATTCTCAGCCCATATTTCATCCATAAATACCGCA
>NZ_CALWXV010000003.1 GCF_944385615.1 uncultured Flavonifractor sp. | reverse complement strand
GGCAAGGGCGCCATCAACAACCGCATGACCAACAACCTGATGCGCCGCCTGGAGGCCAAGGGCGTGCCCACCCACTATGTGGAGGAGCTCAACGACCGGGAGACCGCCGTGAAGAAGGTCTCCATCGTGCCCCTGGAGGTCATTGTCCGCAACATCTCCGCCGGCTCCTTTGCCAAGCGGTATGGCGTGGAGGAGGGCATCGTGTTCGACGAGCCCACCATTGAGTTCTCCTACAAGAACGACGACCTGGGCGACCCCCTGCTCAACACCTATCACGCCCTGGCCCTCAAGCTGGCCACCAAGGAGGAGATCGCCCTCATTGAGAAGTACACCTTCATGGTCAACGACCTGCTGAAGGGCTTCATGAAGGAGATCGGCATTGATCTGGTGGACTTCAAGCTGGAGTTCGGCAAGACCGCCGACGGCACCATCGTGCTGGCCGATGAGATCTCCCCCGACACCTGCCGCCTGTGGGACGAGAAGACCCACGAGAAACTGGACAAGGACCGCTTCCGCCGGGATCTGGGCGGCGCTGAGGAGGCCTATGAAGAGGTCATGCGCCGCCTCATGGGGGACAAGTAAGACATGGGAGGCTTTTTTGGGACCATCTCCAAGCGCGACTGCGTGATGGATGTCTTCTTCGGCACCGACTATCACTCCCACCTGGGCACCAAACGGGGCGGCATGGCAATCTACGATGCCGCCACCGGATTTCAGCGCCAGATCCATAACATTGAGAATACTCCCTTCCGCACCAAGTTTGACAAGGACCTGGCGGATTTCCACGGCTGTGCCGGGATCGGCTGCATCAGCGACACCGACCCTCAGCCTCTGATCGTGCGCTCTCATCTGGGTCTGTATGCCATCATCACCGTGGGCATCATCACCAACACCGACGCTCTGGTGGAGCGGTACTTTTCCGAGCGGGGCCACCAGTTTATGGCCATGAGCTCCGGCAAGGTCAACGCCACCGAACTGACCGCCGCCCTTATCAACCAGAAGGAGGATCTGGTCAGCGGCATTCGCCACGCACAGGAGGAGATCGACGGCTCCTGCACCATGCTGATTCTTACCTCGGACGGTATCATCGCCGCCCGAGACAAGCTGGGCCGGCTGCCGGTACTCATCGGCCGGAACGACGAGGGCTGCTGCGTCTCCTTTGAGTCCTTCGCCTACCACAAGCTGGGCTATACCGACGCCTACGAGCTTGGTCCCAATGAGGTGGTGAAGGTGACGGCGGATGGATGGGAGACGCTTGCCCCCGCCGGGGACAAAATGCGCATCTGCGCCTTTTTGTGGACCTACTATGGCTATCCCAACTCCAACTATGAAGGGGTCAACGTGGAGGTCATGCGCTACCGCAACGGCGAGATCATGGCCCGGGACGAGGTCCAGAAGGGTCAGCTGCCCAAGGTGGACTATGTGGCCGGTGTGCCAGACTCTGGTCTCCCCCACGCCATCGGCTTTGCCAACCGCAGCGGCAAGCCCTTTGCCCGCCCCTTTGTCAAATACACCCCCACCTGGCCCCGGTCCTTCATGCCTGCCAACCAGGAGGCTCGCAATCAGGTAGCCAAAATGAAGCAGATCCCTGTCCCTGAGCTCATCGAGGGGAAGAAGCTGCTCTTTGTGGACGACTCCATCGTCCGGGGTACCCAGCTGCGGGAGACGGTGGACTTTCTCTATGAGTCTGGGGCCGAAGAGGTCCATATGCGCTCAGCCTGTCCCCCCATTATGTACGGATGCAAGTATCTGAACTTCTCCCGCAGCAACTCCGATATGGAACTGCTGGCCCGGCGCACCATCCAGGAGCTGGAGGGCGACGAGGGACAGCAGCATCTGGAAGAGTACGCCGATTCCTCTACCCAGCGGGGCCAGTGTATGCTCAAGTCCATCTGTGAGAAAATGGGCTTTGATTCCCTGGGCTATCAGTCCCTGGAGGGTCTGCTGGAGGCCATCGGCATCGACCGGGACAAAATCTGTACCTACTGCTGGACCGGCAAGGAATAACCCTTTCCCAGCCACCACGTCCAAACCCCATACGCAAAGGAAGATCAGAAAACTATGGCAACGATTCATGAAGAATGCGGTGTGTTCGGCGTATGTGCAGCCGGCATGACCCACGCCGCTTCTGTCACCTACAACGCGCTCTATGCCCTGCAGCACCGGGGCCAGGAGAGCGCCGGCATAGCCATCAATGACGATGGCGTCATCACCAGCCACAAGGACGTGGGACTGGTCAGTGAGGTATTCACCCCTGAAATTCTGGAGCATCTGGGCCCCGGCAGCATGGCTGTGGGCCATGTACGCTACGCAACCACCGGCCGGAAGAGCCGCACCAACGCCCAGCCCATGGTCATCAACCACATCAAGGGCTCTATGGCGCTGGCCCACAACGGCAACCTAACCAACGCCGCTGAGCTGCGGGAAAAGCTGGAGCTGTCCGGCGCTATTTTCCACACCACCAGCGATACTGAGGTCATCGCCTACACCATCACCGGCGCTCGGCTGAATAAACCCTCCATCGAGGAGGCGGTCTCCGCCGCCATGGATGTAATCCAGGGTGCCTACTCCCTGGTCCTCCTCTCCCCCCGCAAGCTGATCGCCGCCCGGGACCCCAACGGTTTTCGGCCCCTGTGCATCGGCACACTGGACAGCGGCTATGTCTTTGCATCGGAGAGCTGCGCCCTGGATGCCATCGGCGCCCACTTCCTCCGGGATGTGGAGCCCGGCGAGATCGTGATTGCCGACCAGTCCGGCCTGCGGAGCATCAAGGACCACTGCGGCAAGACCAAGAGCAGCCTGTGTGTGTTTGAATTCATCTACTTTGCCCGGCCTGACTCGGTGATCGACGGCGCTGGGGTCCACGAGGCCCGGCTGCGGGCCGGGGCCTTCCTAGCCTTAGAGCATCCCGTCCAGGCCGACATTGTGGTGGGCGTGCCCGACTCCGGCATTGACGCCGCCATCGGCTACGCCCGGCAGTCCGGCATCCCCTACGGCACCGGCTTCATCAAAAACAAATATATTGCCCGCACCTTCATCGCCCCCGGCCAGAAAAACCGGGAGGACAAGGTGCGCATCAAGCTCAACCCCATTTCCTCAGTGGTTCGGGGCAAGCGGGTGGTCATCATCGACGACTCCATCGTCCGGGGCACTACCTCGGCCCGCATTGTGGGGCTGCTGCGGGAGGCGGGAGCCACCGAGGTCCACATGCGGGTGTCTGCGCCCCCCTTCCTCCACCCCTGCTATTTCGGCACCGACATCGACTCACGGGACCACCTCATTGCCTGCAACCATACGGTGGAGGAGATCGCCCAGATCATCGGGGCTGACTCTCTGGGCTACCTCAGCGTAGAGAGCGCCCACAAGCTGGCCAACGGCTGCAGCTGCACCTTCTGCGACGGCTGCTTTACTGGTCAATACCCGGTACCAGTGCCCCAGGCCAGAGAGAAATTTCGTTTTGAACAGAAAATCGGTCAAACCCAATAACAAGGGAGGTTTCTCCGTATGAAAAATTCCCATTCTGAGTCCTACGCCGCCGCCGGCGTGGACGTTACCGCCGGCTATGAGGCGGTGGAGCGCATCAAGCCCATGGTGGAATCCACTTACATTCCCGGCGTGATGGGCACCCTGGGCGGCTTCGGCGGCCTGTTTGCCCCCAACATGTCCGGCATGAAAAAGCCCGTGCTGGTGTCCGGCACCGACGGTGTGGGCACCAAGCTGCGGCTGGCCCAGCTGATGAACAAGCACGACACCATTGGCATTGACTGTGTGGCTATGTGCGTCAACGATATCATCTGCGGCGGCGCTTCTCCCCTTTTCTTCCTGGATTACATCGCCTGCGGCAAGAATGATCCCGCCCGTATCGCTGATATCGTCTCCGGCATCACCGAGGGCTGCCGTCAGGCAGGCTGCGCCTTGGTGGGCGGCGAGACCGCCGAGCACCCCGGTCTGATGGCCGACGACGACTATGACGTGGCCGGTTTCTCCGTGGGTCTGGTGGACGAGGAAAAAATCATCGACGGCAAAGATCTGGTTGTAGGCGATGTACTCATTGGTCTGGCCTCCAGCGGTGTCCACTCCAATGGTTTCTCCCTGGTACGCAAGGTGCTGGACGTGGAGCACGCCGACCTGACCGCTCCCGTGGAGGAGCTGGGGGGCAAGAGCCTGGGCGAGACCCTGCTCACCCCCACCCGAATCTATGTCAAGGCTGTTCAGTGTCTGCTGAACAACGAAATCCACGTCAAGGCCATCAGCCACATCACCGGCGGCGGACTGTATGAAAACGTGCCCCGGATGATGAAAGAAGGCCTTACTGCCAGAATTGAGACCGCTGCCTTCCCCGTCCCCCCCATCTTCGGTCTCATCGCCAAGAAGGGCGATATCCCCATGCGGGACATGTACAACACCTTCAACATGGGCGTGGGTCTTATTCTGGCCATTCCCAAGGATGAAGTGGGGCAGGCCAAGGAGCTGCTCTGCGGCTGCGGTGAGCAGGCCTATGTCATCGGCTCCGTGGTCAGCGGCGATGCTGGGGTGGAATTGGTATGACGAGAATTGCTGTACTGGTCTCCGGCGGCGGCACCAATCTCCAGGCACTCATTAACGCCCAGGCCAGAGGAGAGCTGAAAAATGGGGAGATTTCTGCCGTTATCTCCTCCAAAGCCGACGCCTATGCCCTGGAGCGGGCAAAAAATGCCGGTATTCCCGGCTATGTAGTGGCCCGGAAGGACTACTCCTCCAATCGGGATATGACGGCGGCCTTGGTGGACAAATTGAAGGAGCTGGACATTCAGCTGGTGGTACTGGCAGGCTTCATGCACATTCTGACCGAAGAGATGGTGGCGGCCTACCCCAACGCCATCCTCAACGTCCATCCCGCCCTCATTCCCTCCTTCTGCGGGGCGGGCTATTACGGCCTTCACGTCCACGAAAATGCCCTGGCCTATGGGGTAAAGGTCACCGGCGCCACCGTCCACTTCGTCAATGAGGAGCCGGACGGTGGCCCCATCGTCCTGCAAAAGGCGGTGGACATCCTGCCCGGCGACACGCCGGAGGTCCTCCAGCGCCGGGTGATGGAGCAGGCCGAGTGGCATATCCTGCCCCAGGCGGTCTCTCTGTTCTGTCAGGGCCGCCTCTCGGTGGAGGGACGCATCGTAACCATCAAAGAAGGGGAATGATTGTATGAATACATTGGATCTGACTGAACTGCTGCGCTCCAACCCCTATCCCGGCCGGGGCATCGTGCTGGGCCGCTCCTCTGACGACACCAAGGCAGTCATGGCCTACTTCATCATGGGCCGCAGCGAGAACTCCCGCAACCGGGTCTTTGTGGAGACCCCTGACGGCATCCGCACCCAGGCCTTTGACCCCTCCAAGATGACCGATCCCTCCCTCATCATCTATAACCCGGTGCGGGTATTCGGCGCCTCCACCATCGTCACCAACGGCGATCAGACCGACACCATCCGGGAGGGACTGGCGGCGGGCAAGACCTTCTCCCAGGCCCTGCACACCCGCACCTTTGAGCCGGACGAGCCCAACTACACCCCCCGCATCTCCGGTCTGGTGAAAAAGGACGGCGATTATGTGCTGTCCATCCTGAAGAGTGCCGGCGGTGACCCCGCCTCCTGCCGCCGCTATTTCTTTACCTATGAAAAGCCCCTGGCCGGTCAGGGCCACTTCATCCACACCTATATGGGGGACGGCAATCCCCTGCCCTCCTTTGAAGGAGAGCCGGAGCAGGTAACCATCCCCAGCGAGACCCCGGAGGAGTTTGCCCAGCTGATCTGGGAAAGCCTGAACGAAGACAACAAGGTTTCCCTGTTTGTACGGTATGTGGACCTTATGACCGGCAGTTGGGATACCGTTATCCTCAACAAGCATCAGTAAGAAGGAGGAAGCACAGAACATGACCGAACTGGAGCTGAAATACGGCTGCAACCCCAACCAGAAGCCCGCCCGCATCTTCATGGAATCCGGTGAGCTGCCCATCAAGGTACTCAACGGCAAGCCGGGCTACATCAATTTTCTGGACGCCCTCAACTCCTGGCAGCTGGTGAAGGAGCTGAAGGAGGCCACCGGTCTGCCCGCCGCCGCTTCCTTCAAGCATGTCTCCCCCGCCGGCGCTGCCGTTGGCACTCCTCTCTCCGACGTAGAAAAGCAGATCTACTTTGCCGAGGATATGGACCTCTCCCCCATCGCCTGCGCCTATGTGAAGGCCCGGGGAGCCGACCGGTTGTGCTCCTATGGCGACTGGGCCGCCCTGTCCGACGTATGCGACGCCTCCACCGCCCGCTACCTGGCCCTGGAGGTCTCCGACGGCGTCATCGCCCCCGGCTACACCGACGAGGCCCTGGCCATTCTCAAGACCAAGCGCAAGGGCGGCTACAACGTGGTAGAGATCGACCCCAACTACGTTCCAAAGACCATCGAGCATAAGGACGTGTTCGGCATTACCTTCGAGCAGGGCCGCAACAACTACGCCATCAGTGCCGACCTGCTGAACAACGTGGTTACCGATAACAAGGACCTGCCTGAGCAGGCCAAGCGGGATATGATCCTGGCCCTCATCACCCTGAAATACACCCAGTCCAACTCCGTCTGCTATGTGAAGGACGGCCAGGCCATTGGCGTGGGCGCCGGCCAGCAGAGCCGCATCCACTGCACCCGTCTGGCGGGCTCCAAGGCGGACAACTGGCTGCTGCGCCAGCATCCCAAGGTGCTGGGCCTTCAGTTTGTGGAGGGCATCCGCCGTCCCGACCGGGACAACGCCATCGACGTATACATCTCCGACGAGTACGAGGATGTGCTGGCCGAGGGCGTGTGGCAGAACACCTTCCAGGTCAAGCCCGAGGTGCTGACCGCAGAGGAAAAAAAGGCCTGGATTGCCACCCAGTCCGGGGTGACCGTGGGCTCTGACGCCTTTTTCCCCTTCGGCGACAATGTGGAGCGGGCCCGGAAGTCGGGTGTGTCCTATATTGTCCAGCCCGGCGGCTCCATCCGGGACGACCATGTCATTGCCACCTGCAACAAGTATGGCATTGCCATGGCCTTTACCGGGATGCGGCTGTTCCACCACTGATAGGCGCATCGCCTGATATCAACGAGAAACGAGGTATAATGCTATGAAAGTTCTCGTCGTAGGCGGCGGCGGGCGGGAGCACGCCATCTGCTGGAAGCTGTCCCAAAGTCCCCATGTCACCCGGCTTTTCTGCGCCCCTGGCAACGGGGGCATTGAGTCGGTGGCCCAGTGCGTTCCCATTGCCGCCACCGATGTGGATGGCATGGTCAAGTGGGCCAAAAGCCACGGCATGGACTTTGTGGTCGTAGCGCCCGATGATCCTCTGGCCCTGGGCATGGTGGACGCCATGGAGGCGGCAGGTATCCCTGCCTTCGGCCCCACGGCGGATGCCGCCATCATTGAGGCCAGCAAGATTTTCTCTAAAAATCTGATGAAGAAGTACCACATTCCCACCGCGCAGTATGAGACCTTTACCGATATGGACCAGGCTCTGGCCTATGTGGAGGCCCAAGGCGCCCCTATCGTGGTAAAAGCCGATGGTCTGGCCCTGGGCAAGGGGGTCATTGTGGCCCAGACGGTGGAGGAAGCCAAAGAGGCCGTTCGCTCCATGATGAGCGACCACCGCTTTGGCGACGCTGGGGCTAAAATCGTCATTGAGGAGTGCATGACTGGTCCCGAGGTGACGGTATTGGCCTTCTGCGACGGCGAGCATTTGCTGTGTATGCCCTCCTCCCAGGACCATAAGCGGGCTTATGACGGCAATCAGGGTCCCAACACCGGCGGTATGGGGGCCATCTCCCCCTCCCCCAACTACACCGCCGCCGTGGCTATTCAGTGTATGCGGGAGATCTTTATGCCCACTGTGGCGGCTTTAAAGGCAGAAGGCCGTCCCTTCAAGGGTGTGCTCTACTTCGGTCTGATGATTACCCCCAATGGCCCCAAGGTCGTGGAATTCAATGCCCGCTTTGGCGATCCCGAGTGCCAGGCGGTGCTCTCCCTACTGGACTCCGACCTGCTGGAGATCATGGCCTCCTGCCGGGACGGTATCCTCAACAAGATGGATATCCAGTGGAAGCCGGGCGCCGCCTGCTGTCTGGTGCTGGCCTCCGGCGGCTACCCCGGTAGCTACCAAAAGGGCCATCCCATCACAGGCCTGGACGAGGCTGGGGAAACCGCCGTGGTGTTCCACGCCGGTACCAAGCTGGACGACAACGGTGATATCGTCACCAACGGCGGCCGGGTCCTGGGTGTCACCGCCACCGGCGAAACCTTGGACGCCGCCATTGACGCGGCTTACGATGCCGCAAAGCATATCCACTTTACCGACATGCACTTCCGCACCGATATCGGACGGGTATAATTATCTTTTATAACATGAAAAATGGCCGCCTGTGAAGGCGGCCATTTTTATATGTTTTGTAATTGATGTCTCTCAGTTCCCGCCGAACTCGTTAAAAAAGCGGTCGTGGATGACCTGAACGGCCCGGTCAGCCTCGGGCAGGTCCACCAGCACGGAGACCTTGATCTCACTGGTGGAGATCATGTTGATATTGATACCGGCGTTGTAGAGGGCTTCAAACATCTTGGCAGCCACGCCGGGATTATGGATCATACCGGCGCCCACGATGGACACCTTGGCAATGGAGTCGTTGACGTCAATATGGTCAAAGCCCAGGGCAGACTTATTTGCCTCCAGCACTTCCTTAGAGCGCTCCATGTCCTGCTTGCTCACAGTGAAGCTGATGTCCTTGGTATTGTTGCGGCCGATGGACTGGAGGATGATATCCACATTGACCTTTTCCTTGGCCAGCAGAGCAAAAATCTTAAAGGCGATACCGGGCTGGTCGGCCAGCCCCACAACGGCCAGACGAGCCACATTCTTGTCGCAGGCCACCCCGCTGACGTGCATTTTTTCCATGGTTTTTGCAACCTCCTTGACTTTGGTGCCGGGCTTGCCGGAGAAACTGGAGAGCACCTCCAGATTGACGCTGTAGCGTTTTGCCATTTCCACCGAGCGGTTGTGGAGCACCTGGGCACCCAAGGTAGCCAGCTCCAGCATTTCGTCATAGGTGATCTCCTCCAACTGGAAGGCCCCAGTGACGTGGCGGGGATCGGCGGTAAATACGCCGTCCACATCGGTGTAGATCTGACACAGGTCGGCCCGCAAAGCAGCGGCCAGGGCCACCGCCGAGGTATCCGAGCCGCCCCGGCCCAGGGTGGTGATATCGTCGTACTTGTTCAGGCCCTGGAAACCGGTGACAATCACGATGCACTTTTTGTCCAACTCGGCCAGCACACGCTCAGTGTCCAGGCGCTTGATGCGGGCATCCCCGTAAACGGAATTGGTGCGGAATCCAGCCTGCCAGCCCGTCAGGGAGATGACAGGATAGCCCATGGCCTCAATGGCCATGGCACACAGAGAGCAGGAGATCTGCTCACCGGTGGACAGGAGCATATCCATCTCCCGCTTAGAGCCATTGGGGTTGATCTCAGCGGCCTTGGCGATCAGATCGTCGGTGGTGTCTCCCTGGGCGGAGAGCACGGCCACCACATTGTGGCCCCGGCGGTAGGTCTCGGTGATAATACGGGCCACGTTACGGATGCGGTCGGCATCCGCCACAGAGGTGCCTCCAAATTTTTGTACGATGAGTCCCATTGGTGTTTGTACCCCCTAAATCAGGTAAAATCTCTTACAATATTGTATGCGCTCAGTCCAGCACCCGGAACACGGAGCAGGGGCTCAGCCGGGAAAGGCTGGCATCCAGCGCGGAACGAGTCATAGCCTTCGGGGTGAGGAAAGCAAACTCATTTTCCGGTGCACCGGCCCGAGGCAGCAGCGCGGCCTCCGGGAAGGCAGCTTTGACCTCTTCCAGCCGTCCCTCTACCCGGACATACCAGACACTCTCCAAATCGGTGGGCGGAACGGCTACATCGTCGCCCCCCTCAGACCAGAACATCCGCTTCTTTTCATCCTTATGGCGGGCAGCATCGATGACGTCGGCCACCACGGCGGAGGCGGTGGGCAGCTTGCCGGCTCCCCTGCCGTAGAACATCACGTCTCCGATGGCGTTGCCCTTGACGGCGATGGCGTTGAACACGTCCTCCACCCCCGCCAGCGGGTCCTCCCCATCCACCAGATGGGGCGCCACATAGGCGCACACTTTGCCGTCCTCCCGATGAATGGCCCGACCCAGCAGCTTGATCTTCTTGCCGCAGGCATCGGCATAGGCCACATCAGCCAGCGTTACGCCGGTGATGCCCTCAGTGGGCACCTGACGGGGATAGACGTGGCGGCCAAAGGCCAGAGAAGCGAGAATGCAGATCTTCCGGCAGGCGTCATGACCCTCGATATCGGCGGTGGGGTCCTGCTCGGCATAGCCATTCTGCTGGGCCTCCTTCAGGGCCGCCTCAAAGCTGAGCCCGGCCCGGATCATCCGGGTGAGGATATAGTTGGTGGTGCCGTTGAGGATGCCGCAGATCTCCTCGATCTCATTGGCGGCCAGGCACTGGTTCAGAGGCCGGATAATGGGAATGCCGCCCCCCACGCTGGCCTCAAACAGATAGCTGACGCCCTTTTCCTGGGCCAGCTTGAGCAGCTCGCAGCCGTGCTCGGCCACCAGTTCCTTGTTGGAGGTGACCACGCTCTTCCCGGCCATCAGCGCCCGGTGGGTAAAGTCCAGGGCCACCTTGGCTCCCCCGATGGTCTCCACCACAATGTTGACCTCAGGATCGTTTTCAATGATGCTGAAGTCGTGGATCACCTGATCGGCAAAGGGACTGTCTGGAAAATCCCGTACATCCAGAATATATTTCAGCCGGATCAGATCGTCCACCTTTTTGTCAATATGGCTGCCGTTGGTAGCCAGAACCTCCGCCACACCGGAACCTACCACGCCAAAGCCCAAAATCGCTACGTTCACCATTGTAATGCCTCCTTACCTCCAAAGGGCCGTTACCCCGATAATACCTGACTATTCAGCACACCGTTTTCCTTTCTCAGCCGCTCCAGCAGCTCCTCCATGGGGATTTGAAGCCCGGAAGTCTCCGCCCCCACTGTCACCGCTGCGCAGCCGTTGACGGGGATCGCCTGGTTAATGGTCAGAATATTTCCGCCGGTGGCGGCAAAAATATTCAGGACTGCCGACAGCACCCCCGGCTCATCCTTCAGCATGATCTGAAAGGTAACGATGCGTCCGTGGAGCATATCGTTGAAGGGACGGATGGTGTCCTTATATTTATAAAAGGCGCTGCGGCTGATGCCCACCCGGCGTACCGCCTGGTTGACCGCCCCGGCCTCACCGGTTTCCAACAGCCGCTTGGCCTCCGCCACCTTCAAAAACACTTCCGGGAGCGCGCCGGCCTCCACAATGAAATAGCCTGGTGCCTTGCCCATTCTATGGCCCCCTTTCTGTCCTTGACAGAAAAGCATTTGTTTTTGTATTGTGGTCTATTTTAGCACAATAAAGTCCCTCGCGCAAGGTCCAACTTTCCCCTGCACGCCGATTTCCTCCTGTGATCCACAGCCGAATTTGGTCAATTTATACATATTTCACAAAGGAGGGGCTATTTTGCGGGAGGACAGGTACCTGCGGTGGGTAATCCGTCTGCTGTGGGCAGGTCTGGTACTGGCCGGGGTTTGGGCGGGCTTTCGGTGGGTGCTGCCTTGGCTTGCCCCCTTTCTGCTGGCGGCCATTTTGGCCTGGCTGCTGGAACCGCTCATCCGGCTGTTGACCGAAGTATGCCATCTCCCCCGCCGTCTGGCGGCGGCACTGTGTACACTAGCG
Organism: uncultured Flavonifractor sp.; assembly: GCF_944385615.1. Lineage (GTDB taxonomy): Bacteria > Bacillota > Clostridia > Oscillospirales > Oscillospiraceae > Flavonifractor. The sequence continues at coordinate 95,417 of NZ_CALWXV010000003.1, read as the reverse complement.
ACAGTGGCTCTGCTTGGGGGGATTGCAGCACTGCTGCTGTGGCGGCTGTGGTACGAGCTGGTTCAGCTAGCCGGGCGGCTACCCACATTGCTGGGGAATCTGAGCGCGCTGGCCGACCAGGCGGAGAGCTGGCTGTACCGTCTCTTTATAGCCCTTCCCTCCGATCTGCGGAAACCAGCCCGCCAAGCGGTAGAAGAGCTGGCCCGCAGCGCACTGGCCTTGCCGGGACAGATGGGAGAAACCGGGGCGGCTTGGGTGGCAAATACCCTCTCCGCCCTGCCATCGGCCGGGCTGTTTCTCTTTACCCTCTTTCTGGCCACCTACTTTTTCAGCGCAAGCCGCCCCGGCCTGCGGGCAGCAATCCGGCAGCTGCCGTCCCACTGGCAGAGCCGGCTTAGTTGGTGGCAGCAAGCTACTGTACAGGCAGCCGGAGGCTGGCTGCGGGCTCAAGGGCTGCTTCTCATGGCTACCTTTGCCCAGGTAACGGTCGGCCTGCTTCTCCTGCGGGTGGAACCCGCTGTCCTGCTGGCTGGCCTTACCGCGCTGGTGGACGCTCTGCCCATCTTTGGAAGCGGTACAGTGCTGGTTCCCTGGGGGATCTGGGCGCTTCTGAGCGGAGACCTGCTTCGTGGATTTGGCCTTTTGTTCCTGTATGGACTGGTTACCCTGGTGCGCAGCCTTCTGGAGCCCCGTCTGGTCGGCCGGCGGGCAGGGCTTCCTCCCCTGGTGGCGCTTATTAGTATGTATGGAGGCTTTCGGCTCTTCGGTATCTTGGGGCTGTTACTGGCGCCGCTGGCGGCAGTGGTGATCTGGCAGCTCTGGATGGAAGGCAAGCCTGACCCAGAAGTAAAAAAAGGGACGGCGCCCAAGCCGTCCCCCAGAAAAGATCCGCCCTGCAATCAGTGCTGATTGATGCAGAAGAAGGTAAAATCGCCGGTAGCCAACAGGGTTCCTGTCCCGTCACAGATTTCTACGGCAAGCTGACAAGTACTCTTACCCCGATGCCGGACCCGGGCGGTGGCCGTTACTTTTCCGCTGCGGGCAGAGCGGATAAAGTCGATGCCGCCGTGAAGCGTGACATACCGGCGGCCATCAGACCGGCAGGCACAGCCACAGGCACAGTCGGCCAGGGTATAATAGGCACCTCCGTGCAGCAGCCCATAGGGGTTGAGGCTGTCCGGTACGACCTCCAGCGTCGCTTCCGCCTGTTCCGGGCCAACCACTCTGTATTGGATACCATTGTGTTCAGCAAATGCGTTGGGAAGCAACGGGTGTTTTTGTTCTTCCATCGTGTTCTTCCTCTTATGCTAACATGATTCGGCCATGTTCAATGGCCTCCACCGTGGCCAGCGCCTCTACCCGGATACCCATCCGGCGCAGCACTCTTCCGCCCTCCCGCATGGACTTTTCAATGGCCACGCCTACGCCAACCACTTCCCCGCCCGATTTGGATACCAGCTCCAGCAGACTGAGCATCGTCTGGCCGTTGGAAAGAATATCATCCACCAGCAGCACCCGGTCGTCCTCTGTCAGGTATTTTCTGGATACCCGCAGGGTATAGGATTTATCCAGCGAAAAGGAGTGGGTCTCTGCGGAATACACATCCGGGTCGATGTAGCCGGTCTGAAACTTCTTGGCGTAGATCACCGGTACATCCAGAGCTTTCGCGGTAAAGCAGGCCAGCGCAATGCCGGAACTCTCAGCGGTCAGCACTTTGGTGATCCGCTCTCCCCGATACCGTTTGGCCAAAGCGGCACCCATCCGCTCCATGAGATCCATATCCATACAGTGGTTGAGGAACATATCGACATGAATAATGTCCCCCTCACCCACGATCGCGTCACTGAGTATGCGTCGTTTCAGTTCTTCCATGTTTTCCCCCTTGCGTATGTTGACGCGGTTTTGACATGCCTGTATCAGCTATCAATTATATCCCATTTTATGCCGCGCCGCAATATTGACAAGCGCACAAAAATAATGTATCCTATATAATACTGTGTCGTGTTCTTTTGCGCCGGCACAAACTTTGCATACGCAGCGGTATCGAAGTGGTCATAACGGGGCTGACTCGAAATCAGTTTGCGGGCAACCGCACGAGGGTTCGAATCCCTCCCGCTGCGCCAGAACGGGGCTCTGCCCCAAAAAGTGGAGCATCCATCTGGATGCTCCACTTTTTATTGTTGGGAAAATGGAAAGCATCAAAAACAATAAAATAAGGACAGGTGAACAGTATGGCAATTCCAAAATACGATGAAATGTATCGAGCACTTCTGGAATGTTTGGCTGATATGCAGCCTCATAAACGTAAAGACATAAAGGATGCCATCGCCAGTAGCCTGCATGTTACACCGGAAGAACGACAGATACTGCTCTCCAGTGGTCGTCAACGGCTTTTTGATAATCGTGTTGCTTGGGCAAGTTCCTATTTATCAAAGGCAGAACTGATTGAACGTCCGGTTAGAGGAACCTATCAACTCACCGCACGCGGAAAGCAGGTACTAGATTCTAATCCCCCTGTTCTAGACAATACATTTTTGAAACAGTTTGAATCATTTCGGCAGTTTATTCATGCTGAAACATCACCAACTGAATCGAAACAGAGTAGCGCCGAAAATTTGGACGGACAGACCCCTCAAGACGCGTTTGATCTTGCTTATCAACAAATTAATCACGCACTGGCTGATGACCTTCTCTCAGAGATCATGAAACAAACTCCTGCTTTTTTTGAAAAAATGGTCGTTCAGTTGCTGGAAAATATGGGATATGGCGGTTCTATAGAAAACGCGGGGCTTGTTGTTGGCCAGACTGGTGATGAAGGGATTGACGGTATTATCCGGGAGGATAAGCTGGGATTCAGTCTGATTTATATCCAAGCAAAGCGATGGGATAGGACAACTTCCGTTGGAAGGCCGGAAATTCAAAAATTTGTTGGAGCACTGGCAGGTCAGGGGGCCAATAAGGGATTGTTTATCACCACTGCACAATTCACCAAAGATGCACGTGAATATGCCAAGAAACAGCACACAACAAAAGTGGTACTGGTTGATGGTGAATCTTTAGCGAAACTTATGATTGAATATAATCTTGGTGTGTCTACAGAAGCGGTATACCAGATCAAACGGCTGGACACCGATTTTTTTAGTGACGATAACGATTGATTAGCATAAAACAGCGGCACGGAGCCACGCTCCATGCCGCTGTTTTTCTGTCGAAACGTCAAGAAAAGGCCCCTGGCCTAATCTTAATAAAACCTTAATTTGTTTCAGGTTTTGGTCGACTTATCCTATAGAAGGTACTCCATAACATCTTTCAAAAAGGAGGTAGCCACATGAAATTGGGAGAGGCACGGCGGATTACGTCAGAACATCTTAACAACCTGTATCACAAGAAAAAAGAACTCACCGACCTACTCAAGGACGAGCAGGCGGTCAGCTCCAGCTACGACCGGGTGGAACTCTCCAAGGCGCTGGCCGCGATAGAAAAGGAGTACGAGCAGACCCAAGAGGTGGCGGACGACCTCAATAACGTGGATGCCGCCATCCAAAACGCCGAGGCAGCCCGCCAGCAGGGCGAGGCCATGATGGAGGCCGCTGAGGAGCTTTTTAAGATTCTGGAAATCTTTCGGCGCATCTCTAAGGGTGACCATGTGCCAATGAAAGATGAAAACAAACTGTTAGAGTATAGCCATGAGCTGTATATGACCGCTAAAAATATGGCCCTGATGAGCCAGAACGCCAAAGCCAAAAAGCACAAATCTCTTTGGGAAGAGGAGGAACCACAAGAAGAACCTCTCTCCCCCTCTGAGGTTGCCTCCAATGTGGAGGTGGGCGATCCTCTGGCCGGCGTGACAGCCTCCTCCAGTAGCTCTGAGGGCCACACAAGCGCTGAATAAGCGCTATTGTCCAGGGCCCTTCAATCCAGCAAAACGGCCGCCGAAAGGGCGGCCGTTTTGCTGGATCTGGGGCAATCACAAACGCTAAGAAGTTTTATCCAGAATGCTGATTTTCTTCTGGTAGACCCGCCGGTAGAGCAGCAGGGCCACACCACAGGAGAGCACCTCCGCTGTCAGAAATGCAAACCATACCAGGCCGCCGCTCAGGGCGCCCAGTACTGCGGCGGCGGGGAGCAGCAGGAGGATCTGCCGCAGCAGAGAGATCAGCAGACTGGCATTGGCAGAGCCCAGCGCCTGGAGCGCCGAGCACAGGATGATGGACACACCGGCAAACACAAAGGAAAGGGCAATGATCCGCAGCGCGGCGGTACCGGCTTCCAGCAGCGGACCGGAGGCATCAAACAAGCTCAGCAGGGGTCCGGCCAGCACCAGCAGGATCAGCGTTCCTGCCGCCATGATGCCCACAGTCAGAAACAGAGCAAAGTGGATGGTACCTGTAATGCGCTCTTTGCTTTTAGCTCCATAGTTAAAGCTGATGATGGGCACCAGAGCGTTGTTCATGCCGTAGAGCGGCATGAAAATAAAAGACTGGATCTTATAGTAGGCCCCCAGAATAAACACACCAAAGGGGGTGAACAGAGGCAGGATCAGGTTCATACCCACGGTCATGAAGCTGGACAGCGCCTGCATCAAGATGGCGGGAAAGCCCACCCGGAACATGGTGCGGATGATCTCCCCATTGGGACGGAATCGCCGGAAGGTCAGATGGATCACCGGGCTGCGGTGGACCATGATGAAGCTGGCTGCCAGACCCACGATCTGCCCCAGCACGGTGGCCAGCGCCGCCCCCGCCACTTCCATCCGGGGGAAGGGACCGATCCCGAAAATAAACAGCGGGTCCAGGATCAGGTTGACCACCGCTCCCACTCCCTGGATAATCATGGGGCCTACTGTGTTGCCGGTGGCTTGGAGGGTGCGCTCCCCCGCAAACTGCATACAGACTCCAATGGACAACCCGGTCACAATGGACAGGTACTGTGTGCCATACTCAATTTGTTGGGGCACGTCAGAGAATAGTGTCAGAAAGGGACGGGCAAACCCTACCCCCAACACCAAAAAGACCAGCCAACATACAAAATAGACAAAGTAGCCGTTGGCGGCCACTTGATCGGCCTCCTCTTCCCTGCGCTGGCCCAGGCGGCGGGCCAGCAGAGCATTAAAGCCCACACCGGTACCCACACATACCGCCACCATCAGCATCTGTACCGGATAGACCAGCGCCAGCGCCTCAAAGCCGTCCCGGCTCAACTGGGCCACAAACAGGCTATCTACCATGTTATACAGCGCCTGGATCAGCATAGACAGCATCATGGGCCAGGACATATTCAGCAGCAGTCGGCGCACCGGCATTACCGCCATTTTATTTCCTTCCAAACAAAATTCCTCCTATCCGTTTCCTTCTTATGAGAAATCGGGGCGTGCTGACGCACGCCCCGATCTTTTGTTCCCCAGCGGCGTGGCAGCCCGCGGGGCGATTATCCTATTTTCACATAGCGCAGATCATGGCACACCATATTGTGGGGAAAGGGAACCTCCTGTACAGTGCCATCCCAGGCAAAGCCATGGCGCCCATAAAATCGCCTTGCCCCGGTATTCTCCCGCAGTACAAACAGGGCACAGCCTGGATGCCCCGCGGCCTTCAGACGGCCTACCGCCTCCTCCAGCAGCAGACCTCCATACCCCAAACCGGTTCTGGCTGGCTCAGTGTAAAGCGAAATCACTTCTCCCCATCCCTCATAACGGGAGGAATCAATGACCAGCTCTTCACTCTGACGGGGACTGGGACCATTTCGGATGGGACCGTAGTTACAGCAGGCTACCGGCTGGTCATTTTCGTAAAGCAAAAATCCTTTGCACCTTTTGGTGGCGTAGTCTTCCCGAAAAAATGGAACCCACCGCTCCTCGGTGACCACCTCTTTTAGGTAGTCGTCGGGCACATAGCCAGGATAGGCGGCCCGCCAGCCCCTACAGTGAATGGCGCTCATGGCGGCAAAGTGGGCCTCGGTACAGGCGTCCACAAACCGCAGCTCAGGCATGGACTGTCTCCCCTGCCTGATGGCGCTCACGCTCTGCTTTCTGCCGTGCCAGTGCCCGGGCGTTGGCCAGCATCAGCTTGATGCGGTTCTCCTGATTGATCTTGGTGGCGCCAGGGTCGTAGTCAATGGCCACGATATTGGAGTTGGGATAGTCATCCTTCAGCTTTCGGATCATACCCTTGCCCACGATGTGGTTGGGCAGGCAGCCGAAGGGCTGGGTGCATACGATGTTGGGGGTACCGGAGTGGATGAGCTCCAGCATCTCGGCGGTAAGGAGCCACCCCTCCCCCATCTTGTTGCCCTCACCCAGGTAGCCCTTGATGAGCCGGCGCAGGTCCTGGAAGGTACCGGGAGCCCGGAAGCCGCCCCGCTTCATGGCGTCGATCATGGCACGCTGGCACTTTTCCACATAGTGGCGGAAGGCGGCGCAGGCCGTCTTTTTGGCCCATTTTCCGCCGTAGATATCTACATCCACTTCCCGGTTATAAATCTTGAAGATAATGAAGTCGGTAAGGCCGGGCACCACCGGCTCCGCGCCCTCAGACAGGAGGAACTGCTCCAGATTATTATTGCCCAGGGGGGAGTATTTGATGTAGATCTCCCCCACCACGCCAACCCGTACCTTGGGCTCTCCCGCCACAGGGATGGCCTTGAATGCGGCTACAATATGGTCAAAGTTCTCCACCATGCTCTTGAAGGACAGCCCCTTGCCCTTGTCCATCTCCTCCAGCAGATGGCTTTCCACTTCCTCAATGGTACGGTCGGTCTGACCGTCCTCCACCTCGTAGGGGCGCACCTGATTGGCGGACTGGACAATGATGTCGCCGTACATCAGGCCGAAAATGGCCTTGCGGATGATCTCCAGATTCAGCTTGAAGCCGGGATTTTGCTCCAGGCCGGACAGGTTGAGAGAGATCACCGGGATAAACTCCAACCCCGCCTTGACCAACGCCTTGCGCAGCAAATGGATGTAGTTGGAGGCCCGGCAGCCACCGCCGGTTTGGGTGATGAGCAGGGCCACCTTGTGGGGATCGTACTTGCCGCTCTTCACCGCGTCGATCAGCTGGCCGATGACCAGCAGAGCCGGATAACAGGTGTCATTGTGGACATACTTCAGGCCCTCATCCACGATATTGCGGTGGTTGGTGGTGAGCATCTCCAGTTTATAGCCTTCCCGTTCTAAAATCCGGGCGATCAGGCCAAAGTGGACAGGCAGCATGGTGGGAAAGAGGATGGTGTACTCCTCCTTCATCTCCTTGGTAAACAGGAGGCGGCCGGTCTTGTCATAAATCAGTTCTGCCATAGTAACGATGGTTCCTTTCCTTGCAAACGTGAGCCCGCTGGCCCACAGGTCTTCAGCTCTGCGCCTTTCTGGCCTCCATAGCCGCCATCAGGGAGCGGACCCGGATGGTGACGGCCCCCAGGTTGCTGATGTCGTCGATTTTTAGCTGGGTGTACAGCTTGCCGCCCTGCTCCAGAATATCCCGCAGCTCGTCGGTGGTAATGGCGTCGGTACCGCAGCCGAAGCTGACCAGCTGCACCACCTGCATGTCGGGCTGGGTACACACATACCGGGCAGCGTTGTACATCCGGGACTGGAAGGTCCACTGATTGAGCACCCGCCGGGGGGCGTAGCCCTCCAGGTAGCTGAGAGCGTCCTCAGTGACCAGCACAAAGCCAAAGGAGGTAATGAGGTCGTTGATGCCGTGGTTGATCTCCGGGTCGATGTGATAGGGCCGGCCGCAGGCCACGATAATGGGCATATCGTGGGCCCGGGCATACTCAATATACCGCTTGCCCGTCTCCCGTACGTCGTGGACATAGGCATCATAGGCCTCATAGGCCGCTTTGACAGCCGCTTCCGTCTCCCGCTTCGGGATGCTGAACTGCTCATGCATCAGCTTGGAGATGTGCTTGGCAAAATCCTTGTGCCTCCACAGGCCAACGTAGGGGTCAAGGAATCTGGTCTGCTTGAGGATCGGCACATTGGCGGCCAGCAGCTCCGGATAGTAGGCCACCACCGGGCAGTTGTAATGGTTATCGCCAATGCCCTCGTCGTTGTTGTAGGACATGCAGGGATACCAGATGGCGTCCACCCCCGCCTCCACCAAAGCCTCCACATGACCGTGGAGCAGCTTGGCGGGATAGCACACCGTATCCGAGGGGATAGTGTGCTGGCCCTTCAAATAGAGCTTGCGGGAGGACTCAGGGGACAGTACCACCTCAAAGTTGAGGCGGGTGAAGAACTCAAACCAGAAGGGCAGGTTTTCGTACATATTCAGCCCAAAGGGGATGCCCATCCGTCCCCGGATGCCATTGCCCTTCCCCTTGCCCTGAAGGGCCCGGAGCCGCTTATACTTGTAGTGCATCAGATCGGGGTTTTCGGTGCGCTCCTTGCCCAGAGGCCGGGAGCACCGGTTACCCGAGATAAACCGCCGCCCGCCGTCAAAGGTGTTGACGGTGAGGGAGCAGTGGTTGGTACACAGGTTGCAGGTGGTGGGTCGGGCGGTGTGGGTAAAGGACTTCAGGGCCTCCGCCGTCAGCAGGGTACTCTGCTCCAGATGGAGGTCCCGGGCGTAGAGAGCGGCACCGAAGGCACCCATAATACCGGCGATAGTGGGCCGGGTCACATTGCGGCCCAGCTCCAGCTCAAAGGCCCGGAGCACCGCGTCGTTGTGGAAGGTGCCGCCCTGAACCACGATGTGCTTGCCCAGGTCATCGGCGTTGGCGGCCCGGATGACCTTGTACACCGCGTTTTTCACAATGGAGATGGACAGTCCGGCGGAGATGTCCTCCACGCTGGCCCCGTCCTTCTGGGCCTGTTTTACGCTGGAGTTCATAAACACGGTACACCGGGAGCCCAGATTCACCGGGTGCTTGGCAAACAGGCCCAGCTTGGAGAAGTCTGCAATGCTGTAGCCCAAAGCCTTGGCAAAGGTCTCAATAAAGGAACCGCAGCCGGAGGAGCATGCCTCATTGAGCATGATGGAGTCCACCGCTCCGTTGCGGATTTTAAAGCACTTCATATCCTGCCCGCCGATGTCGATGATGAAGTCCACATCGGGGTTAAAGTGGCGGGCGGCATTGTAGTGGGCTACCGTCTCCACCAGACCGGCGTCACAGGCAAAGGCGTTTTTGATGAGCTCTTCACCGTAGCCGGTAACCGCCGCCCCTTTGATAACAATGCGGTCCCCGCACAGCCCGTAAATCTCTCTGAGCTGGTCCAGCACAATGGCCACCGGGTTGCCCAGGTTGGAGTGGTAATAGGTATACAGCAGCCCGCCGTCGGCGGTGATGAGCGCTATCTTGGTGGTGGTGGAACCGGCGTCAATGCCCAGCCAGGCGTCCCCGCTATAGGTATGAATATCCACCTCCGGCGGGCGCATGGCGTTGTGCCGCTCCAGAAAGGCGTCATAGTCGGCCTGATCGGTGAAAAGCGGGGGCATGGTGTCCACCAGACCCACATTGTCCACACTTTTCTCCAGCTGCTCCATGATCTCATCAAAGGAGCGCTCGGCCAGCTCAGTGGCACACAGGGCAGCGCCGATGCCCGCAAAGCAGTCGCCGTCCTCCGGGAAGATGGCGTGGGCTTCATCCAGCTTCAGCGTCTCCACAAACCGCTGCCGCAGGCCCTGGAGGAAGTGGAGGGGGCCGCCCAAAAAGACGATCTTGCCCTTCAGCTCCCGGCCCTGGGTCAGTCCGGCCACCGTCTGGTCCACCACAGCCTGGAAGATAGAGGCCGCCACGTCCTCCTTCCGCCCGCCCTGATTCAGGATGGGCTGGATATCGCTCTTGGCAAACACGCCGCAGCGGGAGGCGATGGGATAAATCTTTTCATGCTTCAAGCTCAGCTCGTCCAGTTCATTGACTGACACATTCATTAGGGTGGCCATCTGGTCAATAAAAGCCCCGGTGCCACCGGCGCAGGAGCCGTTCATGCGCTCCTCCAGAGCTCCGCCAAAGAAGATGATCTTGGCGTCCTCGCCACCCAGCTCGATCACCGCGTCAGTGTCCGGTATGTAGGTGTTGACCGCGGCGGCGGTGGCGTACACCTCCTGCACAAAGTCAATGTCCGCCGCCTTGGCCACGCCCAGGCCGGCGGAACCGGTGATGGCGATGCGCACCTGCTGGCCCCGCAGCTTTTCCTCGATGGAGCGCAGGGTCTCGGCCGCACGCTCTCTGGCCTTGGAGTAGTGCCGCTCATAGGAGCGGAACAACAGCTGGTTCGCCTCGTCCAGTACCACCACCTTGACCGTGGTGGAACCAATGTCAATTCCAATCCGCAGACTCATAGATTCACCTGATATCCTTTATAATGAAGAATTTCGCATCCATCATAATATAACAAAAGCATTTTTTTGACAAGAGAAAACCGGCAAAATGCAGGAAGTTCCGCAGGCGGAAAGAATTATGCCGAAAAATATTATTTTCCCATCAAAAAATAGGTGTATTTTTACCAACAGAATCTGTTGTCCACCCTCCCCCGATATCCTTGTTGACAAGCAATATTATATAGCATATAATATCGCTTGTCTGAAAGGGGGACTTGGTATGACCTTTCCATTGGGTGCTCCCCTGCTGGACGCCTGTGTGCTGGCGGTCCTGGCGGAGGGCGATACCTACGGCTACCGGCTGACCCAACGCATGAAAGAACAGGTAGAGCTGTCTGAATCTACTTTGTATCCCGTTTTGAGGCGTCTTCAGCAGAGCGGCTGTCTGAGCGTATACGACAAGCCGTTTCAGGGCCGCAACCGGCGCTATTACGCCATCACACCCGCCGGCCGGGCTTTGCTGACGGGCTACCAGGAGGAATGGGTGCGCTATTGCAGCCAGATCGAGGAACTCCTGTTGGGGAAAAAGGGGGAACAGCACGATGAATAAAGCACAATTTTTAAAGGAGCTGCGGGCCATTCTGGAGGGAAAGCTGTCACCAGAGGAATTGGAGGACGCACTCTCCTACTATGAGGGATATTTCGCCGACTCTGATGAGGATGAGGAAACTGTGGCAGAGCGTCTGGGTTCCCCCGCCTCCGTGGCCGAGCAGGTGCTGAAGGAGGCGGCAGAACGCCCCTACGTCTCCACACCGCCCCCACCCAAAAGAAACCACAGCACTCTTTTTCTGTATATCCTTGCCGGCGTAACCGTTCTGGCCGGTATGCTTTGGTTGGTCACCCGCCAGGGCTGGTCTATCATACCTTCGCCAAAGGCAGCGCTGGACAGTGTCCTCTCCCCCTCTGTCAGTCCGGTACCGGACATCCAGGATATCACCCTGGAGCCCTTTGACACCCTGAAGTTGGAGGTGGCAGTCGCCGCGATCCAGGTAAAAGAGGGCGATTCCTGGCGCCTGCAGCTGGTCAATGAGGGCTTGAACCTTCGGGACACCGCGCCCTATCAGCTGAACTACAGCCAAACGGACGGCACTCTTTCGATCTGGAGTTCCCCAGACCACTTCAATCTACTTCCTTCTCACAGCGATTCCGACATCCGGGTGGAGCTCACCGTCCCCTCCGGCACCGTTCTGGACCGGGCGGAGCTTACCCTGGGCGTGGGCTCACTGGACTGGCAGGACTGCGCCGTGGAGGGCCTTCTGCAGGCCGAAAACGGCGTGGGTGAGCTGGATGTATCCGCTCCGGTTGGGGAAACCGAGCTCACCACCGGTGTGGGCGATGTTTCGCTGGAGGTCATGGGAGAGCAGGCGAACTACTCCTGGCAGTTGGATGCAGGCGTCGGAGACATCCGGCTGAATGGGGAAACAACACCTCCCTTTACCTTTACGGAAACAGGCGGTCAGGGAAAATACACACTATCTCTGTCTGCCGGCACAGGGAGCGTCAGCCTGGACTTCCAATAAGTTTCCATATAAAACCCCCGCCCGCCGCATTTGCGGCGGGCGGGATTCCATTTATCTGCGGTAAGTCCGGGTGATCTTGGCCAGTTTGCCGGACACAGTGGGATTGAGCGCGTCTACCCGCACCCGCCAGGACCAATTCTGGTCCCCCATGGTGCCTGGAGCGTTGACCCGGGCGTCTCCACCCAACCCCAACAGATCCTGGAAGGGGGCAATGGCCAGACGGCAGGGGGACATCCAGGCTCCGCACACTGCTCCCCAGCCGTAGCCCTCCTCCTCCCGCAGGCGCAGGTAGTCAAAGGCGTACTGCCGCTCGGCGGGATTGGCCTCGGTAAAGAGCCACTGGACAAAGGTGGGGGTGTCGTGGGTACCGGTATACATCACCGCGTCCCGGGGGCAATTGTGGGGCAGATAAGCGCTCTCCCCCACCGGATCAAAGGCATACACCATCACCTTCATACCGGGCAGGCCGCTCTGAGCAATGAAGGCCAGGGCGGCAGCGTCCAAGTCACCCAAGTCCTCGGCGATCAAAGCCAGACCGGGCACCTTTTTCAGCACATCCAGCAGGGCGTTGCCCGGCCCCTTCTCCCAGTGACCCTCCCGGGCGTCCTTGGCCCCTTCGGGAATAGACCAGTATGTATGGAAGGCCCGGAAATGGTCGATGCGCACCACGTCATACAGCTTGGCCATGTGGGTGCAGCGCCGCTTCCACCAGGCAAAGCCAGTCTTTTTGTGGTACTTCCAGTCGTACAGGGGATTGCCCCAGTGCTGGCCCACATCGGAGAAGGCATCTGGGGGCACGCCCGCCACACAGGAGGGGCGCATATCCTTTTTCAGCTGGAAAAGCTCCGGATTGCCCCACACCTCGGCGCTGTCCGGGGAGACATAGATGGGCAGATCCCCAATGATGGAGATACCCTTGGAATTGGCGTAGGTCTTGACTTTTTTCCACTGGCGGAAGAAGAGATATTGCAGGAAAATCTGGAAGGCACACTCCTCCGCCAGCTCAACCCGGTACTGAGCCATGGCCGCCGGTTGACGCAGCCGGGCCTCATCGGGCCAGTCGGCCAGCTCCTTACCTTCAAAATGGGCCCGCAGAGCCAGAAACAGAGCGTAGTCAGGCAGCCAGTCCTTCTCCTCTGCCGCAAACCCCTCCAGCTGGGCCTCATACTTCTCCCGCCCCCGCTCAAAGGCCTTGCGCAGCAATGGAATACGGGTCTCATGAATCCAAGCATAATCCACCCGGTCCGGATTATCCCGATGGGCGGAATTCAGCTCCTCCCCGGTGAGCAGCCCTTCCTCCGCCAGCTCATCCAGATCCAGAAACAGAGGGTTACCGGCAAAGGACGAGGCGGACATATAAGGTGAATTTCCTCCGCCCGGCGGGACAAGAGGGAGAATCTGCCAGAACTTCTGACCGCCCTCCGCCAAAAAGTCGATAAACTGCCGGGCCGGCTTGCCCAGCGTGCCGATGCCGTAAGGCCCCGGCAGGGAGAATACGGGAAGCAGGATCCCGCTGGCTCTCGCTTGCATCACTTGCATAAACAGGCCTCCACTTCTTTGAGTACGAACTTGCATATTATACCGCTTTTATCCAAAATCCGCAAGGCCGGAAAATACGTCAGGGGGCGCTGCAGCAGATACAGCGCCCCCTGGGCATGGGTCAGGTCTTGGCCTCAATGGTGGTCTGGATGGATTCGTATACCTGGTCCTGATTCTCACACATCACCAGCAAAATGGTTCCGTCCTTCAGCGTGCCCAGCTTGGCCTTGTTGGCGATTTCGTACTGGTCCTGTAAATACTGCTGAAAGCTCCCCTTCTGGGTTGCAATAAAATCGTTGAGGCCGTTGCGTACCGCCTCCTCCCGGCCCGCCACCGGATAGACAACAGCGATGCCGTAGGCCTTGACGTTCATCAGAGAGGCTGACAGAGCGCAGGCCTCCACATCCTCCTTATCCAGCCCCAACAGGTTAAAGGTGGTCTGTCCCAGGTCGTCATCCACGCTGGTGATGATGGTGAAGGCGTTGTTTTCCTCCTCGTCCCTGGCGTTTTCGATGGCGGTCTGGTAGAGCTCCGTCCGTTGATCGGCTGTCAGCTCCTCCGTTTGATCCATCTCGTTCTCCACTTTGTCCATCTCGTTTTCCATTTTGCCGCAGCCGGCCAGGGCCAGCAGCAAGGCCAGCACGGTCAAAGGGATCATCAACTGTTTTCGCATGGTTCGTTCTCCTTTTTCTGTTCTTGTTTGTTCAGGATCAGGGTATCCCCCGCCCGGTCCACCAGAAGGGTATCCCCCGCCCGCACCGTGCCGCCCAGCAGCAGCTCCGCCGCAGGGTCCTCCACCTTGGTGCGGATGGCACGGCGCAGGGGCCTGGCCCCATAATCCGGGTCAAAGCCCAGCCCCGCCAGAGCATCCAGGGCACCATCGGTCCAGGCCAGCTTTACCCCAAGGGCATCCAGCCGCTCCCCAACACGGGAGAGCATCCGCCGGGCAATCGCCTTGATCTCGCTCCGGCCCAGTTGGGTAAAGACGATGGTCTCGTCCAGACGGTTGAGAAATTCCGGCCGGAACACCTTTTTCAGATCCTCCATCACCGCGGTCCGCAGCTCCTCCGGGGAGCGGGTCTCCCCGTCCCTGTGCTCTATTGCGGAAAAGCCCAGACGACTGCCCTTGGCGGTGATCTTGGACGCTCCCACGTTGGAGGTGAGCACCACCACCGCGTTGCGGAAGTCGGCCTTTCGGCCCTGGGCGTCGGTGACCACTCCATCCTCCATGATCTGGAGCAAAATCCCCCACACATCGGGGTGGGCCTTTTCGATCTCGTCGAAAAGCACCACACAGTAGGGCCGCCGCCGCACCTTTTCGGTGAGCTGTCCACCCTCCTCATGGCCCACATAGCCCGGGGGCGAGCCAATCAGCCGGGAGACGGCGTGCTTTTCCATATACTCCGACATATCAAAGCGGAACAGGGCTTCCTCACTTCCAAAGAGGGACAGGGCCAGGGCCCGGCTCAGTTCAGTCTTGCCTACGCCGGTAGGGCCCAAGAAGAGGAAACAGCCTGTGGGCCGTTCGGGCTCCTTCAGCCCTACCCGTCCCCGGCGCACCGCCCGGGCCACTGCTTTTACCGCCTTCTCCTGGCCCACCACCCGGCGGTGGAGCTCCTGCTCCAACTGGAGCAGCCGGTCGCTTTCGGCCTGCGTGAGGGTGGTAACGGGGATTCCCGTCCAACCGGATACCACCGCCGCCACGTCCTCGGCGGTGACTCCCCCGGTGTTCTGTCCCGCCTGCCACAGGGCCTTTTGCTGGTCCAGTTCCCGCCGGAAGTCCTCCTCCGCGTCCCGCAGCATGGCGGCCTTTTCAAAGTCCTGGCTGCGGATGGCCTCTTCTTTCTCTCCTCTGGCCCGAGCCACCTTGTCCTCCAGCGCCCGCAGGTCGGGGGGCGCCGCCAGCCGGTCCAGCCGCACCCGGGCGGCCGCCTCGTCCATCAGGTCGATAGCCTTGTCGGGCAGTCGGCGGTCCCCAATATACCGGCTGGACAGGGCCACGGCGGCGGTAATGGCCTCGTCCCGGATGGTAATGCGGTGGTGGGCCTCATACCGGTCCCGCAGCCCGAAGAGAATGGCCTGGGCGGTCTTTTGGTCAGGTTCTCCCACCAGCACCGGCTGGAACCGCCGCTCCAGAGCGGCGTCCTTCTCGATATACTTGCGGTACTCCTCAGTGGTGGTGGCTCCGATCACCTGGAGCTCCCCCCGGCCCAGGGCAGGCTTGATGATATTGGCCGCATCAATGGCCCCCTCCGCCGAACCAGCCCCCACAATGGTATGGAGCTCGTCGATAAAGAGGATCACATCCCCCACTCGGCGCACCTCAGACAGGATATTTTTTACCCGCTCCTCAAACTCACCCCGGTATTTGGTACCTGCCACCATGGCGGACAGATCCAGGGAAATGAGCCGCTTGCGCCGCAGCTCCTCCGGCACCGCTCCGGCAGCCATCATCCGGGCCAATCCCTCGGCCACCGCCGTCTTACCCACACCAGGCTCCCCAATGAGGGCAGGGTTGTTCTTCTGCCGCCGGGACAGGATCTGGATCACCCGGCGGATCTCTCTGTCCCGGCCGATCACCGGGTCCAGAAGGCCCCCGGCGGCCATCCGGGTCAGATCCCGGGCAAACTGCTCCAGCAGCTTAGACTCCCCCGGATAATCCCGCTCGGTGCGGGGCTTTCCGCTTCCCCGAAAGGGAGACGGCGGAACCTCTCCCCCCATGGCGGCGGCCACATCCCCCCGCAGGCGGCGGGGCTCCACCCCGGCGGCATCCAGCACCCGCACCGCCACTCCGTCTCCCTCTTTCAGAATGCCAAGCAGCAGGTGCTCGGTGCCCACATATTGGTGGCCCAGGCGTACCGCTTCATTGAGGGAGAGTTCAATAATCTTTTTACAACGGGGGGTAAGCCCCTGAGAGGGGGCTGTCCCCGGCGTGCCTACCCCCACCAGCTGGGATATCGTTTTCTTCAGCCCCTCCGGTTCCAGCCCGGCGGCCTGGAGCACCTTGGACGCCACCCCTCTCCCCTCTTTGGCCAGCCCCAGCAGAAGGTGTTCGCTGCCCACGTAGCCATGCCCCAGCTCCGCCGCGCTCTCCTGGGCCAGCCGCAGGGCGGCCTGGGCCCGCTGGGTGAATTGAGTCTCATTCATGCTCTCGCCTCGCCGGCTCCTCATCCATGGGAAGAACCTGCGCTTTTTCTTGACGGGCTTCATACCCTGTGCCACGCCCCTTTTCCTTTGTTCTGTGCGGATGGGCCCCGCTGCGGGGGGCTCCATTCAGCTCCGGGGTCAGATCCCCCGCCGCCTCCATGCGGAATGTCGACGCTTTGTCCATTGGATCGCTCCCTTCCGGCTATGCATCGCAATTATCATTTTTCCCGCCAGAAAAAAATATACCCATTGCACGCACATTTTAGCATTGCAATTTTGAAAAGTTATGATACAATAGCGTTAGCTTTGAAGTTTGGAGGTGGATCCAATGGCCTATGTCATCAGCGACGCTTGCGTGAGCTGTGGCGCTTGTGAGGGCGCTTGCCCCGTTGGCGCGATCGCTCAGGGCGATGACCACTACGTAATCGATGCCGGTTCCTGCATCGACTGCGGTACTTGTGCCGATACCTGCCCCACGGGTGCTATTTCCCAGGGCTAATTGGTACATTGCGTAAGAAAACAGCGGCATACCAGTGGTATGCCGCTGTTTTTACATCCCTGAGCGGGCGGCGGCTTTGCCGCCCCGGAAAGAGAGAGGATCGTATATGCGTCTGAAAGGCAAGAGCCTGCTTCTGGTGGGCCTGACCCTGTTCTCCATGTTTTTTGGCGCGGGCAACCTAATCTTCCCTCCGGGCATCGCTTCCCAGGCGGGAACCGCCACCTGGCCCGCCTTTCTGGGCCTTGCCATCAGCGCCGTGGGCCTTCCAGTATTGGGTGTGGTGGCGGCGGCACGGTCCGGGGGCCTGGACCAGCTGTGCAGCCGGGTCCACCCGCTCTTCTCCAAGGCCTTCACCATCGTCACCTATCTGGCTATTGGCCCCTGTCTGGCCATTCCCCGCACCGCCACTACCTCCTTTGAGATGTCTGTGCCCCCCTTTGCCGGACCAGACGCCCCCCTCTCCCTCTTCCGGCTGGTCTATTCCCTGGTATTTTTTGCGGCGGCTCTGGTGATGGCTCTGCGGCCGGAAAAGCTCACCGACCGGCTGGGCAAGATCCTCTGCCCCATTCTGGTGGCTCTCATTGTGGTCACCTTTGCCGGTTGTCTGGTTAATCCCCTGTCCGGCTATGGGGCCGCCACCGGGGACTATGTGACCCATCCTGTGGTAAAGGGCTTTCTGGAGGGCTACCAGACCATGGACACCATTGCAGCGCTGGCCTTCGGCATCGTCATCGCCGTCAACATCCGGGCCAGAGGTGTGGAGGAGGACCAGGCTGTGGTCAAAGGCACCATCCGCTCCGGCATCATCGCCGGGGTGATGCTGCTCATTATCTACGCCATGCTGGCCCACATCGGTGCTCTGTCGGGCGGTGCGGTTCCCAATCCCACCGACGGCGCCGCCGCCCTCACCAATGTGGTGGGGCTGCTGTTTGGACCTATGGGCAACGCCCTGTTGGCGGTCATCTTCATCATCGCCTGCTTCAACGTATGTGTGGGGCTTATCAGCTCCTGTGGGGAGTTCTTCCACACCCTCTTTCCCAAGCTGAGCTACCGTGGCTGGGCGGTACTCTTCGCTCTGGTGAGCATGGTGATCTCCAACGCCGGTCTGGCCCAGATCATCTCGGTGTCCGCCCCGGTGCTGGGGGTGCTCTACCCCATGGCCATCGTGCTCATTGCCTTGTCCTTCTTCCAGCGCTGGCTGGAGGGGCGGCGGATGGTCTATCCGGTAGCCATTCTGTTTACCGGCGTAGCCAGCCTGCTCTACGCCCTGAAGGACGCCGGCCTTCCCCTTACCTTCCTGAAAGGGGTTCCTCTGGCCTCCATGGGGCTGGGTTGGGTGCTCCCCGCCGCGGCCGGTATTCTGCTGGGGCTGCTGCTCTCTGTCAAAAAGGCCTGAATCTCCCAAAGGGGATACCGCCGCGGCGGTATCCCCTTTGTTTTTTCTTGCCTTTTGTCCCATATACGGGTATGATAGTAACAATTGAATCCCAATCTGATGGTGATGCCTTTTGAGACGGTTTTTCCGTATTCTGCGGCGGCTTCTGCTGATTCTGCTGGTCCTGGCGGCGGCTGCCCTTCTGGGCTTCTGGCTGCTGCGCTGGCGGGGCCTGATCCTGTATTCCCACGAGTCCAACCCGGAGCAGTGGGAGATCTTTGGGGTGGATGTGTCCTCCTACCAGGGGACTGTGGACTGGTCGGCTCTGGCTGAGCAGGGCGTGGACTTTGCCTTTATCAAGGCCACCGAGGGCTCCTTGCTTCAGGACAAACAGTTTTCCGCCAACTGGGCCGGAGCGGCGGAGGCGGGTGTGCGCACCGGCGCCTATCACTTTCTCAGCTACGACAGCCCCGGTGAGACCCAGGCAGACAACTTCATTTCCATGGTCCCAGTGACCGAAGGCGCCCTGCCGCCGGTGGTGGACATTGAGTTTTATGGGGAGTATCTGGAGACCCCGCCGGACAAGGAGCACGTCCAGGCCATTCTGGACCCCCTGCTGGAACGGCTGGAGGCGCATTATGGGGCAAAGCCCATCCTGTATGTCACCTACCGCTCCTACTATAACTATCTGGCCGGGGGCAAGTATGACAGCTATCCCGTATGGTGCTCCAGCCCCACCCTGTTTCCCCTGCTGCCCCAATGGGACTTCTGGCAGTACTCCCACTCCGCCCGGCTGGAGGGCTATCATGGCGCCCAGCCCCTCATTGACCTGAACGTCTTTCGGGGCAGCAAAGCACAGTTCGAGGCCTTCGGTCTGGGGTAACAGGCGCTTCTATTCCGCTCCGCTTTTTGGTATAATACTCTCTGATACGATGCAAGTTTATGGCAAGGAGGCCCCTATGGACCAATTGACTGTACTGATACAAGAACTGAACCGCCGCATCCCCCAGCTGGAGCTGCGGGAACAGGAGCCCATGGCGGCCCACACCACCTTCCGCATCGGCGGCCCCGCCCGGCTGATGGCCCTGCCCAGAAGCCGGAAGGAGGCCATGGCTGCGGTCCGAGCGGCCAGAGAATTGGACATCACGCCCTTCTTCCTGGGCAACGGCAGCGATCTGCTGGTATCCGACAAGGGATATGGAGGCTTCGTCCTGAAAACCACCGGTCTTGATGATGTACGGGAGGTATGCCACCGCCTGCGGGCGGAGAGCGGCATCCCTCTGGCCCGGCTGGCCATGGCGGCCTGGGGCCGGGGCCTCACCGGTCTGGAGTTTGCCCACGGTATCCCCGGCACGCTGGGCGGCGGCGTCACCATGAACGCCGGGGCCTACGGCGGCGAGCTGGTCCAGGTACTGACTTCCGTCACCTTCCTCAATGAGACCGGTGAGGTGGTCACCCTGCCTGTGGAGGAGTGCGCCCTTACCTACCGGCACAGCCTGTTTACCGACCACCCAGAGTATCTCATTCTGGAGGCCGAGTTTGAACTGGCCCAGGGTGTTCCCTCCATCATCAAGATAAAAATGGATGAGCTGGCCCAGAAGCGCCGCTCCAAGCAGCCCCTGGAGCTGCCCAGCGCGGGCAGCACATTTAAACGGCCCGAGGGATATTTTGCCGCCGCCCTGATTGAGGAGTGCGGCCTGAAAGGCGTTGGGGTAGGCGGCGCCCAGGTATCGGAAAAACACGCCGGCTTCGTGGTCAATCGGGGTGGCGCTACCGCCGACGATGTGCGCCGGCTCATGGAGCTGGTTCAGAGCACCGTCCTCCGGGAGACCGGCGTGGCTCTGGAACCGGAAGTCAAGTTTTTGGGTTTTTGAGGTGAGTTCCCATGGATTTTATCATTATTTCCGGCCTGTCCGGTGCCGGAAAGAGTAAGGCTGCCTCCTTTCTGGAGGACATTGGATTTTATGTGGTGGACAACATGCCCGCCCCGCTGATCCCCAAATTTGCCGAGCTATGCATGGCCAATCCCGCCCGGTATGATCAAGTGGCCCTGGTCACCGATATCCGGGGCGGCCAGACCTTTGACGGACTGTTCTCCGCCCTGGATGCCCTGAAAGACATGGGATGCGCCTACAAGATCCTCTTTGTAGAGGCCAGTGTGGAGACCATCATCAAACGCTATAAAGAGACCCGCCGGGGCCATCCTCTGGCCGGCTCGGCCCACTCTTTGGACGAGGCGGTTCGGCTGGAGCGCACCGTCCTGACCCCGGTCCGGCAGCGGGCGGAATACATCATTGACACCTCCGCTCTCTCCACCGCCAAGCTGCGTGGGGAGGTACTGCGGCTCTTCGGTCACGGCGGGGACACCCCGGAGATGAGCGTCAGTGTGATCTCCTTCGGGTTTAAGTACGGCATCCCCATTGAGGCCGACCTGGTATTTGACGTGCGCTTTCTGCCCAACCCTTACTATATCGCAGAGCTGCGCCATCAGACCGGCCTGGACGACGGGGTGTATGATTTCGTATTCGGCTACCGACAGACCACTGACTTCATGACCTATCTGGAAAATCTCATCGGCTTTCTCCTCCCCCTCTATGTGGCGGAGGGTAAGGCCGCGCTGGTCATTGCCGTGGGCTGTACCGGCGGACAGCACCGCTCTGTGGCCATCACCCACGCTCTGGCCGAGTTTATCAAGCAAAAGGGCTATCAAGCCACCGAAAACCACCGGGATATGACCCGAGCATAAAGGAGGAGCCGCCGTGTATCAATCCTTTTATGAGCGCCGCTGGGCCCAGGGCCCCAAGATCGTCGCCATTGGCGGCGGCACCGGCCTGTCCACCATGCTGCGGGGTCTGAAGAACCACACCAAAAATCTGACCGCCATCGTCACTGTGGCCGATGACGGCGGCGGCTCCGGGATGCTGCGGCAGGATCTGGGGATGCCCCCTCCGGGGGATATCCGCCACTGTATGGAGGCCCTGGCCAACGCCGAGCCGGTGATGCAGCAGCTTTTGACCTACCGCTTTCCCCAGGGCTCTGGCAATCTCACCGGCCAGTCCTTCGGCAATCTGATCCTGGCCGCCCTCAACGGCATTTCCGGCTCCTTTGACGAGGCGGTGTCCAAAATGAGCCAGGTCCTAGCCATTACAGGACGGGTATTACCGGTGACCAACGCCGACGTGGTACTGGAGGCCACCTTTGAAAATGGCACCAAAGTCCAGGGAGAGTCCAAGATCAGCGACTTCAAAAAGGCCCAGGACTGCCGGATTGAGAGCGTACGTCTGCTGCCTGAACACCCCCAGGCCCTGCCTCAGGCCATTGAGGCCATCGGACAGGCCGATCTGATCCTGCTGGGCCCCGGCAGCCTGTATACCAGCGTCATTCCCAACCTGCTGGTGGACGGCATCTCGGAGGCGGTGTGCGCCTCCAAGGCCATAAAGATCTACATCTGTAATATCATGACCCAGGACGGCGAGACCGAGGGCATGACCGCCTCCGACCATGTGAAGGCCCTGCTGCGCCACTCCGGCCCCTGTCTGATCGACATCTGCCTGTGCAACTCCGCCCCAGTGCGGCCCGGCCTGTTGGAGCGGTACCGGGAGGAGGACGCCGCCCCCATTGTGGTGGATAAAGAGGCGATTGAAGCCCTGGGGGTGGAGCTGGTTACCCGGCCCCTGGCCTCCGAGACCCTGGATTACGCCCGCCACTCCTTCGCCCGGCTATCCGCCGCTGTGATGGACCTGTATCAGGAACGGGCCTCCACCCGGGTCCTGTAAGGAGGGCAGCTTCATGTCCTTTTCCACCCAGGTGAAGGCCGAGCTGTGCCGCGCCCCCCTCAACCGCAAGTGCTGCGCCCAGGCGGAGGCCTACGGCGTGCTGCTCTACTGTTCCCTGTCCACCCCTGCTGAGGTGCGTATCACCACCGAATCCCCGGAATTTGCCGACCGGCTGCCTCAGCTCTTTCAAAAAGCCTTTCAGGCGCGCTTTGACCGCCTGCCCAACCCAGGGGCGGGCAAGCGCGTCTTTTCCATCACCCACCCGGACAAGCTGTCCGCCTTGTGGTCGGTTTTCGGCCATGATCCGGCGGAGGCCCTGGTCCACCACATCAACTTTGCCGTGCTGGAGGAAGATCACTGCCGTACCGCCTTCCTGCGGGGGGCCTTTCTGGCGGGAGGCTCGGTCACCGACCCGGCCAAGCGCTATCATCTGGAGCTGGCCACCTCCCACCTGTCGGTCAGCCGGGAGTTATACGCTCTGCTGCTGGAGATGGGCTTCTCCCCCAAGGCCAGCCGCCGCAAGGCCAACGCCATCACCTATTTCAAGCAGAGCAACGCCATTGAGGATGTGCTCACCGCCATGGGGGCCCCACTGGCCGCTATGGCGCTGATGAACGCCAAGGCGGAAAAGGACCTGCGGGGCAGCGTCAACCGCCGGGTCAACTGCGACGCCGCCAATCTGGATAAGGCAGTGGACGCCGCGCAGGGACAGATCGAGGCCATCTATAAGCTGGAGGCCCGTGGAATGCTGGAGGAGCTGCCCGCCAAGCTGAAGGAAGCGGTAGACCTGCGGATGGCCCATCCGGAGCTCACCCTGTCCCAACTGGCAGAGTTGTGCGATCCGCCTGTCAGTAAATCCGCCTTCAACCACCGGCTGCGCAAGCTGATGGAACTGGCCCGTTCCTGATTGGGCCAGAGAGGAGAAACTGGTTATGATTACCTTGACTCAAACCTGGAAAAACATCTTCTGGGGCTGTATGATCGCTTTTGTGCTGCTGATCCTGTGCAGCTTTGTGTTCCGCCTCAGTCCCCTGTTCGCGCTGGCCCTGGTGGATGGCGTGGTCATCTGCATCCTGGCCCAGGGCAAGCTCCGCTGCCCTCATTGCCGCAAGTTTATTCTTCAGGAGGCCCTGAAGGTCAAGCTGGAGGGAGAAGTCACCTGCCCCAAGTGCCGCTCGGACATCACCATCTGCTGACAGACCGCACCACCCCACAATAGGAGGTATATCCATGTCCTTTGTCCACCTGCATGTCCATACCGAGTTTTCCCTGCTGGACGGCGCCTGCCGCATCCCCCTGCTGGTCAAGCGGGTAAAGGAGCTGGGCCAGCCCGCCGTGGCCATCACCGACCACGGGGTGATGTACGGCGTGGTGGACTTCTACAAGGCCTGCAAAGCGGAGGGGATCAAGCCCATCATTGGCTGTGAGGTATATGTGGCCCCCCGGAGCCGCACCGATCGGGTCCACGAGCTGGACGCCGCCATGTATCACCTGATCCTCCTGTGCCGCAATGAAGAGGGCTACCGCAATCTGTGCTATCTGGACTCCTATGCCTTCACCGAAGGCTTTTACATCAGGCCCCGCATTGATAAGGAGTTACTGCGGCAACACGCTGGGGGGCTTATCGCCCTGTCGGCCTGCCAGTCCGGCGAGGTACCCCGGCGCATCCTGGCAGGCGACTATGCCGGAGCCAAAGCCGCCGCTCTGGAGATGCGAGAGCTCTTTGGGGAGGATGGCTATTATCTGGAGCTCCAGGACCACAACCTGCCCAACGACCCGGCCATCAATCAGGGCCTGATCCGCCTCCACCAGGAGACTGGTATCCCCCTGGTGGTCACCAACGACGCCCACTACCTGCGCCGGGAGGACGCCCGGATGCAGGATACCCTGATGTGCATCCAGATGGGCAAGACGGTGGACGACCCCAACCGTCTGAAAATGGAGACCAGTGAGCTGTACGTCAAATCCACCGAGGAGATGGCCGCTCTCTTTCCCGACTACCCGGAGGCGGTGGAAAACACCCTGAAGATCGCCGAGCTGTGCAATATGGACTTCCAGTTCGGCACCTATCACCTGCCGGAATTCAAACTGCCTGATGGGTATACCGACGGAGACGCCTACTTTGAAGAGCTGTGTCAGCGGGGCTACGCTCGCCGCTATCCCGATGACCCGGAGGGCTACCGGGACCGGCTGACCTACGAGATGGGGGTCATCCGTCAGATGGGGTTTGTGGACTATTTTCTGATTGTCTCCGACTTTATTGGGTATGCTAAAAGCCAGGGCATCCCGGTGGGCCCCGGCCGGGGCTCGGCGGCAGGCTCCATGGTGGCCTACTGTATGGACATCACCGACGTGGACCCCATGAAATACTCCCTTTACTTCGAGCGCTTTCTCAACCCCGAGCGAGTCACCATGCCCGATATCGACATTGACTTCTGTATCCGCCGCCGGCAGGAGGTCATTGAGTATGTTCAGCGCAAGTACGGCGAAGACCATGTGGCCCAAATCGTCACCTTCGGCACCATGGCCGCCCGGGGGGCCATCCGGGACGTGGGCCGGGCCCTGAATATCCCCTACGCCGATGTGGACACGGTGGCCAAACAGGTGCCCAGCGGCCCCGGCGCCCTTCACATCACCCTGGACGAGGCCCTCAAGCTGTCCAAGCCCCTGCGGGAGGCCTACGAAGGGGACGAGCGGATCAAATCCCTCATCGACACCGCCAAGGCCATCGAAGGGATGCCCCGCCACGCCTCCACTCATGCCGCCGGAGTGGTCATTACCCGGCGCCCGGTGGTGGACTATGTACCTTTGGCAAAAAACGACGAGTCGGTGGTCACGCAGTACGTTATGACCACGCTGGAAGAACTGGGCCTTCTCAAAATGGATTTTCTGGGGCTGCGCAACCTGACCATTCTGGACGATACCGTCAAGCTGGTGGCTCAGAAACAGCCCGGGTTCTCTCTGGCGGACATTCCCGACAACGACCCGGCCGTGTTCCAGATGCTGTCCGACGGCAAAACCTCCGGCGTGTTCCAGATGGAATCCACCGGCATGACCGGGGTGTGCGTGGGCCTGAAGCCCCACAACATCGAGGACATCACCGCTATCATCGCCCTCTACCGCCCCGGCCCCATGGACTCCATCCCCCGATTCATCGCCTGCAAGCACAATCCGGACAAGGTAAAGTACAAGCACCCTGCCCTGGAGCCCATTCTGTCGGTGACCTATGGCTGTATCGTCTATCAGGAGCAGGTCATCGAGATCTTCCGCCGGCTGGCGGGATACACCATGGGCCAGGCCGACATGGTGCGCCGGGCCATCTCCAAAAAGAAAAAAGCCCAGATCGAAAAGGAGCGGCATACCTTTGTCCACGGCGACCCGGAGCGGAATATTGCCGGGTGTACCGCCAACGGCATCCCCCAACAGACCGCCGAGGATATTTACGACGAGATCGAAGCCTTTGCCCAGTATGCCTTCAACAAGGCCCACGCGGTAAGCTATGCCATCGTGGCCTACCACACCGCCTGGTTCAAGTGCCACTATACCAAGGAGTACATGGCTGCCCTCCTCACCTCGGTGCTGGACTCCAGTGAAAAGGTGGCGGAGTACATCGCCGAGTGTAAGGACTGCGGTATTACCCTTCTCCCCCCTGATATCAACGAGTCGGGAGCTGACTTCACTGTGGCCGGGGACCACCTGCGTTTTGGTCTGGTAGCATTAAAGGGTGTGGGCCGCGGCTTCATCAACGCTGTGCTGTCAGAACGTGAAAAGGCAGGACCCTTTACAAATTTCCCTGACTTCTGCCAGCGGATGTTCGACGCGGATTTGAACAAGCGGGTGCTGGAAAGTCTCATCAAGTGCGGCGCCTTTGACAGTATGGGGGTCTTCCGCTCTCAGCTGCTGGACGCCTATGAGTCTCTGGTGGATGCCATCGCCCAGAATAAGCGCAAAAATCTGGAGGGTCAGTTTGACCTGTTCGGCGGCGGTGGGGATGAGCCTCAGAGCTCTCCCCAGCTGGTGCTGAAAAACATCCCGGAGTTTTCCCGCCGGGAGCTGATGACCATGGAGAAGGAGACGACCGGTCTCTACCTCACCGGCCACCCCATGGACGAGTACCGGGAGCTGGTCAAGACTCTGAAAGCCGCCCCGATCGGGGCCATCCTCTCCGACTTTGACCAGGAGGGCGGTCCTACTACCTACCGGGACGAGCAGCGGATCACCATCGCCGGAGTGGTGTCGGCCTCCCGCACCCGCACCACCCGGAACAACACCCTAATGGCCTACGTCACTTTAGAGGATGACACCGGCTCCATGGAGATGCTGGTGTTCTCCCGGGCTCTGGGAGAGTGCGGTCCCTATCTCAAGGAAAATATGCCCCTGCTGGCTGAGGGGCGTATCTCGGTGCGGGATGAAAAGGCTCCCCAGCTCATGTGCGACCGGGTGCGTCCCCTGGACCACCTGCGGGAGGGGGGTGGACCTGAGACGCCTCCGCCCCAGATCAAGCCCAGACGGCTCTACATCCGTATTCCCGGGCTGGAGGACCCCCGCTGGCGCAAGATCCGGCTGATTCTTACCATGTTCCCCGGCACGGAGCAGCTGGTCGTCAAGTGCGACGACACGGGAAAACGTCTGTCCACCCCCTGTGTGATCCATCCGGCCCTGGCCGACGAGCTGCGGGAACTGCTGGGACCGGAAAATGTGGTGGTGAAGTAACCCTTCCGCGGCAAGGAGTAACCCTGTGAACATCAAAAAGCTATCTTCCTTCCTCTTTCAGCGCTCGGTGATCGTGGCCCTGCTGATTCTGCTGCAGGCCGTAGTGCTGCTGATACCCATGGTGTGGGCCTCCAACTATTATGTCTATGTGTACTGGGCCTGTGTGGTCCTGTCCCTGCTGGCGGTGCTGGTCATTGTCCGGCGGCAGACCGACCCGGGATATAAGATCGCCTGGATCATTCCCATCCTCCTCTTCCCCATGTTCGGCTGGCTGGTGTATCTGCTGTGCGGGGGCAACAAGCTGTCCGCCCGGATGCGCCGGAAGATGCAGGGCATGGACCGCACCATGCTGGAACAGCTGGAGCGGGACTACAAAGCCCAAACTCTGTCCGTTTTGGGCCGGGACGCGGTAAATCAGGCCCGTTACCTGGAGCGATATGCCCGCTGCCCGGTATACACCAACACCTGGACCCGGTACTTCCCGCTGGGGGACGACGCCTTCCCCGCCATGCTGGAGGAGCTTAAAAAGGCCAAGCGGTATATCTTCCTGGAATACTTCATCCTGGCTCCCGGCGTGTTCTGGGACAGCATTGTGGCTGTTTTGAAGGAAAAGCACGCCGCCGGGGTGGATGTGCGGGTGATCTATGACGACGTAGGCTCCCTGGGCACTCTGCCCGCCAATTACGCGGTCAAATTTGAGGAGGAGACTGGTATCCCCTGCTGCTTCTTCAACCGCTTCAAGCCGGTGATCTCCATCCGCATGAACAACCGGGACCACCGGAAACTGTGCATCATCGACGGCCACACCGCCTTTACCGGCGGCATCAACCTGGCCGATGAGTATATCAACCAAAAGCCCCGCTTCGGCCACTGGAAGGACAGCGCCATTCTGGTGAAGGGCGAGGCGGCCTGGAGCATGACGGTGATGTTTCTCACCATGTGGGAGTATATCCGGGAGGTGAAGGTGGATTACGACGCTCTCCGGCCTGCTGCCCTACCACCTGAGTCCACTCTGGGGAAAGACTGTTTTGTCCAGCCCTATGCAGATAATCCTCTGGACAATGAACCGGTGGGCGAGACGGTATACCTGAACCTGATCTCCAAGGCCAAGCGGTATATCTATATCATGACGCCCTATCTCATTGTCAGCGACAGCGTCAACACCGCTTTGTGCAACGCCGCCAAGTCGGGGGTGGATGTGCGCATCATGACGCCCCACATTCCCGACAAGAAGCTGGTGTTTGAGCTGACCCGCTCCCACTATCAACCTTTGCTGGAGGCGGGGGTCACCATTTTGGAATATACCCCCGGCTTTGTCCACGCCAAAAATGTGGTGGCGGATGATCTCTATGGGGTGGTGGGCACTATCAATATGGATTACCGGAGTATGTTCCTCCATTTTGAGGACGCGGTACTTCTCTACCGGGACTTTACCCTTCTGGACGTCAAGGCCGATTTTCTGGCTACCCAGCTCCAGTGCCGTGAGATCACGCTGGAGCAATGTCTGGAGCGGTCCTGGCCCCGGCGGCTGTTCCGCTCCATCCTGCGGGTATTGGCGCCGCTGGTGTAACTCTCAACAAAACGGTCCCCACGGCAATGTGCCGTGGGGACCGTTTTGTTGCTGTATCCTATACTTGTTCCACCACACCCACAAAGAGGGTGACGCCCTCAGCCTGGATCAGGAAGAGGAAGGGCCGGTCCAGATCCATGATACAGACCTTGGGGTCCTCCGGTGGGGCGGATGCTCCACTGTCCGCCAATAGCGTGACGGCGGCAGCCTCTACCCCTTCCTCGTTTACCTTTACCCGGGCGATCTGTTTGGCCTGGTCCAGCCACACCGGCTCCAAATCTGTCAGAGGGGAGAAATCAGAGACCTCCGGGTGGAATACATCGGTGATGCCCAGTCCCTCCAGGGTGGTTTTCAGGTCCAGGTCGGAGCTGACGTCAAACTTGGGCACCGACCACTGGACCTCACCATAAATGCCATCCTCAAAATCGGTGGTCTCCTTCAAAAACTCCGGATCGGCCAGCAGACCGGCAGGGCTGATACCCTCGTCGGGCAGTACAAAGATCATTTGTCCAAAGGTGGTACTCAGGGAAGCGGCCTGATAGCCGTCCTGCCGCAGAAAGGTCGCATCCTGGGTCATGTGCATGAAATCTACCCTGGTTTCGGTGCCGTCAGCGGCGGTGAAAACGTCTTCTTTCGTGTTGGATGGATGAAACTCATTCCTCCATCCCGCCTGGTAATAGAGCGTAGAGGCCAGTACCGCCAGGGTGTCAGTGTTGGTCTCCAGCACCTTGCCGTCAGAGCCGATCAGTCCTTTGGTCTGTTCCGATACCCAGGCACTGAGCGCGTTGTCCGCCTTGTCGGTGCCCATGGGCACCTGGTAGGAGCCGGTATAGTAGTGCTTGGCCAGAATATTCAGGGTATCCTGGTGGAATCCTATGTCTTCATTGAGCCAGATAGAGGTACCCAGCAGGGACGTGGCAGTACCGTCATCCAGATAGAGGGTGTGCCACAAAATGTCCGCCCACTCTTGCAGCTGCTCCGTGTCAAAGGCCCCCAAAACATCCAGTACCTGCTGCCGGGTATCTCCACCGGTGGTTTCTGCAAGCATGGCCAAGGCAAACCACAGGGATATGGGGGAATATACCCGGTTATCCTCCCCTGCCAACGCCAGAGTGGTGCTCTGTTCGGTAAAGTCCTCCAGCGCCTCCATAAGCGCGGGGGTATCTCTCAGTGCAGGAACCTCCTCTTGATAATCCCGCCAGGCGTTCCAATAGAGATCAAAGTCCTGATTGAACCGCTCCCAGGCGGCCTCATCGCCTCCCAGCGGCTCGGTGGGGTATTGGGGCAGATCAGGATACTCCGGCAGGGCAATGGCGTAGGCGCTGCCCCCCAGCGGCCCGCTGCCGCTTGACAAGCCCGGAATCCCAGTGACTAACAGGGCAATGGCCGCCACACCTGCCACACCCGCCGGGATCAGGGCTTTCAGGGGCTTTTTCTTCCGGCGGGGCCTCTCCCCCGTTATCGCCCGCTCCATGGCAGACCGGGTGGGGTGGAGAACCTCGTTGGCTCGTCTATAGCGCTCCATCATGGGTCAGTCATCTCCTTTCAGTTCCACCGCCAGCTTCTCCCGGCCCCGGGACAGCCAGCTTTTTACCGTCCCTTCCCGGGCCCCGGTAAGGGCTGCGATCTCTGTCACCGAGTAGCCCTCATAATAGTGCAGGTGGAGAGCGGTACGGTATTTCCGAGGCAGGGCCAGCACTGCCTGATAGACCTCCCGGTCCTCCGGCTCCATAGCTTGGGTTACCGCCTCCTCCAGAGGCAGGTGAGTCCGCCAGCGAGCGGACAACAGCGTGTTGGTACAGTTCAGGGTACAGCGGATGAGCCAGGCCTTTCGATGCTCGTCGCTGTCCAGGTTCTCCTGATGTCGAAAGAAACGGGAAAACACCTCCTGAAATACATCCTCACTGTCCTGAATATGGCGGGTGCGGGCCAATGCCAGCCGCCACACCATATCCCCCCAGCGGTCTATCTGTGCCCGGGCGCTCCTCTCGTCTGTCATGGCGCTTCACCTCTCTTTTGGGCATCCAGGTCCCGTCGGTTCCCCGCCGCCCATGCCCATGGACAGCGGCCCTCTCCGGCCCTCTGGTACCAATAATACCACGGTTCCCATCAAATGGTTGCAACGCGTCCGATGTTTTCTTTCCAACATCTTAAAGATTGATAAATTTTCATTGCCCCTCTTTACAGCGGCCAGTTTTTCGGCTACAATGAGGATTAGATTTTAACCGGGAGGTGTGATAGGTATGGAGCCGGATTATACCCGTAAATTCAGCATCCGCTACGAAAAGGACCCTGAGATCAAAGAGGTGCTGACCTCCGTATACAGCTCCCTTCAGGAGAAGGGATACAACCCCATCAATCAGATCGTGGGGTACATCCTCTCGGAGGACCCGACCTATATTACCAACTACAACAATGCCCGGGCCTTGATCCGCAAGCTGGATCGGGACGAGCTGTTGCAGGAATTGGTCAAGCAGTATCTCAGAGACTGACCTTGCGGAATCCCAAAAGGCGCGCTGTATGTGAGCAGCGCGCCTTTTTCCATCTATCTTTTCTTTTTTGTTGCCGCTGCAACAGATATGGGAAGGTGTGTCTGGTATACTATCCTCACTCAGAAGCAAGGAGGCGTTCCAAATGAAACGCAAAATCATAAAGATCGACGAGACTCTGTGCAACGGCTGCGGCCTGTGCGCCGCCGCCTGTCACGAAGGGGCCATTGAGATGGTGGACGGCAAGGCAAAGCTCACCCGGGAGGACTACTGTGACGGACTGGGAGACTGTCTGCCCGCCTGCCCCACCGGAGCCATCACCTTTGAGGAACGGGAGGCCCCGGCCTATGACCACGCCGCCGTACTGGCCGCCAAGGCGGCAAAGGCCGCGCCCCAGCCCTGTGGCTGCCCTGGCAGCATGAGCCGCACCATCCGCCCAGAGCATCAGGCCCCCTCCCCCACCGCCGGAACTGTCCCCAGCCAGCTGCGCCAGTGGCCGGTCCAGATCAAGCTGGCCCCGGTGAATGCCCCCTATTTTGACGGCTGCCACCTGCTCATCGCCGCCGATTGCACCGCCTACGCCTACGGCAGCTTCCATCAGGATTTCATCCAAGGCAAGGTGACCCTGATCGGCTGCCCCAAGCTGGACGAAGGGGATTACACGGAAAAGCTCACCGCCATCCTGGCGAGCAATCATGTAAAAGAAGTCACTGTGGTCCGCATGACGGTACCCTGCTGCGGCGGCATCCAGCGGGCAGTCCAGACCGCTGTGGCCGCCAGCGGAAAGGACATTCCTCTCCATGTGGTGGTGATTTCCCCCGACGGTACCCTGCAATAACATACCAGACAGCAAAATCCCCTGTGGATACCCTGAAAAACAGGTTTCCACAGGGGATTTTTATACTGATACGCTTACCCCACCAGATAGGGGGCAACCCACTGGAAGCAGCCCACCAGGATACAGGCCAGCACCAGCATCAGCAGCGCCCACTTCAGCACGGCGGCCAGCACCTTGCTGTCCTGACCCACCAGGCCCACTGCCGCCACGGCAGTGGCGATGCACTGGGGCGAGAGGATCTTGCCGATGCCCGCGCCCACCGAGTTGGCTGCCGCCAGCCAGTAGGGCGAGGCCCCGATGGCCACCGCCGCCTCCGACTGAAGCCGGCCCAGCAGCACTTCAGTATTGGTGCCGCTGCCGGTGACAAAGGCGCCGATGGCAGCGATGATAGGAGAGACAAAGGGATAAAACACACCGGTGATGGAGACAAACAGGCCGGCCATATCAGAGATCATGCCGGAGTAGGTCATGATCTTGGCCACCGCCAGCACCGCCATGATAGTGATGATGGTGCGGCTCATCTGCTTCAGGGTATCCAGGAAGGTCTGCCACATCAGCTTGGCACTGGCCTTCTGGACGATCCCCCCGATGATGGCCGCCACAAAGATCATCACACCGGGGGTATTCACCCAGCTGAAGGAGGTCAAACCCGCCGCCGCCGAGGTGCTGATCTGGAAGGAAGAGGAGAACTGGGCCAAGAAGCTGTTGACCGGCGGCACCAGCTTGGAGGTCACCAGCAGCAGGACGAAAATCAGCAGGAAGGGCAGAAAGGCAACCAACGGAGACATGGCGCTCTCCTTTGCCTCCTGGGCCGTCTGGCCTCCTGTCATCTGATACTCCTGGGGAATGGCCTTGCCCTTGCGGGTCCGGGCCATCAACAAAGTACAGACCAGGGAGACCACGCTGCCCACTACCACAGTCAGCTCAGGCCCCAGGAAGTAGGACACCAGTAGCTCAGGCAGAAGGAAGGACAGCCCAGCCACCAGCGTAATGCCCACCACGCCCTTCAAAGCCTTGATTCCGCCGCCTCCGGCGATGACCATCAGGAAGGGCATGAGGATCATAAAGGGCGCCATCTCCACCACGGTGGTGAAGGCCAGCGGAATGGCATCCAGGCCGGTGACGCTGACCAGCGTAGTGGTAGGGATACCAACAGAGCCGAAGGCCGTGGGGAAGGCGTTTGCCAGCATACACACCAAGCAGGACAGAACCGGGTCCATACCCATACCGGCCAGCATACCGGCGGGAATCGCCACTGCGGTACCAAAGCCGGCCATACCCTCCAAAAAGCCGCCGAAGCACCAGCCGATGAGCAGGATGATGACCCGCTTATCCCCCGACACATTGGACAGCATCCGCTTGATGACGTCCATAGCGCCGGTGCGCAAAGACAGATTATAGGTGAAGATCGCGGCGATAATGACCAGGATGATGGGCCACAATGCCGCCGCAAAGCCCTCCAGCGCTGAGGTCACACAGTCCACCGGCGGCATCTTCCACAGGGTAAGGGCCAGTACAGCGGCAATGACCAGCGCGATCAGACAGGCCCGATGGCCCGGCATCTTCAGAACAGCCAAAGCGATGACCAGCCAGACAATAGGCAGCAGAGTAAGTACAGACATCAGCAATGTCATAGAAAACGGGACCTCCTTCTTCTCCCGCCGCCGTCCGCATCCGGGCGGCAGTTCCTTTTTATTGGTTCTACCAGTTTAAATAAAAAATAAATTTCTCGGCCAATCCCTCCTTGATTCTATGGCCAGCGCTATCCATCTCAGGCCGGCCATCTATAAACTAGATAGTATTTATTATAAGATTTCATGTGAAGAATGTCTATAACATTTCCTTATTTTCGTTCAAAATTATCATTTTGCATAAATCTCATCTTCAATTTTAGGAATATGAGAGAAAATGAAAACCAGGGATTGCTTTTTTCAAAAAATGTGGTAAAGTGTTGTCAGCAACAAAGTGGTCGAACCAATTTAACCACCATGATCTGATACGCTAAGGAGGTAACTGCAATGGCACTTACGATCCCCTTCGGAACAGCCGGCATGACCCTTCACGCCGATCTGTCCGGGGCAGAGGTCCTCACCTCCCACATTGGGGAGCTGACCGCCTCTGACACCGAAGACGGTCTGGTTCTGACCGCCATGGCCTCCCCCATTCAATCCAAACCCCTGTATGAGTTGGCCGCCGGAAAAAAGACGTGTACCATCATCATCAGCGACCATACTCGTCCCGTCCCCAGCAAGCATATCCTGCCCCACATGCTGGGGGAGCTGCGCCGGGGCAATCCCAACATCCAGATCACCCTGCTGGTGGCCACCGGTTTCCACCGACCCACCACAAAGGAAGAGCTGGTGGGCAAGCTGGGCGAGGACATTGTGGAGCATGAGAAGATTGTGATCCATGACAGCCGGGACCCCGCCTCCAATGTGAAAATCGGCGTGCTCCCTTCCGGCGCCGACTGTGTGATTGACCGGCTGGCGGTGGAAACCGACCTGCTGGTGGCCGAGGGCTTCATTGAGCCCCACTTCTTCGCCGGCTTCTCCGGCGGCCGCAAGAGTGTGCTCCCCGGCGTGTGCGATCAGGTCACCGTACTGGGCAATCACTGCTCCAAGTTCATCGCCTCCCCCTACGCCCGCACCGGCGTACTGGATGGCAATCCCCTTCACACCGATATGCTGGCCGCCGCCAAGATGGCCAAGCTGGCTTATATCGTAAATGTCATCATTGATGAGGACAAAAAGGTAGTGGCCGCCTTTGCCGGCGACCCGGAGACCGCCCACCGCAAAGGCTGCGACTTCCTGCTGGGCTACTGTCAGGTCAAGCCGGAGCGCCGGGGCGATATCGTCATCTCCAGCAACGGCGGCTACCCCTTGGATCAGAATATCTACCAGAGCGTCAAGGGCCTCACTGCGGCGGAGGCCGCCGCAGCCGAGGGCGGGGTGCTCATCATGGTCAGCTCCTGCATGGACGGGGCCGGCGGGGACAGTTTCTATCATGCCCTGCGGGACGCCTCCTCCCCCCAGGCCCTGACCGAGGAGATTCTGGCCACGCCTCAGGACCACACCAAGCCCGACCAGTGGGAGTTCCAGATCCTGGCCCGTGTGCTGTGTAAGCACCGCGTGATCTACGTCACCGTGCCCGAGCAGCGCCAGACCATTGAGGACATGAAGATGGAGTGGGCCCCCGATGTGGACACCGCTCTGGAGCGGGCCCGTCAGGCCAAGGGACCGGATGCCCATCTGGTGGTCATTCCCAACGGTATTTCGGTGATGGTGCGGGAGTAAGTTTTTTCTCGCATATTAGTCTTTCATTTTGAAGTAACAGCAATATGGAGGAGGTTTTACTTATGGCAACGTACAATCCTGTCACGCCTGAAATCATTGCCCAGCTGGAGCAAGTCGTTCCCGGCCGTGTGGTGGTCGGTCAGGATGTGAACCCCGACTATGCCCGGGACGAGATGCCCATCTACGGCGTCAAAATGCCCGAGGTAGCCATCGACGTGCTCACCACCGAAGAGGTGGCCGGTATTGTCAAGATCTGCTATGATAACAACATCCCCGTTACCACCCGGGGCGCCGGTACCGGTCTGGTGGGCGGCTGCACCCCCGTGTGCGGCGGCGTGGTGCTGTGTACCATGCGGATGAATAAGATCCTCAATTATGACCTGGAGAACTTCGCCGTTACCGTTCAGCCCGGTGTCCTCCTCCAGCAGCTGGCCGACGACGCCCTTACCCACGGCTGCCTCTATCCCCCCGATCCCGGCGAGAAGATGGCTACCTTGGGCGGCAACGTGGCCACCAACGCCGGTGGTATGCGGGCCGTGAAGTACGGCGCTACCCGTGACTATGTCCGGGCCATGACCGTGGTCCTCCCCACCGGCGAGATCACCCACTTCGGCAGCACCGTCTCCAAGACCAGCTCCGGCTACAGCCTGACCAACCTGATGGTTGGCTCCGAGGGTACTTTGGGCATTATCACCGAGATGACCCTGAAGCTCATCCCCGCCCCCAAAGCCACCGTCAGCCTTATCGTGCCCTTTGAGGACCTGGACGCCTGTATCTCCACTGTGCCCAAGGTGTTCATGCACCACTTCAAGCCCCAGGCTGTGGAGTTCTTTGAGAAGGAGATCCTGGTCTCCTCCGAGGAATATCTGGGCAAGCAGGTCTTCCCCCGCCAGATCGAGGGCGTGGAGGCCGGCGCTTATCTGCTGCTTACCTTCGACGGCGAGTCCATGGACGAGCTGGACCCCATCGTGGAGAGCGCCGCCGAGATGCTGGTGGAAGAGGGCGCACTGGACGTGCTTATTGCCGACACCCCGCCCAAGCTGAAAGACGCCTGGGCTGCCCGTTCCTCCTTCCTGGAGGGTATTGAGGAGCAGACCAAGCTGCTGGACGAATGTGACGTGGTGGTACCCGTCAACAAGATTGCCCCCTATGTGGCCTTTGTCAATGAGATCAAGGGCAAGTATGACTTTGAAGTTAAGTATTTCGGTCACGCCGGCGACGGTAACCTGCACATCTATGAGTGTTCCAACACCATGGAGGAGGGCGAGTTCCGCAAGCAGGTGGATGAATTCCTCAGCGCCATTTATCAGAAGGCCATGGAGCTGGGCGGCCAGATCTCCGGTGAGCACGGCATCGGCTACGGCAAGGTCAAGTACCTGGCTGAGGCGGTGGGACCGGTGAATATGGCCCTGATGCAGGGCATCAAGAAGGTCTTTGACCCCAAGATGATCCTCAACCCCGGCAAGGTCTGCTGCACCCTGTAAGCGCTGAGAAAGGAGCTTTGCTATGAATATTCTGGTATGCATCAAGCAGGTCCCGGACACGACGGAGATCAAGATCGACCCCGTCACCAACACCCTGGTCCGGGACGGCGTCCCCAGCATCATCAATCCCTTTGACGGCTACGCCCTGGAGGCCGCCGCCCGCATCAAGGACCAGGACCCCGATACCCGTATCGTGGTGCTGTCCATGGGCCCCAAGCAGGCGGAGGCCGCTCTGCGGGAGGCTCTGGCCATTGCCGCCGACAAGGCCTATCTGGTCACCGACCGGATGTTTGGCGGGTCGGACACCCTGGCCACCAGCTACATCCTGTACAACGCCATTTCCAAGGTGGAAGAGCTGGAGGGACTCAAGTTTGACGCTATCTTCTGTGGCAAGCAGGCCATTGACGGCGATACCGCTCAGGTTGGCCCCGAGCTGGCCGAGCTGCTCAACTATCCCCAGGTTACCTATGCCCTGGAGGCCACCAATGCCGACGGTACCCTGCACATCCTGAAGGAGGGTGAGGACGGCAACTACCTCATCGGCGTCAAGACTCCCTGCCTCATCACCTTCACCAAGCCCTCCTTTGACCCCCGCTTCCCCACCATCAAGCGGAAAATGGCCGCCCGCAAGGCTGTCATTGAGAACCTGACCTCCGCCGAGCTGCCCAACATCGACCCCGCCCGGGCCGGTCTGAAGGGCTCCCCCACCAAGGTCAAGAAGACCTTTGTGCCTCCCCGCAAGGAGGCCGGTGTGGTCATCAAGGAAGAGACCGGCGAAGAGTCCGCTCAGAAGCTGTTCACGCTGCTGAGCGAGGCCCATGTGATTTAAGGGAGGCGTTACAATATGGAAGCGAAAACCAAGGACCTTTGGGTATTTGTTGAGACCAAAGAGGACGGCTCCGCCAAGAACGTGGGCATTGAGCTGCTGAATCCCGGCCGGGAGCTGGCCGACAAGCAGGGCGGCAAGCTGGTGGCTGTGGTCATCGGCTGCGGTGTGAAGGCCGCAGTGGAAGAGGCCGCCTGCCACGGCGCGGACCAGGTCCTCTATGTGGATGGCGAGGAGTTCCGTCAGTACTCCACCGACGCCTATGTGGCCGCCCTGGATCATCTGGTGGAGACCTATGGCCCCACCACCATGCTCATCGGCGCCACCCCCAACGGCCGGGACATGGGTCCCCGGCTGTCCAGCCGCCTGCAAACCGGCCTGACCGCCGACTGCACCGGCTTGGCTATTGACGAGGAGACCGGCTGTGTGGCCTGGACTCGTCCCGCCTTCGGCGGCAACCTGATGGCCACCATCCTGTGCACCGATCACCGGCCCCAGTTGGGCACCGTCCGCCCCGGTGTGTTTAAGAAGCCCGCCGCCGGTGAGGCCAAGGCCGAGATCACCAAGGTGGACTTCTCCTTCCCCGCTGAGGGCATCCGCACCGAGATCCTGGAGGTCATCAAGGAGACCGCCGGCGAGCTGGTGGATCTGGAGGGCGCCGACATTATCGTGGCCGGCGGCCGCGGCGTGGGCAGCGCTGAGGGCTTTGCCCCCGTCCGTGAGCTGGCCGAGGCCCTGGGCGCCACCGTGGGCGCTTCCCGTGCCGCTGTGGACGCGGGCTGGATCTCGCACTCCCATCAGGTGGGCCAGACCGGCAAGACCGTGGGCCCCAAGCTGTACATCGCCTGCGGCATCTCCGGCGCCATCCAGCACCTGGCCGGCATGAGCGCCTCCGATGTGATCGTGGCCATCAACAAGGATGCCGACGCCCCCATCTTTGGTGTGGCCGACTATGGCATCGTGGGTAACCTCTTTGAGGTCCTGCCCGCCCTCACCGCCGAGATCAAGAAGCGCAAGGGCTGATCCAGATTTTCCAAATCACCTATGCGGACCTGGGGCCCAACGTTTGGGCGGCACCTTCTCTTCCCTTCTCCCCCATCCCCTTCCCGCCGGAACCATCCGGGCCGGGCCCGCGCCATTCATAAGGAGTGCTGCGTTATGGATTTTAAGTTTAACGAAGAAGAGCAGGAAATCATTGATATGCTCCATGACTTTGCTGTCAAGGAGGTGGCTCCTCTGGCCGCCGAGATCGACGAGCAGGAGCGTTTCCCTGAGGAGACCTGGCACAAGCTGGCTGACATGGGCATGATGGGCATCGCCTATCCTGAGGAGTACGGCGGCGCCGGTCTGAGCTATCTGACCTATATCGCCTGCTGTGAGGAGCTGGCCAAGCACTGCGCCACCACCTCCGTTATGGTGTCCGCCCACTCCTCCCTGTGCTGCTGGCCCATTGAGCACTTCGGCACCGAGGAGCAGAAGCAGAAGTACCTGCCCGCTCTGTGCTCCGGCGAGAAGCTGGGCGCTTTCGGCCTGACTGAGCCCGGCGCCGGTACCGATGCCGCCATGCAGAAGACCACTGCCGAGGACAAGGGCGACCACTGGCTCATCAACGGCTCCAAGATCTTCATCACCAACGCCGGCTATGCCTCCGTGTTTGTGATTTTCGCCATGACCGACAAGTCCCTGGGCACCAAGGGCATCTCCGCCTTCATCGTGGACCGGGACACCCCGGGCTTCAGCGTAGGCGCCCACGAGAAGAAGATGGGCATCCGGGGCTCTTCCACCTGCGAGCTGATTTTCGATAACTGCAAGGTGCCCAAGGAGAACCTGCTGGGTGAGGTCGGCAAGGGCTTCAAGATCGCCATGATGACCCTGGACGGCGGCCGCATCGGCATCGGCGCCCAGGCGCTGGGCATCGCTCAGGGCTGTATCGATCAGACCGTCAAGTACACCCAGGAGCGCATCCAGTTCGGTAAGCGGATCAGCCAGTTCCAGAACACCCAGTTCCAGCTGGCCGATATGCAGACCAAAGTGGACGCCGCCCGGCTGCTCATCTACCGCGCCGCCCAGGCCAAGCAGGACGGCGAGCCTTACAGCCATCTGGCTGCCATGGGTAAGCTCTTTGCCTCCGAGACTGCCAGCGATGTGACCCGCCGCTGCGTACAGCTGGTGGGCGGCTACGGCTATACCCGTGAGTATCCCTTTGAGCGCATGATGCGCGACGCCAAGATCACCGAGATCTACGAGGGCACCAGTGAGGTCCAGCGTATGGTCATCTCCGGCTGGATGGGCGTCAAATAATTTCCTTTTGTGAATAAACCGCTTGCCCGGTTTATTCTCGCGGACCTGCTCCGCGTATCGTCTTCCTCCATATGTAACGCAGAGACACCGACAAGGCCGATCCATCCTTGCCGGTGTCTCTGTCTTTCTCCCCCTCCCCTTCCGGTTGGTTTCAGTTGTAAGCACACTTGTTTTATGTTATACTTTGCCTTACGCAAGCCATGACGAGATGGCATATTATGCACCTAGGAGAGGCTTCATGAACGAACGATCGGAACGCACCTATGAAAAGGTAGTAAATTATATCCAAAGCGAGATTTGGAAAGGCACTCTTCAGCGGGGAGAGCGGCTGCCGCCGGAGCGGGAACTGGCGGAGCTTCTGGGGGTGAGCCGCAATTCCGTGCGGGAGGCCCTGCGTACCATGAGCCTGATGGGCTTTGTCTCCAGCGTACACGGCGCGGGCAACTTTCTCACCTGCGATCTGGAACAGAATCTCAGTGCCAGCTTCTGTATGATGCTGCTGCTGGGCGAGACCAACTATCTCCAGGTCAGCCAGCTGCGCCGCGGTCTGGAGAGCGAGACCGCCCGCCTGACCGCCAACCGTATCCTGCCCGGACAGGCCGCCCGGTTGATGGAGCTGGCCGTCAAAATGCGGGACGAGACAGACGCGGCCAAAGCCTCCCTTTATGACCAGGAATTTCACAACCTGCTGTGCGAGGCCTCCGGCAATAAGCTGATCCGCTCGGTGTTTGGCGCGATTCGGGCCACTGTCAACGATTTTATCGGCACAGTCTATGTCCGTATCATGGACGACAAAGAACAGGCTGTTCTGCTCCACGACGCCCACATCCAG
The DNA here is from genome assembly GCF_944385615.1 of uncultured Flavonifractor sp. Classification (GTDB taxonomy): domain Bacteria; phylum Bacillota; class Clostridia; order Oscillospirales; family Oscillospiraceae; genus Flavonifractor. The sequence continues at coordinate 54,896 of NZ_CALWXV010000003.1, read as the reverse complement.
CTGGCCACCGCCCTGACAAATCACGATGAAATGGGCGCCATCCGGGCTACTTTTACCCATTTTGAAATCGTCAATGCCTCCATTCAAAAATATGAACTGGCAGGCCGCAAGATCCTGTAGCTCTGTCACAACCAGATGTTCCATAAAAATGAGGCCCTGCCGCAACATCGCGACAGGGCCTCATTTTTATGGATGTAAGTTACTTCCCGCTGCACGCGGTGCAGCCGGCACAGCCGGGATGGGACTCCGCCCACAGCTTATCGGCGGTGGGCTTCCAGTTGTCGGCATAGGGATGGGTCTTTTCGGTCAGGTGCTCCACCGTCTCAGGAGACTGGGGATCGGTGGAGTGCGCGCCGGTCTCCTGGACCATCTTCTCGATGCACTCGGGATTCTCCAGCATGGGACAGGGCCGCAGCATGTTGTCGTTGAAGGGCTGGTTGTCATGGTAGGCCATGAACAGCGGAGACTGCAGGCACTCCAGCAGGGTCTTTTCATGAATGTTGCTGTCGGAGTAGTGGATAAATACGCAGGGGTCCACGTCGCCGTTGGCGTTGATGTGCAGGTAACGGCGGCCGCCGGCGATACATCCGCCCACATACTCACCGTCGTTCTGGAAGTCCATGGCAAAGATAGCCTTGGTCTGACGGAAGTGGCGGATGCGGTGATAAATCTCCTCCCGCTGCTCGGGAGTGGGCATCAGCTCGGGCGCGGCGTCGTTGCCCACGGGCATATAGTGGAAGAACCACACAAAGTAGGCGCCCAGGTCGATGATCTTGTCATAGAACTCCTCGCTGGTAATGTCCTTGTAGTTGACGCTGGTGTAGCAGGTGGAAATACCGAAGGGCAGGTGGTGGCTCTTCAGCAGGGCCATGGCGTTGGTGACCTTCTCGTACACACCCTGGCCGCGGCGGCTGTCGTTGGCCTCTTCAAAGCCCTCCAGGCTGATGGCGGGAATAAAGTTCTTCACCCGCAGCAGATCCTGGCAAAATTCCTCGTCAATCAAGGTAGCGTTGGTAAAGGACAGGAAGGCCACGTCATCATGCTTCTCACACAGGGCAATGATGTCCTTCTTACGCACCAGAGGCTCGCCGCCGGTGTAGATGTACATATAGATACCCAGTTCCTTGCCTTGGGTGATGATGGAGTCGATATCGTCAAAGGTCAGGTTCAGCTTGTTGCCATACTCCGCCGCCCAGCAGCCGGTACAGTGCAGGTTACAGGCAGAGGTGGGGTCCAGCAGAATGGCCCATGGAATGTTGCAGCCGTACTTCTCCCGCATCTTCTCCTGCTTGGGCCAGCCCACCAGGTTGGCGTTGACAAAGAAGTTGTTGAACACAGTCTTGAGCACATCGGGATCGGTCTGGGTCCACACCTTCTCGATCAGCTGATGCCAGCAGGAGTTCTTATCGTTGATGGCATTATCAAACGCCTCACGCTGGGTGGTCAGGGTGTCTCCCGAAAATTTATTGACCAGCTCCATGACCTTACTCATGTTGTTCATGGGATCTTTATCCAAATAATCGAACACCTTGGCCAGGCCGTAGCGCTTCAGACTGTCAGGAATCTTCATTCTTTCTTTTCCCCTTTCACGGCATAACAATACCTAGCATTGTGGTCATAATACCGTTTTTGTTGAAAAATGAAAATAGACAAAACCCGAATCCTGTCCAAACTCTATACAAAAACGGCAGTTTGCTTAAAAAGCATTCAGAATCCTTCCGTTGTTTTATATAGTTTTATCCATTTTATTATATGGTATAAAGGATTATGTCACTTGATTGACGGAAGGCGCTGGTCCTCCCGTGTCCCCTCCCCTTCCGAATAAACGGCGGAAGCAATGGAAATGGCCTTCCGGCCATATCTGTCCCGGATGGCATCCATGGCCTTTTCCAGCTTTTCCAGCTTGTCACGGTGGGGAATGGCGCCGGTGGCAAACAGGTCCAGCTGCTCCCCTGCCTCTCCCTCTTCCACTAAATTCTGGGCGGTGATGGTAAGCGCCCGCACCGGTTTATGCTCACCCCAGCAGCCCCGCAGCAGCTCCATGGCTCCCTCGGTCAGATCCCGAGACACATAGGTGGGGGCGGCCAGCTTCTTCTGACGGCAGATATCCTGGAAGGCCGGGTCCCGTACGGTAATTTGTACGGTGGTACACTTCAGACCGTGCTTCCGCAGACGGACCGCCACTTCGTTGGCCAGTTCGGACAGGGCGGTGTGCAGCTCCTCCCACCCCACCAGATTTCTGGGAAAGGTCAGGCCATTGCCCACCGATTTGGGCCCCGGCATCTCCCGGGCGGGGATCACTGGGGCGTGTTCTTTTCCGGTGGCGTAGTCATGAAGGGTAAAGCCACCCTTGCCCAAAATCTGGCCTAAACTCTCCCGATCAAACCGGGCCAGCTCCCCGATGGTGTGTACGCCGTAACCTGCCAGTACCCGGGCCGCCGCCCTGCCCACAAAGAGCAGGTCGGTCACTGGCAGGGGCCACAGCAGATCCTGAAAATTATCCAGTGTAATGACAGTGGTGGCATCCGGTTTTTTATAGTCGCTGCCCATCTTGGCAAACACCTTATTAAAGGAGACTCCAACCGACACAGTGAGGCCCAGCTCCTCCCGGACCACCCGGCGGATCTGGTCAGCCAACGCCTTCTCGTCCCCGCCAAAGAGATGGAGGGTCCCCGTCACATCCAGCCAGCTTTCATCGATGGAGAAGGGCTCCACCAGATCGGTGTACCGCTCATAGATGGCATTGACCTTCTGGGAATACGCCTTATACTTCCAGTGGTGGGCGGGGAGCAGCACCAGGTCGGGACACTTCCGCCGGGCCTGCCAGACGGTCTCGGCCGTCTGGACCCGGTACCCCTTGGCCCGCTCGTTTTTGGCCAGAATGATACCGTGGCGGCTCTCCGGGTCGCCGCACACCGCCACCGGCTTGTCCTTCAACTCTGGATGGTCCAGCAGCTCTACCGAGGCGTAAAAGCAGTTCAAATCACAATGCAGAATCACCCGGTCCATCCACACGCCCTCCTTCCAAAAGGATATGGTCTTTCCTTTTATTATATTCCATTTTCCTCTCGAGGTCAAACACCCGTTCTATTTCAATGCTTCCAGCGGTATCTTCTGCTTGGTATGTGACAAACCGGCGCTGGTCGTGGTACTGTAGAGTGAAAGGGGGTTGGTGAGATGGAGTGGACCATACCGGCAGAAGACCAGGAGGCCCGGCGGATTTATCAGACCTACCACACCCTGGTACTAACGGTGGTAACCCGCATTCTGGATCGGGCAGGTACGCCGGAGGACTGTGAGGAGTGTACTCAGGACGTACTGTGGGAGTTTCTTCAAGGCCCAGACAAGTGGGACCCCGCCCGGGGCAGTGAAAAGACCTATCTGTGCATGCTGGCCCGCAGCCGGGCCAAAAACCGTCGGAAGAAGCTGATGGCTGGAGCCACGGAGCCTCTGGAGGACCACACCCTGGCCTTCACGGTGCCTGACGGCACAGAGCGGGCAGCAGTGCAGGACGGCCTGCGCCGGGCACTGGAAGGACTGACGGCGGAGGAGCGGCGGCTGTTCACCCTGCGGTTTATCTACGAGTGGGGCGGCGGAGAGATTGGCCCGGCTCTGGGGCTATCCCAGAGCGCTGTCACCACCCGGGTAAACCGGCTGCGGAAGAAACTGAAAAAGCTGCTGGCAATCCAGGGCATCTGTATGGATGGAAAGGAGTGAACATCATGCGGTATCATTTGGACGAGCTTTTAGACGCGGAGGATCTGACATGGCTCACCGACGAAGCTATGGCAGCCCCCATGAATAACCGACGGCGTATCTCCTGGAAGTGGCTGGGAACAACAGCGGCCTGTGTGGCCCTCATCCTGTGCCTTGCCAACTATCAGGCCCTGGCAGCGGGGGTAAAGCGGGTTGTGGACTATTTCTCCGGCGTAGGGGCAGTGGAAACGGGGACGGATCTCCGCATCCAGGACGGTGAACTGGAATTTGAGCTTAGTGGCCGCACTTATCTTATCTCCGGGGCCTATGTCCGGGATGGATTTCTGTTTGTTCCATTAGAGGTGGTCTCCAAGTCGGAGGAGCGGCTAAATGACACAACTTATCAAACTCTATATGTCAAAATGGACGCCAGCCAGGACGGGCAAGCCCTGGCCGGCAGCAATCCCTTCGAGGACCTGTCGGACCACGGCTCCTACTCTATGGGGCAGTACACCGCCCTGGAACGGAAACGCATCCTCTTCTCCCCCCTGCGGGAGGAGCAGTATCTGGGCTGGCGCTACCTGCCGGAGGGATATCAGAGTTACGCTCAGGCCGTCTTTACCTATGAGATGGCAGATCCGGACGGCAGTTGTACTTTGTGGGTGGAGGACTACCTGACCAATCAGGTCCGGCAGGTAGAGCTGACTCTGGCTGCCCCACAGAAGGTGTCGGCAATCAGCAGTCAGTACACCGTGGACCAGGTCCAGATCACCGCCCTAGTCTCCCAGGACGGCCGCCGCCTGTCCCTCTACGGCACCATGAACAATCAAGAGGAGTGGTGGAAATCCCTGGTAGAACTACGGGCCGAACCCATCTACGGTGTCCAGTTTATTGGGGCGGACGGGACCTGTTATCAAGGAGTACCCCGCCGTCCAGGGGGCACAGATGGGGCGGGATATCCCCAGGAGATCCTGCTCATCCAGGACACAGGACCCATCACCACCGTGCGTATCCAGCGCATCTACTATGCCTACGACGATATGGACGAGGGGCAGGTGAGCCAGTGGGTAGATCTGAACTGGGTCATTCAACTGTCCTGATCACCGGCTCCCAACAAAAAATGACCGCCTTTCGGCGGTCATTTTTCCGTTTACCGTTTTCCGTGGATCAGGGGAGAAAGAGGCTTATAGATCAGGAAACAGAGCACCGCGTCCAGCAGGCCCTTCAGCAGAGTGAAAGGGGCGTTGAACACGATAAGGCACTCCAGCAGGCCGTTGGTGGAGGGCCGGATGGCCTGATACATGCCGATGATGGTATCGATAGGCATGAAGTTGGCATAAATGGGGTAGGTGATGTAATAGTTCAGTGGGATGGACAGCAGGGCCATGATGACCGCTCCCACCAGGGCGCCCAGCACAGCGGTCTTGCGGGACTTATGGAGCCGATAGATCAGGCCCGCCGGGAACACAAAGCAGGCACCCAACAGGAAGTTGCACAGCTCCCCCGCTCCGCCGGTGGAGGTGATAAGCAGGTGGAGCAGGTTCTTCACCAGGCACACCGCCACACCGTACACCGGACCCAGACCGAAGGCGGCCAGCAAAGCGGGCAGCTCGGACACATCCATTTTCACAAACTCGGGGATAATAGGCAGGGAGAACTCCAGAAACATGAGCACAAAGGCCACAGCGGAGAACATGGCGGTGACCGTAATGGCACGGACATTTGCCCGCCGCCGGGCGGTGACAGAATTGGTCATAACAAAAACACTCCTCATTACCAGATCTGCTGGACGGATCTGCCGTTCAGAGTTCTGCGCAATGGGAGCGTGCCAATGGTTCTACACGTCTTCTTCCATCCAGACTTCGCGCCCTGCGCGTTACTGTCGGTCCCGGAATTCCACCGGGTCGGCCAAAACGGCTCGCGGACTTTACCGCCGATCGGGATTTTCACCCTGCCCTGAAGACAGTTATTCCGTTGTCAGTTCTTATTATACACATTCCGGCACAATTTGCAACTGCTTTCTAAATTTAAAAACAAATGTTCTATTTTCCCGTTGACTTGATGTATGGGATATACTACAATGTCACTATCACAGGCAGCCAATACAGAAAGGGGGGTGCGCCATGCAACGGGAGATCAGTTGCAGCTTTACCGGCCACCGGCCGGAAAAGCTGCCCTGGGGGGAGGATGAGCTGGACCCCCGCTGTCTGGAAATCAAGGCAAAGCTGGTAACGGCGGTGGAGACAGCCTACGAGGCCGGGTGCCGCCATTTCCTGTGCGGCATGGCCCGGGGGGCGGACTTCTACTTCTGTGAGGCGGTGCTGGACCTGCGCCAGCGCCGGCCTGGGGTGACGTTGGAGGCGGTCATTCCCTGTGAGGAGCAGGCCGCCCGCTGGACCGAACGGGACCGGGACCGGTACTATACCCTGGTAGCCGCCTGTGATGGGGAGACTATGGTGCAGCGCCATTATGACAAGGGCTGTATGCTCCGCCGCAACCGCTATCTGGTGGACCACGCCGCCCGGCTCATCGCCATCTATGACGGGATGCTGGGGGGCACCATGTACACCATCAGCTACGCCATGAAGCAAGGGCTGGAGCTGGATATCCTGTATCTGTAAATATGGAGCGGGAAACAGTTTGTTCTGTCTCCCGCTCCATGTTTTTTAAAGCTCTTCCCCCGCCCGGTAGGCCAGCACCACATACTCCCAGTGCTCTTCCGCCTCCGGCCGAAGGGCGCCGTGCTCCTCCAAATACTGCTCCACCAGCTGGGTCAGCTCCATCCGCTGAGCTGTATCCAGATGGAGGGCCCCAAAACGGAGCACGCTGTAATTGCGCACCTCAGGCTCGTCATATCGATACACATTTTCCAGTATACTGCGGAAGGTACTGTCCACCAGATTAGCCGCCAGGGCTTCCCGTTCCCCCTGGAAGGCGTCCTTCCGTCCCAGGCACAGCCGCAGCTTTACATTTCTCATCTGGTAGTAGGTGGTCTTACTTCCATCCCTTCGGGTGCCCTCCTGGGCGGACACCAGCCCCATCTTTACCAGCTTGTTCAGATGGGCGTGGGCTGCACTGGGTGAAAGCTGCATCCGCTCCGCCACACGGTTGGCGGAAAGAGGTCTGGCCACCAGGCGCAGCAAATGTACCATCTCCTGCCGCACTGGATTGAGCATGATCCGAAACTGCTTTTTCTCCACCAAATCAATCGTATCTTCCACCGCTACGCCCCCTTTGCCCCGCGGTCCGTCCTAACTTCTGATTTTATGATAACACTTACCATCTGGTAATGGCAAGAGATTTTCAAACCCTCAGTTCAATTTTTTAGGGGTCAGGCCGACCTGGCGTTCTCCGCCTCACTGACCACCAGCGTATCCCCCTGGTGGAGCACCGTACCACCTTTGGGTACAGCAGTCGTGCCGTCGGCCCGGCGGACCAGCACAATAAGCACCTCTCCCGGCAGATTCAGCTCCCGGATGGTGCGGCCGATCCAGTCCTTATGTTCCTCCACCGGCATCTCCCGCAGGCTGACGCCGCCGTCGTCCTCATAGACCGGGGTGCTCACCACCAGAAGGTCCCCCGCCTGGATCACAGTGCCTCCGTTGGGGATCAGGCTCTCCTCTCCCCGGCGGATGGTGACCACCAAGGCGTCGGCGGGCAGGCTGCACTCCCCTACGGTCCTGCCCTCCCAAGGATGGCCCGCCTCGATGTGGAACCGGGTCAGATGGAGCTGCCGCTCATCCTGATAGTCGTTGAAGGTGCGGCTGATGTTGTCCTCGGTGTCCACCATGTCGAGCCGCCGGGCCACCAAGGGAAGCAGCGAGCCCTGGACCGCCACCGACATCAGGGAGATGCAGAATACAATATGAAACAGATCATAGCCGGTTTCCGCCCCGCTGGCCAGGGCCATGATGGCAAACACGATGGAGGCCGCCCCTCGCAGCCCTGCCCAGGACACCAGCAGGCACTGGCGGAGCTTACACCGGAAGGGGGCCATCAGCAAAAAGACAGCAGCAGGCCGGGCCACAAAGGTAAGGAAGAGAGCGATAGCCACAGCGGGCAGAAGCACACCCGGCAATTGGGTGGGATAGGAGAGCAGGCCCAACAGGAAGAAAATAATGATCTGAGCCAGATCGGTAAGGCCGTCAAAAAAGTGGACCAGAGGCGGCTTGTGGGGAATTTTAGCGTTGCCCAGCAGAATGCCCGCCAAATAGGTCCCCAAATAGCCGTTACCTCCTATGGCAGCGGGCAGGGCGTAGGCCAGCAGGGCGGCAGCCAGCACAAAAATGGAATCCATGCCGTCAGACAGGGTAAGCCGCCGCAGGACAAAGATGGATAAGGCCGCCACCGCCAGCCCCAGCACGATACCAAAGACCAGCTGGGAGAAGATCATCCAGACCAGGTTGCCGCTCTCCCCCACTCCCATCAAAGACAGGGCGATCATGGTCAGCATATAGGATACCGGGTCGTTACTGCCGCTCTCCAACTCCAGCAGCGATGCGGTATGGTAGCGCAGGCCCAGCTTTTTGGAGCGCAGAATGGAGAACACCGAGGCGGCATCGGTGGAGCTGATGACCGCGCCGACGAGAAAGCTGGCCAACGGCGGAAAGCCCAACACAAAATGGCAGAACAGACCGGTCAGCAGCGCGGTCACCGCCACCCCAAGGGTAGAGAGCACCACCGCCCGAGCGGCCACCGGTTTGGCCGCCTCCCAGCGGGTACCAAAGCCGCCGTAAAACATAATAAAAATGAGAGCCACCGAACAGATCTGCTCCGCCGCCTGGAAATCATCAAAGGGGATGCGCAGCAGCCCATCCGACCCGAACAGCATCCCCAGGGCCATAAAGAGCAGCAGAGCGGGCACCCCGGCCTTCTGAGAAAATCGGCTGGCCAGGATGCAGGCTACCAGCACCGCCGCGCACAAAAGTAAGATATTTACCATTTGCTTCTCCCTCCTATTCAAAAAGCTCCGGTCCTGACAGGGCCGGAGCTTAACATGGAACCTACAGAGCGGAAACACAATCACAGCTTGGATTGTTCTCCATGGAACCGTGGGTCCAAAGCGTCCCGCAGGCCGTCCCCGATACCTGCCAGACAGAGCACCGTCAGAATGATACACAGCCCCGGCGGCAGCCACACCCAGGGCCGGCCGGTAAGCACCGTCAGATTGCTGGCATACTGGATCATACTGCCCCAGGAGGCCTGGGGGGTGCGGATGCCAAAGCCCAGAAAGCTGAGGCTGGACTCCGACAGGATGGCCCGCCCCGCCCGCAGGGGGATGGAGCACCACACCGGGGAAATCACATTGGGCAGCACATTGCGCCACAGAATGGTGCCCGTTCTGGCGCCCAGAGCCCGGGCTGCCAGCACATATTCCCGCTCCCGCACCGCCAGGGTGTTGCCGTATACCAGCCGGGCGATGCCGGTCCAGCCCAACAGTCCCAGCACCAGCACGATATTCCCCGCAGACGGCCCCACCACCGTCACCAAACAGAGCACCAGCACGATGCTGGGGAAGGTCTGAAAGATGTCGGCCAGCCGCATGATCCAGAACTCCCAAGCCCCCCGGCGGTAGCCCGCCAGCAGGCCCAGAGGTACCCCCACCACCGCACTGATGGCGGCGGAGGCCAGCCCGATGAACAGGGATACCTGTCCCCCGCTCAGCAGCCGGGCCAGCAGATCCCTACCCACGTCGTCAGTACCAAGCCAGTGCTCTGCCGACGGAGGCGCCCAGAAGCCGGCCTCCAGATCACTGACATTGGGCTCCAGTCCCAGCAGCGGGGGCAGCAGAAAGACCGTCAGCAGTTCCAGACAGAGCACCAGCAGACACACCATAGCCCGCCGGTCCCCCCGAAACCGGGCCCAGGGGCTCCGGTCCAATCGTCTCCCGTCCATGGCCCTACCCCTTTCCATAGCGTACTCTGGGGTCGGCCAGTCCATAGGCCAGATCCAGCAGCAAGTTGGTCAGGAGCACCGCCAGGGCAATCACCACCGTGACCCCCATGACCACGGCGTAGTCCCGGCCCGAAATGCCGGAAAAGAGCAGGCTGCCCATACCTGGCCAGCCAAAGACCTGCTCCACCACCACAGACCCGCCCAGGATGTGGGGAATGTGGCTGAGGATGGTGGTAAGCACCGGGATGAGGGAACAGCGGAAGGCATGGCGTACCATGACTGTCCGGTCGGTAAGGCCTTTGGCCCGGGCGGTACGGATGTAATCCTCTCCCAGGGCCTCCAGGCAGGCTGCCCGGGTCTGCTTTACCAGCTCCCCCACGCTACTCAGGCACACCACCCCGGCTGGGAGGATCAGGTGACGCAACAGATCCCCAATGCCGGAAAACCGCCCGGCTGCGTACATACCATTGGCGGGCAGCCAACCCAAAGTCACCGAAAAGAGAAAGATTCCCGCCAGACAGAGAAAGAATCCGGGCACGCCAAAGCTGATCAAGCTAAGGGCAGAGGCCGCCCGGTTCCAGCCGGACCGGGGCTTCCAGGCGGCCAGCACCCCAAGAGGCAGGGCGATGGCCACCGCCAGCACCACGCCGGTGCCGGTGAGCAGCAGAGAAGGCCCCACCCGCTGGGCAATGAGACCGGCCACCGGCTTACCGTTGGTGTAAGAAGTACCCAAGTCCCCCCGAAGCAGGTCCCACAGCCAGGAGAGGTAACGCTGGGGCAGAGGCCGGTCCAGCCCAAGAGAGGCCGCTAAGGCCGCCCGGTCTGCGTCGGTGGCGCCGCTCCCCTCCCCCATCAGGTCCAGGATGGAGCCCTGGGCCAGGTTGAGCATACAAAATACCAAAATAGTGATCCCAAAAAAGACCGGGATAGCCGTCAACAGGCGACGGCGGAGATATCGTCCCATAGTTTTCGCTTCCTCCTGCACTTCCGGCCCCGGCGGGGGCACGGGCCGCTATGGGCGGCGGCCCTACGGAGGTTTTTTCTATTTGTTTCGGATAGCCATTAGTCTGTCTTCATCCGCCACGCCCAGATATTCTCGTTGGAGAAGCTGGAAGAGGGGTAATCAATGTTGTCCACCGTGGGGGACTGGACATGGAGGGTCCGGCCAAACCACAGAGGAATAAAGGGCCGCTGATCGGCCAGCAGCTCCTGGAGCTTATCCAGCAGCACCTGGCGCTTCTCCCAGCCGGAGGCGGCTCTGATCTGGTCCATATAATAGGTATAGGGCTCCAGGTCGGCAATGTGGAAGATGTTGTTGCTCTCACTGAGACGGCTCCCGGTAAACCACAGCGGAAGGGCGCCGGGGGTATGGCTGGCAATCGCCATGTCGTACTTGCCGTCGGACATACCGGAGAAGAGAGCGGCGGAATCCACCGTCTCAATGGTCACGGTGATCCCCACCTCGGCCAGTTCCTGCTGCATGAGGGCAGCCAGGCCGGAACGGTTGGAGGTACAGGCCAGCGTATAGGTCCGCCCGTCGTAGCCCCCCTGCTCCAGCAGGGTACGGGCCTGATCCACATCCCGGGCCCAGGTGAGGGTACAGGTGTACTCGGTGCCCGGAGTGATATCGGTGGCGGTGGGCTCTCCCAGTCCCTGGGTGGACTGGAGACACAGGGCCTCCTTGTCCAGCGCCAGGTCGATGGCCCGGCGGACCTCCGCACTGGGGATGGTCTCACAGTTGAGCATCAGCTCATAGAAGGTGTTGGGCACCTCTCCCTCCACCACCTCCAGACCGGAGGCTTTGGCGGTCTCGGCGTCCTCCACCGACACATTGCCGCCAAAGGCGTAGTAGTCCAAATCCCCGGAAATCAGGGAGGGCAGCAGGTTGGATTTGTCCATCACCGTAATGACAAGTTGGTCAAAGTCGGGACTGCCCAGCTGATAGTCCCGGTTGACCGCCAGCATCAGCTGGCTGCCGGGGATCTCCTCCACAAACTTGCAGGGCCCGGAGCCGATGGGGGCATCCCACAGGTCCAGCTCCATGATCTGAGCCGGGTCGGTATCCGCCAGCAGATGGCTGGGCAGCACATAGAGTTCCCGGTTTTTGTCCAGCAGGAAGTCTTCCGGGGTGGTGGGACTTTTAAAGGTCAGCTTCAGGGTGTAGTCGTCTACCGCCTCCACGCCCAGAGTCTCCCCTTCCACAGCACAGCCGTTTTCGTCGGTACCTGCCACAACGGAGAAGGTGCCCCGGCCCAGAGCCGGACAGCTGGGATTGGTGATGAGGGCAATGGTATCCGCCCAGTGCTGAGCAGTCACCGGAGTGCCGTCGTGGAAAGCCGCCTTTTCATCCAGGTGAAAGACCACCGCCATGCCGTCGTCGGCACTCTCCCAGCTCGTTGCCCCTCTGGGGTCCAGGGTGCCGTCGGCATGGACATAGGCCAGCCGGTCATAAAGCTTATCACAGATGATGCGGGTGTAGTTGCTGCCCGAAGGGCTGTTGTAGGGCATGAGGGAGTCCCAGGCGTTGGACAGGCCATAGCGTACGGTGACCTGCTCCGCAGTCTGCTCCTCTCCGCCGCAGGCCGCCAGTCCCAGGACCAGAACGGCTGCCATCAGGAATGCGATCAGTCGTCTCATGTCGTTCCTCCGTCTTTTTATTCCGTTTTATTCCACCGTCACCGATTTCGCCAGATTCCTTGGCTTATCAATGTCGCAGCCGCGCTGCAATGCAGTATAATAGGCAAATAACTGCATGGGCACCACCGCCAGAGAGGGCAGGAGCATGGGGTGGGTCTCAGGGATAGAGATCACATCGTCCGCCGTCCGGCTCAGGTCGGCCGCCCGGTCTCGGGTGGTGAGCCCCAACACGTCGGCCCCCCGGCTCTTTACCTCCACAGCATTGCTCACCGTCTTTTCAAACAGGGGCCCGCACCCTGCCAAGGCCACCACCAGAGTCCCCGGCTCAATGAGGGAGATGGTGCCGTGCTTCAACTCCCCAGCGGCGTAGGCCTCCGAGTGGATATAGGAAATCTCCTTCAGCTTCAAAGACCCTTCCAGCCCCACAGCATAGTCCAGATTCCGTCCGATAAAGAACATGGAAGGACGGTTGAAGTACAAAGAGGCAAAATACTGGATGTCCTCCCGGTCCTTCAGAATCTCCTCCAGCTTGTCCGGAACCCGCTGGAGCTCAGACAAAATGGCGTCGTACTCCGTCCGGTCCAGGGTGCCCAGCAGATCGGCACAGTACAGGCCGATGAGGTAAATTACCGCCAGCTGGGTGGAATAGGCTTTTGTGGTGGCTACTGCGATCTCCGGCCCGGCCCAGGTATAGAGCACACTGTCACTTTCCCGGGCAATGGTGGAGCCCACCACGTTGACAATGGACACCACCTTGGCCCCCAGTCGTCGGGCCTCCCGCATGGCGGCCAGGGTGTCGATGGTCTCTCCGGACTGGCTGATGACCAGGGCCAGGGTACGCTCCGACACAATGGGATCGCAGTAGCGGAACTCCGAGGCCAGGGTCACCTCCACCGGCTTGCGCAGCAGCTTCTCCAGGATATACTTGGCCGCCACGCCCACGTGGTAGGAGGAACCGCAGGCGATGATATACAGCCGGTCCATCTCCTCCAGCTCCCGGACTGTGAGCTGCCAGTCGTCCAACACCACCCGCCCGTCTCTGATACGGGGGGACACGGTTTTGCGGATGGCCTCAGGCTGCTCCATGATCTCCTTAATCATGAAGTGCTCATAGCCACCCTTTTCCGCCGCAGAGATCTCCCAGTCCACATGGCGGTGCTCCTTCTCCACCGGACGGAGGTAAGCGTCATACACCCACAGGTGGTCAGCGGTGAGCTCAGCGATCTCCCCGTCGTCCAGCCAGCACACCTCACGGGTATATTTGATGAGGGCTGTGACGTCGCTGGCCAGGTAGTGCGCCCCCGCTCCAAAGCCCAGAATCAGCGGAGAATCCTTTCGGGCAGCGATCAGCCGGTCGGGGCAGTCGGCGCACAGGATGCCCAGCGCATAGGCCCCCCGGATGGTGTGGAGGGTACGCTCCACCGCCTCCAACAGATTGCCCTGGTAATAGTATTCCAGCAGTTGGGCGGCCACCTCCGTGTCGGTGTCGGAGACAAACTGCACCCCCTCCGATTGGAGGAATTCCCGCAGCTCGGCATAGTTTTCAATGATACCGTTGTGGACCACGGCAAACCGGCCATTTTCACTGACCTGAGGGTGGGAATTGACGTCCGACGGGGCGCCGTGGGTGGCCCACCGGGTATGGCCCACGCCAATGGCGCCGTGGAGGATGTTTCCGCCTTGGATCTGGTCGCAGAGCACCTGGAGCCGGCCCTTGGCCTTGGCCACCTGCATGCCCGCCTCTTTTCCATATACTGCCACACCAGCGGAATCATATCCCCGGTACTCCAGCCTGGAAAGGCCGTCCAGCAAAATGGGGGCGGCCTCCTCCCTTCCAACATATCCAACAATCCCGCACATGGCGCTCCTCCTGTGTGTTTGACATACGTGAGATGTGGTACTATAAAATAGAAGTATACCATGGAAGTACTGCTAAAACAATGGCGGAACGGCCGAAATTACCCCCGTTCCCGCCGCTCTCTCTGTCTGACCTGCGCCCCTTCCACCAAAATGGTATCCGCACCGAAACGATGTACCGCCGACCAGGGAAACACCGTATCCGGCTCCCTGCCTAAAAGTCCGAACAGCCGCAGCCGCCCCGGGATCACCAAGGCGGTCACTTTTCCCTCTTCCAAATCTACCATGATATCCCCCACATAGCCCATACGGCTGCCGTCGGTGATGTTGATGATCTCCTTGCAGCGCAGCTCAAATCCCCGGCATTCCATGGAACATTCCCCCTTTTTCCCATCTCTATGCGCCGTCCGGGTTGGCCCATTCCACTTACCCGCCGGTAATCTTGCACCTGACAAGCCGTGGGACTATAATGGAAAACATGTTAGTTCTGGAGGGATCGTTCATGCTGGACAATCTGATTTACTGTCTCAATGGCACCATACCTATTTTTCTGCTCATGCTGCTGGGTGTTCTGTTCCAAAAAATGGGCTTTTTCAGCCAAGCCTTTGCTGACAAGCTCAATAGCTATGTCTTTAAAGTGGGATTGCCTGTCATGATGTTCAAGGACCTGACTGGCTCCGACTTCTTCCAGGTGTGGAACACCTCCTTTGTGGTGTTCTGCTTTTTGGCCACTCTGGCCTCCATTCTGCTCACTGTCCTGCTCAGCCGTATCCTGCGGGAGCCTCCCCTCCGGGGTGAGTTCATTCAGGTGGGCTACCGCAGCAGCGTGGCCCTGCTGGGGGCCGCGTTTCTGGAAAATCTGTATGGCAGCGCCGGTGCCGCCAGCCTCATCATCATTGGGGCGGTACCACTCTACAATGCCGCAGCGGTCACCGTTCTCTCTCTCACCAGCCCCAGCCAGCAGGGTTTGTCCAAGGGGGCGCTGAAAAAGGTGGCCAAGGGTGTTATTACCAACCCCATTATCCTGGGCATCATTGTGGGTCTGGTGTGGACTCTGCTGCGGATTCCCCAGCCCGCCATCCTCACCAAGACGGTGGACAGCATCTCAGCCACCGGCACCCCGTTGGGCTTGATGGCCCTGGGCGCCTCCTTTGACTGGAAAAAGGCCATCGGCCGCCTCAAGCCCGCCCTCTCCGCCACCGCCCTCAAGCTGGTGGTCTTTGTAGCCCTTTTTCTGCCCATCGCTGTGGCCATGGGCTTCCGGGACGACAAGCTGGTGGCAGCCCTTACCATGCTGGGCAGCCCAACCACCGTCAGCTGCTTCGTTATGGCCCGCAACATGGGCCATGAGGGCACCCTCACCTCCAGCACCGTCATGCTCACCACCGGTCTCAGCGCTTTTACCCTGACCCTGTGGCTCTATGTGCTGAAATCCATGGCGCTGATTTAATTGGCTTTTGCTGAAATTGACGGATTATTCCCCGGAGCGGGCGGAAAAAGACGGCGCTTTTCCCTCTTGTAATTTGAGCCAGAGTTACTATACTAGTACGGTGCTCTGATTTCAATTTGGAAAGGATGCCGTCCCATGGAACAACAAGCCTCCCTCCACCGCCGCGCTCCAGGTATTTTATCTCTCACCTGGCCCATTTTTATTGAGCTTCTCCTCCAGATGCTGGTAGGCAACGCCGATCAGGTCATGGTTGGACAATTCGACCCCAACGGCGTAGGTGCCATCGGCAACGCCAACCAGATCACCAATCTGGTGCTGCTGGTCTTTTCGGTCATTTCCACCGCCTCCACCATCCTCATCTCCCGTTATCTGGGGGCGGAGGACCACCGGCGGGTCAACGAGACCTACACCCTCTCCCTGCTGGTCAACGCCATCTTTGGCCTGGCGGTGGGGGCCCTGCTCATCTGCCTGTGCGGCCCCATCTTTTCTCTGATGCAGGTGCCTGCCGAGATTTTTGACAAAAGCTGTCTCTATCTACGCATCATCGGCGGCGGCATGGTGTTCCAGGCTGTCTACCTCACCTTTACCGCCTTCTTCCGCAGCAATCAGATGATGAAGGAGAGCATGATCGTGGCGGTGGTCATGAACCTGCTGAACATCGGCGGCAACGCGGTGCTCATCGGCGGAGCCTTCGGCCTGCCCGCCCTGGGGGTGGCTGGCGCCGCCCTGTCCAGCGATATCTCCCGGGTCATAGGCGTGATTCTGATTGCAGTGCTCTTCCGGCGGAAATTCGGGCCCGTTCTCTCCTTAAAGCTGCTGCGCCCCTTCCCCGCCGACCAGCTGCGGCGGCTGCTGCGCATCGGCATCCCTGCCGGCGGCGAGTCCATCTCCTACAATCTATCCCAGGTGGCGATCCAGTCCATCTGCAATCTGTTCGCCATCTTCGTCATCAACACCCGGGTATATGCCAATATGTTCGCCATGCTCACCTACATGTTTGGCTCGGCCATCTCCCAGGCCGCTCAGGTCATGGTGGCCCATCTGATGGGAGCCGACCGGGTGACCGACGTGGAACGGCTGGTAAAGCGCACCCTGCTCTCCGCTTTGACCATCTCCGGCCTGGTGGCGGTTGTGCTGCTGGTATTCTGCCAGCCTCTGCTCAGCCTCTTCACCAAAGACCCCCAGGTACTGGCCCTGTTCCGAATCATCATGATCATTGAGATCCCCCTGGAGCTGGGCCGGGCGGTGAATATGGTCATGTGCCGGGTCCTCCAGGCCTGCGGTGACATCCGCTTCCCTATCACCATCTGTATCCTCAGCGCCTGGCTCACCGCTGTGGTGGGGGGCTTCGTGCTGGCGGTGCCCCTGGGACTGGGGCTGGCCGGACTGTGGATCGCCATGGCCTGTGACGAGTGCCTGCGGGCGGTGCTCTTCCTTTTTCGGTGGCACAGCCGGGCCTGGTGCCGTAAGAATGTACTGTCCATGTAACACGGAAAGGATGTGGGTTTCATGAAGACCGGGATCGTACTGGAGGGGGGCGCCATCCGTACCATTTTCTCCTCCGGTGTCTGTGACGCTTTGCTCACCGGCGACATCATGACGGATTATGTGATCGGCGTCTCCGCCGGAATCGCCTACGGGGTCAGCTATGTGTCCAAGCAGATCCGCCGCAATCTGGACATCATGGTAAAGTACGTCAATGATAAACGGTATATGGGCATGGGCAACCTGCTCCGCCGGGACAACCGGGCCTATTTCGGTCTGAAATTCGTATATGATACCATTCCCAACGAGCTTATCCCCTTTGATTACGACACCTTCAACGCCTTCCCCGGCGAGGTGGAGGCGGCGGTCACCAATCTGGACACCGGCAAGGAGGAGTATCTGCCGGTGGACCGGGACGACAAGAAATTTGTGATTTTACAAGCCACCTGTGCTCTCCCCTTCCTCTTCCCCATTTTCCACATCGACGGCAAGCCCTGTATGGACGGAGGGGCCGCCGATGCCATTCCCTTTGACCGGGCCTTTGCCAAGGGGTGCGACCGGGTCATTGTGGTGCTTACCCGGGAGCGTAATTTCCGGCGTCAACCGGAAAAGCTCCAGCCCTTGATTGATCGGGTCTATAGAAACTATCCCAACTTCTGCGCCACCATGCGCCGCCGGGCGGAGACCTACAACGCCGCCCGGGAAAAACTCTTTCAGCTGGAGAAGGAGGGCAAAGTTCTGCTCTTTGCCCCCCACAACACCCAAGGCTTTCACCGCACCGAGCGGGATGTGGCCAAGATCCAGGCCCTGTGGCAGGACGGCTACGACGAGGGCATGGCCCGGCTGGACGAGGTGCGGGCTTTTCTGGCGGGACAATAACAGCTTAAACTGGATGGGGTGATGCCGGGCATCACCCCATTTCTCATATGCCGCCGTTTGTTCAAGAAAAGATTGCCATGCGTCCGTTTCTTGAGTATAATGGAAAAAATGATAGAAATAGAAAGTTGAGAGCAGAAATATGGAACATAGAGAGAAAAAACAACCACTTCGGCTCAATCTTCCCATTCCACGCTGGGTGTGGATTGTCCTTGCAATCGCAGTCATCGCGGGCATTTTCGGCACAGTATCCGCCGGAAAACGGAGCAAACAGCCGCCGGAGGTCATCACAGTCTCTACCTTGCAGGAGATCGTCAATGTCAGTGAATTGTCCACCTATACCGCCGTCTATAACGGCATTGCCCAGGTCATGAACGAGGCAGAACCTGAACAGACCGACTATTACGTATCCTACGAGGCCAAAGTCTACGCCGGTATCGACTTTGAGGCCATACAGATCTCGGTGGACGATGAGGCAAAGATGATCTATGTGAAGCTTCCGGAGGTAACCATTACAAAAGTAGACGTGGACATCGCATCCATGGACTTTATCTTCTACAACAACAGCGCCAATACATCTACGGTGTCCCAGGCCGCCTACAAAGCCTGTGAGGCGGACGCCCAGCGAGAAAGCGCCAAGCAGGAGGACATTTATGAATTGGCCCGTCAGAACGCCCGTAACGTCCTGACGGCGCTGATCGATCCGTTGGTGGAACAGGTGGACGCTGAATACGGCCTGTCTGTCTCGTAATGGGGGTTTCTCTATGAAAAAAACAATCCTTTTCTTTCTGGCCGGGGTACTGATGCTTTGTACGGCCTCGTGCGGCAATTCCAACACGGCTTCTGTCCATCTGGAGCCCAAGACCTCCCAGATGAAGGCCATCTGTGAATTGGCGGTTATGGACTGCTACTATCATAACGTGGCAAAATTTGAAGAGGAAAACGCGGAAGGCATCCTGTGGTGGCAGAAGGACAAACACTTTTGGATTGAATACAGCGGCGTGGTGACGCTCGGTATCGACGCTTCACTGGTGAGCGTGGACGTGAAGGATACGGAGGTCACCATCACCATTCCCCAGGCCACCGTTCTGACCTGCACCGTGGACTCCGCTTCTCTATCGGAGGACTCCTTCATCGTGGAACAGGGCTCCGCCAAGGTAGACGCCGACGATGAGATCGTGGCCTTTGCCGCAGCCCAGGCGCAGCTGAAGGAGAACGCCTCCAGCGATACCGCCCTGCTGGCCAGCGCCCAGCAGCGTGCGCAGACCCTGCTAGAGGACTACATCACAAACATCGGCAATGCCGTGGGAAAGGAATACTCCATCAAATGGGTCTACCTGAACACAGAGGAAACGGAGGTCGAGGCAAGCCCGGCCCCTTCGGCGACGGGAACAGTGGAGCCGACACCAACCCCAAACTAATCAAATTTTCAGAGAAACCAGGGGCGCCGCATATTGCGGCGCCCCTGGTTTCTGTTTATTCTGCTGTCTGATCCGGCATATGGCCCATGGGCCGGTAGACAGTGACATACATGGTGAGGATACAGGCCAGTCCGCCCAGCACATTGGAGATGGGCTCGGCCAAAAAGACCCCGCCCGCTCCAAGGCCCACCGCCGGCAGGATCAGGGTCAGCGGAGCCACAATAAAAGCCTTGCGGAGCAGGGAGAAAAAGATAGCGCTTTTGGACCGGCCCAGACCCACAAAAACAGACTGGCCAATAAACTGGAAAGCCATACAGAAGAAGGTGGCAAAGTAGATATGAAAGGCCGGGATACCGGCGGCAATCAGGTCAGGCTCATTATTGAAGATACGGATGAGGGGCTCGGGCAGAAGCATCACCACCACCCAGATGGCCACGGAATAGCTCACTGTCAGCACGGTGGTAAACCGGATTCCCTGCCGCACTCTCCGGTACAGACCGGCGCCGTAGTTGTACCCCAGCACCGGCTGACAGCCGTTGGTGATACCCTGGACCGGCATGGTAATAACCTCCCGGACCGAGTTCACCACCGTCATGACCCCCACGTACAAATCGCCGCTGTAGGCCTCCAGAGTGGCGTTACACAGCACCTGAGCCAGACTGTTGGTCATAGACATGGCAAAGCCGGAGGCGCCCAGGCTAAGGATGCGCTTTACCCGGTCGATCCGGAGCTTGAGCGCAGACAGCCGCAGCTTGAGGATGGCCCTTTTCCCGGTGAGAAACTTCAGCACCCACAGGGCCGAACAGGCTTGGGAGAGCACGGGGGCCAGAGCGGCCCCCCGCACCCCCATATTCAGGCCGAAGATAAAGATGGGGTCCAGAACGATATTGACCACCGCCCCTACCGCCACCGTCACCATACCCATGCGGCTGAAGCCCTGAGCATTGATAAAGGGGTTCATGCCCAGGCCGATCATGACAAAGAGCGTACCCAGGATGTAGATGGTAAGATAATCATTTGCATAGGGGAAGGTGACGTCGCTGGCCCCGAACAGATAGAGGATGGGCCGCCGGAAGGCAAGGCACAGCACGGTGAGGGCTGTACCAAACAGGAGCAGCAGGGTAAAGGAGTTGCCCATAATATGCTCGGCCTCCTCCTGTTCTCCCCTGCCCCGGCAGATAGAGCACAGAGGTGCGCCCCCCATGCCACACAGGTTGGCAAAGCCCATCAGGATGGAGATGATGGGCAGGCACAGACCCAGCCCCGTCATGGCCAGATGGCCGGGCAGACGGCCCAGGTACATCCGGTCCACCACATTATACAGGATGTTGATGAGCTGGGCCACCGTCATAGGTACTGCCATATAGATGATATTTCGGGCCATGCCGCCTTTGGAAAAATCGTTTTGGTTCCGGGCTTCCGTGGCCGGTCACCTCTTCTCTTGCAATTTCATGGGATTTGGAGTATATCTATAGAGAACCTGGCGTCCATCGTTCTGGCAGGACGCGCGTGCATATTTGATAATTATACTACATCGTAAAAATAGGAGCAAGGAAAGGGTATGATTTCTTTGACACTGTTGGAGCAGGCACAGGGGCTGGCGCCTCAGCTGAGGGCTATGAAAGACGACCTTCACCGCCACCCGGAGCTGAGCTTTCAGGAGGTACGCACCACTGCCCTTTTGAAGGAAAAGTTGACCGCGCTGGGGCTGGAGCTGATTGACCTGTGCATGGACACCGGTGTGGTGGCTCTGCTACGGGGAAACCGTCCCGGGCGAACGGTGGCCCTCCGGGCCGACATTGACGCCATTGCCCAGCAGGAGGCCGCCCACGACGGGGCGGTATCCCAGTGCGACGGGCTCATGCACGGCTGCGGCCACGACTTCCATACCGTGGGGCTCTATGGCGCGGCCACTCTGCTGGCCCAGCGCAAAAAGCAGCTGACAGGCAACGTGGTCTTCCTCTTCCAGCCTGCCGAGGAGGTAACCCAGGGGGCCCAGGCCATGCTGGACCACGGTCTGTGGGACAAGCTGCCCGCCAAGCCAGACTGTCTTTTCGGTCTGCACAACCGGCCCGAGCTGCCCGCCGGGCAGATTGCCGTGATGGAAGGTCCGGTGATGTCGGGCAAAAGCCACTTTGTCATCACGCTCCACGGCATTTCTGGCCACGGCGGGTCCCCTCATAAGTGTACCGATGTGATCGTGGCCGGAGCTGCGGTGGTCAACGCCCTCCAAACAGTGGTCAGCCGCAACACCGATCCGCTGGAAAGTCTGGTGTGCTCGGTGCTGTCCGTTCACGCCGGTACCCCGGACAACTTTGTCCCCGATGTGCTCACCATGACCGGCAGCATCCGGGCCCACTCCGCCGCCGCCCACCGCCACGCGGAACAGCGGCTGAAGGAGCTGACCCTGGGGGTGTCCGCCGCCTATGGCTGCACTGCCGAGGTGGAGTTCCACCCCGGCGTCCCCGCCACCGTCAACTCTTCCGAGATGACCGCTCTGGCCCGAAAAGCCGCGCTCTCCCTGGTTGACCCGGCCAACGTGGTCTCCCCCGCCCCCGACATGGGCTCGGAGGACTTCGCCGTCTTCGGTCAGGAGGTCCCCGCCTTCTTCTACTGGCTGGGCTCCGGCTACCCCGGCCAGGCCAATCCCTGCTGGCATAATGAGCACTTCCGCACCAATGATGACGCCCTGCCTCTGGCCGCTGCCCTGCTGGCCCAGTCCGCCCTGGTAGGTCTGGAGGCCTGACTCCCATCCATAGAAAAACGTCCCCCGGATCGAATCCGGGGGACGTTCTGTTTTCAGCGCAGGATAGGGGGCCGAATGTCCAGCTGGCGGGTCAGGTAGAGTTTGGCGCAGGTCTGGATACGGCTCAGCAACTGCGCCACACTGGTGAGGCTGTTTCGGGTGAGCAGCAAGCTCTTGGCGGTGGCGTAATACAGCTGCATGGCGTGGTGCCGGGCCACCGGGTCGCTGATGATCTTGAACTCGGCCACATCGGAGCCGTGAATGGCCAGGGTCAGGGAAATCAGGGCGGCGTAGCCCACCGCGTCGGCCAGCAGACCGTCCAGGAAGCGTTCCCGAAAGCCCTGCTGCCGGCGGTATTCCGCCTTGGCATAGCCGTCCCACAGGGTCCCAAAGGTCTGGCGATAGGACTGGAAAAGCTGCTCTATGGTGTCCAGCAGGTAGTGGCGGAACCGCTCCTCCTCATTCGCACCGGAGAGGGGGTGGAAAAAGGAGGCTGCATAGACGCTGAGCGTGTTGCCCACAAAATAGCCCAGATCGTAGGCGCAGGGACCAGCAAAGGTGTACTCCATGTCGATGACCTTCATCCGGTCTCCGTCGATAAAGATATTGCCTGGGTGGAGGTCGGAGTGAATGAGGGCCTCCCCGTGGCTCATATACCGGTGGCGCAGCAGGTAGGTCTCCGTCTGCACCGCCGGCTCCTCCAGCCCGGCCCGCAGGTGCATCGTCTCAGGGGCGGGCGCAAAGGGCGAGCGGTGGAGCATGCTCCACTCCTCCATGACCCGGCGCATACCGCTGTTGGTAAAGGTTTGGGCCAGCTCCCGGAACTTCTCCCGGGACAGGTAAAATTCCGAGGTGAAAAAGGCAATGGATGCCATGAATGCACCGCAATTCCGCCCCAGCTCAGGAAAGATCTCCCCCCGGGCCAGTCCGCTGCGGCAGGGGTGGAGGTAGGACACGTCCTCCATGGCGAACACATTGTTTTCCCGATCCACCCAGTAGACCTCAGGAACATACTGGGGCACAATGGCCCGGCGCAGCCGCAGGCTGGCCGCCTCCAGCTGATTGCGGGAGGGCGGGAGACAGTAGCTGGACTCCCGGGCGGAGCGGATGTTCTCCTGTCCCTGCTTGACGATGATGGACCGCCTGGGGTTGCTGACCTGGAAGATGTCGTTGATCAGTCCCGCCGAATCTTCCCCCTGCTCACCGATGACACGGATCTTCAGGGGGCCTTCCTCCACAAAGGACGGATCATGGGCGCGCAGATAGTCCGGCAGATTTTCTCTGGTCAGGATTAGCATGGCGGCAGTCCTCTCCTTCCCCACAAGGACAGCATTGGCAGGATACCAAAAGTATACCCCGCCCCGCCCCAAATGGAAAGCGACATCCTTGCCCCCACCCTGTCATTTTTTGCTCCCGCCGGTCAGAGGGCGTGGAAGCAGGGGGTGCGGCGGCGGTAGGTGCACACCCACCGGAAGCCGCAGGCCTCCAGCAGGGCCAGGGCCTGTGGGAAGCCCGCCCCAATATAGCGGGCCTGGTGGGCGTCGGAGCCCAGCGTGATGATCTGGCCCCCCAGATCCCGGTAGAGCTTGAGCAGCCACTGCCAGCCCTCCACCGTGGTACCCTGGGTGGTGTTGAGCTCAATGCCCCGGCCTGAGTCAATGACCTGCCGCAGCAGAGCAGCCAGCCGGTCCTCCCAGGGCTTCAGGGTCAGCTGGTACTCCGCCGGCAGATAGCGCAGGGGGTAGATGATATGGCCCAGCACGTCGTAGCTGTCTGTGACGGCCAGCTCCTCCATCTGGCGGATATAGTCCTCCAGGATGGCCGCCGCTCCCTGGCGGCTGGTGCAGGCCTTGGCCGCCGTGTAGATGCCGATGCCCCCATAGGACAGGCTGGTGGAGTGGAGGGAACCGATGACAAAATCCAGCTGAGGCAGGCCTAGGCACCGGTCCACCGCCTGGGTGTCCACTGTACTGTTGCCCACCTCGATGCCCACCCGCAGCTCCACCTGACCGGCCAGCCGATTGCGCAGCCGCCGCCACTGCATGAGCACCAGTTCAAAGTCATAGCTGGTGGGCAGGCGGTTGCCCTGCTGGTCCAGCAGATTCCAGTGCTCGGTCATGCACAGCTCCGCCACGCCGGCCGCCTGGGCTGCCCGGGCATTCTCCATCAGCGTGGATTTGCTGTCTCCCGAGATATAGGTATGGGTATGATAGTCCGAAACATAACGCAGCATAACGTTCCCTTTCTTTTCAGTAGATTCTCTCGCTTAATTATAACCTGCCGCCGGAAAAAAGCAAGGCGGCGGGAGTTTCTCCCGCCGCCAAACCGTCACCGGACCGCACCCATGGCGCTCAACTGGCGGACAACCGCTCCGCACAGCTCATTATAGTACTTCAGATAATCTTTCTTTGCCTGCCGTTCCCGGCACTTCTGCCGCTGAAACTCCGCCCAGCGGGCACAGTTCTTGTGACAGCCTTCGCAATAGTTGGAACAGGTCTGTTGACATGGAATCATTGTGGAAACCACCTTTCTTGCCCAACCGGTCCATTCCGGCAGGGCCGACGCATCATCGTGCGCCTGATGCTTCCATTGTACCTGTCTCCCACCGCTCATTCCATCAGGTTTTGGGAAAACCTGCGTAAATTTTTGATCTGCTACAGCCAGACTTCCCCCTGGCTGGTCTTTTTATAGTCGTGGGTCACCGAAGCCTCCAGAATCTCCCCATAGGCCCAATGGGTCCGGGATACGTCAGTAAAAGGCAGCGCCGCCTCCCGCTCCCCTGCTTCCCGGCCCATGGCCTTGTTGAGGATCTTCACCGCCTCAGCCCGGGTCACGCTGCGCTCGGGCTGGAACGTTCCGTCACTGCCGCCGGTAATCCATCCCTGGGCGGCCGCAAAGGAAATCTCCCGGGCCGCCCAGTATCCGTTGGATACGTCTGGAAAGGGGTGGCTGCCGCCGGTGACCACAAAAAAGGAGGTCACCATCTTCACCAGTTCCGCCCGGCTCACCGCCTGGGTGGGCCGGAAGGTGCCATCGCCATAGCCCCGGACGATGCCGTATTTCTGGGCAAAGTGAACGTAGGAGCTATACCAGTCGCCGGGGCTTACATCGGAAAAGCCGCCGGTACCCTCCTCCCAAGTGTAAAGGTTTTTTCCTTCCCCATCAACCGTCAATCTGGCCAACAGTGTGACCGCCTCTCCCCGGGTCAGGCTGCTCTCGGGATGAAATTGTCCGGCACTGCCCTGGACATAGGCCATGTGCTCCTCCGTATTCAAAAACACCTCTTGCTCAGAATGATAAAATTCTCGGTAAAGAGCCTGTAATTGGGTGTTTTCCGCCAAAAACTGATAGCGGAAGTGGACTTCACCGTCCACCTGAGGAATAGTTTCATTGAGAGCCAGCTGCCGGCGGATGGCCTCCACCCCATGCCAAGGGCTGCTGGGGTCAGTATTTCCTGCCTGGTAGTCGGCCATTCCTATGTAAAGGGAAACTCCTGTACCCTTTACCGTGTCCGCCCACCACTTGACGATGGTTTCATAGTCCATGCTGCTGTGGCCAATGTACCAGTAGACCTGGGGGCAGATGTAGTCGATCCAGCCCTCTTTGACCCATTTCCGGCTGTCGGCGTAGGAGGCGTAATAGCTCTCAAAGCCGCCGGTGGTATTGGAGCCCTGAGACTGGCTGCTCCTGTCGGCCCACACGCCGGAGGGGCTGATGCCGTAGGACAGCTCCGGGTCAATGGCGTGGAGCCGCTCCCCCAGCGCCTTCACCAGCTGGTTCACATTGTCCCGCCGCCAGTCCCCCACATCGGAAAAATTGGAGCCATATTGGGCGTAGGTGTCGCCATCGTCAAAGTTGGCGCCGGGATAAAAGTAGTCGTCCAGATGGATGCCGTCAATGTCGTAGTTCCGGGCCAGCTCCTCGGCGCTCTGGATGATGTACTCCCGCACGTCGGGCAGGCCGGGGTCAAAGTAGTATTTGCCGTCGTACTCCACAACCCAGTCCGGGTGGACCTTGGCCGGGTGGTCGGCAGTCAGGCTGTCGTACTCCGACTGTCCTCCCTTGGTCACCCGGAAGGGGTTGATCCAGGCGTGGAGTTCCAGCCCCAGGGCGTGGGCCTGCTCCACCCAGTATTCCAGCGGGTCAAAGCCATCTGCCGGGGCCTGGCCCTGCCGTCCGGTCAGGTCGGCACTCCAGGGGTAGTAGTTGGAGGGATAGAGGGCGTCGGCGGAAGGCCGCACCTGAAGGATGACGGCAGTCATCCCCAGGTCGGCGCAGGTCTGCAAGATTTTGTCCGCATCCGCTTTCAGCACCGCCGGGTCGGTGGTGGCCTTGCTGGGGTAGTCCAGCCGGTACACCGTGCTCACCCACACCGCCCGGAACTGGTCCGGGTTCTTGGCCTCTCCCTGCCCGGCGCTGGTCTGGGTACGGATGGTCATCCCCACCAGCACCAAGGCGCAGATAAGCACAGCGGCCACCGCAAGTTTCCAAAGTTTTGTCATGTAGTTCTCCTTTACAGGGGTTCTAGTTCTCCTGGGCGGCGATCCGCTCCGCCAGGTCGTTGAGGTAGACCCACCGGTCCATCTTCTCCTCCAGAGCAGCCTCCAGCTCGGCCTGCTTGGCCTGGAGCTCCTGGAGGGCCACATAGTCGGTGGCCTTGGCTGCCTGCTCCGCCTGGACCTGGGCGATCTGTTCCTCCAGGGCGGCGATATCGCCGTCGATGGTCTCAAACTCCCGCTGTTCCTTGTAGCTGAATTTCAGCTTTTTAGGAGCGGCTGGGCGCGCTTTCTCCTTTTCCGGGGCGGGGGCCTTGGGGGCCTTGGCCTTCTCCTCCGCCTTCTGTGCCACCAGATATTCGGTGTAGCCGCCAGGGTAACCCTTCACGGCGTCATCTCCCTCCACAGCAAACACCCGCCGCACCACCCGGTCCAGGAAGTACCGGTCGTGGGACACCGCCACTACCGCCCCGGGGAAGGAGTCCAGATAATCCTCCAGAATGGACAGGGTCTGGATATCCAGGTCGTTGGTGGGCTCGTCCAGCAGCAGCACGTTGGGGGCTGCTGCCAGCACGGCCAGCAGATAAAGCCGCCGCTTCTCTCCGCCGGACAGCTTACAGATGGGGGACCACTGGACCTCTGCCGGGAAGAGGAACTGCTCCAACAGCTGAGAGGCGGTGAGCATCCCATCCGCTGTCTCGATGTTATTGCCAATCTCCTTCACATAGTCGATGACCCGCACATCCCCGTCCATATCGGGCACCTCCTGCCGGAAGTAGCCGAAGCGGACAGTCTCCCCCACCTCCACAACGCCGGAGTCGAGGGCCAGAGCCCCCGCCATCAGATTGAGCAGGGTGGATTTCCCGCTGCCGTTGGAGCCCACGATGCCGACGCGGTCATCCCGCAGCAGCATACAGCTAAAGTCCCGGACTACCGTCCGGTCCCCGAAGGTCTTGGTGACCTCCCGCAGCTCCACCGTCTTTTTCCCTAGACGGCTGGCCCGTGCGGTGAGTTCCAAGGTGCTTTTTTCCGCCGGGCCGGTCTGGGCCTTCAAGGCCTCATACCGTTCCAGCCGCTCCCGGCTCTTGGTACCCCGTGCGGTGGGGCCCTGCATCACCCACTGGTACTCCCGGCGGAGAATGGCCTGACGCTTGCGCTCGCTGGCTTTTTCGCTCTCCAACCGGGCCGCCTTCCGCTCCAGATACTTGTCATAGTTGCCCTCATAGGTGTAAAGGTTTCCCCCTTCTACCTCTACCATGGTAGTGACAATGCGCTCCAGAAAGTACCGGTCGTGGGTGACCATCACCAAGGCACCCTTCCAGCGCCTCAGCACGTCCTCCAGCCAGTTGACCATCCTGTCGTCCAGGTGGTTGGTGGGCTCGTCCAGCAGCAGTACGTCACAGGGCCGGGCCAGCACCGCCGCCAGCGCCACCCGGCGGCGCTCCCCGCCGGACAGCTCCCCCACCCGCTGGTCAAACCGGGACACCCCCAGCTGGTTCAGGATGGTCTTGGCCTCGTACTCTGCCAGAGTACGGTCCTCCCCCTCCAACCCCAGCAGCACCTGCTCCAGCACCGTGTGCTCCTTGGGGAATACCGGATTCTGGGGCAGGTAGGACAGCCGCACATTGGGGTCGGGCCGGACGATACCCCCGTCGGGCTCCTCCGCCCCGGCCAGCAGCCGGAGCAGAGTAGACTTGCCGCAGCCGTTGACCCCGATGATCCCCACCTTGTCCCCCGGCTCCACATAAAAGGATACCCCGTCCAGCAGGACGCGGGTCCCATAGGTTTTGGTCAGTTGTTCCGCCGATAACAGCATAAGATTCCCTCGCTTTACTTCTATCTTGTATAGTATAGCTGAAACTGTCGAAAAAGAAAAGGGCTGGAGGCACTTGACAGAAAACCGTATTACTCCTATAATACAGTTGGAAAGTGTATTATTGTTATAATACAGTTGGGAGGTGAGGGTTATGTGCGGCTTTGAGGGCTTCGTCCCGGTGGACGGCCTGCCCATCTATCTGCAAATCGTCCGCTATGTGGAGCGGGGGGTGGTGGCGGGGTCCATCGCCCACGGCGACGAGCTGCCCTCCCGCCGGACCCTGTCGGCCCAGCTGGGGGTGAACCCCAACACGGTACAGAAGGCCTACCGGATGTTGGAGGAGGAGGGGCTCATCACCTCCCGCTCGGGGGCCAAAAGTGAAGTGTGCGCCCCGCCGGACTTGGTGGCGGCCCTCCGGTCCAAACTGCTGGAGCAGGAGATTACCGCCTTTGTGCGCTCCCTGCGGCAGTCCGGATTGGAGAAGGAGGCCGCGCTGGAGCTGATCGACCGTCTGTGGGAGCAAAAGGAGGAGAGTGTATGAGACAATACATCAGTCTGATGATGGTGGCCGCCCGGTCCCGGCTGTGGCAAGTGCTGCTCATCACCGCCGGGACCTGTGCCGCCGAGGTTCTGCTGTTTCAGCGCCATCTGGCGGCCATCAGCGGCCAGCAATGGCAAGACCTTTACAGCGCCCTCAACAACTCCCATTTCCTGTTGGTCTTTGCCGGGGGAATGGTGTTGGTGTGTCTGTCCCTGGCCTCCTTCGGGATGGAGCGGGGCGGCAGCAAGCTGGGCTACACCCTGCGCCGCCTGCCCTGTGGGGAGGCGCGGGCCACCCTTGTCTTTGCCCTTCACCACTTCCTCTGTCTGCTGATTTTCTGGAGCGGACAGATGGTGACAGCTTGGGTGCTGGTGGACCGATTTCTCAACACCCCGTCCGCCTCTTCTGTTGATTACGCCTTCCTGTATTCCCCCCTGTTGCTCTTTTACGACTGCGACCTGATCCACGGCATTCTGCCGGGTGCGGACTGGCCCATCTACATCCGCAATGTGGTAATGCTGGCGGCCCTGGCCATGTCGGCGGCCACCTGTTCCTACCACTGGCGGCGGGGGGCCAGGCCCTTCACCATTCTCCCCCTGGCCGCCTTTGTGGGGCTGACTTTCCCCGCCTCTGCCGGGATGTTCAGTCTGCTCGGCCCGGGAGACAGCCTGCCCGCCTCCCTGCCCAACCTCTATAGCAATTCGGATGCAACTGTTCTGTTGTGGGGGATTTTCCATCTGTTTATCATCCTGATCGTTCTGTGCTCCACAACCTACAACCTGCTGAGGAGGGATCCTTATGTGGATGTTTGAGGACTACTATCCATTGGGGTTTCCCGGCCAAAACGCCTTCCGGCTCACCCTGGGAGGACTGGGGGCCGCCTTCGGGCTGGGGTTTCTCCGGTTCCTTTCTACCTATCACGCAGCCAGAGGGGAGCTCTATCAGACCGAACTCGTGAATAACAGGGTGGTGCGGACCCTCATTGACGGCGCTATGATCGCCCCATTTCCCACCCTGCTGGATGGGGTCTCCCTGTTCCTGGTGCTGGTGGCCCTCTGCCTGGTGGGCGCCATCTTTCTCCACTACAGCTGGCACTGGATGGGGGGCCGCAGTATCTACCGCATGAGACTGCTCCCCCACCGCCGGGAACTGTGGCGGCGGGTGTTGACCATTCCCCTGGCCGGGCTGGCCGCCTGTGTGATCCTGTGGGGGCTGCTGCTCCTGCTGTGCGCTCTGTACTACCGCTTTGCAACACCGGAGGGGCATCTGCCCATAAACTGCTGGGGCACATTGCCCTTTACCTGGATGGGAGGTTACCATGCTTGAACTGAAACAGGTCCGCAAAAAATATATGGGCTCCACACTGGCCCTGGACGACGTGTCCCTGACCATCTGCCCCGGGGAGATCGTGGGACTGTTCGGGGAGAACGGAGCGGGCAAGACCACCCTGCTCAAGTGCGTGCTGGGACTTATCCCCTTTCAGGGGGAGATCACCCTGGACGGCGCGCCTGTCAGCCGAACCAACATCGCCCGCCTGTCCTTCGCCACCTGTGAGCACTCCTTCTTCCCCAATCTAACCGCCGGGGAGCACAAGCGCTTTCTCATGGACCAGTTCCCCACTTTTCGGGAGAAGCGGTTCCACGCCCTGCTGGACTTCTTCGAGCTGCCCGCCCACAAGGCCATCCGCAGTTTTTCCACCGGCCAGAAAAACCAGTTTGAGGTCATTCTGGCCCTGAGCCAGGGGGCGGATTACATCCTTATGGATGAACCTTTCGCGGGCAACGACATCTTCAACCGGGAGGACTTTTACAAGGTGCTGCTGGGCATTCTGGAGCCCAGCGAGACCATCCTGCTGTCCACCCACCTGCTGGAGGAGGTACAGCACTTCATCAGCCGTGCGGTGCTCCTGCGTAAGGGCCAGCTGGTGGGGGATGCCTCCACCCTGGATCTGGAGGAGCAGGGCAAGAGTTTGATGGACTATGTGAAGGAGACCTACCACTACCAGGCCGACCGGGTCAGCAAAGCCCTGGACGAGCTCACCGGTAAGGAGGAGGGATCGTCATGAGGAGCGCGCTGGCTGTCCTGCTGGCCCTGACGGTGGCCTTTTTCGGCCTGTTGGGCTGGTCCAACGCCCAGCTTCACCAGGATGCCTACGATGTGACAACCACCTCCACCACCCTGGCGGGGGACCCGGCCCAGGCCGCCGGCATCCAGGTCACCAGCTATTTTGACGATCGGGGCCATCTCTTCTGGTCCAGCTCCTATCCGGCGAACGCCCCCCAGGAAGCCCAGACCCGCTATGGCTTTTCCCAGACCCAATGGGAGGAGAATTGGGATTATGAGTTTGGCTCTTTTGAGATCAGTCTCCAATCTGTCGGACGGTACAGCAGTTCCTCCCTGGAGGACCTCGTCACCCCTTCTTTTCTGTCTCTTCTGAAGGAAGTCCAAGACGACTACCCACAAGTCACCACCGACCAGCAGACCATTCCCCTGTCCCACTATACCGACCATATTCCCCTGTACGTATCCCAGTATCTCCCCGGCAGTTCTCTTTTCCTTGAGGTGACAGACCGCCAGCTGACAGAACTTTTGGAAGACTATTTCTTCTTCCCGGTGCCGGAAGGGCTGACCGCCACCATCTCCCTGGAGACCGATGAGGAGGGCGCACTCCAGGGCTACAACTTCTTTTTGGATGACGATGACTGCTACCTGTCCAGCCAGTATGCTGTCCGAGGTGACACCGTCCTCTTTGCCCTGATTCCCGGCAAGGTACTGGACCCCAGCCATATTCCCGGAGGCTGGGGGGTGTACGCTCTCACCGGCTCTACCCCTGAGGATCTGTCTCTGACTACCGTCTACTCAGTCCCCAATGGCGGCCAGGTACTCCAATTTTTTGAGGGTCAGGAGGGAGACGACGACCTTTACCTGTTGACGGTGGAACAGGATGTGCTCTATCTGACCCAGCTGGACGGCCAGAGCCTTCAGCCTGTCCTCCATCTCCCCCTCTTCCCCTGGGCGGAAGAGAGGGACTTGGACGGTACGGTGTGGACGGAGGCTGGACTGGCGGTCTTCTCCAACGACGGGCCCTTTGTGATGCTGGTCCCAGATGGGGCAAACAGCTGGCGGATTGATTTTGAGGGCAATATAGAGCGTCAGAATGATCTGGGCTGCTTCCTGAACATGGATGGCACCACCTCCCTGCTCTATGACGGGGAGCGGCTGGCCGTGACCGGCTCCTACTGGCAGGAAGGGCTCTCCCGCAACGTTCTGTTCCTGGCGGTGTATGATCGGGATGGGCTGGCCTATCTGGGTACCTACCCCACCAGCCTGCCCGGCCAGGTGGGCAATCTCTATCAGCTCTCCCCTTCCCATGTGCTCTCCTGGGCGGAAACTGACTCTTGACAAAACCGGCGGGTTCGGCTAGAATGGGTAACAATCAAATCCCAAACAGGCAATGATGGGAAGAAGGCACGTGCCGTCCCCCTCAGAGAACCGGTGGTTGGTGCGAACCGGCGGAGGAAAGCGTGCGGATACTGATCCCGGAGCCGCCTGCCTGAAGCAATCCGTAGGGCAGGCCGTGACGGCCACGTTACAGGCCGGGGCCTTGTTGGAGGCCGTGAGCGTCCGTCGGTGACGGCGGGCGGAAGCAGGGTGGTACCGCGTATTTTACGCCCCTGACCATAATCTGGTCAGGGGCGTTTTCTTATGCAAAGCTGGCGTATCAAGTTTGAAACCCTGACCCAAGGAGGAAATTTTACCATGAAACCCGCACAGGAAAAGTACATCCCCTTTGTTCCCCTCAAAATGGAAAAGCGCGCCTGGCCTGACAAGGAACTGAAGGCGCCCCCCATCTGGTGCTCTGTGGACCTGCGGGACGGCAACCAGGCCCTGATCGACCCCATGAACGTAGAGGAAAAGCTGGAGCTTTTCCACACCCTGGTGGACATTGGGGTGAAGGAGATCGAGGTGGGCTTCCCCTCCGCCTCCGAAACCGAATATGAGTTTATCCGTACTCTGATCGAAGGGGGCCACATTCCCGACGACGTCACCATCCAGGTGCTGGTCCAGGCCAGAGAGCACCTGATCCGCAAGACCTTTGAGGCCATCGACGGGGCCAAGCACGTCATCTTCCACTTCTACAACTCCACCTCCACCCTCCAGCGGAAGGTGGTGTTCCATACCGACGTGGCGGGGGTCACCCAGATTGCCGTGGACGCCGCCCACCTGATCCGGGAGCTGAGCCAGCCCGCCATCGACAAGGGCATGGACCTGCGCTATCAGTACTCCCCCGAGTCCTTTATGGGCACCGAGATGGACGCCGCCGTGGAGATCTGCCAGGCGGTCATTGAGGCCATTGGCGCCACTCCCGACAAAAAGATCATCCTCAATCTGCCCACCACGGTGGAAAACTGTATGCCCAACTACTTTGCCGATGAGATCGAGTATTTCATCTCCAACCTGCCCAGCCGGGAGTGCGCCATCATCTCCCTGCATCCCCACAACGACCGGGGCGAGGGCGTGGCCACCGCCGAGATGGGCCTGCTGGCAGGGGCCGAGCGGGTGGAGGCCACCCTCTTCGGCAATGGCGAGCGCACCGGCAATGTGGATATGGTCACACTGGCCCTCAACCTGTATACCCAGGGCGTGGACCCCAAGCTGGACTTCTCCAACATCAACCACATCCGGGACGTGTATGAGAAGGTTACCAAGATGAAGATCGGCGAGCGGCAGCCCTATGTGGGCGAGCTGGTGTTCACCGCCTTCTCCGGCTCCCATCAGGACGCCATCAACAAGGGCACCCGCTATATGGAGGAGAGCGGCACCGAGTACTGGGAGGTGCCCTATCTGCCCATCGATCCCGCCGATGTGGGCCGCCAGTACGAACCCATTATCCGCATCAACTCCCAGTCCGGCAAGGGCGGCGCCGCCTTCGTCATGCAGCACTCCTTCGGCTTTGACCTGCCCAAGGCCATGCACCCCGAGTTCGGCCACATCGTCCAGGTGGAGACCGACCGGGTGGGCAAGGAGCTCAAACCGGAGGCCATCTATCAGCTTTTCAAGACCCACTATATCGATGCGGTAAAGCCCTACGAAATGGTGCGCCACTCCTTTGCCGAGTTCACCGACGAGGAGGGTCATTCCCACGTCACCTTCGCCGGCACCCTGCGCCATACCGACACGGTATTCCAGGTCCAGGGCTCAGGCAACGGCCCCATCGATGCCTTCTTCAACGCCATCCACGGCCAGAAGATGGACCGCTTCACCTTTGTGGACTACAAAGAGCACGCCATCAAGCAGGGCTCTGACTCCCAGGCTGTGGCCTACATCCACCTTCAGGACCAGGATGGAAAGGACTGGTTCGGCGTGGGCATGAGCCACAACATCAATCTGGCCCCCCTGAAGGGTATCCTGTCCGCCATCAACCGGGCAGTCAGCCACGACGCAGAGTAATCCCTCCCCGGCTTACAAGGAGGTCATTCCCTTGAAGTACGATTTTATATCAATTATTGACCGCCGGGGCAAAGACGCCCTGGCGGTGGAGAGCATCGGCAAACAGGTTTGGGGCAACGAGCCCGCCGCCCCCAAAGAGGGCTTTGACCCTATCCCCATGTGGGTGGCCGACATGAATTTCCCCACCTGCCCGGCTGTTCCCGCCGCCATTATTGAGCGGGCCAAACACCCCCTCTACGGCTATTTCCGCCCCAGCGACGTCTATTATGACGCCATCCTCCGGTGGCAGACGGAGCGCAACGGTTTTTGTGATCTGGAGCGGGAATATATCGGCTATGAAAACGGCGTCCACGGCTGTGTCACCAGTGCAGTACAGACCCTCTCCTCCCCCGGGGACAAAATCCTGCTCCACAGCCCTACCTATGTGGGCTTTGCCGCCGATGTGGAGGGTCTGGGCCGCACATCGGTGTACAGTCCTTTGAAGAAAGACGCCAACGGCGTGTGGCGGATGGACTACGCGGATATGGACGCCAAGCTGAAGGCGAACAACATCCATCTGGCTATTTTCTGTTCACCACACAACCCTTGCGGCAGGGTATGGGAGCGCTGGGAGCTGGAGAAGGCCATGGAGGTCTTTGAGGCCAACCAGTGTCTTGTCATCAGCGATGAGATCTGGGCAGACCTCACCTACACCGGCCACCAGCATATCCCAACCCTGATGGTCAACGACTGGGCTCGAGAGCATACGGTAGCGGTATATGCCCCCTCCAAGACCTTCAACCTGGCAGGCTTGGTGGGCAGCTACCATATCATCTACAATCAGTATTTGCGGGACCGGGTCACTGCCTGCGGCGACCGCACTCACTACAATGAGATGAATGTGCTGAGTATGCACGCGCTCATCGGGGCGTATTCGGACGAGGGCCGTGCATGGGTGGCCGAGCTGCTTCAGGTGCTGGAAAACAACTGCAAGTATGCCTGTGAGCACATCTGGAACCACTACGACGGCGTGGAAGTATCCATGCCCCAGGGTACCTATATGCTCTTTCTGGACTGTACCGAGTGGTGCGCCAGGCACGGCAAGAGCATTGATGCGTTAATAAAGGCTGGATGGGACGTGGGCGTAGGCTGGCAGGACGGCCGCAGATTCCAGGGCCCCTGCCACATCCGCATGAACTTGGCCTCTCCCCTCTCCCGGATTCAGGAGGTCTTTGCCAGACTGGACAAATACGTATTCATCGACTGAGAACAGAGCGCCCCGCCGGCTGTGTGCCGGCGGGGCGCTTTTGGTTGTTTTTTATTCGTGATGACCGCCGCAGTGGTGCTCGTGGTGGTGCTCATGGTCATGGTCGTGGTGCTGGCACACCGCGCCGGTGGATTTCAACTCCCCCTTCAGGTACTGCTCCACCGCCGTCCGGGCATCCCCCTGGACCCCCGTGACGATCTGGATGTTCCGCTCCCCAAACAGAGATACGGCGTGGGCGCCCATGCCGCCGGCAATGACCACCTCGACCCCCATATCCCCCAGAAAACCGGGCAGGAAACCAGGCTTGTGCTCCGGGTTTTGAACCAGCTCTTCTCCCATAATCTTCCCGTCCACGGCGGTATAAATGCGGAAGTGCTCACAGTGGCCAAAGTGGCCCCCCACTTCCGTCCCAACGCTGGCAACCGCGATCTTCATACTGCGTCTCTCCTTTTCTGCATCTGCCCATTACCGGCATATGCCATTTATGATGGTTCCATCATACTCTCATTTCTGTTATATGTCAATCACCCTTATAAGCAAAAGCCTGCCGCATATCACATTGCGGCAGGCTTCCGTTTTCTTTAAGTAAGGTCGGTCAGGCAGATATTCAGGTCCACCCGGCCCTCAATGCCGTCCACCGAGCCGTTGCTGGAGTACTGCCACATATCATAGTAGTACCGGAAGCTGGTGGGGGTCCAGTTATAGGTGTAGTGGGCCAGCCAGAAGGGATAGTCCTGTAGCTGGGAGAGATCATAGCCCTTGCTGACCATGTTGGGATTGCCGTAGGTCATGGCCTGGTAGCCCGCCGCTTCGACCACCTCACAGAAGGCTTTGGTGCAGTTGATGATGGCCTGGTTGCTCATGTTGTAAGTACGGCTGCTGCTGTCGTTGACATACTCCCAGTCAAAGACCACGGGATAGGTCACATCATAGCCCCGGATCCACTCCAGGGTCTGATAGGCCTCCTCCCTGGCCTCCGCCTCATTGACGGCCTGGGAGAAGAAGTATACCCCTACGTCAAGACCCGCCGCCGTGGCGTTCTCAATGTTATACTGGAAATAGGGGTCGGCCATAATGTTGCCCACGGTATAGCCCCGATAGCCCGCCCGGATGATGGCAAAGTCCACACCGGCGGCGGCCACCTTCTCCCAGTCGATCTCTCCCTGGTGGGAGGATACATCGATGCCTACATAGCTGGGCGTCCCTCCTACATAGGTCAAAAAGCCATCCTCATTGACCACAAAGGCATTGCTATCATAGGGATTGGCCGGAATGGGCAGGGGCGTCGGGGTAGGCTCCGGGGTTGGGGTGGGGGTGGGAGTCGGCTCCGGAGAGGGCTCCGGTTTCTCACTTGGGGTAGGCGTGGGGGGCACCGTGGGAGTTGGAGTAGGAGTGGGGGTAGGAGTCGGCGTCGGAGTGGGTTCCGGTTCCGGCTGGCTGTTCTGGTCATAGCGTGCCAGCACTGCCGCCGCCTCCGCCCGGGTGGCCTGCCCAGTGGGATCAAAGCGGTTGCCCGGCTTGCCACTAAGGATCTCGTCCTCCTTGGCCCAGTCCACCGCGTCCTTTGCCCAGGCGGAGATCTGATCTGCGTCCGCATAGCCGGAGGAGGCGGAGGCCGCCGGGCTGCCGGTATAGCGCCATAAAATAGTGGCCATCTGCTCCCGGGTGACCGGATCGTTGGTACCAAAGGTCTGGCTGCTGTAACCGGTTATGTAGCCATTCTTTTGCGCCCACACAATGGCGTCAGAATACCAGGTGTCGTTGTCCGTATCAGTAAAGTTGTCCTGCCCTGTCACCGCCGGACTGCCTGCCAAACGGTAGAGCACGGTGGCCAGCATGGCCCGGCTCATAGATTGATCGGGGGCAAACAGGTTGGCGGAAACACCGCCCATCCATCCTTGATCCGATACATAGGTTACCGCGTCAGCGTACCATGCATCGGGGACAACGTCTGTAAAATCGCTCTTTGTGCCAGCCGCGTGGACGGGCAGAGGAAGGACCGCCGCCAGCAGCGCGCCGGCCAGCAGTCTGGATGCCGTTTTTTTCATTTTCACCATGGGTTTTCCTTTCTGTTTTCCTGTTTCGCGGCACTGCCGCTGGATGCGATTATGTATAGCATAACAGAAAACCATGGTTTCGACAAGTTTCCTGCCTATTTTTTCGGAAAATTATCTGCTTTCTTTCGAAAAAGAAGCAAAATATACAAAACAGCCCTGGGAACACGTCCCAGGGCTGTTAAAACTTATGTCAACTTTTCTTGCTTGGGATCGCTCACTCCGCAGTGATGACCGCCTTTTCCCCGTCGGAGGTGGCATGGATGGCTACAACGGGGTGGAGATAGCTGTCGATGAGCTTGGTGGCGATGTCGTCCTCCAGGTCCTTCTGGATCTGGCGGCGCAGGTTGCGGGCGCCGTAGGTCTGGGAGTAGGACTGTTTGACCAGATGATCCAGCAGGGCGTCGTCCCAGGTGAAGGTAATGCCCTTCTCCTTCAGGGTGTCCCGCAGTTCGCCCAGCATGATGGAGGCGATGGCCTTGAAGTTGTCCTCGGTGAGCTTGTTGAAGTAGACGATCTCGTCCACCCGGTTGATAAACTCCGGCCGCAGGAAAGACTCCAGAGCCTTCATGGCCCGCTCTCTCCCCTGCTGGTCGGCGGTGCGGCCAAAGCCCACGCTGCCGGCAGAGGTGCGGGCGTCGCTGCCCGCATTGGAGGTCATGACGATGACAGTGTTCTCAAAGTTCACGTTGCGGCCCTGGGCGTCGGTGATGTGGCCGTCGTCCAGGATCTGAAGCAGGATGTTGAGCACGTCGGGGTGGGCCTTCTCGATCTCGTCAAAGAGAATGACACAATAGGGCTTGCGGCGCACCTTCTCGGTAAGCTGACCCGCCTCGTCATAGCCCACATAGCCGGGAGGAGAGCCGATGATCCGGCTGACGGCAAACTTCTCCATA
Source organism: uncultured Flavonifractor sp. (assembly GCF_944385615.1). Classification (GTDB taxonomy): domain Bacteria; phylum Bacillota; class Clostridia; order Oscillospirales; family Oscillospiraceae; genus Flavonifractor. Next base: position 16,333 of record NZ_CALWXV010000003.1, on the reverse strand, counting down.
AACTCCGACATATCCAGACGGATCAGGGACTCGGGAGAATGGAACATATCCATGGCCAGCCGCTTGACCAGCTCGGTCTTGCCCACGCCGGTGGAGCCCACAAAGATGAAGGATACCGGCTTGCGCTTGGATGCAATACCTACACGGCCACGGCGCACGGCGGCGGCCACGGCGTGGACCGCCTCGTCCTGACCGATCAGGTGCTCCCTCAGCCGGTCCTCCAGCTTGGCCAGCCGCTCATACTCCGCCTCCTGGATCTGGCTGGCGGGGATCTTGGTCCACAGCTCAATGACCCGGGCCAGATGAGACACCGTCAGCGGAGGCGCGCTCTGGGCGTCCAGCTTGTTCAGCTCATCCTGGAGCTGGATCTCCCGGCTCTTGATGACCGCTAACCGCTCATAGTCCCGGCTGCTGCCCTGGTCGGCCATCAGCTTCTCCCGCTCCTCAGCCAGGTTGTCCAGCTCCTTGCGGAAGTTGGCCTGCCGGCGCTCATTGGCCCCCAGGGCCTCAGTGGTGGCGGGGTTGCCCATCAGGGCGTCGTGTTCGGCGGTCAGCTTGTTCAGCTCCCGGCGAATCTCGCTCTGGCGGCCCTCGTTGTTCTTCAGGGCGGTCTGGCGCTTATAATCCCGGTCGTTGGCCTCCACCATCAGATTCTCCCGCTCCTGACCCAGAGCCTCCAGCTCCTTCTTCACCTCTACCTCCCGGGCCAGGGACTTATTGTGGAGGTTTACATCGGAACAGGCCTCGTCGATGAGATCAATGGCCTTGTCGGGCAGATAGCGGTCGGTGATGTACCGCTCGCTCATAGTTACCGCCAGACGGCACATTTCGGGAGAGATAGACACAAAATGGTACTTTTCATAGTATGGAGCGATACCCTGGAGGATCTTTACGCTGTCCTCAATGGAGGGTTCCTCCACGATCACCGGCTGGAACCGCCGCTCCAGAGCGGAGTCCTTCTCAATGTATTTGCGGTACTCGGTGAGGGTGGTGGCGCCGATGACCTGGATCTCTCCCCGGCTCAGGGCGGGCTTGAGGATATTGGCGGCGTTCATGGAGCCCTCGGCGTCCCCCGCCCCCACAATATTGTGGACCTCGTCAATGACCAGGATAATGTTGCCCAGCTTCTTGATCTCTTCAATGAGGCCCTTCATCCGGCTTTCAAACTGGCCCCGGAACTGGGTGCCGGCCACCAGGGCAGTGAGGTCCAGCAGGTAGACCTCCTTATCCAGCAGTTTATAGGGCACATCCCGCTGGTAGATCTTCTGTGCCAGGCCCTCGGCAATGGCGGTCTTGCCCACGCCGGGCTCACCGATGAGACAGGGGTTATTCTTCTGCCGGCGGTTGAGGATCTGGATGGTGCGCTGGATCTCCTCGTCCCGGCCAATGATCTTATCCAGCTTGCCGTCGGCTGCCTTTTGGGTCAGGGAGATACAGTAATTCTCCAAAAATTTCCGTTTAGGGGGCTTCTCTCCCTTCTTCTCCCGCTCGCCCCGCTCCGCGCGGCTGTTATCCCGCTCCGGGGGCTGGTTCTGAGGGTTCTGAGCGCCGCCGAACAGCTTGTTCAGGAAGGGGAAGGTGGCGGTCTTGCCCTCATCCTCCTCGTCCTGCTCGCCATCCTCCGTGGGGACCAGGCCTTCCATGCCCTCAGCCCCGCCGAAGGCGGACATCATCTCATTGGTGAGGCCCTCCAGGTCCTCATCGGTAATGCCCATCTTCTGCATCATATCTTCCACGGGCTTGATGCCCATTTCCTTGGCGCACTTGAGGCACAGCCCTTCACTCTTGGTGGCGCCGTTCTCAATCTTCTGGATGAAAATGACTGCCACATTCTTGTGACATCTGGAACAAAGTGTGGGTTGCATATTTGTTTCAGCTCCTTTGGCGGGGAAGGCCCCAGCTGGGTCTCCTCCCCGGAGAGATGATTCTAATCCGAAATTATGAACTGGGTATGAATCAGGCCGGCTTTCTTTCCCGCAGCGCCGAGTAAAACTGAATGATATACCCGGCCAGGGCGGCCAGAGTCAGCGCCAGCGCCCCGCCGATCAGGCCGGTGCTCCATGCTCTGGGGATATTGGGGAAAAGCACCAGTCCGCCGCACACCAGGAAAAACACCCCGGTGGACAGCTTGCCCAGCCAGTTGGCTGAGATCACATCCCCCAGCTTGCGGTACATGAGATAGCCGCCAATGGCCATACACAGCTCCTTGCAGAAAAAGACCACCACCGCCCACAGGGGAATCACTTCGTCCACCGTGATGCAGATAATTACTGTAAAGGTCATCAGCTTGTCCGCCATGGGGTCCAGAATCCGCCCCAGCTTGCTGATCTGGTTGAAGTGCCGGGCGATCCATCCGTCTGCGATATCCGTGAGAAAAGCCACCAGATAGATCAGCGCGGCCCATAGATGGGCGTTGGGAGCGGGCTGGAAAAACACCACCGCAAAGACCGGCACCAAAATCAGCCGGAACATGGATAGAAGATTGGGGACTGTCATGTTTGCTTCACCTGATTTTCTCTCTTTGGAAATGGGCCCTTACAGGCCGAAGAGCAGGGACATGGGGTTCGTGGTCATGAAAAATTTCAGCAGTACGGTGTGTTCCACCGTCTCCGCCGGGATGAGATTGCCCATGAACTGAATGACCCAGGCGGCAATAAACAGGATGATACAGCCTTGCAGCAGACCTGCCGCCCCGCCCAGCAGGTGGTTGAGCTGGTGGAGCACCGGCAGCCGGGCCACCAGATTGAGGGTGCGGCTCACCCACTTCCACAAAATGAGGATGACCACAAAGCCGATCATATAGATGATCCTGTAGGCCACCGACTGGGCCACGGTCGCGGCTACTTTGGCGGCGGCGCTGGCGGCCACCTCGGTCATGCCGTTTTCCACCGCCTGATTGACGCTGTCAATCAGGCCCTCGTACAGCCCCATATCCCGCAGCGCGTCCAGCACGCCGGACAACGGCACTTCCTCCGGCACTGTGGCCACGCCGCCTTGGTCGGTAATATACTGCGTATGCTGGATGGACTGGTTGAGCTGTTCCTCAATGGCGGCGGCAAAACGGGGCTCCAGAGCATCGGCCACCATGGGAGACAAAGCCCCCGCCACCAAGCTGGCCCCGATAAAGGCCACTCCCACCCCCAGCAGGCCGCACAGGGTAAGGACCAACCCCCGGCGGGCGCCCAGCACCACAAAGGCTGCCAGGATTGCCAAGATAATCAATTCAAAGATGATTGCCATAGGTTACCTCCGGATACTATTGGGGCAGATAGATCCGCGCCGTGTCGTTGTTAATAAGCATGGCGCTGCCGTCGGTACGCTGGAGCACCTTGCGGGCACTCTGCGTACCGTCCAGCGTATGGTACACATTCAGTTCCTGGTCATAGATATCCAGCCGGTCGGCAGTGAGCACCCCAACATAGCGCCCCGCAGCGGAGATGGAGAGCACCTGTTCCTCCAGGGCCAGAACAGCCTGCTCCTCCCCGTTGCGGTCCACCACCACCAGTTCAGCCGTACTGCCCGCCCGGTATTTGCCCAGCAGCAGCACCGCCGTACCGTCTCCATCCAAGGAAAAGCCCTTCAGGTAGCGGCCGGCATAGGAATAGCTGCCCGTCAAAGCGCCGGTATCATCCAAGTGGTAGACACTGTTCTCTCCCAGCGCCCATATGCCGTAGCCATCCCAGCTCATCTTCAGAATGACCTCGCTCCCCACCGGGGTGCTGACCTGGGGCACCGCCTCTTCCGTGGAGGTACCTGTGGTGGGATAGAGCTCCACCTGACTGCCGAAGGTTCCGTTGGTCAGTCCCATGGTAAGCAGGGCCACCGTCTGGTTGTCCGGCGAAAGAGCAACGTCCATCACAAACCGCTCGGACAACTTGATCTGCATGACCTCTCCAAACTGGTCATTGTACACAGTGATGATTCCCTTTGTGCCGCTGACGCGGGTCAGGACCACCATCCAGTCGTTTTCGTTCACATCGGCCGACAGAAGCTCCTCCCCTTCCGCCAGTTCCAGAGAAAAAGCCTCCTCCCGGTTCCGACAGACCAAAAGCGTCCGCCCACCGGCGTCATAGGCCAGGGCGGTGTGTCCGGCCGCTTCGGCCACCGGATGCTCCATGGTAACGGTATGGTCCACATATACCTGGCCGCTGGCCGAATAGAGCCGCACTCCGGTGGTGGAGCACACCAGCAAATCGCCGTCCAGGCTGGCAAAGGTACTGGTCCCGTCCCCATCAAAGGGAAAGGACTCAGCCTGTCCGCTATCGCCCCGCTCCAGCGTCCGATAGGAAAACCATCGCTTGATAAAGTCAAAATTCAGCTTGTCATAGTTGACCACCAGTACCACCGCGCCCAGCACCAAAACCACGGTGAGCAGAAAGGCCAGCAGCCGTTTCAGGCGATTGGTCACCCGCTCCGGTCTGCCGGTCTGGCGGCCCCCCTTGATCTCCTCCAGTCTATGCACCTTACCGGAATTTATGTGTTGAGGCATTGCGGTACCTCCTGATCTCCTCGTCTTCGTGGGCTGTCCTTTACAGCACGTCCTCGTTGTACCACAGCTTGGTCATGTATAACCCCCCGGCGGGCACGGTTGGTCCGGCGGCGGTCCGGTTTTTGTTCTCCAGAATGGCGGGCACATCGTCGGGGGAAAATTTCCCCTCGGCAGCGTACACGCAGGTGCCCACCATAGCCCGTACCATGTTGTACAAAAAGCCGTCGGCGCACACCTTGCACTGGATCATGACCCCGTCCCGGGTAATGGTAAAATAGTGGACGGTCCGTACCGTGGTGCGGGTCTCCGTCCCCACGCTGCGGACGGCGGCAAAGTCGTGGGTGCCCACAAAGTGGGAGGCCGCCCGCTGCATGATGGTCTCGTCCAGGTGTTTGGGATAAAACCAGGCCCGATTCACATAAAAGGCGTTGCGGATGTGGGAGTTGTAGATGCGGTAGGTGTACTCCTTCTTCAAGCAGGAGCCGATGGCGTTGAACTCGTCCGGCACCTCGGTGGCCTTTACCACCACAATATCATCGGGCAGCCGGGTATTCACCGCCAGAGGCAGCCGGTCACAGGGGATACGGGAGGTGGTGCGGAAATTGGCCACATAGGTCTCGGCGTGGACGCCTGCGTCGGTGCGGCCCGCGCCGGTACATTTCACCGGATGTCCCACCACAGTAGCCAATGCTTTTTCCAGGGTCTCAGCCACTGTGACGGCGTTTTTCTGCACCTGCCAGCCATGGTAGGCCGTCCCCACATACATCAATCTTAACGCAATATTTCTCATAAATTGTTCAGTAAACCTTAAAAATAAATAAAATTTTACCGTTCCGGTCACCAGCCGAAGTGCCCCAGCACCCCGATACCCACGCACAGGGCCAGGGAAAGCAGCAAGGCAACCAAGTCAACGCCGGTCAGCTTCAGCTGCCGCAGCCGGGTACGTCCGCTGCCACCGTGATAACAGCGGCACTCCATAGCCACCGCCAGCTCGTCGGCCCGCCGGAAGGCAGAGATGAACAGGGGCACCAGCAGGGGCACCAATGCCTTGGCCTTCTGGACCAGGTTGCCTGTATCAAAGTCCGCCCCTCTGGCCTTCTGGGCCGACATGATCTTATCCGTCTCCTCGATGAGGGTAGGGATAAACCGCAGAGCGATGGACATCATCATAGCCAGCTCATGGATAGGCACCCGGATGGCCTTCAGGGGGCTGAGCAGCTTTTCCAGTCCATCGGTGAGCATAATGGGCGAGGTGGTGTAGGTCAGCAGGAAGGTGCAGGTAATGAGCATCATGATCCGCAGGATCATGAACACCGCCGCCCGGACACCCTCAGCGTAGATGGTGAGCACCCAGACCGACACCAGCGGTTCTCCCTGGCCGGGGGTGAAGAACAGGTTCAGGATGGCAGTAATCAGAATGATGATAAAAATGGGCCGCATCCCCCGCAGGATGCTCTTCAATCCCACCTTGGAAATGGCAATGAGGGCGGCTAACACCACGATCAGAATGGCATAGCTTACCACATTGGCCGCCAGAAACAGGGCCACGATATAGGCCACGGTGCCGATCAGCTTGATCCGTGGGTCCAGCCGGTGGAGGATGGTCTTTCCAGGGAAATACTGGCCCAGGGTAATATCCTTCAGCGCCATATTATCTTCCCCCTTCCCGGTTCAGAGCCGTCAGGATAGCGTCTCTGGCCTGCTCAATGGTATAGACCGAGGGGTCGATATCCACGCCCATGGCCCGCAGCCGGTGGAACACCCGGGTCATAGCGGGCACCCCCAGGCCGATGCGCTCCAGCTCATCCCCGTGGGCAAAGACCTCCCGAGGTGTACCAGAAAAGGGAATCTTTCCGTCGTTGACCACTACGATGCGGTCCACCGTCCGGGCCATCTCCTCCATGGAGTGGGAGACGATGATGATGGTGGCGTTCTTGGCCTGGTGGTAGTCGTGGATATTGCCCAGAATGGACTCCACCCCCACCGGGTCCAGTCCGGCGGTGGGCTCGTCCAGAATGAGCACCGAGGGCTCCATGGCAATGACTCCGGCAATGGCCACCCGGCGCTTCTGGCCGCCGGACAGCTCAAAGGGAGACTTTTCCAGTGTCTCCTCCTTCAGCCCTACAAATCGGGCGGCCTCCCGCACCCGGCGGTCAATCTCGTCGGTGTCCAGGCCCATGTTGCCCGGCCCGAAGGCGATATCCTTATAAACAGTCTCCTCAAAGAGCTGGTACTCCGGGTACTGGAACACCAGCCCCACCTGAAAGCGGGTGCGGCGGGTGCGCTCCTTGCTCTCCCAGATGTCCCTGCCCTCAAAGAGCACTTTTCCGGAGGTGGGCTTCAAAAGCCCGTTGAGATGCTGGATCAAGGTGGATTTTCCCGAGCCGGTATGGCCGATGATGCCCAGGTACTCCCCGCGATAGGCGGTAAAGTCCACGTCCACCAGAGCCCCGTGCTCAAAGGGGGTGCCGGCGGAGTAAATATGGCTCAGGTGCTCCGTCTGAATGATCGGTTCCAATTGGCTTCCTTCCTTTATTACAATGGTGCATTCCCCTTACGGGGTAACGCCCTGGTTCAGCAGATCGTACAGGGTCTTGGCGCACTCCTCGTCGCTGAGGGCGTCCAGAGGCACCTCCACCCCCGCCTTCCGCAGTTCCCACAAGAGCTCTGTGGTCTCAGGGACAGTGAGTCCCACCGCCTTCAGCTCCTCCACCCGGCAGAACACCTCTTTGGGGGCGCCGTCGGCAATGACCTTGCCCTTGGACATGACCACCAGCCGGGCGGCCTGGGCGGCCTCGTCCATGTGGTGGGTAATGAGCACCACCGTCACCCCAGAGGTACGGTTGAGGGACTTGATGGTCTTTAACACCTCCGCCCGGCCGATGGGGTCCAGCATAGCGGTAGGCTCGTCCAGCACGATACACCGGGGCTGCATGGCGATGACCCCGGCGATGGCCACCCGCTGCTTCTGGCCGCCGGAGAGCAGATGGGGGGCGTGCTCCCGGTATTCGTACATCCCCACCGCCTTGAGGGCGTCGTCCACACGTTGGCGGATCTCCGCCGGCGGCACCCCCAGGTTCTCCGGGGCGAAGGCCACGTCCTCCTCCACCACATTGGCAACGATCTGGTTGTCCGGGTTTTGAAACACCATGCCCACCGTGCGGCGGATGTCCAGCAGCCTGTCCTCGTCGGCGGTGTCCATACCATCCACATACACCTTACCCCCGGAGGGCAGCAAAATGGCATTGAGATGTTTGGCCAGGGTGGATTTGCCCGAACCATTGTGGCCCAGCACCGCCACGAAGGTGCCCTCCTGGATCTGGAGGTCTACCCCGTCCAGCACCACAGGAGTGGGGCCCTCTTCCTCGTCATAGCGGAAGTGCAGATCCTGCGTTTTCAAAATGGGATTGCTCATAGTATACTACCTCGTTTATCATGAAAGACAGCGCATATTATGACGACGCCGTCCACCGCCCGGTGGCCCCGCAGGGCAGGGCCAGACCGGTGGCGGTCACCGGAAGGCCCAGCTCCTGGCTGTCGGTGTGTCCGCCGTACTTCCGGGCCACCAGGGTCTCCAGCAGATAGGTGAGTACCGAGGGGGCCAGGCCGGTGGTATAAGAGTTGATGAGGAAAAACAGGGGGTTGTCCGATAGCACTCCGGTGACCAGCTCCACAAAGGGGAAGAGATTTTCCTCCAGCTTCCAGATCTCACCGGAGGGCCCCCGTCCATAGGAGGGGGGGGCCATGATGACGGCGTCGTACTTCCGGCCCCGACGGATCTCCCGCTCCACAAATTTGCCGCAATCATCCACGATCCAGCGGATGGGGGCGTCGGACAGGCCGGAGGAGGCCGCATTCTCCCTGGCCCAGCTCACCATACCCTTGGCGGCGTCCACATGGCACACGCTGGCCCCCGCGGCGGCGCAGGCCACGCTGGCCCCGCCGGTGTAAGCAAACAGGTTGAGCACGCTGATGGGCCGCCCGGCGGTACGGATGCGCTCCATGGCAAAGTTCCAGTTGGCGGCCTGCTCTGGGAACAGGCCGGTGTGCTTGAAGTTCATGGGCTTGATATTAAAGGTAAGTTCCTGGTAGCCCAGGGTCCAACGGGGCGGCAGGTCCTTTTTTACCCACTGGCCCCCGCCGGTGGAGGATCGCTGATACCGGGCGTCGTATTTTCGCCATCCGGGATGCCTTCCCTCCGGTCGCCAGATGGCCTGAGGGTCGGGGCGCACCAGGATATGCTTTCCCCAGCGCTCCAGCCGCTCTCCCCCGCCGCAGTCCAGCAGTTCATAGTCCTTCCATCCGTCCGAGATCCACATAGTCTCCCTCCCGGTTATTCTTGTCATAATCATCCTATTATATCATCGCCCCCGGATAGAGTCAACGAGAAGAAAGAATTGTGTTATGGGGAAAACTGTGATAAAATACCTATGAATTTGTGGAAATGAGGTGTCCGTTATGAGCGACACAGAGCTTCAGTTTCGTACCGCTACCTTCGGCGGGTTTCAGAAGCAGGATGTACTGAGTTATATCGAATCCTCCAATCAGGCCCATGCTGAGAAGATGGAGCAGCTCCAGCGGCAGCGGGATGAGCTGGCCCGGGAACGGGAGCAGCTTTCCGGTCAGGCCGCCCAGGCCAAAGCCCAGGCGGAACAGCTGGCCCGGGAAAAGGAACAGCTGGCCGGCCAGCTGGACAAGGCCAACCAGGAGATCGACCGGTTGCGCCACAGTCTGGAGGGGCAAAAGACCCAGCTGGAACAGGTGGTGGCTCAGTTGGCCGACGTACAGGCCCGATTGGACCGGGCTGAACCCGACGCCACAGCCTATCAGCAGGTCAAGGACCGTACCGCCGGTATTGAGCTGGAGGCCCACTGCCGCGCTCAGGAAGTTCAGAAGGCGGCGGAGGAGCGGGTTCAGCGGATCCACACCGATGTGGAGCAGTGGCTCCATAAGGTGAAGGCAGGTTATGACCTGCTGCGGGCCGATATGGACTCTGCCATCGCCCGTACCGGTCAGGAGCTGGACAAGGTACATCAGATCCTGGATCAGCTGTCCGCCAATTTCAACGGTCAGGAGGAGCACCTGCTCAAGCTGTCTCAGGACTGCGCCTCTGAGTTCGCGCCTCCGGCCCCCGAGCCCCTGCCGCTGAACGAGAAATAAGCCTCCGCCCGCCGGGCGGATCTGGGAACGGGAACCGGCTTGGTTCCCGTTCCCCGTTTTTCCCCTTCCGTCCGTTGGGCTAAGAGATCTTCTGGGAAGGAGTGTATCCCTTTGTCCAAGTCCTCCGGGACCCGTACCAAGGTCACCGTCAAAACCTCGGCCCGTATGTCCAAAAAAGGTCCCCTCACCCCTGACGTCCTGCGAAAGCTGGATGCCTGGTGGCGGGCCTCCAACTATCTGGCCACCGGTCAGCTCTATCTGCGGAACAATCCCCTGCTCCGCTCCCCCCTGAAGCCGGAGCATCTGAAGCACGCTCCGGTGGGCCACTGGGGCACGGTACCCGGCCAGAACTTTATCTACACCCATCTGAACCGGGTCATCACCAAATACGACCTGAACATGATCTATATCTGCGGCCCCGGCCATGGCGGCAGCGCCGTGGTGGCCCAGACCTATCTGGAGGGAACCTATAGTGAGGTCTACCCCAACGTGAGCCAGGATGAGGAGGGGATGCGCCGGCTGTTCCAGCAGTTCTCCTTCCCCGGCGGCGTGGGCAGCCACTGCGCCCCCGATACCCCAGGCTCCATCAACGAAGGAGGCGAGCTGGGCTATTCCCTGGCCCACGCTTTCGGCGCGGTGATGGACAACCCCACCCTGATCGCCGCCTGTGTGGTGGGAGACGGAGAAGCGGAGACCGCCCCCCTGGCCGCCGCCTGGCACGGCAACAAGTTTCTGGACCCGGTGGGCGACGGGGCGGTGCTTCCCATTCTCCACCTGAACGGCTACAAAAACGCCACCCCTTCCCTGTTTGCCCGGGTCTCCTCTGAGGAGGTGGAGGACTTCTTCAAGGGCTGCGGCTGGACCCCCCGGTTTGTGGAGGGGGATGACCCGGCCCAGATGCACCAGAAAATGGCCGCCGCCCTAGACTGGGCGGTGCGGGAAATCCAGCGCATTCAGGAAAGCGCCCGCTCCTTTGGAGAGACGGAGCGGCCCCGGTGGCCCATGGTGGTATTCCGTTCCCCCAAGGGTTGGACCTGTCCCAAGGAGGTGGACGGGGTGGCTCTGGAGGGTACCAGTCGGGTCCACCAGCTGCCCCTGGCGGTGGATGAGGCCCACCCCCAACAGCTGCCCCTGCTGGAGGCGTGGCTGCGCAGCTATCATCCCGAGGAACTCTTTGATGAGGCGGGGGCGCTGATTCCTTCCCTGCGGGCCATGGCCCCCCAGGGGGAGCGGCGGATGGGCTCCAACCCACACGCCAATGGCGGCCTTCTGCTGCGGGACCTGCGCACCCCCGACTTCTCCAAGTACGCCGTGACGGTTCCCGCCCCCGGTGAAGCTGAGGCGGAGGATATGGCCGAGCTGGGCAAATACGTCAAGGATGTGCTCAAGCTCAACCAGAAGGCCAAAAACTTCCGCATCTTTTCCCCCGACGAAACCATAAGCAACAAGCTGTGGGCCGCCTTAGAGGCCAGCGACCGCCGCTGGAACGCCGACCGGCTGCCCTCCGACCAGGGGCTCTCCTCCAGCGGGCGTATTCTGGATGGGATGCTGTCCGAGCACATGTGTCAGGGCTGGCTGGAGGGCTACCTGCTCACCGGCCGCCACGGGTTTCTCAACAGCTATGAAGCCTTCATCCGCATTGTGGACTCCATGGTGAGCCAGTACGCCAAGTGGCTCAAGGTGGCGGGCCAGCTACCCTGGCGGCAGGACATCGCCTCTCTCAACTATGTGCTCTCCTCCAATGTATGGGAGCAGGACCAGAACGGCTTCACCCACCAAGACCCGGGCTTTCTGGACCATGTAGCCAACAAAAAAGCCGATGTGGTCCGGCTCTACCTGCCTCCCGACGCCAACTGCCTGCTCAGTGTGTTTGACCACTGTATCAAAAGCCGCAACTATATCAACGTCATGATTACCTCCAAGCATCCCCGGCCCCAGTGGCTCACCATGGATGAGGCCATCAAGCACTGCACCCATGGCATTGGGATCTGGCAGTGGGCCTCCAACGACCAGGGGGCGGAGCCCGACGCAGTACTGGCCTGCTGCGGCGAGACTCCCACTCTGGAGACCTTGGCCGCCGTCACCATCCTGCGGCGCTACCTGCCCGAGCTGAAGGTGCGGGTGGTCAACGTGGTGGACCTGATGAAGCTCCAGCCCCACACCGAGCACCCCCACGGTCTCACCGATGAGGACTATGACGTGCTCTTTACCGTGAACAAGCCCATCATCTTTGCCTTCCACGGCTATGCCACCCTGGTCCACGAGCTGACTTACCGGCGGCACAACAAAAATCTCCACGTCCGGGGCTACAAGGAGGAGGGCGGACTCACCACCCCCTTTGACATGCGGGTACAGAACAATATCGACCGGTTTGACCTGGTCATCGACACCGTCAAGCGCCTGCCCCAGTTGGGCAACCGGGGGGCCTTTCTCATTCAGTTAATGAAAGACAAGCTGGTGGAGCACCGGCAGTATATCACTGCCCACGGTCAGGATCTGCCCGAGATCCGGGACTGGAAATGGAACGGCGGAGCGGGCATCTGAGCGCCTTGCCAAACAGGCGGCGCTGTGCTACCCTTATAAAAATGCACAGACGGGAAGGAGCAAACTATGAACATCTACGAATCCTCGGAAAATTATCTGGAGGCCATTCTCAGCCTGCGGGAGCAGCACGGCATGGTGCGCTCCATCGACATTGCCAACCAACTCCACTTTTCCAAGCCCAGTGTCAGCGTGGCCATGAAGAAGCTGCGGGAGAGCGGCTATATTGAGATGGACAAGGACGGCCTGATCTCCCTGCTCCCCGCCGGAGAGGAGATCGCCCGGCGCATCTACGAGCGCCACCAGCTGCTCACCCAGTTCTTCATCCGTCTGGGGGTCAGCCCCGAGGTGGCCGCCGCCGACGCCTGTAAGGTGGAGCATGATCTGAGCGACGAAACCTTCCAGAAAATCAAGGCCCACGCCCTGGGCAAGGCATGACCTTCGACCAATTCCAAGCCGCCTATGGTCTGTGTCTGGACCCCCAGCAGCAGGCCGCCGTCCAGGCTGTGGACGGCCCGGTACTGCTGCTGGCGGTACCGGGCAGCGGCAAAACCACCGTACTTGTAACCCGCATCGGCTATCTGGTGCTGGGGCTGGGGGTGGCCCCCGAGTCCATCCTCACTATGACCTACACCGTTTCCGCCGCCCGGGATATGAAGGGACGCTTTGCCGCCCTCTTCGGCCCGGAGCTGGCCGACCGGCTGGCCTTTCGCACCATCAACGGGGTGTGCAGCTCGGTGATCCGCCGCTGTGAGCGGCTGGTGGGCCAGCAGGCCTTTTCTCTGCTGGAGGACACCGGGCGGCAGGCCGCCCTCATCGGGGAGATCTGCCGGAGTTTGAGCCGCGAGTATATCCCCGAGGCCACCATCAAGGCCATCCAGACCGCCATCACCTATGTAAAAAACCGACTGCCCGGCCAGACCGACCTGAGCCAGATCGAGGTGGAGGGGGTGGACTTCCCCGCCGTCTATCAGGCCTACAACCAGGCTCTCCGGCAGCGGAGGCTGATGGACTACGACGACCAACTGGGCTACGCCTTCCAGATTTTGCGGAGATACCCGCAGATTCTGGGCGAATGGCAGAATCGCTACCCATACCTGTGCGTGGACGAGGCTCAGGATACTTCCCAAATCCAGCACGCCATCATCCGGCTGCTGGCGGGGCAGCAGGTCCAGCTCTTTCTGGTGGGAGATGAGGACCAGAGCATCTACGGTTTCCGGGCGGCTTGCCCTCAGGCCCTTCACACCTTTGAGATCACCTACCCGGGGGCCAAGGTACTGCTGCTGGAGCAGAACTACCGCTCCACCCGGCCCATTGTGGCGTCAGCTGACCGGTTCATCCGTCAAAACCACAACCGGCGGCCCAAGCAGATGAGAGCCGCCGGAGGCGACGGTCCCATTCCCCGTGCCGTGGAGGTATACGACCGGCAACGTCAATACCAGTATCTGGCCAAGGTAGCCCAGGACTGTACTCGGGAGACGGCGGTACTCTACCGGGACAACGACAGCGCCCTCCCCCTTATTGACCTGCTGGAGCGCTCCGGTATTCCCTACCGCTGCCGCCAGGTGGACAGCGGCTTTTTCACCCACCGAATTGTTCGGGACATTACCAACGTGATCCGGCTGGCCCAGGACCCCCGGGACGGGGCATTGTTTCTGGAGCTTTACTACAAGCTGGGGGCGGGAGTGAGCAAGGTGGCCGCTGAGGAGGCGGTGCGCCGGTGTACCCCAGAAGGGCCCACCCTGCTGGAGCTGCTGGCCGGGTCCCCTACCCTGTCCCCCTGGAGCAAGCGCCAGTGCCGGGGGCTTCAGACCCACCTGGACCACTTGCTGGAGGAAAGAGCGGACAAGGCGGTGTACCGCATTGTTCATTTTATGGGCTATGGAGATTACTTGGAGGAACGGGGTATGGACGCCAACAAGGCACAGATCCTGGAGGCCCTGGGAGCCAGTGAGGCGACCCCCGCCGGGCTGCTGGTCCGGCTGACTACCCTGGAGGAACTGGTACGCCGTGGCTCTTCTCAGCCGGATTGCCCCTTCATTCTGTCCACCATCCACTCCAGCAAGGGGCTGGAATATGACCGGGTGATCCTGATGGACGTAGCCGACGGTCTGCTGCCCAAGCTCTCCCCTTCTACCCGAGGGGGCCAGACCGTGGAGGATGAAGAGGCTCTGGAGGAGGAACGGCGGCTGTTCTATGTGGCCATGACACGGGCCCGGAAAGAGCTGTGGGTCATGCGGTTCCGCAGGCCGGAGCTGTTCTCCAGCTTTTCCGCCGTTCTGTTTCCCCAGCAGGAGCCTCAGAAAAAATCCCCCACCCGAAAGGCACCACCCAAACCAGACCCGGCGGCTCTGGCCGCCCAGCTGGCCGCCGCCGCCAAAGACTATATCCCCGGCGCTCAGGTGTGTCACGCCCGCTTCGGGCCTGGGGTACTCACCGCCCGGGAGGGGGACCGGATCACAGTTCGCTTCGAGGACGGCACTGTAAAGTTTTTCTCCCTGCCAACTGCGTTGGGGATGGGGCAGTTCACCCTGGAGGGCCACCGGCTTTTCCCCTGAATCAAAAGGGTCTGTTGCAAACTCATGCAACAGACCCTTTCTTATTTTCACTGCGCTCTGAGTTCCCAGAAGGCCACTGCACTGGCCGCCGCCACATTGAGGGAGTCCACCCCATGGGACATGGGGATGCACACAGTATAGTCACACCCGGCGATGGTGTGGTCCGACAGACCGTCCCCCTCGGTACCCAGCACAATGGCCAGCTTCTCCTCCTGCCGCAGCCGGGGGTCCTCAATGCTGAGAGCGGTGTCACTGAGCGCCATGGCCACCGTCTTGAACCCCAGGGCACGGAGCCGCTCCAGTCCCGGCTGGGGCCACTGGGAGGGGTCCTCCCCGATGCGGGTCCAGGGAATTTGGAACACCGTGCCCATACTCACCCGGGCCGCACGCCGGTACAGAGGGTCACAGCAGGTGGGGGTGACCAGCACTGCGTCCATGTGGAGGGCGGCGGCAGAGCGGAAGATGGCCCCCACGTTGGTGGAATCCACGATGCCCTCCAGCACCGCTACCCGCCGGGCGTTGGTACACAGTTCCTCCACACTGGGCAGCACCGGCCGCCGCATGGCGCACAGCACTCCGCGGGTCACCTCATAGCCGGTGAGTCCCTCCAGCACCGCCCGATCTGCTGTGTAAAGGGGCAAACCCTCACAGCGTTCCACCACTTCTTTGGCGGGGCCGTCGATCTTTTTCCGCTCCATCAGCAGGGACAGGGGCTCATATCCCGCATCTAGGGCTCGCAAAATCACCTTGAGGCTCTCGGCAATAAAAATCCCCTTTTCCGGCTCCAGCCGGTTGCGCAGCTGGGCCTCGGTGAGCCGGGCGTAGCAGTCCAGCTGTGGGTCGGAATAGTCTGTGATCTCAATGATATTGGCCATGGCGTTCTCCTGCTTTCTCTTCTCTCGGTCCCTGCTCTCCAGCCGGGTTACTCCTGATCCAGCCGGGCCAGCACTTGCTGTCCCAGATGGAAGGTGGCGGCGTCATAGGCCACCAGATAGACCGTCATATTCGCCCCTGCAAACCGGCGGATACTGGTCATAGCTACCTCCAGCGCCTCCTCCTTGGGGTAGTGATATACCCCGGCGGAAATCAGTGGAAAAGCCACCGTTTTACAGTCTTTCTCTTTCGCCAGGGCCAGGCTGTTGCGGTAGCAGGCGGTGAGCAGCTCCCGCTCGCTGTGGCTCCCGCCGTGCCACACCGGACCTACGGTATGGATCACATACTTACAGGGCAGATCATACCCGCCGGTGAGCTTGGCCTCTCCGGTAGGGCATCCCCCCAGCGTACGGCACTCGGCCAGCAGCTGAGGCCCCGCTGCCCGGTGAATACAGCCGTCCACTCCGCCGCCGCCCAGCAGACTGCTGTTGGCGGCATTGACAATGGCGTCCACCTGTAACGTGGTAATATCCCCTTGGATCAGTTCCAGCGTCATAGTGCTCCCTCCCTGCGTTTCAAGTAATTACGGCACAAGCAACTTTACTCAAGAGGAGGCCGCTTAAAAGCGGCCTCCTCTCAGCCTGTCGAGAAACCCGGTTTATGCATCAAGCATAAGCCGGGTTTCTGGCGTATAGAGGCCAAAGAAGTACAA
>NZ_CALWXV010000002.1 GCF_944385615.1 uncultured Flavonifractor sp. | reverse complement strand
ACAACCTATCGGCTACATACTCCTTTGGACGGCGCATAAAAGGGCGCGCTGCAGATTTCATTTCTGCAACGCGCCCTACTCATTTATTTCTTTTTCTCATCCATGACCAGAACTTCTTTCAGATCGGAGCGTACCCTCAATGCGGCAATCAGGTCGGATTTCTCCGACGGGTCAGCCTCCGCCGGCAGAGCATACTCTTCGGTACAGGCAAAATCCCGTTCCAAACGTTTCTTCTGCTTGGCAAGCCAGGCACCGCCCTGTCCCTCAGGGTAGACCACCGCTACCCGCCGAGGGTGGGCCTTCATCTGATGGATCCACAGCGTAGACGGATCATGCTTGCGGAAAACCAACAAATAGACCAGCAGCACGATGGCAATGAGAGCAGTGGCAAAGCCAAACACCTGGGACACCCGAATAGGTGTGTTGAAGAAGTACAGGCTGTCGGTACGCAGGCCCTCGATAAAGCCCCGGCCCACGCCATACCAGGCAAAGTAGCTCAGGAAGATCTGGCCGTCAAACTTGCGCCATTTTTTGGCGATCAGAATGAGCAGGCCCAGCCCCACCAGATTCCACAGGGATTCATAGAGAAAGGTGGGATGGACCTCTACATACTGCCGCGCCCCGTCTACATACTGATAGATTCCCATCCGCCAGGGCAGATCGGTGGGCCCGCCGTAGGCCTCGATATTGACAAAATTGCCCCACCGTCCTACCATCTGGCCAATCAGCATCCCGAAGGAACCCAGATCAGCAAAAGCTAAGAATTTAATCTTCCGAACCTTGCAGAATACAAACAGGGTGATGACCGCGGCGATAACGCCGCCATAGATAGCCAGACCGCCATCCCAAATCCGCACCATGGCCCCAAAATCCAGGGAACCGTCCTCCCGGCGGTAAAGGTCCAGATAGAAAATGATGTAGTATAGCCGAGCCCCGATGATGGACAGGGGCACGGCAAAAAAGAGCATGTCAATGATATCATCCTGGCGGATACCAAACTGGGGCGCCTTTCTGGAACAGAATACCACCGCCAGCAAAAAGCCGGCGGCGATGATAATGCCGTACCAGTAGACAGGCCAGCTGCCCACATGAAAGGCGATCCGGTTTAGCTGAAACTCCAGTCCCAATCCAGGAAAAGAGACAGTCCCCATCATGCCTTTCCCTCCCCTGGGCGCACCACAGCCAGACCGCACCGCTGAGCGGTCACCCAGCGGCGAATCCCATCCTCCACGGTCTCCTTGGTAATGCCGTCAAACAGCTCAGGGAACCGGAAATAATCCACCCCGGCAAAGTGAGACTGGGCCATGGAGATGCAGGTAAACTCAAAGGAGTTGAGCCCCCGGACCTTGGCGCCATAGACACCCTTCTTCAGCCGCTGGAACAGATCGGGGTCAATTCCCTCCTGGGCCAGCCGCTCCCCTTCTGCAAGCACTGCGTCCCGCACGGCCCGAGGGTCCCGGCTCTCGCCGCCGGCCACCATGAGGGCGCAGCCGGGATAGAGTTCAAAGCCATAGCCGAAATTCTTGTTGATCAGCCCCTGGCTGTACAGCTTGGCGTACAGAGGGCTGGAGCTGCCCAGCAGGGCCTCACAGGCCAATTCCCCTGTCAGCTCCCGCTGCAGCCACGCTTCACCCCGCTGGGCTGGATCGCATTTGAAGCCCAGTTGGAAAATGGGGGTGGACACCTCCATGGTCAGTTCCTTCTCCCCACAAGCGGCGTTGGAGTCCTCTTCGCCGCCGTAGTCCCGGTCAATCTGAGGCAAGGACTCATTGGGCAGGATCTCCTTGGCGATGGCACATACCTGTTCGGGGTCTACATCCCCCGCCACGGTGAGCACCATATTGGCCGGGTTATAAAAGGCCTTGTGGCAGGAATAAAGTGTGCCGGCGGTGATCTTGGCGATGGACGCCTGGGTGCCGGCAATGGGGACCCGAATGGGGTGATGGTCGTACAGACACTCCATCAGGGCGTAAAAGACCTGGTTGTCCGGGTCATCCTCCACCATGCGGATCTCCTGGCCGATGATGCCCTGCTCCTTGTCCACGCTCTCCTCCGTAAAATAAGGAACAGACACAAAGGACAACAAAATTTTCAGGTTATCAAAAAACTTCTCGGTGCTCTCAAAGTAGTAACCCGTGAGGGCGGAACTGGTAAAGGCGTTGGGAGAGGCCCCGTTGGCCGCCAGATCCTGGAGCGCATTGCCATCCTTGGTGTCGAACATCTTGTGCTCGAGAAAATGGGCCACTCCCGCCGGCGTGTCCTTCCAACGTCCGTCCTGGTGGAAGCGCATATCCATACCGCCATAGTTGGTGGCAAAAAAGGCATAGCTCTTCTGGAAATTTCGGCGGCGGTCCACATAGATATGGAGCCCATTTTCTAAAATTTCATGAAATACGGTCTCCCCCAACCGGGGATACTGTTTGCTTACCATAGGTTCACTCCCTGCCTTTCAGGAAATATACCGTGTCCAGAGTCAAATCCTGGGCGGCCTCCACTACCTGGGCTCTGGTGACTGCCTCCACCCGTTCTGCCAGCTCATCCGGTCCCTCGGTCAGTCCGGCGGCTCCCTGTCCCAGCCAGTAATCCTCCAACCGGCTCTGGTTGTCCAGTGTGGTACGCAGCGTACTCACCACCGACCGGCGGGCCCACTCCAGCTCGTCATCGGAAAAGTCACCGGTCTGGCACTTGTAAAGCTGGGAGAGGATCTCCGCCTCCGCCTGTCCCACCTTGTCAAACTCCACACCGGAGGAAACCAGCATCACATCTTTATACTTCATCAAGCCGGAGCTGGCATAGTAGCACAGACTCAACTTTTCCCGCACGTTCATAAATAGTTTGGAGGTAGTGGTTCCGCCATAGATCGCGTTAATCAACGCCAGGGCGGGATACTGCTCATCCCATGCATCCGTGTTTGTGCGGAATCCCATAGACAGCTTGCCTTGGGTCACATCCAGGGCTTCCTCTACCCGGCGAGGCTGCTTGGGGGCCTTTTTCTTGGCGGGGCGGATCAACCCGGTCCGATTGCCATCCTTGGGCAGAACCGCCAGCAGAGGGCCAAACGCCGCCTGGACCCGGTCCGGGTCCGCTGAACCACAGTAATAGAGCTCCACCCGAGCCTCTCTCAGCAGATTCTGATAACCGTCCCACAAGGACTGGTGGGTGATAGCCTCAACCGCAGGCTCGCTGCCCAGCTTGTCCACGCCAAAGGGCTCTCCGGCGCACATCTCGGCTACTACCCGCATTTGAGCATACTGCTGCTTGTCATTGACCTGGGCCCGGATCTGGTCCGTGAGATTGGCCTTTTCCTGCTTGGTATACTCAGGGCAGAAAGTTCCGTTTTGCGTATAGGGATTGCCGATCAACTCCGCCAACAGCGCAACCGCCGGCTCCAGTATTTTTTCTTTCTCTAAGGTGTAGGCGTCATCCAGAAAGCTGCCTACAAAACCCACGCACTGGGTCTCCCCTTTTTTCCGTACCACAGGCTCCAGAGAGCCGCCGTACAACTCATCCAAAACGGCGGAAATGGACTCCAGGTCGGGATGCGACTGGGTGCCCCGGCGGAGCACCATGGGAATCAGTGCGTTGCAGGCGGCGGTCTCTGCCGTCAGCGGAGTGAGAAACCGGGCCCCCAATACACTGGATTTGAATTTTTTTGTCTGTACCGCCGTCAGCCAGACGCCGGGCTGCAATTCGATCCTTGTGACCTTCATGTGCTGCGATCCGTCCTTTCTTCCTTACGACCATAGCCTGCCACAGAAGGCAGGCTCTATACATACTTCCACCTACAGTCTGCTGCGGTCCCGCAGCCAGCTGGGCAGAGAGCGCATTTTAATACTGGATACGATACCCATGGCGGCATACATGGTAATAATAGAAGAGCCGCCATAGCTGATAAAGGGCAGGGTCAGGCCTACCACCGGGAACACATAGAGGCACATTCCCACATTGACCGCCACCTGGGCCAGCAGCATGCCGCCGTAGCCCATAGCAATCAGAGCACTCTGTGGCGAACAGGCCCGACGGGCCACCCAGACGCACCGCAGGATGATGGCCGCCAGCAACAGGAGCAGCAGCAAACAGCCGACCATACCGAATTCCTCCCCGCAGACGGCGAAGATTTCGTCGGTCTCACGAGCGGGCAGGTTGGATTTATAACTGCTTTGGGTCTGGATACCCTGAAGATAACCCATACCGGTGAGTCCGCCGCTGCCGATGGCCAGAATACTGCGGGTCTGCTGCCAGCCTTGGCCCAGGGTCTGGTCACCAATGGTATCAGGGTTACCTGTAATGTGGTCGATAACCACGGTAAAGCGTTTCATGAAGTACAGGTCCTTTACATGGGGCCAGATAAGCACCACACCCACCACGCACACCATCAGGGCCAGCAGGAACCAGCGCTTTTTTACTCCGGCGGACCAGGCCATAATGACAAAAATGGCCAGATAAGTCAGACCCATACCGAAGTCGCCTGAGGTGACCGCTACCACACCAAACATAAACAGGGTATGTCCAGCGATTTGGAACACCGAAGAAGGCTTGCTGATGCCTTTTTCCCGCAGGCGGCTTATCTGCCAGGCCAACAGCAGCACGAAGGTCAGCTTAGCGATCTCCGCCGGCTGAAGATTGACGGGAAAACCGGGAATGTGGAGCCAGCTGCGGTTGCCATTGACCTCGATACCTAGAGGTGTGCGCACCAAGGCATTGATGATTACGTTGAATGCCAGAAGCCACTTCCAGGATTTTTCCACAAACAGCTCAATATCCACCGAGGACATGAGCATATAGATTACAATACCCAGCAGAATAGCAACGGTCTGTACGATCATACAGCGCATCCCATCTGCCTCACCCAAGTAGCGGGTGGCGCTGAAAATAAGCACCAAGCCATATCCACTGGCCAGCAAACACAGGGTCAGCAGCACGCGGTCTCCCTGCTGCCAGAAGGAGCGGATGGAATCTCTCAGCCAGGACAATGGCTCACCTCCCTTTTCTGCCTGCAACTCTGCCGCAAGGCGCTGTGCAGGCACCGAATTAGTTTACCATCTTTTTTGCGTTTGGTAAACAGCTGTGATATAATCTTGTCAGAATCTTCACAATTGAAGAGGTGCTATATGGAAATTACAACCAATTCCCCTACTGAGACCGAAGCGGTCGGGGCGTCTTTGGCCGCCACGCTGGAACCAGGAAGCGTAATTGCTTTCACCGGAGATCTGGGGGCCGGTAAGACTGCCTTTACCCGTGGACTGGCCAAGGGACTGGGGATCGAGGAGCGAGTCACCAGCCCCACCTTTACCATCGTCAATGAGTATGAGGGAGGCCGACTGCCCCTGTTTCATTTTGATATGTACCGTCTGGGCTCGGCAGACGAACTCTTCGACATCGGCTGGGAGGACTATCTGGCCCGGGGGGGCGTGTGTGCTGTGGAGTGGAGCGAAAACATCGCCGATGCCTTGGAGGAAGATACCATTCGTGTAGATATCCGCCGGGGAGAACATGACGGCCAGCGTGTCATCACAATTACGGGAGGTGGTCAAGGATGAAGATCCTGGCTCTGGAGTCCTCTGCCGCCGCTTGCTCAGTGGCTTTGTGCGAGGATGAAACACTCATTGCCCAGTCTTATCAAAACAATGGTCTCACCCATTCCGTGACGCTCATGCCTATGACCACTTCCCTGCTGGCCGGGTGCGGTATCACCTTGGAGCAGGTGGATCTGATCGCCGTGGCGGCAGGTCCCGGCTCTTTTACCGGCTTGCGGATCGGTGTGGCCGCGGCCAAGGGCCTGGCCTGGCCTGGAAATCTTCCCTGTGCCGCCTGCTCCACCCTGGAGTCTATGGCCTGGAACTTGGCCCACACCGGGCTGGAGATCTGCGCCGTCATGGATGCCCGCCGGCATCAGGTATACAATGCCCGCTTTTCCAGTGACGGTCAGGGCCTGACACGGCTGTGCCCGGACCGGGCCATCTCTCTGGAGGAATTGGCCGCTGAATTAAAAATCAGTGGAAAAACACAATTACTGGTTGGAGACGGCGCTGTTTTATGCTATACTACCCTCAAAGAGCTGGGGCTGGACGTCCGTCTGGCGCCCCCCCACCTGCGGTTCCAGAGCGCGTGGGGTGTGGCCCGGTGCGGCCTGGAGCTGGCTCGGCAGGGCCTGCTCACTGATGCGTCAGGTCTGGCACCCAACTATCACCGGCTCTCCCAGGCTGAACGGGAGCGGCTGGCAAAAGAAGAAAGCAAAGGGGAATCACGCCATGGATATGGAAAAAGTACACATTCTTGATCATCCGCTTTTGCAGCACAAGCTCTCTATCCTTCGGGATGAGAACACCGGCGTCAAAGACTTCCGTCAGGTAGTCTCCGAGATCGCCACCCTCATGTGCTATGAAGCCACCCGGGATCTGCCCATGGAGGAGGTGGAGATCAAGACCCCCATCACCACCGGCAAGTTCAAGACCATCGCCGGTAAGAAGCTGGCCATTGTCCCCGTTCTGCGGGCTGGTCTGGGCATGGTGGACGGCATCCTGACCCTGATCCCCTCCGCCAAGGTGGGCCATATCGGCCTGTATCGGGACCCTGACACGCTGGAGCCGGTGGAATATTACTGCAAGATGCCTACCGACATTGCCGAGCGGGAGGTTATCATCCTGGATCCCATGCTGGCCACCGGCGGCTCCGCTTCCGCTGCGATCCAGTTCATCAAAAACTATGAGGTCAAGCACATTAAGCTGATGAACATCATCGCCGCTCCCGAGGGCATTGAGCGGGTCCATCACGATCATCCCGACGTGGACATCTACTGTGCCGCTCTGGACGAAAAGCTCAATGAGCACGGCTATATTGTCCCCGGTCTGGGCGATGCCGGAGACCGGATCTTCGGCACAAAGTAAATGGTTTTACAAAAAATGGTTCTCCTCCATTTTGGAAGAGAACCATTTTTATTTTACCGATTTTAACCGCAGAGGCTGTTCTCTAGGACTCTTTCATTTGTACCAGCCGCCAGCGCAGGCCGGAGTACCGCCTCTGCTGGCGATCGTTGGCAGTCATCCGGGCGACCACTTCCTCGTCACCCACCAGGATCAGCAGCTCTCTGGCTCGGGTGATAGCCGTATACAGCACACCTCGCGTCAGCAGCATGGGCGCTCCCTCGCTGACCGCCAAAATCACCGCACGGTACTCGCTGCCTTGGGCCTTATGGACAGTTATGGCATAGGCCGGTTCCAGTTCCACCAGCATATCGGGGGTATACTCCACTTCCCTGCCCTCAAAATCTACAGTGACAATCTGCTCCCGGTTGTCCACCCGAAGGATGGTGCCGATATCCCCATTGAAGATGCCCATACCGCTTTCGGCACCGTCCTTCCAAACCACGTCGTAGTTATTGCGCACCTGCATGACCCGGTCCCCCTGGCGGAACACATACTCCCCAAACCGCCGTTCCGGCTTGTCCGGACCGGCGGGGTTCACCGCCTCCTGGATGGCCCGGTTCAGGGAGGCGGTACCGGTCACCCGCTTGCGGGTTGGGGAGAGCACCTGGATCTGGTCGGCGGGGATTCCCATATTTTTGGGCAAACGGGTCTGGATCAGCTCCACAATGGTTTCCGCCGCTCTGGCTGGATCTTTTCGCCGGAGGAAGAAAAAGTCCTTCTTGTTGTCGCGCAGGTTGGGGACTTCTCCCCGATTCACCCCATGGGCGTTGCGGACAATGGCGCTCTCGGCGGCCTGTCGGAAGATCTCAGTGAGGCGCACCATGGGAATGGCTCCGCTGCGGATCAGATCGGAAAACAGATTGCCCGGCCCCACGCTGGGCAGCTGGTCCGGGTCCCCCACCAAAATCAGGCGGCAGTCCTCCCGGAGAGCGGACAGCAGTCCCTGCATCAGCACAATATCCACCATGGAGGTCTCGTCCACAATGACTGCGTCTGCCTTCAAAGGATCGCTCTCGTCGTGGGCAAAAATCAACCGGCCGGAACGGGGATCATATTGGGTCTCCAATAATCGGTGGATGGTGTACCCCTCCGCCCCGCACAGATCTCCAAGCCGCTTGGCAGCCCTGCCGGTTGGGGCAGCCAGAGCGGTCTCCAGTCCCAGCTGGTCAAAGAGAGCCAACACGCCCCGCAGTGAGGTGGTCTTGCCGGTGCCTGGACCGCCGGTAAGCAGCATCACCTGGCTGGTGGCCGCCAACGCCACCGCCTCCCGCTGCTGGGGCGCGTATACGATACCCTGGTCAGCCTGAATCTGGTCGATGAGGCTGTCCAGTCCATGGGGCAGGGTCAATTCTCCTCTGGACATCTCGCTCAGCCGCCAGGCCACATACTGCTCGGCCTCATACAGTCCATGGAGGTATACCGCCTCCTCACCGGCTACCAACTCCTGAACGGCCTCCCCCCGCTCCAGCAGGGTTTCCAGTGCGTCCTCCAGCACCTCCCCTTCCACACCAATAAGCTGGGAAGTGGCAGCCAATAGCTTACGATGGGGCAGAAAGGCGTGGCCATTGTTCAGATTGTAGGTCAGCTCAAAAAGCAGAGCCGCCTCCACCCGCTGGGGATCATCCCCTTCCATGCCCATGGACAGGGCCAGCTGATCGGCGGTTGAGAAATCTACTCCCAGTTCTTCATCCACCATTAAATAGGGGTTGCCCCGTATGACCTCCAGGGCCCGGTCCCCATACCTGCGGTACAGCGGCATGGCCAGCTGGAGAGGTACCTCATGCTCTCCCAAAAAGGACAACAGCCGCCGCATCCCCATTTGAAGCCGGAACTGTTCCCCGATCGTCAAGGCCCGCTTACGGGTGATCCCTTTGATTTTGGTAAGCTGCTCCGGATGCTCCTCCAGTACCGTCAGGGCATCCTCCCCAAATTCCTCAATCATCCGCCGGGCAGTGGCGGCGCCGATTCCACGCACCGCTCCAGAGGCCAGATAATCATAAATAGCCTTGGTTCCCGCAGGCAGACGCCGTTCTACCGCCTCCGCCTTGAACTGCTCCCCATAGGAGGTGTGGCGGGTCCAGCTGCCCTGGACCGAGATGCCTTCTCCGGGAGCCACCCCAGGCATACAGCCCACCACGGTCACCAGTGCTCCGTCTCCCACGTCAAGACGAAGCACCGTGTAGCCGTTCTCCTCATTCTGGTAGATCACGGCTGACACGGTGCCCTGCATATAATCCTGTTCCGCCTCCTGCATGGCTGCCCCTCCTCTTCCTGTCAGGGATATGATACCATCTATCAGCGGATTTGTCGAACTTTATTTCTCTCTGATATACTCGCCCAGCCGGTCAATTGGACAGACTACCACACCGGTGGCGTCAGTGAGCAGTGCGGCGGCCACCGCCCGTCCAGCGGGATTCAGACCGTCATCTGCAATAACAATGGTAAACCGGCTGTTTCGTTTGCCGCGCAGCCACAAAAGACTTTTTACATTCTGTTCCAGATAAGTACCGTCTCCCGCCGCTGGTACCACGGCATAAACCGGTCCGCCCCAGTCCGCCGGAGCTGCCAGCCTGTCAAACGCCGTCCAGCCTAAAGCCAGCAGGCCGATTGCCGCCAGCACAGTCAGCACCACCTGTAAAATCCCGTCCAAATTCCTTCACCTCCGGCCCATTCTATGCGCCCAGAAGTGAAATGGTCTCAGCCGCCGATGGTAGATACCACAATACCGGTGGCAAAGGTCATGATAAGACCGGCGGTGACCACACCCAGGAAAATAGAGGGCAGAGCCTTCCGCAGAGGCATGTTAAGAAAGGCGGCGGCCAGCGCGCCGGTCCAGGCGCCGGTACCCGGCAGAGGGATGGCCACAAAAAGCCACAGACCAATGTATTTGTACTTGGTCACCTTCTGTCCCTTCAGATGGGCTTTTTTCTCCAGCTTATCCACCAAGGTGTTAAGCTTAGGGGATTTGCGGCGCATCCACAGAAAGATCCGCCGAATATAGACGATGATAAAGGGGATGGGCAGCATATTACCAATGATGGCGGCAACCAAAGCCGCTCCCGGAGCAAGCCCCAGAGCGGTACCGAAGGGCACCCCGCCCCGCAGCTCGATAATCGGCACCATAGACACCAACATGGTAAAAAACAGCTCGCCCAGATCATTGGACGTAAGCCACTCTAACAGTTCCACTCAAAAACACCTCGCAGATTTTGTTTTTGTATTGTATCACACAGACTGGAAAAAGACCAATTAAAATTTCATAAAATAGCTTTTTTCTTAGACGGAACAAGCCCTTGTTCCGTTCCGTGATAAGTGATATAATATTTTGACTATTTTGGGAAGTGAGGTTTTTTGACATGACCTACAAGGAAGAATTTATTACTTTCATGGTGCGCTCCGGCGTGCTGACCTTCGGAGATTTCACCACCAAGTCCGGCCGCAAGACTCCCTACTTTATCAATACCGGCAATTATAAGACCGGCGCCCAGGCCGCTAAGCTGGGAGACTACTATGCCGCCTGTATCCAGGAAAATCTGCCTGATGGAGTCACCTGCCTCTTTGGGCCGGCCTACAAGGGTATCCCTCTGGCCGTCACTGCCGCCGCCTCCCTATACCGCAACTACGACCGGGACCTGCCCTACTGCTTCAACCGCAAGGAGGCCAAGGACCACGGCGAGGGTGGCTCCATGGTGGGCTACAAGCCCCAGGATGGAGACGATGTGGTCATCGTGGAGGATGTAGTCACCGCTGGTACTGCCGTTCGGGAGACCATTGAGCTGTTCAAGCATGTGGCCAATGTCAATATGAAGGCCCTCATTGTGTCGGTGGACCGGATGGAGCGCGGCACCCGGGACTGCTCCACTTTGGATGAGCTGCGGGAGGACTATGGCATTTCTGTCTACCCCATCGTCACTGTCAAGGAGATCATCGCCTTCCTTCATAATAAGGAAATCGACGGTAAAGTGTATATCGACGATGAGATGAAGGGCAAAATGGAGGCTTATCTGAAGGAGTACGGCGCTCGGTAAGCTGATCAGATACCTTATATTTGTGTAAAAGAGAGGAGAGAGTCCGGCTATGGGTACTCACGACGGTCACCGCCAGCGTCTGAAAACCGAATTTCTGGCCCGGCCGGACTCCTTCCCCGACCACAAGCTATTGGAGCTGCTCCTCTTCTATGCCAACCCACGCAGTGATACAAATCCCCTGGCCCATGAGCTATTGGAACGGTTTGGCTCTCTGGCCGGGGTGCTGGACGCCTCACCGGAAGAACTGCAAAAGGTCAAGGGTGTGGGTGAGCACGCTGCCGTTCTCTTTAAAGCGGCCAAAGAGCTGTCCGGCCGCTATCTGACCGTCCGCACTCAGATGGACGACATTGCCCGTAATTCCAGGGACTACTTCAGTCAGCTCCGGTATTATTTTTTCGGCGCTCAGAGAGAACTGCTCTACCTGCTGTGCATGGACGGCAAGCACAAGGTGCTGGGCATCCGCAAGCTGGGTGAGGGCAATGTGAATTCCGTCAATATCACCCCCCGCCTGTTGGCGGAAGCCGCCCTCTCCCTCAACGCTGCTGCTGTGGTACTGGCACACAACCACGTTTCCGGTATTGCCCTTCCCTCTGACGAAGACATTGCCACCACAGAAAGTTTGGCCCCTTTTCTGGCCAAACTGGGGATAGAGCTGGTGGACCATGTGATTTTTGTGGATGACGACATGGTCTCTCTTCGGGACAGCGGCTTTTACAAACCATAGAACATTCTTTCGCATTTTTAGTTGCAATAGAACTTACGTTCTGATAGAATGGATGTACGAGGTGATGGTATGCCGAAATTTGAAGTGGTCAGCGAATACTCCCCTGCCGGCGATCAGCCAGAGGCCATTGCATCTCTGGCGACGGGCATCGAAAACGGCCTGGATGAGCAGACGCTGCTGGGGGTCACCGGCTCGGGCAAGACCTTCACCATGGCCAAGGTCATTGAGGCGGTCCAGCGTCCCACTTTAGTACTGGCCCACAACAAGACCCTGGCGGCCCAGCTGTGCGCTGAGTTCAAGGAGTTCTTCCCCCACAACGCGGTGGAATATTTTGTCTCCTACTACGATTACTATCAGCCGGAGGCCTATATCCCCCATACTGACACCTTTATTGAAAAGGACTCGGCGGTGAATGAGGAGATCGACCGGCTGCGGTTAGCTGCCACTGCCTCCCTGATGGAACGTCGGGATGTGATCGTGGTATCCTCAGTGTCCTGCATCTATGGTCTGGGCGAACCGGAGGATTTTGCCAAGATGATGGTCTCTCTCCGGGTTGGAGCCACCATGGAACGGGATGAGCTGCTGAAAAAGCTGGTAGCCATTCGCTATGAGCGCAACGACATTGCCTTTGAACGCAATATGTTTCGAGTACGTGGGGATACGGTGGAGATCTTCCCCGCCTATTGGAAGGATTCCGCCATCCGGGTAGAGTTTTTTGGGGACGAAATCGACCGCATTTCTGAGATCAATGTGGTCACAGGCGCTCCCATCCGTCGGCTGAATACCATCCCCGTGTGGCCTGCCACCCACTATGTTACCCCCAAGGAAAAAATGGACGCCGCCATCCAGGAAATCTACAAAGAGCTGGAGGAGCGGGTAGCCTATTTTGAGCGGGAAGGCAAGCTCATTGAGGCCCAGCGCATCAAACAGCGCACCATGTACGACGTAGAGATGATGCAGGAGCTGGGCTATTGCACCGGCATTGAAAACTACAGCCGGGTCATTGAGGGCCGCCCTGCCGGGTCTCCTCCTCACACCCTGCTGGACTATTTCCCCAAAGATTTCGTCCTTTTCATTGATGAGAGCCACGTCACCCTACCCCAAGTCCGGGCCATGTATAACGGCGACCGGGCCCGCAAGACCTCTCTGGTGGACTACGGCTTCCGTCTCCCCTGCGCCTTTGATAACCGCCCCCTGAAGTTTGAGGAGTTCCAGAAACGGCTCAACCAGGTGGTATACGTCTCCGCTACCCCCGGCGAGTACGAGCGGGAGCGCTCCGGTCAAATCGTGGAGCAGGTCATCCGCCCCACCGGCCTGCTGGACCCCAAAATTGAGGTGCGCCCAGTAGAGGGTCAGATTGACGATCTCATTGGCGAGATCAATGACCGTACTGCCCGAAAGGAGCGGGTGCTGGTCACCACCCTCACCAAGAAGATGGCGGAAGACTTGACTGCCTATCTCACCAATGCCGGAATCAAGGTGCGGTATATGCACCATGATATCGACACCATCGAGCGGATGGAGATCATCCGGGATCTGCGGCTGGGTACCTTCGATGTGTTGGTGGGCATCAATCTGCTGCGGGAGGGTCTGGACCTGCCGGAAGTCAGTCTGGTGGCTATTCTGGACGCCGATAAGGAGGGCTTCCTGCGCTCGGAAACCTCTCTGATCCAAACCATCGGTCGGGCGGCCCGGAACGCCGACGGTCTGGTGGTCATGTACGCTGATACCATTACTCCCTCCATGCGCCGGGCCATTGATGAGACCGAGCGGAGGCGGACCAAGCAGGACGCCTTCAACAAAGAACATGGCATCGTGCCCAAGACCGTCATCAAATCAGTACGGGATGTCATTGATCTGTCGGAGGGCAAAGAGGAGCTGACCCATTCCAAGAAAGCTCTGTCCAAAAAGGAGAAGGAGGCCGCCATCGCCAAGCTGGAGAAAGAAATGCGGGAGGCCAGCAAGCGGTTGGAGTTTGAATATGCTGCCGTCTTGCGTGACCGTATTATCGAACTGCGGGGCCGGGGGTGACCTCCTACAAGGAGGGTTGCTGTTATGTATGACCGCCTGAAGAAAGTTCTGCCCATTCTATTGATCGTGATAGTGGTGGTATTTTCTGTCCTCTACTTCTTCATTGGCCGCCAGTACGGCGTGGAGTACGCAGACGCCCTCTACTTCCCCAATTTGGAGGGTGACACTACGGTATATTCTGCCACGGTGAAAGGAACGCACGCTTCCTTCACCGTGGAAAAGGATACCGTCACCTACCGCTGGGGGGACACGGTCTACGGCCCCTATACCATCCAAGAGGACCCCACCGCCGCTCCCGGTGGAGAGTGGTATGATCTGGATCTTACCGGTGTGGAAATCAGGGAGGGAGACACCGTGCTCTTTCGTGGGGGATATACTTCCGATTTGCTTGTGTTGATTCGGGAAGACGGCAAGCTTGATTCCAGTACCTCCTATGCTACCTATTCGGTCAACGGGGTTTACCATGACGCAAACGGCAATGTGGTGGACCCCCACCAGCCTAGTCTAAGGTCCCTCCTCTGCTTCTCCCACCTGCCTGAAGCGGATGCCCGCCGGGGCCACCCCCTGATGTGGTTTCTGGGTCTTTTCCTATCCGGAGTCACTATCCTGCTGATTCGGTTCGACGACACCCTGTTCCGCCTTCACCTGTTCTTCCGGGTCAGGCATCCGGAGGACGCCGAGCCCTCCGACTGGGAGCTGGTTTCCCGTGTCTTGGGCTGGATTGGGCTGACCGCCGTTTCCTTCGGCGTTTTTATGGCCGGATTGATCCTGATCTATCCATAACGATTATAAAGCGAGGTTTTTGTCATGAATTACGTCACTCTGGGCAAAACTGGTCTTAAGGCCGCTGTGGTCTCCTTTGGCGGCATTCCCATCCAGCGCTCCGATGCCGCCAACACCCGCGCTGTCGTGGACAAGCTGGAGCAGTACGGCATGAACTACATCGATACCGCCCGGGGTTACACGGTGTCCGAGGAATATCTGGGCGCTGCCCTGGAGGGCCGCCGGGAAAAGTTCATTTTGGCCACCAAAAGCATGGCCCGGGACAAGGAATCTATGGCCAAGGATATCGACATCAGCCTGAAACATCTGCGCACTGACCATATCGACGTCTACCAGATCCACAACCTGCCGGAAAAGGAGATCGACAAGGTGTTCGGCGAGGGTGGAGCCTGGCAGGCTCTGGAGGAGGCCAAAGCCGCCGGTAAGATTGGTCATCTTGGAGTCACCGCCCACAACATCGACGCACTGAAAAAAATGCTGGAGCTCCATGGGGATCAGATCGAAACCATTATGTTCCCCTACAATATTGTGGAGACCCAGGGCCACGAGGTTCTGAAGCAGGCCAGAGAGATGGGCATCGGCACCATCGCCATGAAGCCCATGGCCGGCGGCAATCTGGACGACTGGAAGCTGGCCCTGCGGTTTATCGCCGCCTCCGGGGTAATCGATATCGCCATCCCTGGTATGGGTTCCCCCGAGGAGGCCGACCGCAATGCCGAGGCTGCTGAGCACTTCTCACCTCTTACCCAGGAGGAGCTGGAGCAGTGTGATCGCATCCGTAAGGAGTTGGGCAACCAGTTCTGCCGCCGGTGTAACTATTGCGCCCCCTGTCCTAATGGTATCAGCATCCCCAATTGTTTCCTGATGGCCAACTATGCCCGCAAGTACGGCCTGGCCGACTGGGCCAAGGCCCGGTATGATGCCATGCAGTACCACGCAGGCTCCTGCGTCCAGTGCGGCGCCTGTGAGAGACGCTGCCCCTACAACCTGCCCATCCGGGATATGCTGGAGGACGTAGCAAAGCTGTTCGGCTATTGATCCTTTGAAGGAGGGGCACTCTATGGTACCGAAGAAGAAATTTCTCTACCTGCCCCATGCCTCCCAAGAGGATTCCTGCCCATTTGAAGAGCCTGCACTAGCCTTTGCGGAACCAGCTGTCCGATTTCCATGCCCCTGCTGCGGATACCGCACCTTTCCTGTGCCTCAGGAAGAGGCGCTGGCCTTCATCTGTCCAGTCTGCTACTGGGAAAACGATGTATTTGCCCCTGGCGAGGACACCCCTAGCGATGAGAACAGGGGTATGACCCTGAAGCAGGGACGGGAAAATTACCAAAAATGGGGTGCGGTTCGGAAGGACCTGGTGAACTGTGCCCGTCCGCCCCGGCTGGAAGAACTGCCTTGATACCCAAAAAAGGAGACCAATACCTATGCTTGATCACATTTCCGTCAAAGGCGCACGGGCCAACAATTTGAAAAATATCGACGTGGATATCCCCCGGGATAAGCTGGTGGTGCTCACCGGTCTGTCGGGCAGCGGTAAGTCCTCTCTGGCCTTCGACACCATCTATGCTGAGGGACAGCGCCGCTATGTGGAGTCCCTGTCCTCCTACGCCCGAATGTTTTTAGGCCAGATGGAGAAGCCTGACGTGGATTATATCGACGGCCTCTCCCCTGCCATCTCCATTGACCAAAAGACTACCTCTAAAAATCCCCGGTCCACTGTGGGTACCGTCACAGAGATCTACGACTACCTGCGTCTGCTGTGGGCTCGGGTGGGCACCCCCCACTGCCCCAAATGTGGCAAGGAGATCCAGCAGCAGACCATTGACCAGATCATCGACCAGGTGCTGGAGCTGCCCGAGGCCACCCGCATCCAGGTAATGGCCCCAGTGGTGCGTGGCAAAAAGGGCACCCACCAAAAGCTGTTGGAGGATGCCCGCAAGTCGGGTTATGTACGCTGCCGGGTGGATGGCTCCCTGTATGACTTGACGGAAGAGATCCAGCTGGACAAAAACAAAAAGCACAACATCGAAATCGTAGTGGACCGGTTGGTCATTAAGGAGGATATTGCCCGCCGTCTCACCGACTCGGTGGAAGTGGCCTCCAACCTGGCAGGCGGTCTGGTGGTAATCAATATTGTAGGCGAGGACCGGGATATTCTCTTCTCCCAGAACTACGCCTGTGAGGACTGCGGCATCTCCATTGAGGAACTCTCCCCCCGGATGTTTTCCTTTAACAATCCCTTTGGGGCCTGCCCCACCTGCACCGGCCTGGGGGCCCAGCTGAAGGTAGATCCCGACCTTATCATCCCTAACAAGGAGCTGTCCATTCTGGAGGGGGCCATCACCGCCTCCGGCTGGAACAACATCAAGGGGGATTCCATCTCCCGGATGTACTTTGAGGCCCTCTCCAAAAAATACAACTTCAAGCTGACCACGCCTATTGGAGAACTGCCCCCGGAGATTCTGGACATCATTCTCTATGGAACCAAGGGGGAAAAGCTGAAGCTGACCTATGAGCGGGAAAACGGCCATGGCACCCTGATGCAGCCCTTTGAGGGTATCATCAACAATCTGGAGCGCCGCTACCGGGAAACCCAGTCTGATGCTATGCGCCGGGATCTGGAGGACTGCATGAGTGAGCGGCCCTGTCCCGACTGTGGCGGCAAGCGGCTGCGGAAGGAGGCTCTGGCCGTCACTGTAGGCGGTATCAACATTGACGCCTTCTGCCGCAAATCTGTGACCGAGGCACTGGAATTTGTGGATCAGCTGGAGCTCTCCCCTCAGAAAATGCTCATTGCCGACCGGATTTTAAAGGAGATCAAAAACCGGTTGGGCTTTCTCCAGAGCGTCGGACTGCAATATCTGACCCTGAGCCGGGCGGCTGCTACCCTCTCCGGCGGCGAGAGCCAGCGCATCCGGCTGGCCACCCAGATCGGTTCCTCTCTGATGGGGGTACTCTATATTTTGGACGAGCCCTCCATTGGTCTGCACCAACGGGACAACGACAAGCTGTTGGCCACTCTGAAACACCTGCGGGATCTGGGCAATACCCTGTTGGTGGTAGAGCATGATGAGGACACCATGCGGGAGGCCGACTATATCGTGGATATCGGTCCCGGTGCCGGCGTTCATGGCGGTCAAGTGGTGGCTTGCGGTACCGCGGAAGAAGTGATGAATACTCCCGGTTCGGTCACTGGGGATTACCTTTCAGGCCGAAAGAAGATTCCCGTTCCAACGGAGCGGCGGACCGGCAACGGCCATCTTCTCACCGTTCGGGGAGCGGCAGAAAACAACCTGCAAAATATTGATGTGTCCATTCTCCTGGGGACCTTTACCTGCGTTACTGGCGTATCAGGCAGCGGCAAGTCCTCTCTGGTCAACGAGATTCTCTATAAACGGCTGGCCGCAGACCTGAACCGGGCCAAGACCCGGGCAGGTAAGCACAAGGACATCGAGGGCGAGGAATTTCTGGATAAGATCATCGCCATCGACCAGTCCCCCATCGGCCGCACCCCACGGTCCAATCCGGCCACTTACACTGGGCTCTTCAATGACATCCGGGACCTGTTTGCCTCCACCCCGGATGCCAAGGCCAGAGGTTATGGCCCAGGCCGTTTCTCTTTCAACGTCCGAGGCGGCCGTTGTGAGGCCTGCCAGGGAGACGGTCTTATTAAAATTGAGATGCACTTTCTCCCCGATATCTATGTGCCCTGCGAGGTATGTAAAGGCAAGCGGTACAACCGGGAGACCCTGGAGGTGCGCTACAAGGGTAAAAACATCTATGAGGTGCTGGACATGACGGTGGAGGAAGCCCTCCCCTTCTTCGAGCACCTGCCCAAGCTGTACAACAAACTCCAGACCCTCTACGAGGTTGGACTCAGCTATGTGAAGCTGGGTCAGCCCTCCACTGAGCTGTCCGGCGGCGAGGCCCAACGGGTCAAGCTGGCCACTGAGTTGGCCAAACGCTCCACCGGCAAGACCATTTATATCCTGGACGAACCCACCACCGGCCTGCACACCGCCGACGTCCATAAGCTGATTGAGGTCCTACAAAAGCTGGTGGAGGCGGGCAACACTGTGGTGGTCATCGAGCACAATCTGGACGTAATCAAAACCGCTGATTATGTCGTTGATCTGGGCCCTGAGGGCGGCAGCGGCGGCGGCACGATTGTAGCCACCGGCACGCCGGAAGAAATCGCCGCCTGCCCAGAAAGCTACACTGGGCAATATCTGAAGCGGATGCTTTGAATCATAATGAAACGCTCTAAGGCAGTACGCTGATAGGAAAATACGGTCTTAACAGCGGATAAAAATAGGGTGCCGCGCAATGTGCATTGCGCAGCACCCTATTTTTATCCCTTTGTGTACACACGTTCCCGTCCGCTGACCATCTCCAGCTCCACACGCCACACTGCAGTGTTGGACAGATGCCTCTCTATCACTTCCTCTACCCGATCTGGGCAATCTGGCGCGTATTTACGGCAGATTGCCCGCAGGGCTGCCTTCTGCTCTTCAGGGTCCGTGACTTCATGGGCAGTTCCCCGGGCCACAGCGCTGGTGAACTCTGTTTCATAGGCCTGCTGTACTACCTGCTGACTGCCCACAGCGGTGAGACATACCTGGGGATGGAACCGTAGGCAAGTCAGCTTCTCTCCCCGCTTGGCACTGTGAAAGTAAACTGCTTCCCCTACCCGAACCCCGTTTAGCGGCATACAATAGGGCAATCCCTCCTCATCTATCACAGCCAGCACCATATATTCGCATTGGTCCAAAGCCTGCAGGCCCACCTCTCGTCCTTCCTCCCGCTTCATAGTCATCCTTCCCTTCTGATCGCTTTTTCTCTATCATACCCCCCTTCTCTCACCACCGCAAGAAAAATATTGCTTTCCTCTTGACATCTCCGCAAAACTGTATATAATAACATATGAACAATAATTCATATGTTATATGGAGTGTGATTATCATGACGGACCAAAACGGTGTGGAGCGGTGCGAATATAGTCACGTTCACGAGGAAATCGTGGAAAAGGTGGAGCGCACCATGCCGGAGGATGAGATCCTCTATGATCTGGCGGAGCTGTTCAAGATTTTTGGGGATTCCACCCGAATCAAGATCCTGTATGTGCTTTTTGAGTCGGAAATGTGTGTGTGCGATATCGCAAAGCTGCTGGGCATGACCCAGTCGGCGATCTCCCATCAGCTTCGGGCGCTGAAGCAGAGTAAACTGGTCAAATACCGCCGGGAAGGCAAAACGGTATTCTACTCCCTGGCGGATGGTCATGTCCGCACCATTTTGGGCCAGGGCATGGAGCATATTGCGGAGTGAAAGGGGTTTTTACCATGAAAAAGACATTTAAACTGCAAGATCTGGACTGCGCCAACTGCGCCGCTAAAATGGAAGATGCCATCAAAAAGCTGGACGGGGTCAACAATGCCACTGTCAGCTTCATGACCCAAAAGCTCACCCTGGATGCTGACGACGCCAAATTTGATGCCATTCTCCAGCAGGCAGTCAAGGTGTGCAAAAAGGTGGAACCGGACTGTACCATTATCGTGCGGTAACAAACGCCCCCAGGCAGCCTTGGCCGCCTGGGGGTATATCAAGGAGGGATACATCATGACCAAAAAGCAGACCCGGATGCTGATTCGGATCCTGGTCAGCGGAGGACTTTTCGGCGCGGCGCTTGCCCTTCCTCTGGAGGGCTGGGCCAAGCTGGCCGTTTTTCTGGTTCCTTACGCCGTCATTGGATGGGATGTGCTGTGGCGGGCTGTGCGCAACATCGCCCATGGTCAGATCTTTGACGAAAACTTTCTCATGGCTTTGGCTACCATCGGGGCGCTGGCCATTGGCGAATATCCCGAAGCTGTCTTTGTCATGCTGTTTTATCAGGTAGGCGAGCTCTTTCAGAGCTATGCAGTCAACCAGTCCCGCAAATCCATCGCCGCTTTGATGGATATCCGCCCCGACTATGCCAACATTGAGGTGGACGGACAGCTGCAGCAGGTGGACCCGGAGGAGGTGGCGGTGGGAGACACCATCGTCATTAAGGCGGGAGAGCGCATCCCGTTGGACGGCGTAGTACTGGAGGGTGCTTCAACCCTGGATACCGCCGCCCTCACCGGCGAGTCGCTCCCCCGGCAGGTCCAGTCTGGCGATGATGTGATTTCCGGCTGTGTCAATCTGTCTGGGCTGCTGAAGGTCCAGGTCACCAAGGCCTTTCAGGAGTCCACCGTATCCAAAATTTTGGATCTGGTGGAGAACTCCAGCAGTAAAAAGGCTAAGGCAGAGCACTTTATCACCCGCTTTGCCCGGTATTACACCCCAGTGGTAGTGCTGGCTGCTGTAGCGCTGGCTGTTCTGCCTCCCCTCTTCACTGCCATCGGCTGGTTGGATTCCATTCAGCGAGCCTTGAATTTCCTGGTAGTTTCCTGTCCCTGTGCCCTGGTGATCTCAGTGCCCCTCTCCTTTTTCGGCGGCATTGGCGGCGCCTCCCGGGATGGAATTCTGGTCAAGGGCAGCAACTATCTGGAGGTGCTGGCCAAAGCTGAAATCGTTGTATTCGACAAAACAGGTACCTTGACCCAGGGGGTCTTTAACGTCACCGCCATCCATCCCGACCACTGTGACCAGAGCCATCTGCTGGAACTGGCAGCCCTGGCGGAGTGTGTTTCCGACCACCCCATCTCCCGTTCCCTTCTGGAGGCCTGGGGGGAGCTTCCCGACCGCAGCCGGGTAACTCAGGCGGAAGAGTTGTCCGGCCGGGGTGTCAGAGCCATAGTGGACGGCAAGGTCATTTGTGCAGGCAATGATAAGCTGATGGAGGAGATCGGCGTCACGTGGCACCCTTGTCACCATGTTGGTACCACGGTCCATGTGGCGGCAGACGGGGTCTATCTGGGCCACATCGTCATTTCCGACCAGGTCAAGCCCGACGCAAAGGAGGCTATTTCCACTCTGAAGGCAGCGGGCGTCCGCAAAACAGTGATGCTCACCGGAGACGCCAAGCCGGTGGGCGAAGCGGTGGCCGCTCAGTTGGGACTGGACGAGGTACACGCGCAGCTCCTCCCCGCCGACAAGGTGGACCAAGTGGAGAGACTATTGAAGCAAGTCTCCCCCAAAGGCGCTCTGGCTTTTGTGGGGGACGGTATCAATGACGCCCCTGTTCTCTCCCGGGCAGATGTGGGCATCGCCATGGGCGGATTGGGCTCCGATGCCGCCATCGAGGCGGCAGATATCGTC
The DNA here is from genome assembly GCF_944385615.1 of uncultured Flavonifractor sp. Classification (GTDB taxonomy): domain Bacteria; phylum Bacillota; class Clostridia; order Oscillospirales; family Oscillospiraceae; genus Flavonifractor. The sequence goes on along the minus strand of NZ_CALWXV010000002.1, from coordinate 99,550 downwards.
TTAATGGACGACAAGCCTTCCAAACTGGCCCAGGCCATTGCTATCGCCCGGCATACACTGGCTATTGTGCGGCAAAACATCGTGTTTGCCCTGGCGGTAAAACTATTTGTTTTGGTGCTCAGCGCCTTGGGACAGGCAAACCTGTGGCAGGCCGTGTTTGCCGATGTAGGCGTGTCAGTCATTGCCATCCTCAACGCCATGCGGGCTATGCGAAATCCAAGAAATAAGATATAAAAGAAACGCGAGCCGATCGGCTCGCGTTTCTGCTTTTAGTCCAGTCTCAAAGGGGAAATCCGGTTCAAAACCGTCTGCATGGCGGTCTGATTGAGGCCGCTGTTGATGGCTGTCTGGTTCAGCAAAATTCCGCCGCTCTTGGTGGGAGCGGAGAGGGCACATACAGAAAGATAAACCACCTGAGCCCGAAGGAAACTGCTTCTCTCCAGCATGGTCCGCTCACTCTGGCGGATCACACCCAGCCTTACCCCAGCCTCCATGGCAGTCTGCCAGGAAAAGTCGGGATTGGTCCCGCTTTCAGAATAGCCCAGAGCACGAAGGACAAAGGTCATATATTCCCCAACTGAAATGGTCTGATTGGGTCCAAAATATAGTCTACCAGAGGTATCCTGTCCGACTCCAGTGGTGTAACCCTTTTCGTAGGCATAGGCCAGATAGCGGTCGGCCCAGCTGGGACTGTCCACAAATGGATTTTTCGCTGTGCTGGACAGGGCAGCCTGCTCCTCCCCCATCAGGCGGATAAACATAACCATACCTTCTACCCGCATGGCCTGCCGCTCCAGTTCATAACCAGAGCCATAGGCAGTACCAGTGCCCTGAAGCAGCCCCATCTCGGTTAAACCATCAGCCATGGCGTTATAATCCACGTTTCCGCTTTCCGACAGGGTATACTTCCCCTCCAGGCAAAGAACAGCGGTATCTGAGGTCACCGTTACCGCCACGGCGATACTCTCTCCCGCCAGACAGCGATGGCGAATCGTCAGTCCACTGCCCGAGGACATTGTCACTCCATCTGTAGTATCTACCATAATACCACCGGAAGCAACAGCGCTCCCCGCCAGCAGCATCACCCCGGACCCGGAGGACAGGGTGAGCACATCCCCCTTCTTGAAGCGCAGGTCACTGAGCCCATCCTCACCTGGCGTAATGCTTGAGCCATTCCCACCAGTTCCGGCCTGCGCCAGATAACCGGCGTGTTTATTGTTCAAATCATTCAGTGCCTGGTTGTAGACTGTACTCATCTGGGACTCAGCCTGGGTGCCTGCCTGCTCCAGAGCCTGATTGGTAAAGGTCGTATCCACATAACTTTTTGTAACCAGAGACTGATTACTGGCGGCTACCACCGCCCCGAAACTCACCAAAATAACACCGGTAAGTAAAAGTGCCGCTGCTTTTTTCATGTTTCCTCCGAAATCATATAACTAAGAGCCAAAAGGCTGTCCGCAAAGTGGACATCTTCAATGACCACCCCCGGCGCGTCTACTGTCAACTCGCTGTTGGTAAAGTTCCAGATACCCCGCACCCCTGCCCGGACCAGACGGCTGGCAGTGGCATTTGCCACACTGCGCGGCACAGTGAGCACCCCAATACTGGCTGGGTTTTGGGCCAGATAGTCCTCCAGCTTGTCCACATGGTAGACCGGCACACCAGAGCGGACCTGCCCCACGATCTCAGGGGCCACGTCAAAGGCGGCGGCCAGCGCCACACCAGAACGCTCAAAATGAAAATTTTCCATCAGCGCCCGGCCCAGGTTGCCCGCACCCAGAATCACAGCCGTGTGCCCGCGGTTCATTCCCAGAATGTCTGCAATCTCTCCACGCAGCTTTTCTACATTATAGCCATATCCCTGTTGTCCAAACTCACCAAAGCAGGACAGGTCCTGCCGGATCTGGGAGGCGGTCAGCCCCATAGACCGGCCCAAAGCGCTGGATGAAATACGCTCTACCCCAGTCAGATGCAGGTCAGTCAGATGACGGTAATATCGGGGCAGCCGCCGGATCACCGCACTGGACACCTTTTGCTTTCTCATGCTCAATCACACTCGTTCCAGAGGATATCTTTCCTATTCAGTTTACTCAAAACTGCCTTGGATGTCAACGTCTGAAGGACATTTCCTCCTGGGACAGCCAACTTCTCCCGTTAGAATACAATGCCTATCTTGTGGTTTGAATGCTTGCCAGAGGTAGTTTCCAGGTGTAAACTGAAGGGGAACTCATACTAAGGAGGCAGAGACCATGCTCAGTGACTTTTCTTTTCATACCGAGCGCCGAACAGAGGCGGAGTGCAAGGCTCTGTTAAAAGTCCGCCGGAAGGAGTTGGCTGGCTTGCAGCAGCGGCTGGAGCAGGCCAAATTACCGGTGATCGTGTTGTTGGAGGGCTGGAGTGCTTCCGGAAAGGGCCGTACTATCCAGTCCCTCATCCGGGAGCTGGACCCTCGGTTTTTCAAAGTGCTCACCGTCAACGATCCAACTCCAACCGAGCTGCGCTGGCCCTTCCTCAAGCGTCATTTTGATCCCATCCCCGCCGCTGGAAAGGTGCTTTTTCTGGACACCGGCTGGATGGAGGAAAGTGTGCGGGCCTATCAGCGGGGGGAACTGTCCGACAAAGAATACGAAAAACGGCTGGAGAGCATCAACATCTTTGAGCGGCAGTTAGCCGCAGGCGGGTATTTGTTGGTCAAGCTATTCCTCCACATCGACCCACAGTGCCAGAAAGAGCGGCTGGACCACCTGGCTGCTGACAAAGACACCGCTTGGCGGGTCAACGAAGCCGACCGGCGACAGAATAAAAACTACGACCGGGATCTGGCGGCCTTTGACCGCTATCTGTCCGCCACCAACAAGCCATGGGCCCCCTGGAAGATTATTGACAGCACAGACGCAGCCAAGGCCAATCTGGCGGCGGCGGACTGGGTGTACAGCCAGATCTGCGCTGCACTGGAGGCCTGTCCGGTACCGGAGCATCCGGAATACCATTGGCCTCTGGCCCCTACCCTGCCTCTGGCTCAGGTGGCGCTGGATAAGACTCTGGCGGAAAAAGACTACCGCAAGCAACTAAAGAAATGCCGTAAAAAGTTGGCTGATCTTCATAACGAGCTCTACCGCAGGAAGATACCAGTGGTCATCGTATACGAAGGTTGGGATGCTGCCGGCAAGGGGGGCAACATCAAACGTCTGGCCTCCGCATTGGACCCCAGGGGGTATGAGGTCCTCCCCATCGCCGCCCCCACCAAGGACGAGCTGGCCCGCCACTATTTATGGCGATTTTGGACCCGGCTGCCCAAAACAGGCCATATCGCCATTTTTGACCGCAGCTGGTATGGCCGGGTAATGGTGGAGCGGCTGGAGGGCTTTTGTACCACCGACGACTGGCAGCGGGCTTATGATGAGATCAACGAGTTTGAAAAAGAGCTTTCGGACGAAGGTATGGTGGTAATCAAGTTCTGGGTGCAGATTGACAAGGACACCCAGCTGACCCGATTCAACGAGCGGCAGGCTGACCCAGCCAAACAGCGGAAGATCACTGAGGAGGACTGGCGCAACCGGGATAAGTGGGATGCTTATGAGACGGCAGTCAATGAGATGCTGGCCCGCACCAGCACCACCTTTGCTCCCTGGCACATTTTGGAGTCGGTGGACAAGAAATATGCCCGTGTCAAGGCTATGAAGATTGTGATTGAAGCCTTGGAGGAGGTCATGAAACAGCTCTAGTCCAGAAAAAAGGCTCAGACCGGAAGCATGTCCGGTCTGAGCTTTTTTACGCATTCAGCAGGGCCATCAGCTCTTCTTCAGTGAGTACGGGGATACCAAGGTCGTTGGCCTTTTGCAGCTTTGACCCGGCGGCCTCCCCAGCCACTACATAGCTGGTCTTTTTGGAGACCGAGCTGGACACTTTTCCCCCCTGTGCTTCGATGAGAGCAGCGGCCTCCTTCCGGTCCATGGTGGGCAGAGTACCGGTGAGTACAAAGGTTTTTCCTGAAAGCTTATCCCCCACCGGCTCTTCTGTGCTGGTAAAGGACACCCCCGCTTCCCGCAGTGTGTCGATCAGGTGGCGGCTCTGGTCATTGGCAAACCAGTCCAGCAGGCTGTGGGCTGTAATACCCCCGATGTCGGGCACAGAGGTCAGTTCCTCCTCAGTGGCGGCTATCAGGGCGTCCAAGGTCCCAAACCGAGCAGCCAACACCTTGCCTGCCTTTTGCCCAACCTGTCGGATACCGAAGGCGAAAAGCAACCGCCCAAGTCCGGCGGACTTGGATTTCTCAATGGCGGCCATGAGATTTTCCGCGCTCTTCTTGCCCATCCGCTCCAAGGGTGCCACCTGTTCTGCCGTCAGCCGGTACAGGTCTCCAGGGCCCTTGATCAGACCCGCCCCAACCAAGCTCTCAACAACAGCGGGACCTAACCCCTCAATATCCATGGCATCCCGGCTTGCAAAGTGGATGATGTGCCGCAGCCGCTGGGCGGGACACTCTGCCCCGGTACAGCGGATGTGGGCTCCGTCCTCGTCCCGGGCCACCGGCGCCCCACACACCGGGCAGTAGTCCGGCAGATGGTAGGGTGTGGTGCCCTCCGGCCGTTTTTCCTTTAAAACGGATACAATTTCAGGAATGATCTCCCCTGCCTTCTGCACCAGCACAGTGTCCCCGATGCGGATATCCTTTTCCGTAATGAAATCCTGATTGTGTAGGGTGGCGTTGGTAACGGTAGTGCCCGCAAGGCGAACTGCCTTTACAACGGCTTTAGGAGTAAGGACACCGGTACGTCCCACCTGGACCACAATGTCCTCCACCACACTCTCCTTCTGCTCAGGGGGGTACTTGTAGGCCGCCGCCCACCGGGGAAACTTGGCGGTGGAGCCTAGAGCCGCCCTATCTGAAAGGTTATTTACCTTTACAACTGCCCCGTCGATATCAAAGGGGAATTCCTCCCGACTGTCTCCCAGGGTGGCGATACGCTCCGCCGCCTCCTGAATGGTGGTGCAGGTATAGTGGGGAATCACTTTAAAACGCTGTTCCCGCAGGTATTCCAGACTCTCTGTGTGGGTGGCGAAGGTTTTACCCTCCGCCCACTGGACGTTGAATACCCGGATATCCAGCTTGCGGGCGGCGGCAATTTTAGGGTCCAGCTGCCGCAGGGAGCCAGCCGCTGCATTGCGGGGGTTGGCGAAGAGGGCCTCCCCCTTCAGCTCCCGGTCGGCGTTGAGCTGCTCAAAGCTCTTCTTGGGCATAAATACCTCGCCCCGAACAATAAAGGAGGGCAGAGCATCGGGCAGACGCAGAGGGATGGAAGGGATGGTCTTCAGGTTTTCAGTCACATCCTCCCCTACCTGGCCATCCCCTCGGGTGGCTCCGCGGACAAAAAGGCCGTTTTCGTACTCCAGGGCTACCGACAGCCCATCCACCTTGGGCTCTACATCGTACTCCACCCCGCCGGGCAGAGCGTCCCGTACCCGCTGGTCAAACTCACTTAGCTCCTCCACAGAAAATACGTCCTGTAAGCTCTCCAGAGGAACCCGGTGATGGACCTCGGCAAAGCCGTCGGCTACCTTGCCCCCCACCCGCTGAGTGGGTGAGTCTGGTGTAATCAGCTCTGGATGCTTGGCCTCCAGCTCCTCCAACTGACGCAGCTTGTGGTCGAAATCGTAGTCAGACATGCTGGGGTTGTCCAGCACATAGTATTCATAGTTGGCCTGCTCCAGCTCCCGGCGCAGGTTTTGAATCAACTGTTTTTCGTCCATGGCGGACCTCCACTTGGAATTTTCGGGTGCAGTTGGGGGCCAGCTTACCCAGTAACAGGGCAATCAGCCCACCCAGGAAAGCCCCCAAGGTATTGAGGATCAGGTCGTCCACATCGGTGGCACGATTGACAAAAAGCTGTAAAAACTCGATGGCAAAGGAGGTGCAGAAGCCAACCGCCAGCCCTTTCCACCACCGTGGCCTCCGCCACAGCAGGTTGGGAAAGAAGCCCACAGGCAGAAAGATAAGGGTGTTGGCCAGCATCATATAGGCTCCCCACTCCCCCAGCGTCATCCCGCTGAACAGGGTGGGTATCCAGCCGATATACTGTACGGACTGGGACAGCGGGGTCAGCGGGAAAAAGACCTCCTGCCCTTGGAAGGCGGCCTGCCAGTGACCCATCGTCCAGAAGTAAGCGGGAAATACCGTCAGGGCCATCAGACCGGCACAGAACAGGATAAAGACAAAGAGCCCCATCTCTCGCAGAAGGCCGCTTTGCAGTCCGCAGCGGTATAGCCTCTTCTGGCGGATGGGCAGCAGGGACAGGAAGAGAATCGCCCCAATGGCCATACAGGGCAGCATCTGTTTGATATAATCCAGTGTAATGTCCAGGTACCACAGCAGGGTATCCATGGAATCGCCCCCTTTTTTCTGGTGTGCTCCCATAGTACCACAGGGTTTTTATAGCCACCTTACAGGGGTCTTACACTTTTCTTACGAACCGGCAGCGGGCAGTTCCAGATAGGAATTGGGAACCTCCCCCACCAGCAAGGTCTCGGCCACACACACCTGGGCAGTAACGCTGGTTTCGGTCCGTCCACCTGGAATGAGCAAGGTCACATCCACCTGAATATCCAGCAGGATCTGGTGCAGGGTCTGATTGATACCTTGAGCGGTAAACCGGTTGGAAAATTCCGCTTTGGGAGCTGCTGCAGTCAGCACACCCACCGGCAGCATAGGGCCCCAGTCGGAGGCAGTGGCAAAGCCGGTAAGGCTGCCCAGAGACACGCCCAACTCCTGGGCATCCAGCCCCTCTACCTGTTCCAACACCTGCTCCAAGATTTTGGTTCGCAAGGTGTTGAGCTTTACAGAGTCTATGGATAAAAGGGTCACCCGCCCTTCCTCGTCCTTCTCCAGCGTGACCAGGTCAGAATAGGCCACCCCCTGGTCGGCCAAGGTGGCAGCTACCGCATCATTGACAATGCCGGTAATTTTGTTCTCCGCCTGGACGGTGGCCAGGGTGGTGACAGTGGGCCGCAGAGCAGCGTCCACCATCCAGATCACCAGCACCGCCAGGGCCGTCCCTATGATAGCAGCCAGCAACAGACCGCCTCCCTGCCGTGGCAGAAACGGGCGGCACAGCCAAGTGCGTAAAGGCCGTCTCATTGCCTCACCCCCACAGGGCAGGCTATGCATAAAAGGGATCGTCCTATGCCTTCAGCAGTTCCTCCACAGCCAGCATGACGCCGGCCTTGCCGCTCTCATAGGTGAGCCCACCCTGGAAATAGGCGGTGTATGGCTCCCGCATGGGAGCGTCGCAGGACAGTTCGATGGAAGCCCCCTGGATGAAGGCCCCGGCGGCCATGATAACCTGACAGTCGTACCCCGGCATATCCCAGGGCTCCGGTGTAACGTAGGAGTCCACCGGCGCGCCGAACTGGATGCCCTTGCAGAACTTTTTCAGGGGCTCCGGGGACCCAAAGTGGACCATCTGGATGATGTCATGCCGTACTGTATCGGAGGCCGGGTCCACCTGATAGCCCAGAAGTTCCATAATACGGGCGGCAAAGACAGCGGTCTTGACTGCCTGAGCGGTGATGTGGGGAGCAAGAAAAAGGCCCTGATAGAGGCTGCGGTTGGCCCCAAAGGTGGAGCCGCACTCCTTCCCAATGCCGGGGGTAGTGAGCCGCATGGCGGCCCCTTCAATCAGATCGTGCCGCCCGGCGATGTAGCCGCCGGTGGGCGCCAGCCCGCCGCCGGGATTTTTGATGAGAGAGCCCACCACCAGGTCAGCCCCCACTTGGGTGGGCTCTATGGTTTCCACAAACTCACCGTAGCAGTTGTCCACCAGCACAGCAGCGCCTGGGTTGTTGTCCTTGACTACCTTCGCCAAGGCCCCAATCTCCGCCACCGACAGGGACGCTCGGGTGGCGTAGCCACGGGACCGCTGGATCAGCACCGCCTTCACTCGGGGGTCTTTTACCGCCTCTGCCAGTCCAACAGGGTCCGGCTTATTGTCAAGTAATTCTACTTGCCTATACTTGATTCCGTAATTTTTTAGCGAACCGGGTCCCTTATCCACCACACCAATAACCCCCAGCATGGTGTCATAGGGGGCCCCAACGGCGGACACCAGAATATCGCCGGGCTTTAAGGCCCCAAAGAGGGCGCAGGTGATAGCATGAGTACCATTGACAAACTGTACCCGCACCAGGGCGTCCTCAGTGTGGAAGATATCGGCATAGATCAGATCCAGGGTATCCCGGCCCAGATCGTCATAGCCATAGCCGGTGGTACCAGCAAAGTGGGCCTCAGCCACCCGATGTTTTTGGAAAGCGGCCAGCACCTTCTGGGTGTTCTCCTCCGCAATGGCGTCGATGCGTTCAAACTGCGCCGCCAAATCGGCCTGGGCCTGGGACGCCAAGGCCGTTACTTTCTCACTTATCTGTAAAGTCATTTTGCTTGCTTCACCCTGTTCTATCAATGGTTTATAGCTTTTTAGGCGATCTGTTTCCAACCCTTGTAAGCTCAGTCCAGCTTGGCCTGTGCAAAGGCGGCTACCAGTGCGGCGCAAGCCTCAATGTCGTCCAGGTCAGCCACCTCCAGGGGTGTATGGACATACCGGGTGGGTACAGAAATGCCGCCGGTATACACGCCTGCCCGGGTCTGGTGGATGGCTCCGGCGTCAGTCCCACCAAAGCAGAGGATGTCACGCTGACAAGGGATATCCCTTGCTTGTGCCAATTCCTCCAGCTTTTTCACCACTGCCGAGTGGCAGATTACCGAGCTGTCCATCACCTTAATGGCGGCACCCTTGCCTGCCGCACTGGAGCACTCGTGGGGAGCGTCAGGGATATCGTCGGAGTCGGTCACGTCCACGGCGATACCGTAGTCTGGATCGATACCATAAGCGGCGGTACGAGCGCCCCGCAGACCCACCTCCTCCTGGACGGTAAAGACAAAGTACAGGTCGTTGTCGCTTTTTTTGATGCGCTCCAGACTGGAGAGCAGGATGGCACAGGCGATGCGGTCGTCCAAATAGGGGGAAAACAATTTCCTGCCGGTGACAAAGGGGGCGGTGTCAAATACAGCGGTGTCACCCACCTGCACCATGGCGTGGGCGTCGGCCTCATCCTTTGCGCCCACATCAATGTAAAGGTGTTCCAGCTTCCACTCCTTTGGCTCCACCTTGCCCTGAACCGCTATGACGCCACGAACGCCGTTTTTGAAGCGGACAGGGGTACCGGGCAGATCATGGGGAGACAGGCCGCCGATTTGCCCAAAGCGGAGATAACCCTTTTTGTCAATGTGGGTGACGATGCAGCCGATGGAATCCATGTGGGCGGCAAACATTATGCGGGGGCCGCTCCCCTTTTTGTGGCAGATAAGGCTGCCCAGAGTGTCGGTGGAAATCTCGTCCACATAGGGGGCAGCCAGCTTGCGGATGGCCTCGGCTACCTCTCTCTCGTCTCCTGAGGGGCCGTGACAGGCGTTGAGGGTCTGCATGATCTCTAACATATCCATATATGGTCAGTCCTCCTTGGACAAGCGGATGATAAAGGCACGGGTCAATTGGTACACCGCTTCAATATCGGCGGCGTTGGCCAGGGTGGCAGGCGTGTGGGAGTAGCGTACCGGCACGGCGATGGACGCTGTCCGTACACCGGAGGCCGCACGCTGAACCGCCATAGCGTCCCCTGAGCCGGTGGTGTTTTCCCGCAGCTGCCAGGGGATACCCTGTGTCTCTGCCAGGGAGCGTAGCATCTCGAAGAGGGCCCGGTCAGCAATGATACCCTTATCCATAAAGGAGATTACCACACCCTTGCCCAGAGCACAGCTCTTTTTATGGGCGGGAACTCCGGCTATATCGAAGGTGGGGGCTCCCTCCAGCACCAGAGCGATCTCCGGTTTGACTGAGAAGGCCGCGCCAAAAGCGCCCCGAGCCCCTACCTCCTTCTGTGCGGTAAAGACAAAGGTACAGTCCATAGGAAGATTTTCCCGCATGAGCCACAGCAGAACCGCACAGCCCACCCGGCTGTCCAGAGCTCTCCCCTTCAGCAGATTAGGCACGAGTTCCTCCGGAGGGCTGTCAAAGGCGGCTATATCTCCCAGGTTCACCAGAGCCTGGGCCTCCTCCTTGTTCTTGGCCCCGATATCCAGATAAAAATCCTCCAGCTTGGGGACATTCTTCTCCTCATCCCGGCTCACCAGGTGGTAGGCCTTCAGCCCAACCACAGCAGGGATGAGCTTGGAGCCTACCAACACCCGCTTTCCCAGCAATACCCGCCGGTCAATGGAGCCAACGGTATCAAATTTCAGATAGCCCTCATCTGTAATGGAGCGCACCATCAAGCCCACCTCGTCCATGTGGGCGGTGAGCAACAGCTTGTTGCCGGTGGGTTTTGTACCCTCTTTGAAGGCGATGACATTGCCCATGGCGTCTACCCGCAGCTCGGTGGCGTACTGCCCTGCCACCTCCATAACGCAGTCCCGCACCTGGTCCTCCCAGCTGGACACGCCGGGAATGGAGCACAGGCGTTTCAGCAGTTCTTTCACAGCGGCCCCTCCTTTCCCAACTCCTCTACAAAGGCGGCCAGCAGAGCCGCAGTGTGCTCCAGGTCAGTGAGGGAGAGCACTTCAATGGGGCTGTGCATGTATTTCAAGGGCAGGGAGAGCACCGCCGTAGCCACGCCCTCCCGGCTGATCTGCATCTCCCAACCGTTGGTACCAGTATGGCCAGACATGACCTCCTGCTGGAAGGGAATTTCCCGTTCTTTGGCCTTATCCAGCAGCCGCTGGGTCATCCAACGGGTCATATTGGGCCCTACGCCGATGGCGGGGCCACCCCCAAGAACAAAGGTCTTGTCTGCGGGACCATCGGGGGTGCGGCCGTGGGTCACGTCCACAGCGATACAGCAGTTCGGCTGTACCGCCCAGGTACCTACCGTAGCCCCCACCCCGGATACTTCCTCCCGGGTAGAGCCCATGACGTATACGTCCACATCCAGCTCCTTGTCCTTCAGCAGCTCCAGGCAGCGCAGCAGGATGGCAAAACAGGAACGGTCGTCCATAGCCTTGCCGCACACCTGGTCCTCTCCCAGAGGGAAACAGGCACCACGATACACCATAGGAGTGCCCACCAGTCCTTCCGCCTGCTCCTGGGTCAGGCCGGCATCTATCACCAAGTCCTGGATGGGGACCGCCTTATCCATATCAGACTGCTGAGGGGTAGGGCTGGCTACTATGCCAACGATGGGAGGCGTGGTCAGGATGGTTACCTCCCGACCAGGCAGCATCCGGGGGTCTACCCCGCCGATGGTGCGAAAACGGAGAAACCCCTCCTCCGCCCCGGTGACAATGAGGCCGATCTCATCCAAATGGGCATCCAGCAGGATGGTTTTGGCCCCCTCTATGCCGCAGCGGTGCACACCGATCAGGTTACCCATGCGGTCGATGGATACCTCGTCCACCAGCGGGGCCAGCAGGGCTTTGGCAGCCTCAGCCGCCGGGCCCTCAAAGCCGGAGGGCGCTGTACAGCCGCACAGCGTCTCCAGCACTTGTCTCATATCCAAATTCAGATTCCTCCTTATCAGGGGGTATGCATTGGGTGGGAGGCTGTAAGAGCCGCCTGTCACTCCAAGCTGTAAATAATCTTTTTAAAGGCGGCTCCCCGCTCCATAAAATTCTTGAACTTGTCAAAGGAGGCGCAGGCGGGCGACAGGATCACCACATCGCCGGGCTGAGCCGTCAGGTGGGCGGCCAGTACCGCCTTATCAAAGTCAGGGATAATGGCGATGGGCAGAGCGGCGGGGAGATAATCAGGACATTGCTCCACCGCAGCCTTGATCTTTCCCGCTGTATCTCCTGTCAGGAATAATGCCTTTACATGTTCTATGATCTCTGGGCCAAGCACGTCAAAGGGAATGTGCTTATCATAGCCGCCGGCGATGAGGATCACTTTCTGGTGGAAGGAACGCAGGCCGGCGATGGTACGGGAGGGGCTGGAGGCGATAGAGTCATTATAATACTTTACCCCGTTCAGCGTACGTACCAGCTCAATGCGGTGTTCCACTCCGGCAAATTTCCGGGCAAAGTCCCGCACTACCTGGTCAGGCACCAGCCCATCCAGAGCGGCAATGGCGGCCATATAGTTTTCTACATTATGGATACCGGGGAGCAGAATGTCAGCCACCGGCAGCACTGGACGCTCGTGCATCTCGTTTCGGACCCAAATCACCCCATCCCGCAGGAAAGCGCCCCGCTTGGGTTCCTCCTCCCGGCTGAACATAGACAGCCGTCCAGGGGCCATATTCTCAAAGCTTCTGGTATAGGGATTGTCTGCGTTGATAACCAGCAGATCCTGCTCTTCCTGGTGGAGGAAGATGTTCTCCTTGGCCTCAATGTACTCCTCCATGGACTTGTGAACGTCCAGGTGATTGGGAGCCAGATTGGTGACCACGGCAATGTCAGGGCTCTGGTCCATGGTCATCAGTTGGAAAGAGGACAGCTCCAATACCGCGATATCCTCCGGCTCCATGCCGTCCACATCAGGCAGCAGCGGTTTGCCGATGTTGCCTCCCACATACACTGTCTGCCCCGCCGCTTTCAGAAGCTCGGCAATGATGGTGGTAGTGGTGGTTTTACCGTCACTGCCAGTGACGGCGATGGTGCGGCAGGGGCAGACCTGGAAAAATACTTCCATCTCAGAGGTAAGGATGGCCCCCTTTTGAAGGGCGGCCACCAGTTGGGGCAGGTCTGGCCGCATACCTGGGGTGCGGAAAATGACCTCAAAGTCCAAGTCCTCCAGGTAGTCCTCCCCCAGCTTAAGAACAGCACCCAGGCTCTCCAGCTCCTCAGCCAAACCGGCAAAGGCGCTCATGGGCTTTTTATCGCAGGCGGTGACCTTGATACCCGCCCGCAGCAGCATTTTGATCAGAGGCGTATTGGAGACACCGATGCCGATGACGGCCACCCGCTTGCCGCGCAGGCTGGCCAGGTATTCCTGTATGGTGGAACGCTTCATAACAGTTCCTCCCTATCTCATGATTTTACAAACTTATATGGAACCAAACACCTGATAAGCCGTGAGCCATCCGGTAAGGTCTGCTGTTCTGCGGATAGTCATGGAACCGGCGGTGGAGTCCAGTAAAAGTTATTATATCCCACCTGAGTAAAAAATTCAATCCATGACCGCTTTTGCTGCCGGTTTCCGTCCAACAGAAAAAGGCGCGCTGCAAGCTGCTCTGCTTGCGGCGCGCCTTGAAGCAACAAGGATTACTCCGCCAGGAATTTCTCCAGACGGGCCAGGCCCTCTTTGATGTTATCCATAGAGGTGGCATAAGACCAACGAACGAAGTTGGGGGCACCAAAGCCGGAGCCGGGCACCACAGCCACCAGGCCGTACTTCAGGAAGGCATCGGCAAATACGTCGTCGTTGGTGATCTCCACCCCGTGGATGGTCTTGCCGATGAGCTGCTCCAGGTTCATCATCACATAGAACGCGCCTTCCGGCATAATGCAGCTGACGCCGTGGATCTGGTTCATGCGCTCCACAATGTAGTTGCGGCGCTCCTCAAAGGCCTGACGCATGGTCTCCACCTCATCCTGGGGACCGCTGAGGGCAGCAGCAGAGGCTTTTTGGGAGATAGCTACGGGAGAGCCGGTGGAGTGGCTGACATAGTTGGCCATCACCTTGGCGATCTTCTCATTGGCGCAGGCATAGCCGATGCGCCAGCCAGTCATGGCATAGGCCTTGGACACACCGTTGATGAGAATGGTACGCTCCTTGGCATCCTCGCTGAGGGAGGCAAAGCTGGTGAACTTGCGGCCATCATACACCAGGCAGGCGTAGATCTCATCGGAGATAACATACAGATCTGCCTTGGCACACACCGCCGCCAGGGCCTCCAGCTCCTCCCTGCTGTACATCATGCCGGTGGGGTTGGAGGGGTTGTTGAGCATAATGGCCTTGGTCTTGGGGGTAATGGCTTTCTCCAGTTTTTCTGCGGTAAGCTTGAAGTGCTCGGCCTCGGTGGCAGTGACTACCACAGGCACGCCGCCCACCATACGGATCAGCTCAATGTAGCTCACCCAGTAGGGCGCGGGCAGGATTACCTCATCCCCAGGATTTACCAGTGCCCGCAGGGCCAGATAGACCAAATGCTTGGCGCCGCTGCTCACCACCACCTGGGCAGGCTTGTAGTCCAGGCCAAAGTCCGCCTTCATCCGGTCGCACACCGCCTGACGCAGCTCCACAGTACCGGCGGCGGGGGTGTAGCGGGTCACGTTGTTCTGGATGGCGGCAATGCCGGCATCCTTAATGAACTCAGGGGTGTCGAAGTCGGGTTCTCCCGCGCCAAAGCCGATGACATCCACGCCGTCGGCCTTCATCTGCTTGAACATGGCGTCGATAGCCATGGTGGTGGAGGCCCGGACGGCCTGGGCGATGGTAGACAGCTCTTTCAATGGAATCTCTCCCTTGTCACACAATTTCTTGACATATTATATGCGTTGACTTGCAAAAAAGCAAGCCCTTATTTCAGAAACTTCCTGGTTTTTGAATGAGTAAGCATGTAAAAATGCAAAAAGAGGCGCCCACCTTGCAGGCGGACGTCTCTGAAACAGCTTATGCGTGCATTCTGGCCCCTACCACCCGAACAATAACGGTGCTGAGTACCAGGTTGACGGCCAGCTCCACCAGGAAGTTGATCCCGGTGAGGACGAACAGGATGTAATAGATTACCTCTGTACCACCAGCCCAGGACAGCAGAATGTCATGGAACAGCAGTGTCAGGCACAGGCAGAACAGACCAGTGTTGACCACCGGGCTCACAATACCGGCCAGAATGGAACCGCCTAACATTCTTCCATGGGATCTGCCGCTTCCTGCTACAGCCCGGTAGACCAGACCGGCACACAGACCGGACAGAATACCCTTGCCCAGGCAGATCACAGCGGTGAGAAAGGGGTTGGCATTCCACAGGATGCTGCCGCCGCTGTCCCAACCCAGGATACAGGCCAGCAACACGACAATGCCGAATACACCACCCAGATAGGCTCCTGCCTTGGGGCCGTACAGAGCCGCCCCGATGATGATGGGGGCCAGGGCCAGGGTGATGGGGAACGGCCCAAACTTGACGAAGCTGGCGACTACCTGCAGGACTACGATAATGGCCGTCATCAGGGCTAGTCCAGTCAGGCGTCTTGTTTTCTCACTTGCTCTCATAGAAATTTCCCTCCTGCTGCCGCTCCTCTCTCTTTATAAAGGATGCAGCGCATGTATTTACCCACGGACAACGCCGTTGAGTACCAGTTCAGGAACGCCGGGGCTTACGGGTGTTCTTCTGGTAGAGCAGATAGAGACCCCGCATGGCCAAGTCGGCGTCGTAGTGGACAGTGCGTTTACAGTAACGCAAAATGCGGGGGGCTTCCCCACCAGTGGCCACCACAGTGACAGAACTGCCCGCAGCCCCCTCCATCCGGTCAATGATGCCCTCCAGCATGGCGGCGTGTCCGTAGAGAGCACCGGAGCGCATGGACTCCTCAGTGGTGCGGCCCAGCAACTCCACCGGAGCGGTACTCTCCAGAGAAATGGGGGGCAGAGCATCGGCTCGGGACCACATAGCCTCCAGAGCAAGGGTGAGTCCCGGCATGATGACACACCCCTCATATACGCTACCTATAATTAAGGAGGCGGATGTGGCGGTGCCCAGGTCCACCATAACGATAGGACTTGGGTAGGCGGCGATAGCCGCCACAGAAGAGGCCACAATGTCGCTGCCCAGCTGGTTATGGATTTCCGCCTTGATGTTGAGACCGGTTTTAATACCGGGGCCCACCACCATAGGGACTTTCCCGGTGAGACGGGTCATGGCCTCAGTGAAGATGGCGGTCAGAGGGGGTACCACGCTGGACAGGATGGAGCCGTCCACCCCCCGGATGTCAGCCCCATAGAGCCGAAACACCCCAAGCAGATCGATGGCACACTGGTCCTGTGTCTTACTGCGGGTGGTTTCCAGGGTTGCCCGGAACAGGAGTTTCCCCTCCCTGTCGAACAGGCCTACCGTGGTGGTGGAATTGCCTACATCTATTGCCAGAATCATGGACACCCCTCCACTTTTTCTCCAGACATTTTAGCAGTTCTGTCCCAAAGCGTCAAGGAAAGAGTGATACAGAAGACGTGGAGCTACGGCCTCCGGGAATACCGAATACCGTAGCTCCACGCTTGAAGCTCAGATCTTGGAGCAAATCAGCTCCCCCATCTGTTTTGTGCCGATGGGGGTGACGCCGGGCTCTGCGATATCGGCGGTACGCCAGCCCTCTGCCAGTACCGCGTCCACCGCTGCCTCTACTGCGTCGGCCTCGGCGGCCAGATGGAAGGAGTAGCGGAACATCATGGCCACCGACAGGATGGTGGCGATGGGGTTGGCTTTGTCCTGACCGGCGATATCGGGAGCGGAGCCGTGAATGGGCTCATACAGGCCGGGAGCAGTGTCTCCGATGGAGGCGGAGGGCAGCAGACCAATGGAGCCGGTAACCATGCTGGCCTCGTCGGAGAGGATATCACCGAACATATTTTCCGTAACCACCACGTCAAACTGGCCGGGGTCCCGCACCAGCTGCATGGCGCAGTTATCCACCAGCACGTCCTCGTACTCCACGTCAGAATATTCCTCCGCCAGCCGGTGCATGACGGACCGCCACAGACGGGAGGTCTCCAGCACATTGGCTTTGTCCACGGAGGACACCTTTTTCCGGCGGAGCCGGGCCAACTCGAAGGCACGGCGGCCGATGCGCTCGATCTCCTTCTCGGAGTAGGCCATCCGGTCGGCGCACTCCATGCCCCGGTCGGGGGTGTCGTACTTCTCCCGCTGACCAAAATAGATGCCGCCGGTGAGCTCCCGTACCATCATCAGATCAATGCCCTTTTCCGCCGTCTCCTTCTTCAGGGGGCAGGCGTCGGCCATGGCGGGCCGCAGAGCGGCGGGGCGCAGGTTGGCGTACAGGCCTAAATCCTTGCGGATGGCCAGCAGGGCGGTCTCAGGCCGCTGCTCAGCGGGCTTGTCGCTTCCCCATTTGGGGCCGCCTACAGCGCCCAGCAGCACAGCGTCGCAGGCCTTGCACTTCTCCGCAGTGCCGTCGGGGTAGCTCTTCCCCACCGCGTCGGTGGCGCAGCCGCCCAACAGAACATCTTCATAGGTAAAGGTATGCCCAAATTTTTTGCCCACGGCCTCCAGCACTTTCACAGCCTCATTGACCACCTCGGGGCCGATACCATCGCCCCGGATCAATGCGATTTTATAATTCATTTCGCCACACCTCTCGCCTTTAGAGAATTGAGCAGGCCACCAGCTTCAATGATGCCGTTGACAAAGGCCGGGAACGGAGCAGCCTGCCAGGTCTTACCCTGAGTCTCGTCGGTGATGGTGCCGGTGGCAAAGTCCACACTCACCGTGTCCCCCGCCTGGATCTCGGCGGCCGCCTCGGGGCTCTCCATAATGGGTAGGCCGATGTTGATGGCGTTGCGGTAAAAGATACGGGCAAAAGAGGGGGCAATGACGCACTTCACTCCGCAGGCCTTGATGGACAGAGGGGCATGCTCCCGGGAGGAGCCGCAGCCGAAGTTGGAGCCCGCCACGATGATGTCCCCTGCCTCCACAGAGGAGGCAAAGCTGGCGTCGATGTCCTCCATACAGTGGGAGGCCAAGGATTTTTCATCGGGGGCGTTGAGATACCGGGCGGGAATGATGACGTCGGTATCCACATTGTCGCCGAACTTATATACTTTCATGGCAATAAACCTCCCTTACAGCTTGCGCGGGTCAGCCACGCAGCCCGCCACAGCAGAGGCGGCGGCCACCGACGGATTGGCCAGAATGATCTCAGAGGACACGGGACCCATGCGGCCCACAAAATTGCGGTTGGTGGTGGAGATGGCTCGCTCATGGTCGGACAAAACGCCCATGTGACCGCCCAGACAGGGGCCGCAGGTGGGGGTGGACACGGCGCAGCCCGCCTCAATAAAGATCTGGATCAGGCCCTCGGCCATGGCATCCAGGGTGATCTGCTGGGTAGCGGGGATGACGATGCACCGCACACCGTCGGCCACCTTGCGGCCCTTGAGCACCGCTGCGGCCTGCCGCAAATCGTCCAGGCGGCCGTTGGTGCAGGAGCCGATGACCACCTGCTGGATGGGGGTGCCCTCCACCTGATCAATGGTGCGGGTATTGGAGGGCAGATGGGGCAGGGCCACCGTGGGCTGGAGGGTATTCAGGTCAATGACGATCTCCTGCTCGTACACTGCATCGGGGTCAGCCTCCACCGCCTCCCAGGGACGGGTCACCCGGCCAGCCAGATAGGCCCGGGTCTTGTCATCCACCGGGAAGATACCGTTCTTGGCCCCGGCCTCGATGGCCATGTTGGCGATAGTGAAGCGGTCGTCCATAGACAGCTCCCCTACCCCCTCCCCGGCAAACTCCAGGGATTTGTACAGCGCCCCATCTACTCCGATGGTACCGATGAGGTGGAGAATCACATCCTTGCCAGACACATAAGGCTGAAGTTTGCCCTTCAGGGTGACCTTGATGGCGGCAGGCACCTTGAACCAGGCAAGGCCGGTAGCCATGCCGGCGGCCATGTCGGTGGAGCCCACACCAGTGGAGAACATACCCACTGCACCATAAGTACAGGTGTGAGAGTCAGCGCCGATCATGCACTCGCCGGGGGCGGTCAGGCCTTTTTCGGGCAGCAGGGCGTGTTCCACACCCATACATCCCACATCATAGAAGTGGGTGATATTGAATTCCTTGGCAAATTCCCGGGCCTGGGCACATAACTGTGCGGACTTGATGTCCTTACAGGGGGTGGAGTGATCCAGCACCAGGGCGATCTTATCCTTGTCAAATACCTGCGTCAGTCCCGCCTTGCGGAACTCGGTGATGGCTACCGGAGCGGTGATGTCGTTGCCCAGCACCAGGTCCAGCTTGGCCTCCACCAGCTGGCCGGGTACCACCTGGTCCAGTCCGGCGTGACGGGCCAGGATCTTTTGGGTCATGGTCATTCCCATACTTGGGCGCCTCCTTTTTCTGATTGGTATTAAGATAACATACCCCCTTGCCGCAAGAATGTAAACCATGCTACAATCTTACCAGATGGCGGATACATACGCCTCTACGCTCTGCTTTTTATTTATTAAGGAGGTAACCGCCATGCTGCGCAATATTTGGACCCCTCTGGCCGATGGCCAGCCCATCCAGCACAAAGAGCCCGGAGAGCTGATCTATCTTCAGGACACCCGTGCAGAATGCTTTTATTATATTGTATCGGGCACCGCCAAGTGCTTTATCAGCTCTCCAGAAGGTGAAGAGCGTATCCTCACCCTCCCCCACGCTGGAGAGCTGATGGGAGAGGCCGCCTTTTTCGATGGCCAACCCCGGGTGTCTTCCGCCATGGCAGTAACCAAATGTCAGCTGGTGGCGGTAAACCGGCAGCGACTGGAACAGGTCTTTTCTACCCATCCCGATCTGGCTATCGCCATGCTGGAGGATCTGGCCCGCCGGGTGCGGATGCTGTCCGGCCATGTGGACAGCGAATTTCTCCAGGCTGACAAGCGGATCGCCCGCCACCTGCTCTCTCTTTTACCCCGGCCAGAGGATACAGTACACTGCACCCATGAAGAAATTGGCGCCTCGGTAGGGGTAAGCCGGGTGACAGTAAGCCGGGTCTTGGGAGAGTTTGATAAGAAAGGTTGGATTAAAACCGGCTACAAGAGCCTGCGTCTGTTGGACCGGGCCGGACTGGAGGCCTATCTGGCCAGCGGTGACAGTCGCTGACCACCATCGTTTTGTACAATCTACCCAATAAAATGAAGACTTTAAAAAATCCGAATAGATATCTTGACGGAAGTTTTGGGATAAGATATGATAATTTTTGGGGAGAAGTCTCCCCGTTTGACAATTGAACGAATGAGGAGGAGGCGCCCATGCAGCAGTAGTGTGTTTGCAAAGTACCCCGCCCCAGCAGGACCTTGCCCATCAACAACATTGAAGGAGGCATCGACTATGAACGTAAGGAGCAAATCCCTTGCCCGTGTTCTCTCCCTGCTTTTGGCACTGAGTATGCTGCTCTCCATGAGCGCCCTCTCCTCTGCCGCCGAACCGGCTACCCTTACCCTTTCGGACACCACGCTGGCCCTGGCAGACAAGGATCAGGCTTTTGCCGCCACCCTGACGGTGGACGCTTCCCAGCTCAACGGGGCTGATCCCACCTCCTGGGCCAAAGGGCTGAAGTGGTATCTGACCCGAGACAAGGCATTTCAGAATACCGCCCTGTATCCTTATTATTATACCGGCGACCGGCTGGACCTGTGGCAGGTATGGAATGGGGGCGAAGGCGGAACTGCCCTGTTTACCTTGGGTGAGGTGACTGCCCGCCAGGAGGGCGGTAAGGTCACTGTCACCTTGCCCTTCACCGCCACGTCCTTCCTGGGCATCAACGGCGATTCTACCAGTGGACGCAATGCGTGGCCCAGCTTCATTGGGAACTATACCTTCTCAGTCCGCAATGGGGAGACCACCCTGGCCTCCGCCGTCATGACGGTAAGCGCATACGACAGCTACACCCGCTATGACGACATAGATGAGAAGATCCAGGACATTATCGCCGACGCTCTCCCCGGCCGCTATCTCACCGTCACTACCTTCGGCAAGAGTGAGGGAGGCCGGGATCAGTATTATGTCACCCTGTCCGACAGCAAAGCCTCGGTAGACGCATTCCAGCAGATGAACGCCATTGCGGAGACCGATCCAGCCTCCCTGATGCTCAAGTTGAATAACGGCACGTTGGGCGAGTATCGGGTGCCGCTGTTCCTCAACAACGTACACCCTGACGAGGACCCTGGTGTGGATGCCCAGCTCAACCTGCTGCGGGCCCTAGCTACTCAGGAAACCATCACCTATAACACCCTCACCGGTTTCCTGGACAGTAGCGTGGATATCTCCAAGCTGTTTGCCCCTGATGTAGTAGACCTGGGCATCTCTGGTCTGGGCTCTCAGAAGTTTACCACTGATGCCAGCGGCAAGATCCAGAACAATACCGGCGTCAATGATGCCAGTGAGCTGTACACCATCAGCGGGGATATCACCCTGAAGGTAGACGATATTCTGGACGATATCATCTTCGTCATTTGCCCCAATGAGAACCCTGACGGGCGCACCTACAACGCCCGGCGCAACGATAACGGTTTCGATCTGAACCGGGACGCCTCCAACCAGACCCAAAGCGAGACCACCAATTTGGTCCAGGTCATCAACGACTGGAACCCGGTAGCCTTTGTAGAGCTCCACGGTTATATGGATGAGTTCCTGGTGGAACCATGTACGCCACCCCATGAGCCCAATCTGGAGTACGACCTGTTGGTCAAAAACTTTGCCCTGGGGGCAGAGGCCTTCGGTACCGCCGCTCTGGGCACCATGTCGGCCACCAAGGAGGAGCACCCCAACTCTCTCTTCTGGTCCTACTATACGCCCTTGCGGGATGACTACGATCCCTCTACCATGCACTGGTCTGCCTGGGACGACCTGTGTACCAACTACGGTCCCAGTTATGCCATGCTCAACTGTGGGGCTCTGGGCTACACGATTGAGACCCCCTACAACAATCAGGCGTCTACCGACCTGTTTGAGTATGGTATGTATGGACTTATCGACTATATCATGGACAACAAGGACAACATCTACTATAACCAGCTGGAATTCTTCCGCCGTGGTATTGAGAATGAGGACCACCGGGCGGATATGGAGAAGTGGTATGTGGATGTAAACAACAACAAGCTGGACAGCGATACCTGGCGGGTGCCCTACGCGCAGAACAACAATTACTTCCCTGAATACTACGTCATCCCCGTAGACTCCGCCTCCCAGCGGGACCTGGCCGACGCCTATGAGATGGGCCGGTTCCTGCTGCGCAATGGAGTGCAGCTTTCCAAACTGACGGAAGACGTCTATGTCAACGGTACCACCTACAAGGCGGGCTCCCTGGTGGTGGATATGCACCAGGCCAAGCGCAATTACGCCAACGCCGTACTGTGGGAGGGCGCTGACGCCTCTGCCTCTGGATTCCCCGATCTGTACTCTGAGTCAGTATCCAACTTCCCTGCCATGCGTGGCTTTGACTGTCTGGCTATCGCCTCCCCCGGCGCTTTTGCCGGTAAGCTGACCGCCATTACCACCGTCACCGGTACCTCTCAGCTCACCGGTACCTCCGGCGATCTTGTGGTTCTGTCCAACAGCGGCAACGAGGCTGTCCGTGCAGTAAACACCCTGCTTAACAGCGGCAAGACGGTGGGCATGGTCACCTCCGGGACCTACAAGAGTGACTTCGTGTTGTCCTATGCGGATTACGCCGCCATTTCTCAGCAGTATGTCCTCTCCGCTACCCGGGTCACCGAGATGCCAGAGGCCAGAGCCATCTCCAAGCCAACCGTATTCCTGGCAGGCCGGTATGCCCCCTTCTCCGGTAACACTGTGACCGAAGGATACTTCTCCAAGTGGTTCAGCCAGGGATATGGCTATATCAACTACCGCAATGTGTACAGCAACGGCACCTCCAACTATGACGTGGTGGCCTTCGCCGATCAGCTGGGCTTCACCATCACCGACGACCCGGCCAAGGCTGATATTATTCTGGGCAACGTTGCCCTGGATCAGGGAGAAAAAGGCGCCGCCGCTGTGTCCGCTGTCAAGGCGGGTACTCCCTACATCGCCACCGGCTCCAGTCCATTGGATTATATCTCCAACAACCTGGTCCCTGACCTCCAGTATAACACTCTGGGCATGGAGGCGCTCCATACCGTTACCTATCCCACCGACAGCCTGGTCACCGCCAGCTATGTGGCCGATGGAGATAACATGCTCTACACCTATAGCTGTGGCGTCATCACCCAGGTGCCTGAGGGCGCCCAGGTGCTTATCCAGGCAGCTGCCAAGGATAGCTTCATCGCCGGCTGCTGTCTCAATGAGGACGGCACTCCCATCGACGGCTATGTAGAGGCCATCTCTCTCCAAAGAGGCAGCATGGACCTGACCATCTTTGCCAACTCGGTCAACAATCGGGCCCATCAGCAGGACGACTACCGCTATGTAACCAACACCATTTATGCCAAAATGCTCTCTGACCAGGTCCTCACCGCGGAGGCCTTGCTGGGCAGCCAGCCCTCCACCGAGCCAGAACCCCAGCCTGGCGTTAGCTTTGCCGATGTGCCCGCCAACCACTGGGCGGCGGAAGGTGTGGCCTATGTCAGCGGCCAGGGCCTGATGTCGGGTACCGGCGGCAGCAACTTCTCCCCCACCATGCCCCTCTCTCGTGGGATGCTGGTGACCATCCTCTACCGTCTTAGCGGTGAGACTCCTGGTACCGGCGCCTCTTTCACCGATGTAGCCGCCGGTCAGTGGTACTCCGACGGGGTGGCCTGGGCCTCTGCCAATAACATCGTGGGCGGCTATGGCAACGGCCTATTCGGCCCCAACGACAGCATCACCCGGGAGCAGTTCGCCACCATTCTGTATCGCTATGCTCCGTATGCCGGTATAGCAGTGGTATCCGCTCCTAACGCGCTTACCGGCTTTACCGACGGTGCCTCCACCTCTGCCTGGGCGGCGGAGGGTCTTGGGTGGGCTGTAAATCAGAGCCTGATTACCGGTAAAACTGGTAATTTGCTGGACCCCACCGGTCAGGCCAGCCGGGCCGAGGCTGCCGTCATTCTCCAGCGTTTCCTGGACAAATAACCGTTCCCCGCACACTCTCTCAGCCCTGGGCATCCCTTGGATGCCCAGGGCTAATTTTCACTTTCTCAGAAATCTTTTCTTTCTGCCCTGTACTTTCTGCTCCAAAGCAGATATAATATTCCACGCGAAAAAAGAAAAATACCCGCACATTGTGGGGGAGGTACGAGAAATTTGTATACCATCAAAAGCTATGTATTCCCGGAGTCTTTGGAAGAGGCCGACGAGCTGCTCCACCGGGATTGCCGGAACAACGCGGTATTGGGGGGCTGCTGTTGGCTCAAGCTGGGCCGCCGCCGCATCCGCTGGGCTATTGACCTGACCCGGCTTGGCCTGGACCAGATTGAGGTAAAGGATGGCTTCCTGGAACTGGGGGCCTGCATCACCCTCCGGCAGCTGGAAACTCACCCCGCCGTCACCGCCCGGTTTGACGGCCTTTTGGGGGAAAGTGTGTCTCATATTGTAGGGGTTCCCTTCCGCAACTGCGCCACGGTAGGCGGTTCCGTGTTTTCCCGGTTCGGCTTTTCCGATCTGACCTGCGCTCTGCTGGCTCTGGACGCCTCTGTTGTGCTCTACCGCGGAGGCGAGGTGCCGCTGGCGGAATTTATGGCCTCCCCCATCGCTTTTGACGACATTCTGCTCAAAGTACGCATCAAGGACGACGGCCGCCGTGCCGCCTACCAAAGCGTCCGCCGCTCTGCCACCGACTTTCCTACTCTGGCGGTAGCGGTAAGCTGTTTGGACGGTCGGTGGAAGGTCTCCGTGGGAGCCCGGCCGGGCCGGGCGGTACAAGCGGAGGAGGCCGCCCGCTGCCTGAATGATGGCCGCGGCCCGGAGGCCGCCGGGGTTGCCGCTGGAGCGGAGCTGACCTTTGGCACCGATTTGCGGGCTGGGGCGGACTACCGAAAGAAGCTGGCCGCCGTCCTGGTGCGCCGGGCGGCTCAGACCTGCATAGAGAGGGAGAACAAGGGATGAAAGTCAAGATCACCGTGAACGGGATGCTGTATAATAAGCATATCCCCAACGACATGATGCTGCTGGAGTTTTTGCGGAAATACGGCTATGTCAGCGTAAAGCGGGGGTGCGACACCAGCAACTGCGGCCTGTGTACTGTATGGGTAGAGGGTAAGCCGGTGCTGTCCTGCTCTTACCCTGCCGCCCGGGCCGACGGCAAGAATGTCACTACCCTGGAGGGTGTGAAGGATGAGGCCGCCTCCTTTGGCAGGTATATGACCGCCCAGGGCGTGGAACAGTGCGGCTATTGCAGCCCGGGCTTTATTATGGCGGCGCTGGCTATGCGCCGGGAACTGACCAATCCCACTGAGGAAGAAGTGGCCCACTATCTGGCGGGCAACCTGTGTCGCTGCTCCGGCTACGCTGGACAGACCCGGGCCCTGCGGGCCTGGCTCCACGACAAGCCCTGGGAAAAGGAGGGGCAGGTATGAATCTGAACTATGTGAACCAGGCCGTCCCCAAGCTGGATGGCGCAGCGCTTACCGGCGGTAAGGGGGTATACACCGAGGACATGGTTCCCCGGGACTGCCTGGTGGTGCAGGTGCTCCGCAGCCCCCACGCCTTTGCCCGCATCAAATCCATTCGCAAGGATGCCGCCAGCCGGGTGGCGGGTATCTCCTGTATCCTCACTTGGGAGGATGTACCCCAGATCCGATACACCCTGGCGGGGCAGTCCTATCCGGAGCCCTCCCCCTATGACCGCTATATCCTGGAGCGCACTGTCCGTTATGTGGGGGACCCGGTGGCTATTGTAGCAGGCCGGGACAAGGACTGTGTGGCCAAGGCGATGCGGATGATCCAAGTGAAATATGAATTGCTGGACCCGGTGCTGGACTTTGAGCAGGCTTTGGACAACCCTTCGGTGGTCCACTCTGAGGAGGACTATTTCCGCCATTTTGATATTGGCGGAGACCCCAAGCGCAACCTGGTGGCCAGCGGCTGCGATTCTGATGGAGATGTGGAGGCGGCCCTGGCAGCTTGTGACGTGGTGGTGGACCAGACCTACTACACCAAGGCCAATGCCCAGGCCATGATGGAGACCTTCCGCACCTATACTTATCTGGACCACAACCGGCGGCTCAACGTGGTCACCTCTACCCAGGTGCCCTTCCATTGCCGCCGTACCATCGCCCGGGCGCTCGGTCTGCCCAAAAATATGGTGCGGGTGGTAAAGCCCCGCATCGGCGGCGGCTTTGGCGCCAAGCAGACGTTGGTCAGTGAGCTCTTCCCTGCTCTGGTCACACTGCGCACCGGCAAGCCCGCCAAGATTGTATACACCCGAAAGGAGTCCTTCCAGGCATCCAACAGCCGCCACCAGATGCGGGTCCATGTCAAAGTGGGGGCTATGAGGGATGGCACTATCAAGGCAGTGGACATGCAGGCCCTATCCAACGCCGGGGCCTACGGGGAGCACGCCTCCACCACCATCGGTCTGGTGGGCCACAAGAGCATCCCCCTCTATGCCCGGCAGGCTGCGTTCCGCTTCTCCTGGGAGGTGGTGTACACCAATACCATGGCCGCCGGTGCCTTCCGAGGGTACGGCGCCACCCAAGGCTGCTTTGCCATGGAGTCAGCTATCAACGAGTTGGCGGTCAAACTGAACATGGACCCGGCCCAGCTGCGGCTGAAAAACCTGCCCCAGGTGGGCGAGCACATGGCTGCCTATTACAATGAGCCTCTCACCAGCTCCAAGCTGCCCGAGTGTATCCAGCGAGGCATGGAGATGATTGGCTGGGAGCAAAATTACCCCTGTGTTCGGGTGGACGACCATCGGGTCCGTGGGGTGGGTATGGCCATCACCATGCAGGGCTCTGGTATCTCCGGTGTGGATACTGCCTCGGTGACCGTCAAGCTCAACGACGACGGTTACTATACCCTGATGATCGGTGCCACCGACATGGGCACCGGCTGTGACACCATACTGGCTCAGATGGCTGCCGAAATCCTCAACTGCCCCATGGAGCGCATCACTGTGGATGGGGTGGACACCGACCACTCCCCCTTTGATACCGGCTCCTATGCATCCAGTACCACCTATGTTACCGGAGCTGCCGTGGTAAAGGCTTGTACCCAGCTTAACGAGCAGATCGCGGCCGAGGGAGCCCGCCGCCTGAATATCCACCCCGAGCGGGCGGAGTTTGACGGGGATAATGTGTACGACCGCACCAACCCAGAGCATTGTATCACCCTGGACCAATTGGCCCAGAGTTTGGTGGTGGGCGAGGGAACCCAGTGGCTTACCGCCACCGCCAGTCATTGCAGCCCTACCTCTCCCCCGCCCTTTATGGCAGGCTTTGCTCAAGTGGAGGTGGATCTGGAGACCGGCGAGGCCAAAGTGGTGGACTATGTGGGTGTTGTAGACTGCGGCACTGTGGTCAACAAGAACCTGGCACGGGTCCAGGCCGAGGGTGGCATCGCCCAGGGCATCGGCATGGCTCTGCTGGAGGATATCAACTATGATCCAAAAGGCCAGATGGTCAACTCCACCTTTATGACTTATAAAATCCCCTGCCGCACAGATTTACCCGAAATCCGGGTGGACTTTGAAGAGAGCTACGAGCCAAACGGTCCCTTTGGAGCCAAGTCTATCGGCGAGGTGGTCATCAACACTCCCTCCCCCGCCATCGCCCACGCCATCTATAACGCCACCGGCGTGCGGGTCCGTTCTCTGCCTATCACCGCTGAAAAGATTTTGATGGGCCGGGAAGAATAATTTTTTCCTTTATAAAATTCTATGGGTCCTGCGGGTATAACCGCAGGACCCATTTTTGACTTCCGCCCCACAGGATGAATATTCCACGGCTTATCCCCATAGGTATGTAGAGAAAACGCCGGCTGACGCGGCCGAAGGAGGAATTGCCAGTGGAACAACGCAAGCTCTATGAGGATATCGCCCTGCGGACCGAGGGGGATATCTATATCGGCGTGGTGGGGCCGGTGCGGACTGGAAAATCCACGTTTATCAAGCGGTTCATGGAAACCATGGTTATTCCGGGGATTGAAAATGTCTACCGCCGGGAGCGGGCCAAGGATGAATTGCCCCAGAGCGGCTCAGGCCGCACTATTATGACCGCCGAGCCCAAATTTGTTCCCGAAGAGGCGGTGGAGGTGGTGATGGACAGCGGCGCCTCTTTCAAGGTACGGCTTATCGACTGTGTGGGCTATCTGGTACCGGGGGCAGTGGGCTCTCTGGAAGACGATTCCCCCCGGATGGTCACCACCCCCTGGTTCCCGCAACCTATTCCCATGACCGAGGCCGCCGAGATCGGTACCCGGAAGGTCATTGCGGAACACTCCACCATTGGCATCGTAGTCACCACCGACGGTACCATCACCGACATTCCCCGGGAGGACTATCTGGAGGCGGAAGAGCGGGTCATCACCGAGCTGAAAGAGTTGGGCAAACCATTTCTGGTTGTGCTCAACTCAGCTCAACCCCAGTCTGACCGGGCCCAGGCTATCCGGGCGGATATCGCCAGCCGGTATGATGTGACCTGTACCTGCGTCAACTGTCTGGAGCTGAGTGAGGAGGCGGTGACCGGCATCATCAAGGGGGTTTTGTATGAATTCCCTGTAAAGGAGCTGGATCTGTTCCTCCCCCCCTGGGTGGATGCTCTACCCTGGGATCATCCCATCAAGCACGGGCTGTACGCCGCCATTCGGGAAAGTGCCAAGGGAATGCGCCGCATCCGGGATGTGGAGGGCACGGTGGCGGCCATGGGGGACTGCGACACAGTGAGCCGGGCCCAGGTCACCTCTATGAACCTGGGTACTGGTCTGGCTTCCGCTGATTTGGAGCTACCCCGCAGTTTGTTTTACGACACCCTCTCCCAACAGTCCGGCTTTACCATCCATGACGATGGAGATTTGTTGGAGCTGCTCAGCCGTTTGTCCAGAGTCAAGGCTGAGTATGACAAGGTGGCGGGGGCGCTGGAGGAGGTCAAGGCCACCGGCTACGGCATTGTGGTCCCCGGCACCGACGAGCTGGTGCTGGAAGAGCCGGAGATTGTTCGCCAGGGTGGCCGCTATGGGGTACGGCTGAAGGCTTCTGCTCCCTCCATCCACATGATCCGGGCCGATATCGAGACCGAAGTCTCCCCCATTGTGGGGAACGAAAAGCAGAGCGAGGAAATGGTCAACTTCCTGCTTCAGGAGTTTGAGGGGGACACCAAGGCCATCTGGCAGTCCAACATTTTCGGTAAGTCCTTCCATGAGCTGGTCAGCGAGGACCTGAACGGAAAGCTGAAACGGATGCCGGAGGATGCCCGCTCCAAGCTCCAGGAGACATTGCAGCGCATCATCAATGAGGGCTCCGGCGGGCTGATCTGTATTATTCTATAATCCACCTATCGCCGGTATCCCAAAAGACAGAAAAAGGCCGTCCCCCCTTGGGGACGGCCTTTTTGCACAAATTAGTGCTGCTCGCCGCGCATACGGGCGAAGCAGTCGCTGCAGTAAACGGGACGATCAGACTTGGGCTCGAAGGGCACCTTAGCCTCGCCGCCGCAGGCAGCGCAGGTAGCGGTGAAGTACTCGCGGGGGCCGCGGGAGGCAGCCTTGCGGGCATCACGGCAAGCCTTGCAGCGCTGGGGCTCGTTCTGGAAGCCGCGCTCGGCGTAGAACTCCTGCTCACCGGCGGTGAACACGAACTCCTGGCCACATTCCTTACATACCAGAGTCTTGTCTTCGTACATGATGTTACCCTCTCTTTGCTTCTTTGCCCAGGTCCGGATGATCCATGTGCTGGGTCAGTGTAATATTGCGATCAGCTTTGGCTGATATCGCCGGATGATGTTTGCTGCGCCAGCTTGCGCCGGATGCGTTGCACAGCGTTGTCCACCGATTTGGGGGACTTGTTTACCTCGGCTGCAATTTCGGAGTAGGACAAACCGTTCAGATACAACCGAAGTACGCTTGCCTCGAACCCGGACAGCTGACCAATCAGCGTATCCAGACGTTCCCGGAAGGATTCCCGGCTGAGGAGGATCTCCTCCGGGTCCGTTTCCTGCTCGTCAGGCACGCAGAAGGTCAATGGATCGCCGTTCCCACTAAAAAGAGGGGTTCCGAACGAGACTGAGTTGTTCAGCGGTATGTGCTTATCTCTTGCTGCTGCTTTGATAACGGAGAACAGCCGGTTTTTGATACATATCTCCGCATAGGTGCGGAAGGAGGCCGCCTTGGCCGGATCATACTCCCGGATGGCTGCCAACAGCCCTACCATTCCCTCCTGAATCAGATCTTCGCTGTCCCCGCCAGCCAGAAAATAGGGCCGTGCGCAGATGCGCACCAAACGGTTGTAGCGCACCACCAAAGCTTCCTCAGCCTGACGGTCACCAGAGGCGGCCAGAGTACATAGCGTTTCATCGTCTGGCTCCAGCCGTTGGAAATGGTCAGCTCTCATGCTGTTTCTCCTTGCACATTATAAGCGTTGATGCCTGATTTTGTCAAGTGATTCCCAAAAATATTTCCGTTTTCTCACCGGTTTTTTATGACATTTGCCAAGAGCTGTGCAACTTTCTCTGCATCGGCTTGGCTCTGGGCCTCCACCATGACCCGCACCAGGGCTTCCGTGCCGGAGGGACGCACCAATACCCGACCGGTGCCGTCCAGCAGTTTTTCCTGCTCGGCCACAGCAGCCATCACCCCGGTGTCATTCATAATGGCCTCCTTGGCGGCGTTGTCAGCTACCGGTACATTGATCAAGATCTGAGGATACCGCTTACATCCCTCCACCAGCTGCGAGGCCTTCTTGCCGGAGTGGTGAAGCAGAGACAAAAACTGCAAAGCGGTGAGCTGGCCATCACCGGTGGTGGCATATTTGCGGAAAATGGTATGCCCCGACTGCTCACCACCCAAAACATAGCCGCTCTCTTCCATCTTCTCCAACACATTGCGGTCCCCCACAGCGGTGCAGAAAAGTCCCATACCATGCTCTTTGCAGAAGATATGCAGCCCCAGGTTGCTCATAACGGTACCCACAATAGCGTTGCCTGGTAATTGCCCGTTCCTTAGCAGCTCCAGTCCGCAGGCGGCGATGACCTGATCACCGTCGATTTCCTCACCAGTCTCATCCACCATGAGGCAGCGGTCGGCGTCGCCGTCAAAGGCCACGCCCAAGTCGTACTTCCCCGCCGTGACCATGGCCTTCAGGCCCTCCAGATGGGTGGAGCCGCAGCCGCTGTTGATGTTTACCCCGTCTGGGTCGGCATTGATGATATCCGTATGCAGATCAGAGAAGCTGTCAAATAGTCGTCCGGCGGTGGCGGAGGCTGCACCGTTTGCGCAGTCCACCAGGATCTTCAATCCGGACAGATTGGAGTCAATGGTGGATACCAGATGGTCGATGTAATCCTGACTCTCTTTCTGATCGGCGTACACCACTCGGCCGATATCACCGCCGGTTTTACAGGGGACTGCTGTTTTATTTAAAATAATAGTTTCGATCTTCCCCTCCAGCTCGTCGGATAGCTTGAAGCCCTGACTGTTGAAAATCTTGATACCATTGTGCTCAAAGGGATTGTGAGAGGCGGAAATAACAATGCCTGCGTCACAACCGCTGTCTACAGTCACCCATGCCACGCCGGGGGTGGGGATCACCCCCAAGTGAAGTACATCAGCCCCAGCGGAGCACAAACCGGCGATAAGAGCCCCCTCCAGCAGGTCAGAAGAGATGCGGGTGTCCTTTCCGATAGCGAATCGTGGGCGGTTCTCCCCTTTTGCCTGGGCCAGCACATAGGCCGCCGCCGCACCCACATGATAGGCCAGTTCGGCATCCAAACCAGCGTTGACCACACCCCGGATGCCGTCGGTTCCAAATAGTTTACCCATATTGATTACCTCTTTCTACCGAACTCGTCAAAGCGTTGTTAAAAGCTTAGCTGTTCCATGCCAACACCGCCGGGTACAGACAGACCCAGGTGTTCATAGGCCCGCCGGGTGACGCACCGGCCCCGTGGGGTGCGGGTGAGAAAGCCCATCTGCATCAGATAGGGCTCGTAGACGTCCTCCAGCGTGACAGCCTCTTCATTGATGGTGGCTGCCAGCGTCTCCAAACCCACCGGACCGCCACCATAGTGCTCAATAATGCTGCCCAGCATACGCCGGTCAATAGCATCCAGCCCCAGGTGGTCTACCTCCAGAGCGGTGAGGGCGGCGTCGGCCACTTCTTGGGTGATAACGCCCCCCGCCTTCACCTGAGCGAAATCCCGCACCCGGCGGAGCATCCGGTTGGCGATCCGGGGAGTGCCACGACTGCGCTTAGCGATCTCCATGGCCCCTTCCGCCTCAATGGGAACCTCCAGAATGCCCGCTGATCGGGTAACAATGAGGGCCAACTCCTCCGGGGTATACAGTTCCAGCCGCAGGGTCACCCCGAACCGGTCCCGCAAAGGGGCGGACAGCTGGCCCGCCCGGGTGGTTGCCCCGATCAGGGTAAACTTGGGCAGATCCAGCCGGATGGAGTTGGCGGAAGGCCCCTTGCCGATAATAATGTCAATGGCAAAGTCCTCCATAGCGGGATATAAAATCTCTTCCACCGACCGGTTGAGCCGGTGGATCTCATCTACAAACAGGATATCATTTTCCGCCAGGTTGGTGAGCAACGCCGCCAAGTCTCCCGGCTTTTCAATGGCAGGACCGGAGGTAATGCGGATATTGACCCCCATCTCGTTTGCGATGATGTTGGACAGGGTGGTTTTTCCCAGGCCAGGGGGGCCATGGAGCAACACATGGTCCAGCGGCTCGCTGCGCATTTTGGCCGCCTGGATAAACACCTCCAGATTACCCTTGGCTTTCTCCTGACCGATGTATTCCTTTAGGGTTTTGGGCCGCAGAGAACCCTCGCTCTCATCATCCCGGGTGAGGGACGTGGTCACCAGGGGTTCCTCCGTCTCAAAGCCATCTTCAGAAAATGCGATACTCAAAGTTTCACTTCCCTTTTTGGAACCGGTTTCCTGTATTGGCACAGATGACCGCCCAGTCGTAGTTCTTCTTTTCCTTCGGGACGGCGGTATTGTAGCCCGCAATCCTGTATCAGCCCTGCCACCTGTCCAGCAGTTCTTCCACACAGTCCAGAAAAGCCCCTTCTCCAAAGGTATTGATCTTAAAAAATACCGCCTGGCTGCCGCCGGAGGTAATGGCGGACAGGAATAGACGGTTGCCCTCCCCTACCAGTGTCAGGTTGAGGCTGACCCGGTTGCCGCCCATCATGCTGTATCGCTCATAGACCCGCACAGCACAGCGAAACCCAACCCCATCATAGTCGCTGCTGTCCTCCCAGCTGGCCGAGGCGCTGCCGTTTAAAATACCGTCGTGGAGATAGTCCAGCAGGGCATTAAAATTTCCGGTCAGGTTTCGTTCCAATTTGGCCATGGATATACCTCCTTTTATAATAAGAGGTGAGCTGACAGACGATGGACAAGCATACAGACTCACCCTTTTACCATCTTCTTCAGGGCCTGCTTGATGATCTCCTCCAGGCTCAGACTGTCCACATCGATGCCTTTGAGGGCCATACCGATTTCGGCCTGAGAATACCCCAGCACCGCCAAGGCGGCGGCGGCCTCAGAGGACTTATTTTCCGGGATCACCGTCACGCCAGTGCCCCCATAACTCTCACCGCTGGGAGAAATCTGGCCTTTGGCCAGCTTATCTTTTAATTCCAGAATGATACGCTGGGCAATTTTCTTGCCGATGCCCTGGGCTATGGTAAGGGCCTTTTCATCTCCGGTGATAATACTCATGGCCAAAGATTCAGGGGTGGCGGCAGACAGAATGGATAAAGCCGCCTTGGGCCCCACACCCGATACCGAGAGCAAAAGCTGGAAGCAGTTGAGCTCGTTTTCGGTGGCAAAGCCGTAGAGCTCCATAGCATCTTCCCGGACGTTCAGGTGGGTATAAAGCTTGGCACTTTCTCCCTTTTTCAGAGCGGAAAGCGTATTATTGGTGGTACGGCAGGCGTAACCCACCCCACCGCAGTCAATAACTGCCAGATAAGGAGCGGTATGGGCCACAGTGCCTTTGACATAGTAAAACATAGCGGTTTACTCCTAATTCTTGCGTACAGCATACCGGCCGCTGCCTGGACGGGCAGCGTCAGGCCGCTGGAGACGGGAGGTATAAGACCGAGCGTGGCATAGGGCGATGGCTACAGCGTCGGCGGCGTCATCTGGTTTGGGGACATGTTTCAGGCCCAGCAGCCGTTTTGTCATGTCCATAACCTGCCGCTTCTCTGCCTTTCCATACCCTACCACTGCCTGCTTGACCTGGCTGGGGGAATATTCATAAATGGGTACCTGCCGCCGCTCTGCCGCCAATAGCAACACGCCACGGGCTTGGGCTACTCCGATGCCGGTGGTAATATTGTTGTTAAAGAAAAGTTCCTCGATGGCCATAGCATCTGGGCGGAATTGCTCCAGCAACAAGTCCATATCGTCGGCGATCTGCACCAGTCGGGTGGGCAGAGGTTCCCCCGCCGGGGTAGTGATGGCCCCACACTGGACCAGTCGCTGCTTCCCCCCTGCTGTCTCCACCAGTCCAAAGCCTACAATGGCAAAGCCGGGGTCGATCCCTAAAATCAGCATAGCGTCGGTTTCCTTCCTGTTTCCATACAAAATTTATTGTACCACGGTGGCAGAACCGGCGCAAGGTGGAATTGAGCTGTCTGGTAAAACAAGGCAACTTCTCCCATCGGAATACATGAAGGGCATTTTCGCCCCGATCAGCATAGAGTGGAAGGAAAAGGAGGAATGCAGATTGGCCGCAACAGGAACCATTCTGACCCGGGTTTTTACCTCCAGGGCTCAGATTCCGGTGGTTGGCGCCACCGTAGCTTTTACCCAACGGGGGACCGAAGGCCGCCATACCCTTTTGGCCCTGCGGGTCACAGACACCAACGGCCGCACCGCCCCGGTCCAGGTCAATACCCCAGACGCCACCGCCAGCGAATCTCCCGGTACCACCGCCCCCTTTGCCGTATGTGATATCTGGGTGGAATCTCCGGGCTATGAGCTTTTGGTGGTGGAAAACGTTCAGATTTTCCCAGACACGCAAACCCTTCAGGAGCTGGAAGTGATTCCACTGCCGGAGCGCTCCCCTACTCTGCTGCCGGAAACTCCCGTGAACGTCCCACCCCAAAATCTGTAAAGGAGGGATACCATGCCAGAACCTTTACCCATTACCCCCTACATACCTCAGTACATCACCGTTCATTTGGGCGCTCCCGGCTCCAGCGCGGAAAATGTCACCGTCTCCTTTCCAGAGTACGTCAAGAACGTGGCCTCCAGTGAGATCTATCCGACCTGGGAGACCGCCGCCCTCCAGGCCAACATCCTGGCCATCATCTCCTTTGCCCTAAACCGGGTATATACGGAGTTCTATCCCAGCCGGGGTTATCCCTTCAACATCACCTCCAGCACTGCCTATGATCAGAAATTCATCAAAGGCCGCAATATCTTTGAGAACATCAGCCAGTTGGTGGACGAGATGTTCAACTCCTACATCCGGCGCATTGGCTTTGTGGAGCCACTAGCCGCCAAGTTCTGCAATGGCACCACTGTTACCTGTGACGGCCTGTCCCAGTGGGGCAGTCAGGCTATGGCAGAGGGCGGCGCAGACTATATGACCATTCTTCGCTCCTATTATGGGGACAATATTGAGCTGGTGACCAATGCTCCGGTCCGGGGCATCCGCTACTCCTATCCTGGCTACCCCATCCGTCGCGGGGACAGCGGCGAAGCTGTCCAGCGCATCCAAGTCATGCTCAACCGCATTTCCAGGGATTATCCCGCCATCCCAAAAGTCTATCCGGTGGATGGTATTTTCGGCTCCGCCACCGAAGGCGCGGTAAAAAAATTCCAGGAAATCTTTGACCTTACCCCCGATGGCATTGTTGGCAACTCAACCTGGTATAAGCTGGTATTTCTTTATGTGGGGGTGTTGGATCTGGCAGAACTTATCAGCCAGGGCCAGACCTACTATCCCGGCAGTGGAGACCAGCCCTTCCCCAACGTATTGTCCGAGGGTGCCAGAGGCGACTCGGTAAAGGTGGTTCAGTATGTTCTGTCGGTGGTATCTGAGTTCTACGACAACATCCCCCGGGTGGCAATTGACGGCATTTATGGACCCGCCACCAAAAACGCTGTCATTGCCCTTCAGCGCATGAGCGGTCTGCCCCAGGACGGTATTATGGGACCCCAAAGCTGGATTGCGCTCTACCGGCTATACGCCGGCATTGTGGACACAGTGGAAACCTATACCAATGTAATTCCCGAGGAGTTCCGTCCTGACCTGCCTGAAAGCCAGGCCACCGGTCTGACTCAGTATCCCGGCCAGCCTATGACCTTAGGCTCTGCCGACCAGAGAGGAGCGTCCGCATGATCGTTCCACAGGAAATCCGCCTCATCGGTCAGCCTGTCCGCAGCCTCCAAACTATGCTGCGGGAGCTGTCCTTTCTCTATGACTTTCTGCCGCGGCTGACGCCGGACGGCGTTTTTGGAGAGCGCACGCTGGAAGCTGTGATGCTATTCCAGCGGGAATTCTTTCCCCCAGTCACCGGGCGGGTGGATCAAGCCACCTGGGATGCCATCGCCGCCCTTTACCTCCAGGCCAGGGCAAGGCTGAATGGTCCCATTCCCTGCCGTGGCTACCCCAATTGTGACTTTTCTGTCCAACCAGATCAGGATAGTATTCACCTCTATTTGGTGCAGTCCATGTTCCGGGCACTGGCTCGGCTGCTGGATGGTCTGGAATCCGCCCCGGTGACCGGCTATAACGATCCTGCCACTCAACATAACATCCGATGGGTACAGCGGCTAGATGGCCGGACTCAGACCGGCGTATTGGATCAAGACAGCTGGAATACCATCAGCCGGTTGTACACCCTGTTTATCACCTATGGTAAGGAATAGACCTTTTGATCCAAATACAAAGAAGGCCTGCCGCAAGTGTTTGCGGCAGGTCTTCTTTGTGATAATAGAAAGATCTTCCACCTTTCTTTACGTCTCGTGGTCCACAACCTTCATCTGTTTCAGGTTGCCAATCTTGTGGCTGCGGCGTTCCAGCTCGGCCAGTACTGCGTCCAGAGGGATATCCTGAGCGGCCATGAGTACCATCAGGTGATAGATCAGATCGGAGATCTCTCCCACCGTATCCTCCTGCTTACCGTTCTTAGCAGCGATGATGGTCTCGGCGCTCTCCTCCCCCACCTTCTTTAAAATTTTATCCAGGCCCTTGTCAAACAGGTAGCAGGTATAGGACCCCTCCTGTGGATCGCTCTTACGGCCCAGCACCACCTGATACAGGTCCCGCAAAATGGTATCGCTCATGGTTTCTCCTCCCAAATCATGTTGAAAAAGCAGCTTCTGGCCCCGGTGTGGCAGGTTGGCCCCTCCGGGGTACATAGATAGAGCAGGGTATCGGTATCGCAGTCGGTAACTATCTTCTTCACGTGAAGGAAGTGGCCGGAGCTCTCCCCCTTGTTCCACAGCTTCTGTCGGCTGCGGGACCAGAACCAGGCGGTTTTGGTTTTTAGGGTCAACTCCACTGCCTCTTTTTTGGTAAAACCCAGCATTAAGACCTCGCCTGTTTCCGCATCCTGGATAATAACAGGAATCAGGTCAGACTTTTGGAACAAATCGTCCAGCGCTATCATCATACTCACCTCAAAATTCCCAGGGCGGCTTCTTTTCCTTCCAATCCCAGGGATCTTCTCCACCACGCCGGTCTCTGCTGGCGGTCAACTTGTTCTGTCCGCCTGACGTAGTTGGCGTTGCTCGGCTGGTAGCAGTCCTCGGCTTGGACGGTTTCCGGTCCGGCGTTTGGGCAGGAGATTTCCGCCCTGTCAGCCGATGTACGTTGGTTTCTCCGACCAGATCAGAAAACAGATCAAAAATGTCGTCCAGCATACACTCGTCCCCCTTGTGTGATTATCGCACTGGGATCTGTCTGCTTTCAAGATACTCCTTGACCTGGGGTACTGTCAACTCCCCAAAATGGAATAAGGACGCGGCCAAAGCGGCATCGCAGTTGGTCTGCTCAAAAACTTCCGCAAAATGGGCCAGAGAACCGCAGCCGCCGGAGGCGATAACCGGGATGGAGACGGCATCTGTAACCGCTTTTGTCATAGCCAGGTCAAAGCCCGCCTTGGTTCCATCGGCATCCATGGAGGTGAGCAGAATTTCCCCCGCCCCCAGGGCCTCCCCTTTTTTGACCCACTCAATGAGGTCCATACCGGTGGGCTTGCGTCCTCCGGCCACCACTACCTCCCAAGTGCCGTCCCCACGGGCTCTGGCATCCACTGCCAGCACCACACACTGGGAGCCAAACCGCTCCGCAGCCTCGGAAATCAATTCCGGTCGGGCCACAGCCGCGGAGTTGACTGAGATTTTATCCGCCCCCGCCCGCAACAGTCGCTGAAAATCTTCCAACGTGCGGATGCCGCCCCCTACCGTTAGTGGAACAAAGACCTGAGCGGCGGTGCGCTCCACCACATCGGCCACAGTATCTCGTGCGTCGCTGGTAGCGGTGATGTCCAAAAAGACAATTTCATCCGCCCCTTGGTCGGAATAATATTTAGCCAGCTCCACTGGATCACCAGCATCCCGGATGTTAACAAAGTTAACCCCTTTCACCACCCGGCCGTCCCGCACGTCCATACAGGGAATGATCCGTTTGGCTAACACTGCTCCCCCGCCTCCTTTACCGCTGCCGCTAGGTCCACCGTCCCGGCATAATAAGCTTTGCCAATGATCGCTCCATAAAGGCCCATAGTGTTGAGCTGGTCCAAATCCGCATTGGAGGATACCCCACCAGAGGCCGTGATACGGCAGGCAACTGTTTTTTGTAAGGCCGCCAGCCGGTCGAAAGAGGGACCGGACAGCATACCATCTGTGGCAATATCCGTAAAGATAATCGTCTTTACACCCATTGTTTCCATGGACTTTGCAAAGTCCAGATAATTGAGGCCGGAGGACCGCTCCCATCCGGATGTCTTAACAATACCGTCCATGGCGTCAATGCCTACAGCAACGCGCTCACCATATTTCGCAGCGGCCTCTCGTACAAAGTCGGGGTCACTGACGGCGGCAGAGCCAATGACACAACGCCACACACCCAGAGCAAAGACGTCCTCCAAGTCAGCCATAGAGCGGATACCCCCTCCCAGTTCCACCTTCAGACCGGAGTCTTTTGCTACCGCTTGTACAATGGCTCCATTTTGTCGGGAACCGCTGCGGGCCCCGTCCAAGTCCACCATGTGGATGTAACGGGCCCCCGCCGCATAAAAAGCCCGGGCGGTGGCCAGCGGGTCATCTGCCACCTGGTGAGCCGTTGAAAATTCTCCCTTGTAAAGCCGAACAGCCTTACCATTTTTTAAGTCAATGGCCGGAAACAGGATCATACATTCAGCCCTCCAAAGTTCCGCAAAATTTGCAAACCAACCTCGCCGCTCTTCTCCGGGTGAAACTGACAGCCGTATACATTGCCATTCTGTACCGCCGCCACCACCGACACACCATAGTCAGTCTGTGCTATGACAGCAGCAGGGTCAGACGCCACACCACAAAAGGAGTGGACAAAGTAGACATAACTACCCTCCTCCACCCCAGCAAACAGGGGGGACGGATTGGGGAAACTCAGGCTGTTCCAGCCGATGTGGGGTAATTTCAAGCTTGTCTCAATCTTACGGACACAACCACTTACAAGGCTAAATCCTTTACACTCTCGCACCTCTTCTCCCCGGTCAAAGAGTAACTGCATACCCAGACAAATACCCAGAATGGGCTTCTGTTTTGCCTGGGCTACCAACACCTGGTCCAACCCGGTCCCCCGCAGTTTGTCCGCCGCATCGGGAAAGGCCCCCACACCGGGCAGGATGATGGCGTCGGCCAACTCCAGCTCCTTGGAATCGCTGGTAATACGGGTCTTTAGTCCCAGATAATCCATGGCATTGGTCACACTCTTGAGGTTGCCCACACCATAGTCCACAATCGCAGTATAGCCCATTACAGCACCCCCTTGGTGGAGGTAACGCCGGTGCCGGTGACCGCCGTCGCCTCTTTTACCGCCACACCCAGAGACTTGAAGAGAGCCTCGGTGATGTGATGGGCGTTCTTTCCATAGTGGCACTTCATATGTAAAGTTAATCCACTGTTCACCGAAAAGGCTCTCATGAACTCCTCGGTGAGGCAGGAATCATAGCTGCCAATCATAGGCTGGGGCATTTCCGCGTCAAACACCAGGAAGGGCCGGTTGGAAAAATCCAATGCGGTGAAGCACAGCGCCTCATCCATTGGGATAAAGGCGGAGGCAAAACGGCGGATTCCCTTTCGATCCCCCAGGGCCTCCTTCATGGCTTGTCCCAGAACGATACCTACGTCCTCCACCGTGTGGTGACCGTCTACTTCCAGGTCGCCCTTGACGGTCAGCTCCAGGCCCAGGCCGCCAT
Organism: uncultured Flavonifractor sp.; assembly: GCF_944385615.1. GTDB lineage: Bacteria > Bacillota > Clostridia > Oscillospirales > Oscillospiraceae > Flavonifractor. The sequence continues at coordinate 59,346 of NZ_CALWXV010000002.1, read as the reverse complement.
AAAAGGCAAAGGCGGTGAGCATGTGGTCGAAAAAACCGATACCAGTATGGATCTCCACCGCTCCCCCCTCCAGGGACAGGGACAGCCTGATGTCGGTCTCCTTGGTAGTGCGGGTCAGTTGGGCTGTTCTCATAGTTATGCTCCTTTACTCAAACCGCACCCGGATGGAATTGGCATGGGCGGTGAGGTGCTCGGCCTCCGCCAGGGTAATGATCTGGTCCTTGATGGGGGCCAGACTCCCTTGGTCATATTGAATCACACTCATGGTCTTGAGGAAACTGTCCACACTGAGGGGCGAGAAGAATCGGGCAGTGCCGCTGGTGGGCAGCACGTGGTCAGGCCCGGCCAGATAGTCCCCCAGAGGCTCCGGGGACCATGCCCCCAGGAAGACGGCCCCTGCATTGCGGATCTGAGGCAGCAGGGCCCGCGGGTCCTCCGTCACAATCTCCAGATGTTCTGGAGCGATCTCGTTGGCCAGGGCGGCACAGCCGTCCAAATCGCCGCATACGATGGCACAGCCGAAGTCCCGCAGAGAGCACTCCATGATCTCGGAGCGGCTGAGGTAACCGGTCTGGCGAATAATTTCAGCATCCACCGCTTGGGCCAACTCCAAAGAGTCAGTGAGCAAGACAGCGGAGGCCAGCTTGTCGTGCTCGGCCTGGCTCAGCAGGTCGGCGGCCACAAACTTGGGATTGGCCTTGCCGTCGGCAATGACCAACACCTCGGAGGGTCCGGCCACCATGTCGATATCCAGCTTCCCGTAGGCCTGCCGCTTGGCAGAGGCCACATAGGCATTGCCTGGACCCACCAGCTTATCCACCTGGGGAATAAACCCGGCGCCATAAGTCAGGGCGGCCACCGCCTGGGCGCCTCCCACAGCGATGACCCGGTCCACCCCGGCGATCTTGGCGGCAGCCAGTACCGCGTCATTCAGATTCTCGGTAGGAGGCGTCACCATGACGATCTCCTCCACCCCCGCTACTTTGGCAGGCACTGCATTCATCAACACACTGCTGGGATAGGCCGCCGTGCCGCCGGGGACATAGATGCCCACCCGAGTGAGTCCACGGACGATGCGGCCCACTACGCCCCCATCGGGAGAGGTCCACTCTAAGGTGCGAGTCAGCAGCTTTTCGTTATAGTCCCTGATATTGGCGGCCGCACGTTCCAAGGCTGCGATCAGCGGCTGCGGGCAACGGTTATAAGCCGCCTCCACCTCTTCCCCGCTGATCTCCCGGGGCTCGGCTTTATCAAAGCGGAGCGAGTACTCCCGTACTGCCTCAAAGCCCGCCTCCTTTACCGTATTCATAATCTTGGCCACAGCGGCGTCGATAGCCTGGTTGGCCTGAGCCGCCCGGGCCTTCATGGCGCTGATCACCGTTTGCTCGGCGGAACCGTCCGCTTTCACAATTTGAATCATTTCCGTTTCTCCAATTCTCCCTCACACCGGGCAATAAAGTCTTCAATCTCTTTTTTATACAGCTTCATACTGGCGGTATTGACAATAAGCCGGGCGGACACCGGCGCCACATCCTCAATGGGTACCAAACCGTTGGCTTTTAAGGTAGCTCCCGTCTCTACGATGTCCACGATGGCATCCGCCAGATTCAAAATAGGAGCCAGCTCCACACTGCCCTCAATTTTAATGATATCCACATCCATGCCTTTCTTGGCAAAGAAGGAGCGGGTCACCTCTGGATACTTAGAGGCAATACGCCTGGTCTTATAAGTACCATAAAAGTCGCTCCCCTGCCGTACCGCAAGGGCGAACCGGCACCTGCCGAAGCCCAGGTCCAGCACCTCATAAAAGGAGCCTCCCTTTTCCAGGATGGTGTCCTTTCCCACGATACCCAGGTCACACACACCATGCTCCACATAGGTAATGACATCTGGAGCTTTGGCCAGCACCGCATCCAGGGGGTAATTGGGCAAACAGTGGACCAGCCGACGGCCGGGGTCCCGGATCGGAGTACAGTCCAGTCCCGCTGCCTCAAAAAGCTCCATACTCTTATCCAGCAGCCGCCCCTTGGTGATGGCGATTTTCAGCCGTTCACTCATACCCGCACCGTCCTTTCTCCGTCCTTATCATAGACCAGCACCGCCTCGGCCCCTTTATCCCGGGCCAGATTCAGACTGGACTCCAAGGTACGGCAGGGAGAGAGCTCACAGGTACCGGCAGGGCGGCCGTCCACCGCCTCCAGAGCCTGGGCCAGATAGCCCGGTTCATAGTGAACCACCGTGCGCAGCACCGGCAGGGCCAGTTCTGGCAAGGTGCGGGCCACCGCATCCACATCCACTGCAAAACCGGTGGCCTGGGCCTCCCGGCCGAAGGTACCTACCAGATTGTCGTATCGACCACCGGAGAGGACAGCATCTCCCGCCCCCTCCATATAGCCCCGGAATACTACGCCGGTATAGTAGTCGATCTGGTGAACCATACCCAAGTCAAAGCGGATGTACTGACCATAACCTGCGGCGGAGAGCTCGTCATACAGCTCAGAAAGGTAGTCCACTGCCGGGGTCTTGCCCGCCAGACGCTCCGCCTGAGCCAGCACTTCCACTCCACCGAAGAGACGGCTGAGCTGCTCCAGGGCGGCACAGGCTGGATTACCCTCATAGGGGGCCAGGAAATCCTTCAGAGCTGTAAAATTCTTGCCCTCGATCAGGCCCCGCATCTCCTCCACTTTTCCGCTCTCCAGCTCCAGCCGGCCGGCCAGCTCCCGGAAATATCCGGCGTGTCCCAGCTCCACATGGAACTTGGGCGCTCCGCAGCACCGTAAGGCGTCAATGGCGGTGACAATGATTTCCACATCCGCCTTTTTCCCTTTTGCCCCGATGAGCTCCACCCCGCACTGAGGGATCTCCCGGCTGCCGCCATTGTGGGCGGGATTGGAGCGGTAAACCGTCTGGTCGTAATAAAGACGCTGTGGCAGGGCCACCGCCTTCAGCTTGGTGGCCGCCACTCTGGCAATTGGGGTGGTGGAGTCTGGCCGCATCACGCAGAATTTGCCGCTGGGATCCCCCACCTTAATCATCCGCTCCTGCGGAATGGCGCTGCCCGACAGGGCAAACAAATCATAAAATTCCGTCTCCGGGGTGGAGACCTCCAAAAAGCCCCTCTGCCGGAACAAACGGGTCAGCCCTGTCTGCACCTGACGGCGCTCCTGGCACTCGGCAAATAGCCGGTCCCGGGTCCCCTCCGGGGTATTGATGATAATCGTCATGGGAACACTCCCTTTACTTTAGCACATTACCACGTTAATATACTGGATATTTATTGTATTGTCAAGGGCATCTTGGAAAAAAGTCAAACTTCTTTGATCCCATGACCAATAATCCCACTGAATCTACTCAGCAGCACCTGATAAAAACCCCTGCCGTCTGCGAAATGCAGGCAACAGGGGCTTTCTTCACATGTCCCTTAGAACCCGTCAAACAGGGTAATCTGGCTGGTATCCGGCATCCCATCCAGAGCACCCACCGCTTTCAGCTGCTCAATGTGGGTCTTGGAAACCTTGGGACAGGCGGCGGAGAACTCTTCAATCGAGATAAACTGCTTGCCCTGCCGCTGCTCCATGATGGACAGAGCCGCCGTCTCACCCAAGCCTGGAATGGAGGTAAAGGGAGGCAGCAGGGTCCCCTTCTCCATATTGGGCAGGAAATTGATGGCGTGAGAGCGGTATAGGTCCATGTGCTCAAAGGAAAAGCCCCGGAGATAAAACTCATAGACCACTTCCAGGGTGACCAGAGTATCCTCTTCCACTGGCGTGGGTTTCTCCTTGCTCTCGATCTCCTTCATTTTGGCCTTGCACACATCCATGCCCATGCACATACAGGTGGCATCAAAGGCTTTCGCTCGGATGGAAAAGAAGGCCGCATAGAACGCCAGCGGATGGTGGACCTTGAACCAGGCGATGCGGAAGGCCATCATAACGTAGGCCACAGCGTGTGCCTTGGGGAACAGATACTTGATTTTCTTACAGGAGCCAATATACCAATCCGGCACACCGGCGGCCTTCATCTCCTCCTCTGCTCCCTCGGGCAGACCTCTTCCCTTTCGCACCGCCTCCATGATTTTAAAAGAGCGCTTCTCCGGCATACCGCAGGAGATCAGGAAGATCATGATATCGTCGCGGCAGCCGATGGCCTGTCCGACAGGGATACCCTGATCCACCACCAAATCCCGGGCATTACCCAGCCATACGTCAGTTCCATGGGAGAAGCCGGACAGACGAAGCAGAATATCGAACTGGTGGGGCTGTGTATCCACCAGCATCCCCCGTGTAAACTTGGTGTTGAACTCTGGAATAGCCACGGCGCCGGTGGGGCCCAGAATGGGATCGTCCTCAAATCCCAGCACCTTGGAGGAGGTAAAGATACTCATGGTATCCTTATCGTCCAGTGGGATCGTCTGGGGATCTACCCCTGTCAGATCCTGGAGCATACGGATCATGGTTGGATCATCGTGTCCCAGCATGTCCAGCTTGAGCAGATTGGACTCCATGGAGTGATATTCAAAATGGGTGGTAATGATATCGCTGTTGGGATCGTCGGCAGGGTGTTGTACCGGGCAGAAGTCATAGATCTCCCGGTTCTGTGGAATGACTACCATGCCGCCGGGGTGCTGTCCGGTGGTGCGCTTGACGCCGCTGCATCCCAAAGACAGACGGTTTTCCTCCGCCCGTGTGCCGGTCATTCCCTTGTCGTCCAAATAGTGCTTGACATATCCAAAGGCAATTTTATCCTTTACTGTACCAATGGTGCCCGCCCGGAACACATGGGTTTGCCCAAACAGCTCAAAGGTATATCGATGGGCATTGGACTGATACTCGCCTGAAAAATTCAGGTCGATGTCGGGCACTTTGTCGCCGCCGAAGCCCAGGAAGGTCTCAAAGGGGATGTTGAAGCCGTCCTTGGCATAGGGCGTGCCGCATACAGGACATAAAGCATCAGGCATATCGGCACCGCAGCCGATGCCAAGCTCCTTGGCCGCCTCAAAGTCAGAGTGTTTGCACTTGGGGCAGCGGTAATGAGGCGGCAGAGAGTTTACCTCGGTAATACCAGACATGAAGGCTACCAGAGAGGACCCCACCGATCCACGAGAGCCCACCAGATAGCCATGGTCCAGGGAATCTTGTACCAGCTTCTGGGCCGACATATAAATAACGTCATATTTACACTTAATGATATCTCCCAATTCGGCGTTGATCCGGTCCACCACGATCTGGGGCGGCTCCTCACCATAAAGGGCTTTTGCTTTGTCCCACACCAATCGGGTCAATTCCTCAGCGGAATTTTCGATCTTAGGGGCAAACAGCCCCTTGGGCAGCGGTACCACATCCTCGCACCAGTCAGCCACCAAATTGGTGTTGCGTACCACCACCTCATAGGCCTTTTCCTTACCCAGATAGGCAAACTCGTCCAGCATCTCCTGAGTGGTCTTGAAATAGAGCGGCAGCGGAGAGTCGGCATCGTCAAATCCCTTGGAGGCCAACAGAATATGGCGGTAGATCTCGTCCTCTGGGTCCAAGAAGTGGACATCTCCGGTAGCACACACCGGCTTGTCCAGCGCTTCGCCCAGAGCCACTACAGTACGGTTAAAGTCCCGCAGCTCCTCCTGGCTTCTGGCGATACCCTTGCGGAGCATAAATGCATTGTTGCACAGGGGCTGAATCTCCAAAAAATCATACCAGGAGGCGATGCGCTTTAGTTCGCCCCACTCTTTCCGTTTCACAATAGCCTGGAACAGCTCGCCAGCCTCACAGGCGGACCCGATGATAAGGCCCTCCCGGTGCTGGTTGATAAGACTTTTAGGCATAATGGGATAGCGCTTGAAATAGTCCAGATAGGAGGCAGAGATCAGCTTGTACAGGTTGCGCAGTCCCAACTGGTTCTTAGCCAGCACGATCAGATGCTTGGGTTGCCGCTTGGCCTTGCCGCCGGAACGAAGCTTGGACATGGCCGGGTTGATCTGCTGCAGCGTGTGGACGCCCATATCCGTCAGCATACGGAAGAATGGCACCAACATATAACCTACCGTTGCCGCATCGTCATAGGCCCGGTGGTGATTGAATGCGGGAAGATTTAGGTGATTGGCCACAATGTCCAACTTGTATTTACCCAGGTCGGGCAACAGATTCTGGGCCAAAATCAGGCTGTCCAGCGAGGTGTTTTCAAAGGGGCGGCCCATACGGCGGCAGGCTTCCCCAATAAAGCCCATATCAAACTCCGCGTTATGGGCGGCCAGGGGCCGGTCCCCTACAAAGTCCAGAAAGGCGTTTACCGCCTCCTTCTGAGAGGGGGCCCCTTTCAACATCTCGTCAGTAATACCGGTGAGTCTGGTGATCTCCGTGGTCAGCGGGCGGCCTGGATCAGCGAAGGTGGAAAACTGCTCCACCACTTCCCCATTCCGCAGCACCACCGCACCAATCTCGGTAATGGCCTCGGTACGCTTATCCAGGCCTGTGGTCTCAATGTCAAAACAGACGATATCCTGTGTAAAGTCTTGCTCCTTGTCTCCGTGGATGACCACCCGGTCGTCCACGTCATTGATAAAGTAGGCCTCCACACCATAAAGGATTTTGATATTTTTAGCGGAGTGCCAAGCATTGGGAAAGGAGTGGGCCACGCCATGGTCGGTGATGGCAATGGCCCGGTGGCCCCACCGCTCTGCCCGCTTCACTACATTCTTATCCACTCCGATGGGGGAATCCATCTTGGACCCGACGGCAGTGAGGGCATCCATGGCAGACATATTGGTATGAAGGTGGAGTTCCACCCGTTTCTCAGGCGCGGTGTCAATTTTGGGTTCCTTTTTCCCCTCCATCACCGCAAAGGGCTCCAGCACCATATCGCCGGTAAACCGGTCAATATTCAGTTTACCTTGAATGTAAAGGTGTTGGCCTTTTTTCACACCATCTACCAAGGGTTTTCCCTCATCACCGGGGAAAAATTTATTGATACGTACAGAACCAGTATAGTCTGTCATATCAAAGGAGACCACCCAGGCGCCCCGCTTTTTCAGTTCCCGATGGTCCACCGCGAAGACATCACCCTCCACAATGACAGTGCCCATGTCCAGATCCAGGCTGCTCATAGGAACAGGTTCCTTTTTGATTTCATGACGGCCGTAAAGGAGTTTTCCTTTTCTCTCTTTAGAGGCTTTCTTCTCTGTGGGCCGGGCGGTCTTCAGATCTTCCAGCGCCTTGCGCCGGATCTCCTCCGTCCGCCGGAAGGCGGCGGCCGCCTCATCCTGCGGCTCTGGCATTTTTGGTGCAGCAGGTGTGGGCTCCTGTGTGGTAGGTACTGCCGGAGCAGCGGGAGCAGCCTGCTCCTCAACGGGAACGGAAAGTTCCAGTTCTACCTGCTCCACCCGATAGGTCAGGGCCAGGCTACGCTCGATCTGTCGGCGCAGCTTTTCCGTCGGCGGATTTTCGCACTCCACCTGGACCTTGATAGATCGGGTGTGCTTGTCGATGACCGCACGGGTGACCTGATAGTTCTGGACCATGGCCATCAGCTCCGCACTGGGACGCCAGGCAGAAAACAGCTTGAGAAATGGGATCTTTTGTGCTTCAGGCATAGGACACGCTCCTGCTTTACAGTTGGTCGATGAGGGCAAACAGCTCATCTACCAGTTGCTTCTGGGGAACCTTTTTGACAATCTCTCCTTTGCGGAAAAGCAGTCCCTCCCCCTGTCCCCCGGCAATGCCCACATCTGCTGCGGACGCCTCGCCGGGACCGTTGACCACACAGCCCATCACCGCTACGGTAATGGGCTTATGGACCTCCTTCAACCGCTCTTCCACCTGATTGGCCAGACCAATCAGGTCGATGCGGGTACGGCCGCAGGTGGGACAGGATACCAGATTGGGCTCGTTCTCTGCCATACCCAGAGCCTTGAGGATATCCCGGGCCGCATACACCTCCTCCACCGGGTCAGCGGACAGGGACACCCGCAGAGTGTCGCCAATGCCCAGGGCCAGCAGGCCTCCGATGCCAATGGCCGACTTGATAGTTCCCATCTGGGTGGTACCGGTCTCCGTGACGCCAAGGTGCAGCGGATAATCGCTTTTCTCACGCATCAAACGGTAGGCCGCCATGGTGGTGACCACTGAGGAGGATTTGAGGGAGACACAGATATCGTGGAAGTCGTACTGTTCCAGCAGGGCGATATGGCCAAAGGCCGACTCCACCAGGGCCTCCGGTGTCACTCCACCGTATTTGGCCAGCAGAGGCTTTTCCAGAGAACCGCCGTTGACCCCGATGCGGATGGGAAGGTTTCTCGCTTTACAGGCCTCCGCCACCGCCTGAACCCGGTCCTCTCCCCCAATGTTGCCGGGATTGATGCGCACCGCGTCACACCCCTCCTCTACGCAGGCCAGGGCCAGCTTATAGTCGAAGTGAATGTCCACCACCAAAGGGATATGGATGCAAGCCTTGATGGCTCCCACCGCTTTGGCCGCATCCAGGTCGGGCACTGCCACCCGAATGATCTGGCAGCCCGCCTCCTCCAGCCGGTGGATCTGATCCACTGTGGCCGTAATATCGTCAGTGCGGGTATTGGTCATGGACTGAATGGTAATAGGGGCGCCGCCGCCCACCGGGACGCCGCCCACAAGAATCTGTCTTGTCATTTGTGCTCCTCCCCGTTAAAACAGCTTGATGACGTCGTTAACCGCCACCACTACCATCAAAGCAATCAAGCAGCAGAAGCCGGCGGCATTCACATAGCCCAGGTACTTCTCGTTGATTTTCTTTCGGGTAATGAGGCGATAGATCCCGCCTACAAATACAAAGAGGATCTGTCCCCCATCCAAAGCGGGAATGGGCAGCAGGTTCATCACCGCCAGGTTGATGGCAATCAGGGCAGTAAAGTCCAGAATATTGATGACCAAGCCAAACAGGCCTGCCGCCGCCGCGCCGGCCTGACCCACATCACCCGCCACCGCCACGATACCGATGACGCCGGACATCTCATTGAGACCTGCCGCACCGGTAATCAGATCGCCCAGTCCCATCCACACCATGCGGACATAGTCCACCGCCTGATACCAGGTATTTTGCAGCAGAGTCAGAGGGGTGTCCTCCCGGAACTCTCCCACATAGATTCCCCGCTTTTCCACCTGATTGCCGTTTTCATCGGTAAGCAGCCGGTAGGGCAGGCTGATAGTGCCCAGATCCACCTTCTCTCCATCTCTCAGTACCACCACATCCACCTGTTCTTTGGCTCGTTCCAGGAAGAGAAAGGCGTCGGTCTGAAAATAGACCCGGTGGCCGTCGATGGTATAAAACTGGTCGCCGGGCTGGAGTCCGGTCTGAGCAATGTCCTCGGCACCTGTCATAAATCCGGTGACCACCGGCATGGATGGGCTGCCTGCGGCGATAAAGATGATAAGGATGAGCACCACACCGGCTACAAAGTTCATAAAGGCTCCAGCCACCAGGATAATCAGTCTTTTCCATCCCGCCTTATTGCCGAAGGCCCGTGGATCGTCAGAGGATTCTCCCTCCCCCTCCATCGCACAGAAGCCGCCGATGGGGAAAGCCCGCAGGGTATACAACGTCTCCCCTTTTTCTTTGGACAACAGCTTGGGCCCCATGCCGATGGCAAATTCGTTTACCTTCACGCCCAAGGATTTGGCAGCAATGAAGTGGCCAAACTCATGGATGGCAATGAGGAATCCGAAAAACAGGATGGTCAGTACAATGGAAAGAACGCTCATAGGCACCTCTAAGTCAAATTACTTGCCTGCCAGTTCGCGGGCAGCCCGGTCCGCCGCCAGCACTTCTTCCAGAGTGGGCGACTGCACCACCGGCACCCCGGCCAGAGCTCGCTCCACCCGCTTGGCAATATCTCCAAATGGAATCTTTCCCTCCAGAAACAGGCCCACTGCTGTCTCATTTGCTCCATTGAGGACCGCTGTGGCGGTACCGCTGGTTTTAGCGGCCTCCAGAGCCAGAGACAGGCAGGGGAAGGCCTCATAGTCCGGGGCATGGAATGTCAGTGGCGGACAGGTCAGCAGATCCAGGGGTTTTGCCACCGCCTGGGTACGGGCAGGCCAGGTCAGGGCATATTGAATGGGCAGGCGCATATCAGGAATCCCCATCTGAGCCAGCACCGCATTATCACAGTATTCCACCATGGAGTGGATAATGCTCTCCCGGTGGACCACAATGGAGATTTTCTCCGGCGGCATACGGTAAAGCCGCATGGCTTCAATAAACTCCAGCCCCTTGTTCATCAGTGTGGCCGAATCCACCGTGATCTTAGCCCCCATGGACCAGTTTGGGTGGTTCAAAGCCTGCTCTATAGTGGCGGAGGCAATGCGCTCCTTCTCCCACCCCCAGAAAGGGCCGCCGGAGGCGGTCAAAATCAGGCGCTTGACCTCCCCCCTGTTCTGGTTACCCTGAAGACATTGGAAAATAGCGGAGTGCTCAGAATCCACCGGTACGATCTCCGCACCAGACCGGTCCGCCCCATCCATCACCAGCTCCCCGGCACACACCAGGGTTTCCTTGTTGGCCAGGGCGATCCGTTTGCCCTGCTCCACTGCGGCCAGAGTGGGCACCAGTCCCACCATGCCCACCACAGCAGTGAGTACGGTGTCCGCCGCCTCTATCGTAGCGGCCTCTATCAGTCCCTCCGGGCCTTGGGCCACTTGGACAGGTGTATCTGCCAGCCTGATCCTCAGCTCAGCGGCAGCGGATGGGTCCATCATCACCGCCAGAGCAGGCCGGAACCGGCGGCACTGCTCCTCCATCCGGTTCACGTCCCGGTTCGCGGTCAGTGCGGCCACAGTCATGCCACAGGCGGCAATCACATCCAGTGACTGCCGCCCGATGGAGCCGGTAGAACCCAGCAACGAAATGCAATTACTCATAGTCAGCCCCCCACAGCGGGCAGGAATTGGATCAGCAGCTCAATCAGAGGCGCACAGAAAATCACGCTGTCAAAACGGTCCAGCACGCCGCCATGTCCGGGAAAGATATTGCCGAAATCCTTAAGTCCATATTCCCGCTTGATATAGGAAAAGGACAGGTCGCCCAGTTGGGACACCACACTGCCCAAGGCGCCGTACACAATCAAATAGAAATAGTTGACCGAAACAGAGAAGCCCATCTGAAGCACCACGCCGTAGACCACCGCACTTACAATGGCCCCCACAAAGCCGCCAATGGCCCCCTCCACCGTCTTCTTGGGAGAGAGCTCCGGAGCCAGCTTATGCTTGCCGAAGGCCATGCCTGCAAACAGGGCGAAGGCGTCGCTGAGAAAGGCCACCAGAAAGGGCAGAATAATCAGAAACTGCCAGTGCTCCATCTGACGGATGCGCAGCAGCGAGGACAGAAAGAATGGGATAACGACGCTGAGGAAAAATGCGCCACCCATCTTCTCCAGGGTAATCCGCTTGTGGCTGGCGATAGCCTCCGCAAACAGAAGCACCACATAGACAAACATACCGCACAACGCGGGCATCAGCGCCCCGCTGTAATAGACCCAAAACGGGACCAGACCAGCCAGCACAAGGGAATAGCCAGAGATGCGGGTATGCTTCAGAAAACCAGTGGACCACAGCACCTCATGCACCGCGATCATGGACAGTCCGGCCACCAAAATGGGCAAAACCACCGGATAGACCGGAGAAACACCATAGATTGCCACGGCAAGCAGCGGGATAAAGATCACCGCCACCATGATTCGCTTCCCCACTCAGACACCTCCAAATCGGCGGGAGCGGCTCTGATAGGCCGCAAGCGCCTTGTGCAGCTCTTCCTTGCTGAAATCGGGCCACAATACATCGGTATAGTAGAACTCCGCATAGGCTGACTGCCATAGCAGGAAGTTGGAGATCCGAATCTCTCCGCTGGGCCGGATCACCAAATCGGGGTCGGGCACCCCGGCGGAATAGAGATAGCCGGAAAAATCCTCTTCCGTCAGAGCTTGCGGGTCTTTCTTCCCCGCCAGACAGTCTGCCGCAAAGGCCCTGGCCGCCCGGACAATCTCATCCCGACCGCCATAGTTGAAGCACACATTGACCTGCATTCCATTGTATCGGGTGGAAATATCGTCAGTGCGGACGGTAAGCTGCCGCAGTTCTGGCGGAAGGGCCTCCAAATCGCCAAAAAAGTGCAGTCGAATCTTATCCCGCTCCATCTTTTCAATGGACTCCAGCAAATACTTTTTCAGCAGTCCAATGATGGCGGAGACCTCCTCCATCGGCCGTTTCCAGTTTTCCGTGGAGAATGCGTACACGGTCAGATACTCCAGCCCGATTTTCTGGCAATAGGTGGCAATGGTACGAAAGGTCTCCGCCCCAGCGGCGTGGCCTGCAGTGCGGGGCAGTCCCCGCCGCTTGGCCCAACGACCGTTTCCATCCATAATAATCGCCACATGGCGGGGCAAATGGTCGAAATCCACCTCCGCCAGCTCCGTCTTTGGTTTGAATAATGCCATGCTTAAACCCGCCTATACGACACCAATGCGGGACGCGTCAGGCGCCCCGCACCGGGTCTATGTTCATTTTACTCAGACCGCCATCAGTTCCGCCTCTTTCTTAGCGGTCAGATCGTCGATCTCCTTGCAGCGCTTGTCGGTGAGATCCTGGAGTTCCTTCTCATAATCCTTCCGATCGTCCTCGGTCATCTCGCCCTTCTTCTCCTGGGCTTTGAACTTCTCCATGGCGTCCCGGCGGATGTTGCGGATGGCTACCTTGCCGTTTTCGCCATACTTCTTCACCTGCTTGGACAGCTCTCTGCGGCGCTCCTCCGTGAGCTGGGGGAAGGAAAGGCGGATCACCCGGCCGTCATTCTGGGGATTGATGCCCAGGTCAGAGGTCTGGATGGCCTTCTCGATGGCCTTCAGCAGCGTGCTGTCCCACGGCTGGATCATCAGAGAGCGGGGATCAGGGGAGGAAATGGAGGCCACCTGATTCAGGGGGGTGGGCGCGCCGTAGTAGTCCACCGTAATCTTATCCAGCACGGCGGCATTGGCCCGACCGGCCCGGACGCTGGCGAAATCGCTCATGACCACGTCGATGGTTTTCTGCATCTTAGCGTCAAATTCTTTGTTGAGTTCTTTCATTTCACGGTTCCTCCTTGACGATGGTTCCGATTTTTTCGCCCATGACCACCCGCAGAATGTTTTCGGGGTCCTTGAGCGCGAACAAGATCACCGGGATCTTGTTGTCCATAGACAGGGATGTGGCGGTAGAATCCATTACCTCCAGATGTTGGGCCAGTATGTCGTCATAAGTGATGGTGTCATACTTCACCGCATTGGGGTCCTTTCTGGGATCTGCGGAGTACACACCGTCAATATTCTTGGCCAGCAGAATAGCGTCGGCGTCGATCTCAGCCGCCCGCAGCACCGCGGCGGTATCCGTGGAGAAGAAGGGATTGCCAGTGCCGCAGCCAAAGATGACCACCCTCCCCTTCTCCATGTGCCGGATGGCTTTGGAGCGGATGTAGGGCTCGGCGATGGAGCGCATCTCAATGGCGGTCTGCACCCGTACGTCCACGCCCTTCTGCTCCAGCATATCGGCCACAGCCAGCGCGTTGATGGTGGTGGCCAGCATACCCATGTGGTCGGCCCGGGTACGCTCCATCCGATCGCCGCCGTCCTTCAGGCCCCGCCAGAAGTTGCCCCCGCCTACCACGATACCCACCTGGACACCGGCGGCTACACACTTCTTGATGACGTCGCAAACACTGCCGATCACATCGAAGTCCAGCCCCCGACTGGCCTCGCCGGCCAGCGCCTCGCCGCTGACCTTTAGAAGAATCCGCTTGAACTGCGGTTCACTCATATGTTCAACCCCTTTTTCGGAAAATCATGCTATCTTATTTTAATATAGTTTTCCATTTTTGCATAGAGGTTAGGCTAAAGTTTTTCAAATTATTCGCATTTTGACCATTCTATCCTGTAAAATTTGTTAAAGGCCCCGGACCTTGGCTCAAAGGGGCCATAATCCGGGGCTTTCCTTTTTATTTCGGTCTGTTTCGCCACCTCAGCAACAGGGCGGAATTGAGGATAACCGCTACCGAGCCTGCGTTATGGACCAGCGCCCCTACCACCGGGTTCAAAATACCGGTGATAGCCTATAGTTGTCAAGCCAATATAAAAGGCCGACCGGCATCAAAGTGCCGGTTGGCCTTATCCAATGAAGTTAAATTCCCCTTGCCTGTTTGATCAGGGCAACCGCCTCATCTTTGGTCAATGTCCGCCCCGTGGACAGCACCCTGCCATCCACTACCAACGCAGGTGTGGTCATAACACCATAAGCGGCAATCTGAGCAAAATCAGTAACATGGCCCACCACCGGCTCCATGCCAAGTTCAGTCAACGCCTGCCGGGTGACCTCCTCCAGAGCATTACATTTGGCGCAGCCGGAGCCCAGCACCTTTACAGCTGCATCGGCGTGTTCCTCCACATACTTTTTCTTCTGAAACAGTCCCATATTGGTTCCTCCTTATAAAATAACACTTTGAAACAGATTGAACAGATAACCCACCACAATGATCCCCACTGTACAAACGATCAGAAAGGCCGCCAGCAGTCTTGGCTTTACCACCTTACGCAATAAAATGAGGGAGGGCAGACTCAACGTAGTGACCGCCATCATAAAGGACAGAACAGTGCCCAGCTGAGCTCCTTTGGACAACAGCGCTTCAGCGATAGGGATGGTGCCAAAAATATCGGCGTACATGGGCACGCCCACCAAAGTAGCCAACACCACACCCAATGGATTCCCATCTCCCAGGACCACTTCGATCCAATGCTTCGGGAGCCAGTTGTGGATCACCGCTCCCACCCCAACGCCCAGCAGAACATAGGGAAATACTTTGCGGAAGGTAGCAATCATCTGTCCTTTGGCATATCCTAGCCGTTCCCGCTGAGTAGGGCTGTGCCCTTCCTCTTCCAGCACCGTGGCTTGGCGTACAAAGTCCTCCACATAGCGATCCATCCTCAGCTTTTCCAGCAGCGTCCCCCCTGCCACCGCAATGAGCAGACCTACCACCACATAAAGGACCGCCACCTTGGCACCAAAAATACTCATCAGCAATACCAGGCTGCCTAGATCCACCATAGGAGACGAGATCAAAAAGGAAAAGGTCACGCCGATCGGCAGTCCCGCACTGGTAAAACCCATAAACAGCGGAATGGAAGAACAGGAGCAGAAAGGGGTCACCGTACCCAGCAGCGCAGAGAGTAAATTGGCCCAGATTCCATGAAACCGCCCTAAAATCCGGCGGCTTCGCTCCGGCGGAAAGTAGCTTTGCAGGTAAGAAACCAGAAAAATCAGGGTACACAGCAGAATTGTGATCTTGAGCACATCATAGCAGAAAAAGTGCAGACTGCCGCCCCAACGAGTAGTCAAGTCCACCCCCAGTGCCTCCAGCCCCTTACCAATCAAAGCCTCCAGCCATTTTATACCCAAAATTTGATCTTGGACAAATTGCCACCCAGCAGCGACTTGTTCCATTCTATCGCTCCTCTCATATCAAATATTTTTGATGTATTTGGCAGAAAAAAGCAGCTCATCACGCTTTTGGCGTGGTCAGCTGCTCCAGCAGACGGACAGCATTGGCACATCCAACTGAGCTAAGCCGGTAATGAGTCCACTTTCCCTCCTGCCGACTGTCCACCAAGCCGGACTGACACAGGATCTTCATATGATAGGATACTGCCGACTGCCCCAATTCCAGCTGATCCATCAGCACACAAGCACACTTCTCCCCACCTTGCAGCAGCTCCAGGATCGCCAGCCGTTTGGGGTCACATAGCGCTTTGAATACCTTGGCATTGCGCTGGTGGACGCTGTCCATACCGCTCACCTCACATCAAATCTTTTTGATGTATTGTATGATAGCGCTATTGTTCTGCTTTGTCAAGGGCTAAACATAATTTCGACAAAATAAAAGAGGAACGGCTGCCGTTCGGCAGCCGTTCCCTTTCAAAGCAGTATGTATGTTTCAGTCTGACACAAAAACCTGGAGGGTGGAGGTCAGATTGCGTCCGGGGCTGGCCAGCACCTTTCCGTCATAATACATAGCGGTAGAAGCACCACCGTCCAGATTGATGGCGTCCACACAGCCAAGCGCAAGCATCAGATCCCGCATCTGATTCATGTTGGCCGCCTTCACATTGACCAGAAGCAGTTTGCCGTCGGTCGTGCTTCCCACAGCGGTCCGTGGCGTAACCATAGTAGTGAACCGGGCCTCGCTGAAATTGGGGTCCAGCTGGGTGTATTTCACCCCATCCTGCACCAGCCGGGGGGAACCGGAAACCATAGTCTGTACATCTTCTATGGCAAAACCTTCCGCATCAGCAGTGTAGAGATAGGGTTCGATCATAACCTTGCGGCCCATCTCAGGCTGCTGATAGTAAGAGGTGGAAATAACGGCGGTGCTGGAGTACAGCACAAAGCCATTGGACGGGATAGTTACCGTCTCGCCGGTATTGACCGACCGGTAGTTAGTGGTTACCCCGTTTTCCACGATAAGCACTGCGCCGGGATAGGTCACCGGGAAGGAGGCGCCCCGAGCCGGGGTATAAATCACCGACTGGTTATTAAACTGCTTGAGCACATTGACCTCAAAGCCAGACCACTGCTGAGCTGTGCCGCCATCTACCGTCTTTACCCGATAGAACATGGCCGGGCGACCATAGCGCATCTCATTGGAGCTGGTAATGCCCAGCGAAGAAATGCCGCTGCTGCCATAAGCAAACTGGCCGTTCACCATCAGGTGGCCGATGGGGTCCTGAACGGCGTTGTTACTGTTGAAAAAGTTGGCGTTGACCACCGCTACCGCGCCGGAGCCGGACGCAATGGACTGGAAACTGGCAGGCGAGTTCAGCTTGCCATTGCTCAGGGCGGCTTTAACGCTGACTCTGGGGTCTTTCATGTTGACAGTGATCACGTTGGCGCTCACCGTACCAGAGGCCAGCGTATAGCTTTTACTGGTCAGGGTTACCGGGTTCTCTTTGGGTTTGGTCTTCTCCACCAGCTTTTGGACCTGGGGCAGAGCGGTCAGACTGCTCTGATCCAAGGACCCGTTGGACACCACCACGATCTGGTTGGTGCCCTCCCACTCCACATTCAGGCCCAGGTTTTCACTGACAAAACGCACCGGCACAAAGGAGCGGTTATTCTTGGCCCGCATAGGCACATCCATCAACACTTCTTCCCCGTTGACCAATGCCACCGTAGAGTCATATTCCAACTCTACGGAGATACCGTCCAACGAGCACCGCACACCGTTAGTCTCCGGCACCCATTCCACAGAGCCGCCAAAGGCCTCGATCATCCGACGAATGGGCAGCATGGTGCGTCCATTCTCCGCCATCAGCACCACAGCACTGCTGGACTCGTCAATCTGGGTCACAGTGTCTCCGATGACACACCAAGGGCTGTTAAGGCGCATGGTAATCACCAAATCGGACTGCGCAGCAGCCGCGGCCGGGACCAGCCCCACCACCAGCAGCAACGTGATCAGCAATGACAATAAGCGACGTTTCATGAATTCCACCTACTCCTCTCTCGTATTTGGATCATTTTCCCCGCTTCTTGCCCGGACGGGCATTTTTCTTGGGCTTAGCCACCGCCCAGCCTGCCTTTCTGACTGGCCGGACCTGCTTCCCCGTTGTCTTCTCTCCTCCTTTCCCGGTCTCCCGCCGGTTCTTGCGGGGTATGGATCTCGCTTCCTCTTGCTGTTTATGATACTTCTCCGGCCGGAGCAGACACTCCTTGCCGAAGCCAATCAGATCTTCCCGATGGGTGCGGTGCAAGGCCTCCCGGACCAAAGGTCGTTTTTCAGGGCGCTTCCACTGCATCAGGGCCCGCTGCATGGCCTTCTCATGGGGATCTTTTGGTACATACACGGGCTTCATGGTCCGAGGATCAATACCGGTATAGTACATACAGGTGGACAAGGTGCCTGGTGTGGGATAGAAGTCCTGCACCTGCTCAGGCTGGCGCCCGGTTCGGTTGAGCCACTGAGCCAGCTTCACTGCGTCCTCCAGGGTGCAGCCAGGGTGAGAGGACATAAGATAGGGCACCAGATACTGCTCCTTACCGTACTTTTGATTCAGAGACTCATACTTCCGCTTGAACTTCTCATATACCGCAATGTGAGGCTTTCCCATATAATCCAGCACCGAATCGACACAGTGCTCCGGAGCCACCTTCAACTGACCGGACACATGATATTTGACCAGTTCGGCAAAAAACTCCCCGCTCTTGTCCTTCAACATATAGTCAAAGCGGATACCGGAGCGGATAAAGACCTTCTTTACCCCCGGTACCACCCGCACCTTCCGCAGCAGCACCAGGTAATCGGTGTGGTCGGCATCCAGATTGGGACAGGCCTCCGGAGAAAGACATGCCTTGCCCCGGCACAGCCCCGCCTTCATCTGCTTTTTACAGGCCGGGCGGCGGAAGTTGGCGGTAGGGCCTCCTACATCATGGATATAGCCCTTAAAGCCGGGGTGGTGCGTGAGAGCTTCCACTTCCCGGAGGACGCTCTCATGGCTGCGGGATGTGATGATCCGTCCCTGGTGGAAGGCCAGGGAACAGAAATTACAGGCCCCAAAGCATCCCCGATTGTGGGCCACAGAGAAGCGGACCTCCTCAATGGCGGGCACACCACCCATACAATCGTACATAGGGTGGGGCTCTCGGACATAGGGCAGCTCCGCCACAAAATCCAGCTCTGCTGTGGTCAGCGGCATGGCAGGTGGATTGACGATCAATAGCCGCTCTCCATGGCGCTGCAAGATAGCTTTCCCACGAATGGGATCATGTTCTTCATACTGGATCTGGTTGGCCACGGCATACTGCCGCTTGTCGGCGCATACCTCCTCATAAGAGGGGCACTCCACCTTTGGATAGACACAGGCAGCCGGATTTTTAGCCAGAAAGGCAGTTCCCTTTACATCTGTGATCTCTCCCACCGGTGTCCCGGAGGCCAGCCGGGCGGCAATTTCCCGGGTGGCGGTCTCCCCCATACCATACACCAGCAGGTCTGCCTGACTGTCTACCAGAACCGACCGGCGCACCTTGTCCTCCCAATAGTCATAGTGGGCAAACCGCCGGAGAGATGCCTCCAGTCCGCCGATTATCAGAGGGATATCTCCAAAGGCTTCCCGTACCTTGTTGGCATACACAATAGAAGCCCGGTCAGGCCGCAGCCCCGCCTGGTTCCCCGGCGAATAGGCATCATCGTGCCGCCGCTTTTTTGCCACCGTATAGTGGGCCACCATGGAATCCAAGTTACCGGCGGAGAGCATTACTCCCAGCCTTGGCCGCCCAAGTGCTGTAAAGCTTTCTACCTTGCGCCAATCTGGCTGGGCCAGAATTGCCACCCGGTACCCCTCTGCCTCCAACACCCGGGAGATGATGGCACAGCCAAAGGTGGGATGATCCACGTAGGCATCCCCAGTAATAATCAGAAAGTCATACCCGTCCCAACCACGGGCTTCCATATCCGCCTTGGAGACGGGTAAAAATGCATTCATAGCCTTCCTCTATCCGTTCTTGGTGTCATATCCAATGTATTTTTCCAGCAGGTCCAGAGTCACCGGGCCGTGCTCCTCACCCACCTTTTCAAAACCGTACTTCTTGTAAAATCGCTGGGCGATCGCGTTTTCCGGCGCGCAGCGCAGCCGCAGGCGGGTACGCCCCAAAGGCCGGAACACAGATACCGCTTGGCCGATGAGCTGCACCCCCAAGCCCTTTTTTCGATGCTGAGGACTCATGTACACAAAGGGAATATAGCCGATTCCCTCTTCTGCCATCCGGCCCAAGTCCAACTGGAGCACGCCGGCCACCTCATCCCGCTGCATCGCAACTGTTAAGGCTTTTTCCTTGTCCTGCTTCCAGCAGTCCAGCGCCCCCTGATAAAAGCCCGCCCCATCAAAGGGGGCTTCGTTTCCATGGATGTCGATCCAAGCGTCATGCCGCGCTTCCAGATAAAGGTTTTCTTCCCGCTCCAGGTCCAGAGGCCGGAACCACATATTGGCGTCGGCCAGACTACCCTCCCGGGACTTCCACCACTTTTGACGGGCCAGCGTGGAGATCTCCTCCGGCAGATGGGAGTTGTCGTTCTCAAAAAGAATGTGGATCTGATCTCCATCCACCTCCAGACAGGTGACACCGGTGTTGTCGCTATGACCAAGGCTGTCCATCTCACCGGGACCCATGCCCCGGATAGCTCCCTGAAGGCAGCGGATAGCAGATCCATGAGAAAAGAGGGCCACTGTCTGTCCAGGGTGTCTGGCAGCAATCTCCAGTACCGCACTCTTCATCCGAGCTTGGACCTGAGCAAAGGTCTCCCCCCCTTCTACCTGAAAGTCAGGGGCGGCGTGGTTGAAACGGATAAGCCGCATGGCGTCGTGCCGCTCCAGCTCTCCCCAGGGCCGGTCCTCCCAGATCCCCACCCGGATCTCCCGCAAAGCGGGGGTGGTGTGAAGTTCCAGGCCGTGGTTTGGATAGATGGCTTGAGCGGTTGTCATGGTGCGGAATAAATCACTGGAGTACACCGCGTCAATGTGTGTATCCGCAAACCGGCCCCGCAGAGCGGCAATCTGCCGGTAACCGTTGTCAGTGATGAGACTATTGTACCATCCGTGGACCCGGCGGTACAAATTTCCCTCCGCCTCGGCATGGCGGATGATAAATACCTTTGTCATAGAACGCAACTCTCTCTTTGCTTTTGGAATCTGGCGGGCCTTACCAGGGGCGCACGCCACCTGTCAGGTCAGATACCTTGTCAAGCCCCTGAGCAGAGGCAATCTGGGCCAGACCGTCCCGCACCTTGATGGGGGCGTAGGGATCGACAAAACAGGCGGTACCCACTGCTACGGTGGAGGCGCCCGCCAGCATCAGCTGGGCCGCGTCCTCCCCCTTAGCCACACCGCCCATACCCAGGATGGGCAGGTCCACAGCGGAGGCAACCTCCCATACCATCCGTACCGCCACCGGCAGCACAGCGGGGCCGGACAGGCCGCCGGTGTTCATTTTCAGAATGGGCCGGCGGGTGTTGATATCAATGCGCATCCCCCGCAGGGTGTTGATGAGGGACAGAGCGTCCGCTCCGGCATCGGCCACCGCCTTGGCAATCTCGGTAATGTCGGTAACATTGGGTGACAGCTTCACCATCACGGGAACGGTGGCGTGCTCCTTGGCAACCTTGGTGACCTCGGCGGCCAGTTCCGGCTTGGTGCCGTAAGCCAGCCCTCCCGCTTTCACATTGGGGCAGGAGATATTGACCTCAATCATATCCACCCTGGCGGCGGAAAGTTTCTCACACATAACGCCGTACTCCTCGGGGGTATTGCCCGAGATGTTGGAAATGATAGCCAGATCGTGCTTTTTCAGTTCAGGCAGCTCCTGCTCGATAAAGGCGTCCACGCCGGGGTTCTGAAGGCCAACCGAGTTGAGGATACCCATGGGAGTCTCAGCAATACGGGGAGGCGGATTGCCTTCTCTCCTGTGAAGGGTTAACCCCTTACAGCAGATGCCTCCCAACTCATTCAAGTTATAGAACTGGCCATACTCCCGGCCAAAGCCGAAGGTTCCGGAGGCCACCACAATGGGGTTCTTCATCTTTACGCCCGCCAGATCGACGGACAGATCCACCTTAGACATTCCAGTCCACCTCCTTGGCGTCAAAGACAGGGCCATCTTTACACACGTGCTTCATGGTACCATCTGCCATCTGGACAGCACACCCCAAACAGGCCCCCACACCGCAGGCCATCCGCTCCTCCAAAGAAACCTGACAGGGCACGCCGTACTCCGCCGCCACCTTGGCCACGTTCTTCAGCATAGGCTTTGGGCCGCAAACCAAAATAGCTGTAAAGCCTTTATCCTTTTCAAGAATATCCCTCAGCTGGGCATCCACAAAACCGTGGCGACCCATAGAACCATCGTCACTGCAAAGGTAAACTTCTTTACAGTAATCGTGGTAATCCTCCACCAGCATAGCCCGGTCAGCAGACCGGAAACCCAACACAGCGGTGGCTTTTTTAGCGGTATAGGCGGCCTGTCCCAGCAGAGGAGGCACACCGATACCCCCCCCCACCAGCAGCAGCCGGTCCTCAGGGGTGATCTGGAAGCCGTTGCCCAGGGGACCCAGCACATTGAGCTTATCACCTACCTGGCGCTGAGCCAGCCAACGGGTCCCCTCTCCTCTCACCTCAAAGACAATGCGGGCGGTATCATGGGGCGCATCCTCCATACAAAGACACACCGAGATAGGGCGGCGGAGCAGGTGGCCTTCACCGCACTGGATATGGAGGAACTGACCAGCCCGCAGGCCCTCTTTTGTCACCATCTCCCCCACCTCCAGGGTGAAGGAATAGGCATACTCGTTCAGCTTGGCAATCTCCACAATGGTACACATCTGTTCAATGGGCATGGTATCCCTCATTTCCAACTTATTTGGCGGACTCGTCCCCGTGGACGGTCTCGGTCATGGTTCTCAGGTCCATCCTGCTGCCGCACACCAGGCAGAACCGGTTACGGCGCAGGGTGCCGCAGGTAGGACAGCGGAAGGACTCCTCCGCCACCAGTCCCGCGGCGATCTGCTCCTGAAGCAGCTTGCGCCAGTCCCATTCCCGGTGCTGGCCGATCTTCCACCTGCTAATTTCATTCTCCCGGCAGACAGTTTTCTCTCTCTCCTGTACGGTCATGGATTGGCTCTCCCATTATGCAATGGTGGTAAAGCGGCAGATATCGTCCCGCATGGCGATGGCAGCGTTTCGGGCGGCCTCCTGGTAGTCCATACCGTCCTTGCCGGTCTTCTGCCAGGCACAGATAATGCCACGGGAGGAGTTGACGATGGCGCCCCGGCCGTTATCCTGGAAGGCATACTGTACGTCCTCAGCAGTGCCGCCCTGGGCGCCGTAGCCGGGTACCAGCAGGAAGGTGTGGGGCATCCTGGCCCGAATCTGCTTGAGCTCGTCGGGGTGGGTTGCACCCGCCACAGCTCCGGCCATGGTGTAGCCATACTTGCCCTCGGTGCCCGCACCCCACTTTTCAATGAGGTCAGCCATCAGGCCATACACGGTGTCTCCCTCTCCGGCAGACACATTTTGCAGCTCACCGGAACCGGGATTGGAGGTCTTGGCCAGGATAAAGGCACACTTATCCAGCTCCTTACAGGTCTTAAGGAAGGGATTAACGCTGTCAGCCCCCATATAGCCATTCAGGGTGACACAATCGGCATCAAATACCGGAAGGGACTGCTCCCCCACCTTGGTCTTGCCCAGCCAGCCGTCGGAGTAGGCTTCGGCGGTGGAGCCGATGTCGCCCCGCTTGATGTCGGCAATGACATACAGCCCCTGCTCCTTGGCGTAGCGGATGGTGCGCTCCAGCACCTCCATACCCCGCCAGCCCAGGCGCTCATAGTAGGCCGACTGGGGCTTGACGGCAGGCACGATGTCCTTCAGTGCGTCCATCAGGCCGCAATTGAAGCGATAAATGGCCTCAGCGGCCCCCTCCAGGGTCTCGCCGTACTTGTCATAGCATTCCTTACGGATGTGGGCGGGCACATACTCCGGCTTGGGATCCAGTCCCGCCACGGTGGGATTTTTCTTGGCAATAATGGCTTCCTGCAGACGATCGAAGGACATAATTCACTTCTCCTTTATTTCTATGATCTCTTTTCTCTTATGTACGTTTCAGCAATCCCGGTAGACGATCTTACCGCCCACAATGGTATACTTTACCTTTCCCTTCAGCTCCTTGCCGGCAAAGGGGGTGTTGCGCCCCTTGGAGGCAAACTGCTCCGGGTCCACCGTCCACACCTCATCCGGGTCAAAAATGACCACGTCGGCGTCCGCCCCGATGGCCAGCCGGCCCTTGGTAGGCAGGCGGAGGATGCAGGCAGGATTGATGGTCATTTTCCGCAGAATATCGGATAGGGCTAACTCTCCGGTGTGGTAGAGGTAGGTCAACGTGACCCCAAGGGCGGTTTCCAGGCCCACCATGCCGCTAGGGGCCTCGGTAAGAGGTCTGGCCTTCTCCTCAGCGGAGTGCGGCGCATGGTCGGTGGCAATGGCGTCGATGGTACCGTCCTTCAGTCCCTCAATAATGGCCTCCACATCAGACCAGGTCCGCAAAGGCGGGTTGACCCGGGCCATGGTGCCCTGGGCCAGAATTTCATTCTCGGTGAGGGAGAAATACTGGGGGCAGGTCTCACAGGTAATCTGCACTCCCTTGCGCTTATACCGCCGGACAATGGCCACCGATTTGGCGGTTGAGATATGGCAGATATGGACTGCTGCGCCGGTCTCCTCAGCCAGCATGGCGTCCCGGGCCACCATCAGCTCCTCCGCGATGGCAGGCCGGCCATCCAGCCGCAGCTGACGGGATACTCTGCCCTCGTTTACTGCATAATTCTTCACCATATCCGCATCCTCACAGTGGGAGAGAATGGTAAGATTCTGCCTGTGGGCCATAATCAGACCGTCCCGCATGAGATTGGCATTTTGAACGGGCACACCGTCATCAGACAAGGCCACCACCCCAGCCCCCTTCAGAGCCTCAAAGTCGGTGAGCTCTTGTCCCCGCTGTCCCTTGGACACAGCACCGATGGGCCAGACATGGATGCCGCAGGCTTTTGCCGCCTTTTGTCGAACAAAATCCACCTGCTCCGGGCTGTCCACCGTAGGGCGGGTGTTTGGCATACAGGCAATGGAGGTAAAGCCTCCGTGGGCCGCTGCCGCCGCTCCGGTCTCAATGGTCTCCTTGTACTCAAAGCCTGGTTCCCGCAGATGAACGTGCATATCCACCAGACCCGCGCATACGGTCAAACCTGCTGCCTCAATGACCTCCGCGTCTGGTTCATTGATGTTGCTGCCAATGACAGTTACCTTGCCGTCCTCCATCAGAATGTCCATTATGCCGCCAATGCCCCCAACCGGGTCCACCAGGCGGCCCTGACGAATCAACAGTTTCATTGGATCACTCCTTACCGTTTGGCACATAGTCTCCCTTGAGACTTCAGATTTCCATACGTTTGCACAGAAAAAAAGGGTACAGGTCCATCCCCCGTCCCCTCCTTTAAGTCACTCCGTTCTTCGTTCTTCATTATAACTTGAATCGCATATTTTAGCAATGGATTTTTCCGCATTCCGGGCAATAATAAATGTGGACATCCAAGGAAGGGAGCTGAGCAAATGACCAACCACACCTTTTTAGGCGGCATGGGCCTTGGCATCCTGGCCGGCGCCGCTATGGGCATGGCAGTAACCGCAAAGGGGATGCAGAATCCCAACATGCGCCGCATAGCCCGCAAGGCCACCCGAAAGATGGAGCACATGAAGGCCGATCTGGCTGATACCATGGGCTTCTAATCAAAAAGCAGGCAGTGGATGTTGCAAAACGCGGCATCCACTGCCTGCTTTATCCTACATCAGCCTCAAAATCTCCCGCTTCAATCGGGCAATGATCCGTTTTTCCAGCCGGGAGATATAGGACTGGGAGATGCCTAAACTGTCGGCTACCTCCTTCTGGGTCCGCTCCGGCTTTCCGTCTAGCCCGAAACGCAGGGTGATGATGTGCCGCTCCCGCTCTTCCAGCTTATCCAAAGCATCAAACAGCAGCTTGCGGTCCACATCATCCTCGATAGGCTTCATGACCAGGTCGCTCTCAGTACCAAGAATATCAGAGAGCAACAGCTCATTGCCGTCCCAGTCGGTATTCAGAGGCTCATCAAAAGACACTTCACTTTTCAGATTGGTAATTTTACGCAGGTGCATTAAGATTTCATTTTCGATACACCGGGAGGCATAGGTGGCCAGTTTGATATTTTTGGCGGGCTGATAGGTGTTAATGGCCTTAATCAGTCCAATGGTACCGATGGAAATCAGGTCTTCAATACCTACCCCGGTATTTTCAAAGCGGCGGGCAATATACACCACCAGACGCAGATTGCGTTCAATCAGCTGGGGCTTGACCTCCTCGTCTCCCTGATCCAGGCGGCGGATAAGCTCTGCTTCCTCGTCCCGGGACAAGGGAGGCGGCAGGGTATCACTTCCCCCGATGTACATGATCTTGCCAGGCAGCCGCAATCCCAGCCGGGCAAGTAACTTTTGTATACGCTCATACCAGCGCGCCTTCCAGCCCTTCATATCCATCCTCCTTTTATGCTCCAATCAGCGCACAGTAGCCGCCCCCGTCAGTCAGCCCTGTAGGAGACAAGGCCACCAGCAGAGGACCATAGTCCTCTCCCCCAACCTGTACCCGGTCCGCCCGCAGGGCCAACAGCAGCCCACACTCCACCCCCACCGCTTGGTAAGGCAGAAGCCTGCACCGCAAGCCAGCATCGCTCAATCGCTCCAGTGCCATGGCCGGGTCCCGCAGCTCTGCCTGCCCAGGGGCTGTCCCAGGTGGAAAAAGTCCCTCCAGTTTACATCCTTCCGCCACCAGCACCAGCTTTCCGGATACCGGATCGGCGAGGGTATTTCCAGTGTCTACCAGAGCGGTGAGCACCACCCGGCGGCTGCCCAGCTCCACCACCGCTGGAGCCAGCTCTCGTCTGGGGCTATGGAGAGCAGCCCGGTGGAAAAGTAGGGTGATGAGCCCATAACAGCCCGCTGCCGAAAGTAATACCAGCTTCAGGTCCAGCGGCGAGGAGAGTATTCCGTTGGACAGGGTCAGGCTGCAGTTGCCCAGCAGTTGAAGGGCAAAGATACCACCTCCAAAGGCAGCAGAGACAGCAAAGAACACCAAACACACCCTTAACAGTCTCCGACTGCCGCCATAACCCGCCAGTACCGTCAGTACGCCAGCCCCCACCTTACACAACGGGTGAACCAGAAAACCCAGCCCTGGCAAAAATACCGCTCCGGCATAGGCGGCTCCCAAGGCGGCTCCCAAGGCCAGCCTGCCCCGGTGGAGCACTTCCCCCGCCAGACGTCCGGCGGCAAGTAGCAGCAAATAGTCTACCACAAAGTTCAGCAGGAACAATTCATCCAGATAAACCACCGTCATGCCGCTCCCCCCTCCCGCCGACGTGCAGACTTCATTATACCGGCCTGTCTTCATAAAAAAAGTCAGATTGAGGATACAAGCAAAAAATGGCCCGCCGCAAACCAATTAGTTTGCGGCGGGCCATTTAATCTACATTGAGCTTATACCGTCAAAAGGGGTGTCCGGCTTTTGATCAGTTCTGTCAGGGGTGGTCCCCAGGAGATTACCTCCAGGCCCATCTCCCGTAGAGCATCCTCCACCCCCAGCTCCCGGGCACAGGTAATACAGGCGGAAAACTGTACCCCCTGCTCCATGGCCAGGGTGATACGCTCCTTGACCGATGGATCATGAACGGCCAGGGCCGCGGTATCTCCCCACAAAATCACAGTCACTTTCTCCCACCAGCCATGGATCAGACTGTTGACAGCGTACATCAGCACCATCTTATCAAAAACGGTGGGGTCTGCATTGGTCCAAAGGATATGCAGGTGGTGCTCATCCATGTCCATATTCCTCCACCAGCTTTGCCATGGCGTCACACAGCGCCTTCATCTCCTCATCGGTACCTACAGTAATACGCAGATAGTTCCGAATACGGGGCTTGTCCCACCAGCGGACCAGGATGCCCCGCTGCCGCAGTCCATCCAGCAGCGTTTTGGCCGGCACATCCGGATGGGACACAAAGAGGAAGTTGGCGGCGGAATCGGTAACCAGGAAGCCCATCTGCTTCAGGTGGGCAGCGGCATACTCTCGGGTATTGCTGATCTTCATGGAAGTGGCCCGCAGATAGTCCCGATCCCGCAGAGCCCCTTCCGCCCCTGCCAGCGCCAGACGGTCCAGGGTGTAGGAGTTGAAGGAATTTTTCACACAATTGAGAGCGGCAATCAGATCCTCATGACCCATGGCAAAGCCTACCCGCAGCCCTGCCAGGGATCTGGACTTTGACATGGTCTGCACCACCACCAGATTGGGGTAGCGGTCGATGAGCTCCACAGCGGAGCGGGCGCCGAAGTCCACATAGGCTTCGTCCACCACTACCACCGCGTCAGGGTTAGCCTCCAACACGGCGCGGATGCCATAGAGCGACAGCTCCCGCCCTGTGGGGGCGTTGGGGTTTGCGATGACAATACCGCCGTTCTCCTCCAGGAAGGGCTCCAGAGGGACAGCAAAGTTCTCATCCAGAGGCACCTCCCGATAGCTCAGGCCGTACAGATCGGCAAAGACAGGGTAAAAGCTGTATGTAATATCGGGAAAAAGAATGGTGCGCTCCGGGTCAAAGAAGGCCTGAAAACAGAGGGCCAGCACCTCATCAGAGCCATTGCCCACAAAGATCTGGGTGGGCTTGAGCCCGTAGGTGGCCCCAAGCACCTCCCGCAGAGAGGTACACTCCGGGTCTGGATAGAGGCGCAAGGTATCGCAGGCCGCCTCCCGAATGGCTGCCAGGGCCAGCGGCGAGGGGGGATAAGGATTTTCATTGGTGTTTAGCTTGATGAATTTCCGATCCCTGGGCTGCTCCCCCGGAACATAGGGGGTCAGTGCCCTGGCCCGCGCGCTCCAAAATTTGTTCATGCGTTGTCCTCCCCCGGCCGAATGACCTTTTTAATGCTTTTTTCCACCTTGCTCCGGGGAATCATCAGCTCATGGCCACACCCCATACAGCGCAGGCGGAAATCCATCCCAACCCGCAGCACCTGCCACCGGCGGCTGCCGCAGGGATGCTCTTTCTTCAGCTCCAGAACGTCGTCCACCCGGATATCCATGGCGGTCCTCCTTCACTGCCAGCGCCAAAGTTCCAGGCGCTTTATTGGTCTAAAGTATATTATAATTTCCCGCCTCTCCCCTGTCAATTCAAGGCGCTACTTTGCATATAGTTGTCTGGTAAGAAAAAAATCACCCCATTGCAGAAAGGATTTGGTTAAATTGACGAAGCGTTTTCCGCCCGAGGGGCGGCTGCTCCATACGCCGGAAAACCAGGCTGCCTGCGCCTCTGCCGACGGACTCAAGCAGGCTATGGAAACAGAAGCCATCCTGGAAGGAACCGCTCTGCTTTGTACCCCAGAGCACGACCTCATCGTCTCTCTGGGCCCCTATCAGGGGGTGATTCCCCGGGAGGAGGCTGCGCTTGGCATCGCTGAGGGGGTCACCCGGGATATTGCCATCCTCTCCCGGGTGGGCAAACCGGTTTGCTTTACCGTTACTGGGCTGTCAGAGAAGGACGGACAGCCGCACCCGATTCTTTCCCGCCGGGCCGCCCAGCAGCAGGCGCTGACTGCTATGCTGGAGCACTGGAAACCGGGCCAGATCATCCAGGCCTCGGTCACCCATCTGGACCCCTTTGGAGCCTTTGTAGATATTGGCTGCGGCGTGCCCTCTCTCATCGGGGTGGAAAACATCTCGGTGTCCCGTATCCCCCACCCCTCTGTCCGTTTTCGGGTGGGTCAGGAAATTCTGGCGGTGGTGCTGGACCTG
Organism: uncultured Flavonifractor sp.; assembly: GCF_944385615.1. Lineage (GTDB taxonomy): Bacteria > Bacillota > Clostridia > Oscillospirales > Oscillospiraceae > Flavonifractor. The sequence continues at coordinate 29,899 of NZ_CALWXV010000002.1, read as the reverse complement.
GACCCGGTCCTGGGCCGCATTTACCTCACCCACAAAGAACTGCTGGGCACCTGGGCGGAAAATGTGGCTCCCTTCCAACCGGGCATGACAGTGCCCGGGGTGGTGCGGGGCGTCAAGGACTACGGCGTATTTGTGGAACTCACCCCCAATCTGTCCGGGCTGGCAGAACGGGACCCCAGACTCACCGAGGGGGCTCGGGTATCGGTCTACCTGAAGGCCATCCTGCCGGAGCGAATGAAGATCAAACTGTTGGCCATTGAACTGCTTCCCCCTTTGGAGCAACCTCAACCGCTGCACTACTACATCCAGGAAGGCCGCCTGGAGCATTGGAAATACGCTCCGCCAGGCTGCGTCAAGGTGGGGATGGAGACCATCTTCGCCGGATAAACTGATATAGACCGCTCACAAGCCCCGGACGGATTCCGTCCGGGGCCTCCTATTGCCCGCTGCTCCAGTGGTATGGTAAAATTGTAAGAAATGTGACAGAGTTTTCTGTTGGAGTCTGACAGAAAGTGCTGCTATTCTATCCCCATGGAGGCGATTGCCATGAATGAATGTATCCTTGTGGTGGACGACGACGCAGAGATCGTCCGGGCCATTTCCATTCTGCTGGAAAAGGAGGGCTACCGGGTACTGAAGGCCTACAACGGGCTTCAGGCCTTGGAACTGGCCCTGGAGCCCTCCCTGCGGCTCATTTTGATGGATGTAATGATGCCCAAGCTGGATGGGCTGTCAGCGGTACTCAAGATCCGGGAACAGCGTAACCTGCCCATTCTCATCCTCAGCGCCAAAAGTGAGGACACTGACAAAATCCTGGGTCTTTCCATGGGGGCGGATGATTATATCTCCAAGCCCTTCCACCCCCAGGAGTTGGTGGCCCGGGTGCGCAGCCATCTGCGGCGGTACACCCAGCTGGGCGATGTAAACGGTCCCAGTCAGAAAACCGAGTTGGTCACCGGACGGCTGTGCTATCTGCCCGACCAGAAGACTTTGCTGGCCGACGGCGTTCCAGTGCGGCTCACCGCCACAGAGCTGAAAATCGTGGACCTGCTAATGCGCAACCTGGGTCGTGTCTTTCCTGCCGAGGAGATCTACCGCCGGGTGTGGAACGAGGAGCCCTATTCTGCAGAGAACACCGTCATGGTACACATCCGCCGCATTCGTGAAAAAATCGAACTCAATCCAAAACAGCCGGAATATTTAAAGGTGGTGTGGGGCATTGGATACAAAATCGAGAAGCATTAAACCGGCCATAGCCTTTTTTTCCTTTGTGCTCGGAATCACTCTGCTGTTTTTCAGCGGAGCGGTGGCCTTCTGCGCCGTACGGGAGCTGGGATGGACAGAGCTGACAGACGCCTTTCAGTCCGACTACCAGGACACCAGCCGGTTCCGCAGCGTCATCACAGGCTGGTTTACCCGCATGGGCACCGGTGAGTTTACCGAGGTTGAGGGTCTCACCGACCGCAATCTGCTCTACCGCATTGAACGAGAGGGACAGCCGGTCCAGACCAACTGCCCGGAGCTCACCTCCGACAATCTGCCGGACGGGTATAATTTTCTGCTATCCTTTGATGGTCACACCATCACCGTTCAAAAGGATGGCCGGAATGTCAACATCTACGGGGACGGCATCTATCGGGACAATAGCTTGTGGGCGCTGCCTGGCTATCAGAACGTTCCCATTTCCGATTCCTATTCCGATGTAACACTCCTGCTGGCAGCTGCCAAGGAGCCCTGTGTCTATGCCACTCCGGCGGACATCGTTCAGTACAGTATGGCCTATGACAGCGGTCTGTACGATGTTGCCGCCTCACAGCAAAGAGTCCGTTCTATCCTGTTCTGGATGCTGGCTATTCCTCTGACGCTTGGGGTCTCTCTGCTGCTCTGGTCCATCCTGTGGCATAAACACAAACTGCGGGCGGACCAGGCCATCGCCTGGTTCACCGGAAGGATCTGGCTGGAGGTTAAGCTGCTGTTGCTGATTCCCTTCAGTCTGGTGTGTCTGTTGGCAATCTATCTGACCAGTCATGCTTTCCTCTATAATCAGTTTCATCACTCCCTTCTACCCTATTGGTCCATCCCGATTGCAATGTGGTGGGCCTATCTCTACCTCAACGATTTGCGGTATAACTTTGGCAACATCAGGCTCCACAGTCTGTGCGCAGCCCTGGCTCGGCTGTACCAGGGAAAGGAGCTGCGCTGGCCCGCCGGGCAGCGGATCGTCCGCCGTTCCGTTCTCCAGTTTGTTGCTACCCTTCCCTTTATCCTGTGCTGTATGATTCTCTTCCTGCTGCTGCTTCCATCTGCACTATACAACGGTTTTCTGCTATTCATCTTATTTATTCTTGCCATTGCGGGATTGGCTTTGATTGCCGCCCAGCTGTGGCTGCTGAGGCAAAACCGCCGGACCGCCGCCGATATGGATGCTATGCTGGTCCGCATCCAAGCCGCCGGGACGGGGAATATATCTTCCGCTCCCCCGTTGGAGGACCCTGACCTGCAGGCAGCGGCGGAAGGGCTGGACCAAATGGAGGCCCGGCTGAAATCTGCCCTGGAGGACCAGATGAAAAGTGAGCGTCTCAAGCTGGAGCTCATTACCAACGTGTCCCACGACCTAAAGACCCCTCTCACCTCTATCATCAGCTATGCCGAGCTGCTGCGGCAGGAGGAAAATCTGCCCGACCATGTGCGGGACTATATCCAGGTACTCTATCAGAAGGCCCAGCGGCTCCAGAGCATGGTACTGGATGTGTTCGATGTGAGCAAAGCGGCTACCGGAAACCTGATCGTCACAGTAAGGCCGCTGGACTTTTCCAAGCTGCTGCGGCAGACCCTGGCCGACCTGGAAGAGGATATCCAAGCTTCCAGCCTGACCCTCCGCCCCACCCTGCCAGATGGGCCGGTGTGGATTCTGGCCGATGGTGACCGGCTGTACCGGGTGTTCCAAAATCTCATCGGCAATGCCCTCAAGTATTCATTGGAGGGCTCACGGGTCTATCTGACCCTGACCGTGGACCAAGGCAAGGCAGTAGCCACCGTACAGAATACCTCCCGGGACGAGCTCCCCCCCGGCGTGGATTTCACTGAACGCTTTGTTCGGGGGGACCAGAGCCGTACCGACGGAGGCAGCGGGCTGGGCCTGTCCATCGCCCGGACCTTTACTGAATCCTGCGGCGGCAGCTTCGCCATTCGGACCCAGGCCGACCTGTTTACCGCCTCGGTCACCGTCTCTCTGACCGATGCACGCCCGGAACCGGAGGTAGCGCCATGAGACGGTTTCTTTTTTTGCTGGTCCTCCCCCTCGTGCTACTGGTCGGCTGCGCGTTCCAGGAGCCTACTACCGACGCTTCCGCCGTCGATCTAGGCAATGCTGTGGCCGAATCTCAGCCTGAAGATTTTATCGATGGGATGCGCCCCCTGTCCGCAGACGAAGCTCTGGACACCTCAAAGGAGCTGGAGGACTATCTGCTGGCCGCCTACGGATTGGAGCGTTCAGACTGGATAGATGCGTCGGTGGCCTACTCCGAAGGATTTCAGGCCAACGAACTGGCGGTGATCCAACTGTCAGACCAGGCTGACATCCAGTCAGCAGAGCAGGGACTGAGTGCCTATGTAGAGCGGCGGAAGGCCGAGTTTACCGGCTATGCCCCTGAGGAGGCCGCTATGCTGGACGATGCTCTTCTGCTTCGGCAGGGTCACTGGTTACTGCTGGCAGTCTGCCCTGACCCACCGGCAGCCAAGGCCGCCTTTGAGGCCCGCTTCCAGGGGGATGTCCAGTCCGTCTCTCAGTCAGTGACGGCGGAAATGGATGACTCCCCTCCCCCGCTGGAGCTGCCCCGGTACGACACCGGCCCGGTGGTGGAGGCTTACCGCACCGGGGATACATCCTCCTTATCAGAACAGGATGCCGCCATTCTGGATGCCTGCAAACAGGTGCTGGACCAGACCATCACCGATGACATGAGTCCGGCAGAACAAGAACTGGCCATTCATGACTGGATGATCGACCACACTGCCTATGACGAAAGCCAGGCCCTGCCCAACCGAAATCATCCCTACGGTCTGTTGATCGAGGGGCAGGTGGTATGCATGGGCTACGCCAATACCTTTCAACTTTTTATGGACCTGCTGGATATCCCCTGTGTCACCGTCACCAGCACCACCCACGCCTGGAATCTGGTCCAGCTGGATGGCGAGTGGTATGGGGTGGATGTAACCTGGGACGACCCCCTGGGCTCCTTTGTAGATGTTCCTGCCACTGACGAGCCGGAACATCACCGTTATTTCAATGTGACCAGCGACTTTCTGCGGCAGACCGGCCACGAGTGGGATGACTCAACTGTTCCAGAGGCGGAGGGTACCCGCTGGACCTGGGAGGTTTTGCGTCCCTCATCACATCGCTAGATAAAGAGCAGCCGGGTGGGCGCCAATAAGGCGCCCACCCGGCTCTATGCTGTGTATGGAGTCTCAGCAGCAGCTATTGCCGCAGCCGCAGCCATTCCCGCAGCCGTTGTTATCGCCGCCACAGCAGCAGCACAGCAGGATGATGATCAGAATGATCCATAAGCAGCTCCCGCCGCCAAAGCCAAAGCCACAACCATTATTGCACCCCATCATGAGAAGTACCTCCCGGTTTAAGATAGAAACCTGGAGCTGGCGGCGGAGCTTCCCGCTGTCCGGCCCGGTCTCACTCCATACTATGCCCCGCTGCCGGGATGGTGCGGGATTTTCCTGCTCAACTGAAAAAACAGCCGCCTGGGTCCTTGCAAGAACTCAGGCGGCTGTCGTTTTGCTTACTCCAGCTCGAATGCGCCGGTATACAGTTGATAGTACAGACCATGCTGGGCGATCAGGTCCTGGTGGTCGCCCCGCTCCACAATGCGCCCGTGATCCAGCACCATGATGGCGTCGGAGTTGCGGACGGTGGACAGCCGGTGGGCAATGACAAACACGGTACGCCCACACATCAGGGCATCCATGCCCCGCTGGACAATGGCCTCGGTACGGGTATCAATGGAAGAGGTGGCCTCATCCAGGATCATCACCGGGGGATCCGCCACAGCAGCCCGTGCAATCGCGATGAGCTGCCGCTGACCCTGGGACAGGTTAGCGCCGTTACCGGTGAGCATGGTGTCATACCCCTGAGGCAGACGGCGGATGAAGTCGTCAGCGTTAGCCAGCACGGCGGCGGCCTCCACTTCCTCATCCGTAGCATCCAGATTGCCGTAGCGGATATTCTCCCGGACAGTGCCGGTAAACAGGTTGGTATCCTGAAGCACAATGCCCAGGGAGCGCCGCAAGTCGGTCTTCTTAATATCGTTGATGGAGATGCCATCGTAGTGAATCTTACCGTCAGCAATATCGTAGAAGCGGTTAATCAGGTTTGTAATGGTGGTCTTGCCCGCGCCGGTAGCGCCCACGAAAGCCAGCTTCTGGCCGGGCTTGGCAAAGAGGCTGATGTCGTGGAGGATAGTCTTGCCCTCCTCATAGGCAAAGTCCACATGGTCAAAGCGCACATCGCCGGTCAGCTTGGTATAGGTAAAGCTGCCGTCTGCCTGGGGAACCTTCCAGGCCCACAGGTTGGTGTGCTGGTTGGTCTCGGTCATCTCCCCGTCCTTGTTGTAGGCTACATTCACCAGAGTAACGGTACCATGATCCTCCTCGGGGGGTTCGTCCATCAGATCAAAGATCCGCTGGGCACCGGCCAGAGCCATGACCACTGAGTTGAGCTGCTGAGAAATCTGGCTGATGGGGTTAGACAGGCTCTTGGACAGCTGTAAGAAGGTGGCGATAATGCCCAGAGTGATCCCAGAGCCGATGCCGCTGAGGGCAAGGGCGCCGCCAGCCATGGCGATGATGACATACTGGATATTGCCGATGTTGATGAGGATAGGCATCAGAATATTGGCATACTTGTTAGCCTTATCCGCACGCTCAAAGAGAGCGTCGTTTACCTTATCAAAGCCCTCCTGGGCCTCCTCCTCATGGCAGAAGACTTTGACCACCTTCTGACCATTGATCATCTCTTCAATATAGCCGTTCAGATCGCCCAGTTTGATCTGCTGGCTGATAAAGTAGCGGCCGCTGCGGCCAGCCAGGAAGCGGGTCACCAGCAGCATACCAATGATGCACAGGATGACCACGCCGGTAAGCATCAGGTTGGTGGCGATCATACCCACAAAGGCCACCACGATCATCATCAGAGAGTTGATGACCTGAGGGATGCTCTGGGAGAACATCTGGCGCAGGGTATCCACGTCGTTGGTATACACGCTCATCACGTCGCCGTGGGCATGGGTATCAAAATACTTGATGGGCAGGGACTGCATGTGGCTGAACAGATCGTCACGGATCTTTTTCTGCACGCCCTGAGAGATCGTGACCATCAGCCGGTTATAGGCCAGGGCGCACACCGCGCCGGTCAGATACAGGCAGGCCATCAGGATCAGGGCATGGAGCAATCCGTCAAATACTGGGTTGTCCATGACCAGCAGAGGCGTGATATAGTCGTCAATCAGGGAGCCCAGGAACAGGGAGCCAGCCACTGAGGCGATGGCGCTGACCAGAATGCACAGCAAGACCAGCACAAACCGGAAACCGTACTCCTTTTGTACATAGCCCATCAGGCGGCGCACGGTATGGGACCTTTTCACGGGCGATTTCTGATGCGCATTATGCTTCATCCTCGCCGCCTCCTTTCGTCTGGGACTCATAAATCTCACGGTAGATCTCGCAGCTCTGAAGCAGTTCGTCATGGGTGCCCATGGCAGCGATTCTGCCGCCGTCCATTACCAGGATTTTGTCGGCATCCTCAATGGAGGAAATGCGCTGGGCAATGATGAACTTGGTGGTATCAGGGATCTCTTCCCGGAAGGCCTTGCGGATCATCGCGTCAGTCTTGGTATCCACGGCAGAGGTGGAGTCATCCAGGATCAGGATCTTGGGCTTTTTCAGCAGAGCCCGGGCAATACACAACCGCTGCTTCTGGCCGCCGGACACATTGGAGCCTCCCTGCTCAATGTGGGTATCGTACTTGTCTGGGAACTCCTGGACAAAGGGATCTGCCTGGGCCAGCTTGCATACCCGGATCATCTCTTCATCGGTGGCATCCTTGTTGCCCCAACGCAGGTTCTCCTTAATCGTACCGGAGAAAAGCATGTTCTTCTGGAGCACCATGGCCACCTGCTCACGCAGGGCCTCCATATCATAGTCCCGCACATCCACGCCGCCTACCAGTACACGGCCTTCAGTGGCGTCATATAGACGGGGAATGAGCTGTACCAGAGTGGTTTTGGAGGTACCGGTACCACCCAGGATACCTACCGTCTCACCAGAATGGATGGTAAGATTGACTTCCTTCAAACATTCCTTCGTCGGGTCCTTCGCGTAACTGAAGCTGACATTCTCAAAGACGACGGAGCCGTCCTTCACTTCCTCAATGGGATTGGGACCATTTTTCAGATCGCTCTCCTCATTGAGCAGCTCCACAATACGCTCGGCGGAAGCTCGGGCCAGAATAATCATGACCAGCACCATAGACAGCATCATCAGGCTCATAAGGATCATCATGATGTAGCTGAACATACTGGTGAGCTGGCCGGTGGTCAATTCGCCGCCTACCACCAGGTTTGCACCCAGCCAGGATACCGTGAGCATACAGGCGTAGACACAAATCTGCATCAGAGGCATATTGAAGGCAATGATTTTCTCTGCTTTTGAGAAGTCCATGTAGATCTCGTTGGACACCTTGCCAAACTTCTCCCGCTCATGGTCCTCCCGGACAAAGGACTTGACCGCCCGGATACCCAGCAGATTCTCCTGCACCACATTGTTCAGCCAGTCGTACTTCTTGAACACCCGCTCAAAAAGCGGATGGGCCGACTTCATAATCAGCAGCAGACCAACTGCCAGAATCGGAATCACAATGAGGAAAATCAGTGCCAGCTTGGGGTTAATGGTAAAGGTAAGCACCCAGGCACAGATCAGCATGATGGGGCAGCGCACCGCGATGCGGATAATCATCATAAAGGCCATCTGCACGTTGGTCACATCGGTGGTCAGACGGGTGATGATACCGCCGGTGGAAAATTTATCAATGTTGGAAAAAGAAAACTTCTGTACACTGTGGTACATTTCCCGCCGCAGATTGCGGGAAAAGCCGGTGGCCGCCCGGGCGGCAAAGCGGCCGGACAATGCGCCCAGCAGCAGGGCCATCAGCGCCATGAGCACAATCAGAACGCCATACTGGAAAATGCGGGTCATATTGCCCGCCTTGACACCCTCATCCAGCAGCTTGCCCGTCATCATGGGAATCAGCACGTCAAAGGCCACTTCACCGATCACGAAGATGGGGGTAAGGATGGTGTCCAGCTTGAACTCCTGAATGCAGCTGACTAAGCCGCGTTTTTTCTTCATAGGGTTCCCTCCTTTGGATTTGCTGTGTCAGAGACTGCTTTCGCCGTCCCGACATGTTTGTAAGCCGTCCTTCGGGCGGCTTACATCAGATTTTGCTTCAGTTTTTCCACGGTATTGAGAAATTGCTCCACCTCCGCTTGACTGAGGCCCCGGGTCAGCAGACTCTCCACGCTGCTGATCCGTTCCATAATGTCCTGGTAGAGTGCATCCGCCTTGGGCGTGGTGGTCACACGCTTGAGCCGGGCGTCCCGCTCCACCGTCTGCCGGATGACAAAACCCTGGGATTCCAGCCGCTTGAGCAGCCGGGACGCGGTGGACCGCCGGATATAGAAGGCCTCTTCAATATCCTTCTGGCACACCTCCTGGTCCCGATTGTGGCACAAAAAGCCCAATAACTTCACCTGCATTTCGGTAAAGTCATCTCCGTCAGTCGAGCCGGTCATCTCCAGCACCTTGCGCCGCAGCAGATTGGACAGAGCCTTGATCTCATAGCCCACGTGGCGCTCCTGCCGCATTCTGTCATCTCCTTTTGTTGTACTATATTTAGTTTAGTTTGTCTGCTAACTGTTGTCAATGCACAACCTTCACAAAACCCCGGCTGAAGAAAAACCGGAATTCTGTGACGCTCTTCCAAGTTCAGAAAATACAGCTTATTTTATCTTCATTGTCTTATATAGATTAAAATAGTATCTTATACAGCACAAGGCCCGCCGCAATTTGCGGCGGGCCTCACGGTGCTTTTTGGTTCAGTTCTTTTCTCGGTCTGCGGTAATAAGCAGCTTTACCGCCTCAATGCCCACCTCAAGGGCAGCGGAGAGGTCATGGCTCTCGGTCTGGTCCAGCCCGGCGGCTTCCCGTTCTTGATTCCAAATCACATGGAAACAGGAACCGCACCGCACCCCAAGGGCCGCGGCGCAGCAAAAGAGTGCCGCCGATTCCATCTCGGAAGCCAACACACCCAAGCGTTTCCAAGCCTCCCATTTGTACAGCAGCTCCTGGGCCACCGGCATCCGTGCGGGGCTGTGCTGGCCATAGAAGGAATCCTTGCACTGGACCACACCGGCATGCCAGGGTTTTCCCAGATTTTTGGCCGCCTGGACCAAGGCGGTCTGTACCTCATAATCTGACACAGCGGGAAACTCAATAGGCGCATACTCCCGGCTGGTTCCCTCGTGGCGCACCGCACCGGTAGCGATGACTACATCGTCGCTCTTCACAGGCAGGGCAATGCCGCCGCAGGTGCCCACCCGGATAAAGGTATCCGTTCCGATGTTATGAAGCTCTTCCATAGCGATAACAGCGGAGGGGCCTCCAATACCGGTGGAGCAGACACTCACCTTCTCCCCAAGCAGAGTACCGGTATAGATCGTATATTCCCGGTTGCTCCCGATTTTGACAGGATTATCAAAGTAGGCGGCAATCTTCTCACACCGGCCTGGGTCTCCGGGCAAAAAGCAGTAGCGGCCCACATCCCCCGCCTTACATTTAATATGAAATTGCAGTTCATGTTCATGCATTTGTCATTACCTCCTCAGACATCAAAACCACATGGATCGTGAGGCCAGGTCTTTTAAAATCAAGCCATCATTGTTCTTTTGACAGGTGCCATTATACCAGTTCTTCTTGTCGTTTACAAGATGCACAAATCCAGCATGAAATTGTAACGTTTTGTTGTTGCTTTTTTAATTCTCTTATTTTACAATGGTCTTCGTTGAGGAGATCACAGGCCGGTTGTGTGATAGGCAATCGTCTTCTTTTGTCTTCCAAACCCACATAGAAAGGAGGAACATCTGATTAAAAAAGCCATTCTGATGTCCTCCCTGGCGCTGGTATGCGGGTTGGTACTGGGCTGTCTGGTAGGACATAGCGCTGTTTCGTCACAGACCAGCAAAGCAGTCCTCTCCCCCACCGGCTCTCAACCCGGACAAAGTAACCGAGCCGCCGCTACAGCATCTTTACAACCTTCACTGGATATTGAGGATAATTCCCATTTGTTGGAGCGAGCCGGTCAGGTTCTGGAAGCGCTGAAAGCAGAGGACTATGCCGCGCTATCTGAACTGGTGCATCCCCAACGGGGTGTGACACTGACCCCTTATTCTACCGTAGACCCTTCCTGCGACAACGTGCTGACCCAGGCCAGCGTGGCCAAGCTGGCTACGGATGATCAGGTCTATCTCTGGGGACTTTATGACGGCTCTGGGAATCCAATCCGCTGTACCGGAACAGAATATTTTGATCGTTATGTGTTTAATGTGGATTATACCGAGGCCCCTCAAGTGGGTATTGATACGGTGCTCATCAGCGGCAACGCGTTGGAAAACGCGGCGGCAGCCTATCCGAACGGCCGCTTTGTGGAATACCACTTTCCCGGCATTGATCCCGAACTGGAGGGGTTTGACTGGTGTTCCCTCAAACTGGTCTTTGAAGTATGGGAAAACGATTGGTATCTAGTCGGCATCATCCATGGTGAGTGGACCGTATAATCTGCTGGTTTGCCAACAATCCTGCCGGATTTGACCCGGCAGGATTGTTGGCGTTTCTTCTATCTTTTTTGTCAAGACACTGAGATTTATGAAAGAGGACTTGCATCTGCTGAAAGATTGCGTTAAGATGAACGTTACAATTGGAATGCCTATGCAGGAACTGGTTTCTCGGGGGCCGGGTGTATCATCATACAACCTGTTCTTTGAAAGACCGGCAGACATTATCGTACGTGGATACTGTAGTATCCCGAAAGGATGAGTGCAGTTTGAAAATCATCATCGTGGGAGACGGAAATGTTGGCTTCACTCTGGCGGAACACCTCTCCCAGGAGGAGCATAATGTTACCATTATTGATACCAATGACGACGCGTTGCGCCGGGCTTCGGAGTCTCTGGACGTGATGTGTGTCAAGGGCAACGGCGCGTCCATTTCCGCTCTAAGGGAATCTGGTGTGGCATCTGCGGATGTTTTGATCGCAGTCACCGGCTTGGATGAGGTCAACATGGTATGCTGCCTGACGGCCAAGCAGCTTGGCGCCAAGTTCACCATCGCTCGGGTGCGCAATGTGGAATACGCCATGGAACTTGCCCAGATGAAACAGGAGCTTGGCATTGATTTGGCCATCAATCCGGAAAACGCCACCGCCGTGGAGATCTCCCGGCTGCTGCGGTTCCCAAGCGCCGCCAATATCGAGACCTTCTGCCGGGGCCGGGTGGAACTGATCGGTTTCCGGGTCCGGGAGGGCGATTTCATCGCCGATCAGCCTTTGTCCGCGCAGACCAGCAAGATTCGGGACTTGCCCATGCTCCTGTGTGCGGCAGAGCGGGAGGACGGCGAGGTCATTATTCCTGACGGCACGTTTATTCCCAGGGTAGGTGACCGGCTCTATCTGGTGGGACAGCCCGCCGGACTTACCGCTTTCTTCGGTCTTCTGGGGCGACACACACCAAAGCTGCACTCTGCCTTTATCATTGGCGGCGGCCGCATCGCCCATTATCTTACCTCTATTTTACTTAAACTGGGTATGCGAGTGAAAATCGTAGAGCGCAAACCGGAGCGATGCCGCCATCTCAGCAATGTTCTCCCCCACGCCATGGTGATTCAAGGAGACGGCACCGACCAGGAGCTGCTGGAGGAGGAAAACGCCAGCGCGTCTGATGCGTTCATTGCTCTGACTGACCGGGACGAGGACAATATCCTTATCTCCCTCTACGCCATGCAGCAGGGTGTCAAGAAAGTGGTAGCCAAGGCCAACCGGCAAAACTATACCGGTATCGCTCACGCCGCCGGATTGGACAGCATCATCTCTCCCAAGCTCATCACGGCCAGCCAAATCCTTCAGGTGGTCCGTGGGATGCAGAACTCCAAAGGCAGTGTGATGAACGCGCTGTATAAGATTTGCGATGGTCACGCTGAGGCGTTGGAATTTATCGCCAACGACACCACCCGCAATCAGGGGATTCCTTTGAAGGATCTGCGCCTGAAAAAGGGCATTTTGATTGCCGTGTTGGTTCACAAGGGCCAGATCATTATCCCGGACGGCTCCTCCTCTATTTCTTCCGGCGATACGGTGATTCTGATCTCCCGCAACCACGGTATTCTGGACCTCAACGATATCTATGAGGACTCCCTGCTGGATCTGGGGGCGGCGCAATGAATTTCAGACTGGTCTTTAAAGTAACAGGTAAGGCCCTGATGGTAGAGGCCGTATCCATGCTGATTACCCTTATGGTGTGCCTTTTCTACCAGGAGGACCCTACACCCTTCCTCTTTACCATTCCCTTGGTCATGATAATCGGCTTTGCCCTCTCCCTTCTACACAGCAACGACCACTTTTTCCCCCGGGAAGGTTTTTTCTCTGTAGCCCTGATCTGGCTGCTGATGGGCGCTTTCGGCGCGCTTCCCTTTTACTTCAGCGGCTTCTTTCCCTCTTATATCGACTGCTTTTTTGAGGCGGTCTCCGGCTTTACCACAACCGGCGCCTCCATTCTGACAGCGGTAGAGCCCCTGTCCAGGGGCATTCTGTTCTGGCGCTCCTTTATTCACTGGTTGGGAGGCATGGGCGTACTGATCCTCACCATCGCCCTGCTGCCCAGTTTGGGTTCCCGCACCCTTCACTTAATGAAGGCCGAAAGCCCCGGTCCGGTGGTCAGTAAGCTGGTTCCGAAAAGCAGCCAGTCCTCCAAGATCCTTTATGGAATCTACTGCGGTATGACGGCTATTGAGATTATCGCGCTCCGTATCGCCGGAATGCCCTGGTATGACAGCATTGTACACTCTTTCGCCACTGCCGGTACCGGCGGCTTCTCCACCCGCAATCTTTCCATTGCCGCCTACAATAGCCCGGCCATTGAGATCATCATCACCATTTTTATGTTGTTGTTCTCTGTGAATTTTTCCCTCTATTTCTTACTGCTGTGCGGCAAGGTGAAGCAGGTCCTGAAGAGTGACGAGCTGCGTTTTTTCCTCATTGTGGTCTTTGCTAGCATTGTACTGATCACCTTCAACATCTGGAATCTATATCCAACCGTTGGTGAATCCATTCGTCACGCCGCATTCCAAGTCGGCTCCATTATTTCTACCACCGGCTTTGCCAGCACGGACTTTAACCAGTGGCCGGAGTTTTCCAGAGTATTGCTGGTCCTACTGATGTTCGTTGGCGCCTGCGCCGGGTCCACTGGCGGCGCCATCAAGTGCTCCCGGGTCCTTCTGCTGGGTCGGTGCATCCGGCGTGAGATCAAGCAAGTGATCCATCCCAGAGTGGTCAATGTGGTCAAGCTGGATGGCCGGGTAGTGGATGAGCCGGCTTTGCGTTCCGTCCATATATTTTTTGCCGCCTATATATTTATCACCTTAGGGGCCACCCTTCTGATATCGGTAGACAATAACTCCTTCGGTACTACCTTTACCGCAGTGGTCTCCTGTATCGGCAACATTGGCCCCGGCCTGGAGCTGGTGGGTCCCATGGGCAATTACGCCTTCTTCTCCCCCTTCTCCAAGCTGCTGCTCTCTTTGTGTATGATCATTGGCCGTCTTGAAATTTTGCCTATTTTGGTTCTCTTTAGCGGAAATGCATGGAAGCGTTCTTAAACTCTCCATTCTATTTTAGCCAAAGCGTCAAATCCTAGGATTTGACGCTTTCTTTTTTTGAATACTCTTGCCAAGCAGATGCGTTTTGGGGTATTATAAAGATGTCTGAAAAACCGGAAAGCCTTGCGCTGCAATGGCTTTCCGAACTAAAGGAGTTGGATAAGATGATTGAAAACCTCTTTTGGCTCGGTCTAGTGGGTGCAATTATCGCCCTAATCTTCGCCGTAGCACAAGCAAGAAAGGTACTAAAGTTTTCAGAGGGCACTGAATTGATGCAAAAGCTCGCTGCATCCATTCGCAAAGGCGCTAACGCCTATCTTAAGCGTCAGTATACCACAGTCGCAAAGATCTTTATTATTGTCTTCGTTATTTTGCTTCTGCTGGCCTGGAGAAATATGCTGGATAACTGGTTTATTCCCTTTGCATTCCTGACCGGTGGTATTTACTCCGGCCTGGCCGGTTTTGTCGGCATGAAGATCGCCACCTCTGCCAACGCCCGTACTGCCAACGCCGCCCATGAAAGTCTGAACCGTGGCTTGAACGTGGCCTTCTCCTCCGGCGCCGTGATGGGCTTTACCGTGGTCGGCCTGGGCCTGCTGGACGTGTCCATCTGGTTCCATGTGCTCAAGTACATCGCCCATTTTGAGGCCGCCAAGATCGCCCAGACCATGGTCATGTTCGGCATGGGCGCCTCCTTCATGGCTCTATTTGGCCGTGTCGGCGGCGGCATTTTTACCAAGGCCGCCGACGTAGGCGCTGACCTAGTGGGCAAAGTGGAGGCCGGTATCCCTGAGGATGATCCCCGCAACCCCGCCACCATCGCTGATAACGTAGGCGACAACGTGGGAGATGTGGCCGGTATGGGCGCTGACCTGTACGAGTCCTATGTGGGCTCCATCCTGGCCACCTTCGCTCTGGGTGCTGCCGCCTATGCCTCCGACAATCTGACCTGGAACGCCATGCTGCTCCCTCTGGTCATCGCCGTAGTGGGCGTGATCTGCTCTGTGCTGGGCAGCTTCCTGGTGCGTACCAAGGAGAACGCCACCCAAAAATCCCTGCTGGCTACCCTGCGGAAGGGTACCTACACCGCCGCTATTCTGGCCGCTATTGCCGCCGCTCCCATCACTTACTTTATCATGGGCTCCTGGGGTCCCTACATTGCCATTCTGGCCGGTCTGGTAGCGGGCTGTGCCATCGGCTATTTTACCGAGTACTACACCTCTGACACCTATAAGCCCACCCAGAAGCTGGCCGACTCCACCGAGACCGGCGCTGCCACCACCATCATCGGCGGTATCTCTCTAGGTATGCTGTCTACTGCCGCCCCCATCATCATCATCGGCATCGCCATCATCGTCTCCTTCCTGGCTGCGGGCGGTTCCCTGACCACCGGCGGCGAAAACTATGACCTGCTGTTCTCCAAGGGCCTGTATGGTATCGGCATCGCCGCTGTCGGCATGCTGTCCACCCTGGGCATCACCCTGGCTACCGACGCTTACGGTCCCGTGGCTGACAACGCCGGCGGCATCGCTGAAATGAGCGGCCTGGGCGAGGAGGTTCGTAACCGTACCGACGCTCTGGACTCTCTCGGCAATACCACCGCCGCCACCGGTAAGGGCTTTGCCATCGGCTCCGCCGCCCTCACCGCCCTGGCCCTGCTGGTTTCCTATGTGGACGTGGTCAAAGGCAAGCTGGACCATGCCATGGACCTGTCCCTCACCAATCCCGCTGTACTGGTAGGCCTGTTTGTGGGCGCCATGCTCACCTTTATCTTTGCTGCCCTCACCATGAGCGGCGTGCAGCGGGCCGCCCAGTCCATCGTGGTGGAG
This sequence comes from uncultured Flavonifractor sp., assembly GCF_944385615.1. Lineage (GTDB taxonomy): Bacteria > Bacillota > Clostridia > Oscillospirales > Oscillospiraceae > Flavonifractor. Next base: position 14,081 of record NZ_CALWXV010000002.1, on the reverse strand, counting down.
GTCCGCCGTCAGTTCCGGGAGATCTCCGGTATTATGGAGGGCAAGGCCGATCCCGACTATGCCTCCTGTGTGGATCTGTGTACCAAGGGCGCTCTGCATGAGATGGTTCTCCCCTCCCTGCTGGCCATCGTGGTTCCCGTTGTAGTGGGCCTGATTCTGGGCGCTGAGGCTGTTGTTGGTCTGCTGGGCGGCGTCACTGTCACCGGTTTTGTGGTAGCTGTATTCATGTCCAACGCCGGCGGTGCCTGGGACAACGCCAAGAAGTACATTGAGGCCGGTCACCACGGCGGCAAGGGCTCCGACTGCCACAAGGCCGCCGTCATCGGCGACACCGTAGGCGATCCCTTCAAGGACACTTCCGGTCCCTCGCTGAACATTCTGATCAAGCTGTGCTCCACTGTTTCCATCGTGTTCTCCGGCCTGATTACCACTATTCATCTGTTCTGATATAGCATATAAAAAGGACGCCGTACGGCGTCCTTTTTATATGCCCCTTTAGCTCAGCTCAAATATCCCGTGGTAAAGCTGATAATATTCCCCCTGCTGGGCCAGCAGATCCTCATTGCTGCCCCGCTCCACAATTTGCCCATGCTCCAGCACCATAATGGCGTTGGCATTGCGGACGGTGGACAGCCGGTGGGCGATGACAAACACGGTCCGCCCCTCCATCAGCTGGTCCATGCCTTTTTCAATGAGGGCTTCTGTACGGGTATCAATGGAGGAGGTAGCTTCATCCAGAATGAGCACCGGCGGGTCGGCCACCGCCGCCCGGGCAATAGCCAGCAGCTGCCGCTGTCCCTGGGACAGATTGGCCCCATCTGCTGTCACCATCGTATCATATCCTTGGGGCAGACGACGAATAAAAGAGTCGGCGTTGGCGATTCTTGCCGCCCACTCCACTTCCTCCATGGTGGCATCCAGTTTTCCAAAACGGATATTATCCGCGATCGTTCCGGTGAAGAGGTGGGTATCCTGAAGCACCATACCCAAAGAGCGGCGCAGATCATCCTTTTGAATCTCCTTTACATCGATGCCATCGTAGGTCACCGCACCCTTTTGAACATCATAAAACCGGTTGATCAGATTGGTAATCGTGGTTTTGCCCGCACCGGTTGAGCCAACGAAGGCAATTTTTTGGCCTGGTTTGGCAAAGAGACTGATCTCTTTCAAGATGGGGTGACCTGCATCATATCCAAAGGTCACTCCCTCAAAGCGCACATCTCCCCGCAGAGGGACTGTTGAACCATCCGGCTTCCGCCAGACCCAGCCATCCCCCTGCTTTTCCAGTTTTACCTGACCCTCGTCTACCTCCGGGGTTTGGTCCATAGCCTCAAAAACCCGCTCGGCGCCTGCCAAGGCAGCTAATAAAAAATTACTCTGTTGGGTGAACTGATTGATGGGCATGGCCGCCTGTCGGACAAATACCAGATAACTGGCCAGACTGCCCACATCGGTCATCCCAGCCATAGCCATATAGCCTCCCAGGGCGGCCACAATGGCATAGTTGATATAGGAAATACTCACCACCGCCGGGACCATGGTAGCGGCATAACCCTGGGCCCCAGTCCCCGCCTTACGGAGAGTCTCATTTTTCTCCCGGAAGCGGCGCAGATTCTCCTCCTCATGATTGAATACCTTGACCACCTTCTGTCCAGCTACCATCTCTTCAATATAGCCGTCCAAATCGCCCAGCGCACCCTGCTGCGTTCGGTAATAGGCCTTGCTCCGCTTCCCGCTGAAGCGAATATAGAGGAACATGACCGCATAGCACACGGTTACCACCAAAGTCAGCCGCCAATTGAGAATAAACAGCATGGTCAAGGTACCCGCTACCTGGATAAAGCTCTGGATCACCATAGCGAAGCTGTTATTCAATGCATCGGAAATGGTATCCACATCATTGGTAAAGTAACTCATCACATCGCCATGACGGCGGGTATCGAAAAAGCGCAGGGGCAGTTTCTGAAGGTGGGCAAACAGATCCCGTCGGATATCAAAGAGTACCTTCTGGGCCGCCTTTACCATAGTCTGGGTATACCCCCAGGCCGCCAGCGCCCCCGCCAGATAGATGAGCGCGGTAAGAACTACCCCTTGGAGCAAAGCCTCCATTCCGCCACCAGCCAGATTGTTTACCACCGGCCGGATCATGTAGGTACCCAGCAGGTTAGCCAGGGCGCTGATGGTCACCAGTACCGCTACCACCAGCAGCAAAAACTTATGCCGTCCCAAATAGGACATAAGGGTGCGGATGGTATAGCCCAGATGCCTGGGCTTTTTAGCACTGAGCTGTCTGGCCATGGTCCTCCCCTCCTTTCATCTGGGATGCGTAGATCTCCTGGTAGATAGGATCATGATCCAACAGCTCCTGATGGGTACCGGCAGCATGAACCCTTCCGTCCTCCAGAATAACGATAAGATCGGCATACATCACCGAGGTCACCCGTTGGGCAATGATGATTTTGGTCACCCTAGTAAGTCTGGCCAGAGCGGCCCGGATCTTACCCTCGGTGGCGGTATCCACCGCACTGGTGGAGTCGTCAAAGATCAAAATTTTCGGCCGCTTCAGCAGAGCCCGTGCAATACAAAGCCGCTGCTTCTGTCCGCCGGAGACATTGACGCCCCCCTGTCCCAAATCAGTATCCAGACCATCAGGCATCCGCCGCAAAAACTCATCGGCACAGGCCGCCCGACAGGCTGCCCACAGCGTTTCGTCATCCGCGTTTGAATCTCCCCATTGCAAATTTTCCCGGACAGTGCCGGAGAAAAGAACATTTTTCTGGAGCACGATACCCACCGCATCTCGTAAAGTCGCCAGATCATATTCCTTTACATCATGTCCACCCACCTTCACAGTCCCATCGGTGGCGTCGTACAGCCGTGGAATAAGCTGGACCAGGGTGGTCTTGGCGGACCCGGTACCCCCAAGAATACCAACAGTCTGGCCTGCTTTGATGTGCAGGTCCACCCCGTACAGGGCATATTCTCTGGCATCGGCACGGTACTTAAAGGAGACCTTCTCGAAGTCCACACTGCCGTCTGGCACCTCCCCCACCGGCTCCGCCGGGTCGGTCAGGGCCGGGTCCTCATCCAGCACCTCTGCAACACGGTGGGCGCTGGCCAGAGAGCGGGTAAGCAGCAGAAATACATTTGAGATCATCATAAAGGAGTTCATCACCTGAAGCACATAGCTGAGAAAGCCGGTGAGCTCTCCCACCTGAAGACTCCCCTTTAAAATCATACCGCCGCCAAACCACAGGATCAGGACAATGGCAGTATACATGGTAAACTGGAAGGCAGGTAGATTGAGCACCGCAAAATGGAAGGTACGCTGGCTGGTTTCCATCAGCTCTTCATTGACGCTGCGGAACTTCTCCTCCTCGTACTCCCCCCGGACAAAAGCCTTTACCGCCCGGATGGCGGTGAGACCCTCCTGCACCACATTGTTGAGCTGGTCCATAGCCTTCTGAAGCCGCCCATACATGGGGGCCACCTTACGCACCACAAAAAAGAGGATCAGTCCCAGAATGGGAGCGCACACCACAAAAATCAAAGCCAGCCTGGCATTCATCCAGAAGGACAGACCAAGGCCCATTACCAGCATCACCGGGCTGCGCACCAAAGGCCGCAAGCCGCCGTTGATGGCGTTCTGAAGCACCGTCACATCGGTGGTCATACGGGTAACCAGAGAGGAACTTTCAAATTTATCCAGATTGGAAAACCCATAGCTCTGGACCCGCTCGTATTGGGCTTCTCGGATATTAGCCCCCCAGCCGTAGGCCGCCCGGGCTGCAAAACGGGCATACAGCAGACCGGTCACCAGAGCCAGCAGCGCACACACCCCCATTTGAATTCCCTTCCCTACAATATAATGCAGGTCCTGGTTCTCCACACCCACATCAATCAGGTCGGCCATCAGCACCGGAATCACAAGCTCAAAGGCTGTCTCAATCAGCACCAGCAGGCCGCCCATCAACAGGTCCCAACGGTAGGGACCCAGATAGGCCAATAAACGTCTTAGTTCTCTCACAGCTCTTTCCTCCTCTCTATCTTTCTGTCATCAAAGTAACAGCTTGGTACCCTCATTATAATCCGCCCCATTTTCCCGTCAAGTCTTCCTTACTCACAGGTTTTCCACTTGCAACCTGAGTCTCAACGTGGGATAATAAGGTAAACTTCCCATTTCGCAAATTCAAAAGGAGGCTCCTCCATGACAACCAAAAAAGCATACCGTCCGGAAAATCTCCACTACCTGAAGATGTTGGCCCGGCAATACCCCAACGTCCAGGCAGCCAGCACCGAGATCATCAACCTGCACGCCATCCAAAACCTGCCCAAGGGCACGGAACACTTTATCTCTGACGTTCACGGGGAGTATGAGGCCTTCCTGCATATTTTGAATTCGGCCTCCGGCGTGGTGCGGGAAAAGCTGGACACGCTCTTTGCTACCACTGTTTCCAAAGCCGATCTGGACCAGCTGGCCACTCTCATCTACTATCCTCAAGAGAAGCTGGAGGAGATCGAGCGGGAGACCCCCGATATGCGGGAGTGGTACCGCATCACCTTCCACCGTCTGATTGAGATGTGCCGGTTGGTAAGCTCCAAGTATACCCGTTCTAAGGTGCGTAAGGCCATGCCTCCGGAGTATGCCTATATCATTGATGAAATGATCCACACCCACTACGAGGACACGGATAAGCGGGATTACTATGAGAATATCATCTCCACCATCATCGACATCGACCGCGCTTCCAACTTCCTGGTACAGCTGTGCGAACTCATCAAGCGTCTGGCTGTGGACCACCTGCACCTGGTAGGCGATATCTTTGACCGCGGACCCCGGGCGGACATCATTCTGGACTCCCTGATGGAGTACCACAGCGTGGACATTCAGTGGGGCAACCACGACGTACTGTGGATGGGGGCGGCCTCCGGCTCCCGTACCCTGGTGGCCACTGTTCTGGCAAACTCTCTGCGCTACAACAACCTGGAGGTCATCGAAACCGGCTACGGTATCTCCCTGCGCCCCCTGTCAGTGTTTGCCAACGAGGTGTACAAGGACTGCGATATCCACCGCTTTGAGGTCAAGCTCACCAACGAAGACGCCGCCCACTATACGGAAAAGGACAAGCTGCTGGCCGCCCGGATGCACAAGGCCATCACCATTATTCTGTTCAAGCTGGAGGGACAAAAGGTCCTGCGCAACCCATGCTTCGGCATGTCTGACCGGCTTCTGCTGGACAAGATCGATTATGAGAATAAGTGCATCACCATCAACGGCACCACCTATCCTCTGGAAGACGTGGACTTCCCCACCGTGGACCGAAAAGACCCCTATGCCCTCACCACTGAGGAGGATCAACTCATCAACCAGCTCACCAGTTCCTTCCTCCATAGTGAAAAGCTCCAGCGCCATATCCGGTTCCTCTACTCCAAGGGCAGTCTGTACAAGGTTTATAATGGCAACCTGCTCTTCCACGGCTGCATCCCCATGACCGAGGATGGCAAGCTCCAGGTCTTTACCATCGGAGGCAAGACCCTGTCGGGCAAGGCTTTCCTGGACTACGCCGACACCAACGCCCGCCGGGCCTACTACAGCAAGCCAGGTACTGAGGAACGGGAGTTCGGCATGGACTTTCTGTGGTTTTTGTGGGCAGGCCGCAACAGCCCCATCTTCGGCCGGGACCGGATGACCACCTTTGAGCGGCGGCTCATCCTGGACGAGTCCACCTGGACCGAGCCCAAAAACGCCTACTATCAGCTCTACAACGACCCGGCGGTATGTGAATTCCTGCTCAAGCAGTTCGGGCTGGAAGGTCCCCACTGTCACATCATCAACGGCCATATTCCAGTGAAATCCAAAAAGGGCGAAAGCCCCATGAAGGCCGGGGGCAAACTGCTGGTCATTGACGGCGGCTTCTGCAAAGCCTACCAAAAGACCACCGGCATTGCCGGCTATACGCTCATCTATAATTCCGCCTGCTTCCGGCTGGTGTCCCACGAGCCCTTTGTGGGCCGGGCCAACGCCATCCGAGAAAATCAGGATATCGCCTCCTCCTCGGTGGTGTTTGAACGGTTGGAATCCCGTCTGAAGATCGCCGGCACTGATGTGGGCCACCAGCTCCAGGAACAGATCGACGACCTGATGGATCTGCTCCAGGCCTTCCGCAGCGGCGAGATTGTAGAGGACCACAAGGATTAACCCATATCTATAAAAGGGGTGCTGCATATTGCGGCACCCCTTTTATATCCTTTTCCGGGCAAGTAACCCAACTTGACGTCTGTCTTTCTGTATGCTATACTCCCATTACTCATTTAGTAATTTAGTAATCTAGTAGTTTTATAATGAGAGGAGTATTCCTATGCAGATTCCAACCAATCTAAAGCACAAGCCGGTCTTTGTGGCGGAGGATTATGGCAACATTGACGGTCGAAACGCCTACCAGACCGATGCCCAGGGCCTCAGTCTGGGGCTTGCTCAGTGGAATGACCGGGGCCGGGTGGATATCTCCGCCAAGGTATGGCGGCACACCGGCGAGAAGTGGTCCCGCCAGTCGGAAGAGCTCCCCCTCCACCGTGTGCTGGATCTGGCCATTCTCACCTGTCGGGCCGTCCACTATATCCGGGAGGAGAGCTACCGTTTCCCCACTCTGTACGATCCTACCCACCCGCAGATCGACCGGGTGGGCCTTCAGGGCGACGCAATGACGGTGGAGGTATGCACCGGAAACGACCATATTGATGAGGATATCGCCCTGTTTCGGGATGCGCTGGCCCGTGACGGAGACCTGCTGGGAGAGCGGATGCAGGTATTGGCCCGTATGCTGGCCGAACTGGGTTATCACGCCTGAATTCTCTTTTCGCCGCAAAAAACGCGGAGTATGCGTCTCTCACTGCATACTCCGCATTTTCATATTTATGACTGGGTATTCAAATAGGCATCTATCCCGTTTGCAATGCCCATTGCCAGCTTTTGTTGGTAATTCGCATCACACAGCCGCGCCAACTCTGCCGGACAGGACATGAATCCGGTCTCCACCAAAATGGCTGGCATAGTGGTCTCCCGCAATACCTGAAAGTTGGCAGAGGGTGTTCCCCGCCCGATTCCACCGGTGGCTGTCACCACACCCGCCTGTACCTGCTTGGCCAAGGCCTCGCCTCGGGTGCTGTTGGGATAATAATAGGTGAAAATACCCTCATAGTCGTTCCGGTCCAGGGCATTGCAATGGATACTGACAAAAAGCTCCGCCTGGGCCGCATTGGCGATCTGAGCCCGCTCGGACAAACCGATCGAGTCGTCCCCGGTCCGGGTAAGCACCACATGGTAGCCCCGGGCTTCCAAAATATCCGCCAGCATCAGGGACATGGGAAGCGTCAGGTCTTTTTCCTTTACATCATTTCCATAGGCATCTGGATAAACCGCGCCGGGCTGATTGCCGCCATGACCGGGATCAATGGCAATGGTGATCTTCTCTGGGTCCACCACAGGCAGATCAGGCTGCTCTGGCTGTTGGGTCACACCGATCCGCACCTGATTGCCTCCGGCTGTCACCGAGAGGTTCTGGGCATAGCTGACACCGGCGGCCAGATCCAGCACAATCCGCAGCGTATGGGGATAGCCATACCCCAAGCTATCCTCATGCTGGTAGCAGCGTATCGTCTCAATGGCTGTACTCTCCACCGGAATGGTCAGCTCATTTCCTACAGCAGGCGCATACACCGCCCCCAGCAGGTCGATCACCAGCCGGTCCCCCAGATCTGTGATCCGGTAATTCGGCGCATGGTCCGCAGAAATGGTAAGGATCTGGGCGGTCTGGTCAAAGGACAACCCTGTTACTTGTCCCAGGTCTCCAACCGAAGGCTGAACAGGAGTTGGCTCTGGTGTAGGGGTTGGCGTAGGCGTAGGAGTTGGAGTTGGTGTGGGGGTTTGCACAGGGTCAGGCTGCTGAACCGGAGTGGTGATGGCTACCGTACCGGTCTCCCCCAGCCACTCCACATCAGCGCCCAGTTGTTCGGAGACGAAACGCAGAGGTACCATGGTACTCTCCTTCCCCTCCCATTTCACCACTCCTGCGGGTACACCGTCGGGCAGCTGTATCTTCCGGCCATCCACCAGCGCGGTGGCGGAGCCCAACGTCAGCACAATGGTGCTCCCCTCCCGCAGGATGATAACCTGTCTGGTTTCAGGCACCCAGGTCACCGTAGCATCCAACGCCTCGGAGATCAGCCGGACCGGAACCAGCGTGCGGCCATTTTGGCTGCCTGCCGGATATTGGATCAGAGCCGGCACATCCTCCGGCACCAACGGAGCGCCATCCAGTGTCAGATTGACCCGGTCGGTTACGACAGGCTGTCCATAGCTGCCGCTTGCCTCATCATAAAATCGGACTGTGATCCGCTCCATTCCGGCCGCTGCCGTCCCAGGTAACGCCCCAATCAGCAGCGCCAGCAACAGCAAGGCCGACATGATTTGTTTTTTCATGTATTTCCCTCGTCTCATCTTATGCTTTTTTATCATATTCTACCCTATTTCCTACCATTCCGTCAAGGATTCTCCCCCATAATAGTTAACATAATTTTATTCCTCTTTTTTCCTCCCCTTGCCAAAAGAAGGACAAATCTCTTGCGCTCCGGTGAAAAAATTGGTATGATGAAACATAATTCAAGAGCATCGGAGGGAATCGTATGCTGAACATCACCCGTCAGGGCGTGTACTATAAGAATAACGCCTTCCTGCCCGCGCAGGACGGTCCTGCCGCCGGTCTGCCCAGTCCGGAGGAAGCAAAGAAGGGCACCATGGCCTATTCCATTCTGAAGGCCCATAACACCGGCGACTCCATGGACAGTCTGGCCATCCAGTTTGACGCCATGGCTTCTCACGATATCACCTATGTGGGCATCATTCAGACCGCCCGGGCCTCCGGCATGAAGGAGTTTCCGCTGCCCTACGTGCTCACCAACTGCCACAACTCCCTGTGCGCTGTGGGCGGCACCATCAACGAGGACGACCATGTATTCGGTCTGTCTGCGGCCAAGAAGTACGGCGGTGAGTTTGTCCCCGCCCACCAGAGCGTCATCCACTCCTATATGCGGGAGCGGTATGCCGCCCCCGGCAAGATGATTCTGGGCTCCGACTCCCACACCCGCTACGGCGCCTACGGCACCATGGCCATCGGCGAGGGCGGACCCGAGCTGGCCCGGCAGCTGCTGAAAAAAACCTATAACATCTCCTATCCCAAGGTGATTGCCATCTATCTCACCGGCGCTCCCATCCCCGGCGTGGGTCCCCAGGACGTGGCTCTGGAGCTCATCCGCTCCACCTTCAAGGACGGCACCGTCAAAAATGCTGTGATGGAATTCTTTGGCCCCGGTGTACAGAACCTGTCTATGGACTACCGCTCCGGCATCGACGTCATGACCACCGAGACCACCTGTCTCTCCTCTGTATGGGTGGCTGACGACACCTTAAAGGATCATCTGGCGGTGCTGGGCCGCGGCGATGCGTTCAAGCCCCAGGCCCCCGCTGACGGCGCTTATTATGACGGACTTATCCAGGTGGAGCTGGACAAGATCCGTCCCATGATCGCCCTGCCCTTCCACCCCTCCAACGCCTATACCATTCAGGAGTTCAAGGAGAATATGGCTGATCTGCTCCATCAGGTGGATGAGGACACCGTACACCAGCTGAAGCTGAAAAACAAGCCTGCCTCCCTGCTGGACAAGGTACATAACGGCCAGTTTGTGGTGGACCAGGGGGTCATCGCCGGCTGTTCCGGCGGCACCTATCAGAATATCGTCCGGGCCGCTCAGGTTTTGGAGGGTCACGCCATTGGCTCCGATGCCTTCTGGCTGTCGGTCTACCCCACCAGCCAGCCTGTCAATCTGGAGCTCACCCGCAGAGGGTATATCGCCTCCCTTATGGCTGCCGGCACCTCCATCCGCTCCTGCTTCTGCGGTCCCTGCTTCGGCGCGGGAGACGTGCCCGCCAACGGGGCCTTCTCCATCCGCCATTCCACCCGCAACTTCCCCAACCGGGAGGGGTCCAAGCCCTCCGACGGCCAGGTCTCCTATGTGGCTCTGATGGATGCCCGGTCCATTGCCGCCACCGCCCTCAACGGCGGCGTGCTCACCGGCGCAGACGAACTGCCCAATCCTCCGGCAGACCCCGCCGTGGAGCCCTTCGCCTACGACGACACCCCCTACAAAGCCCGGGTCTATTTTGGTGTAGGCAAAGCCGACCCCAGCCAGGAACTGGTCTTTGGGCCAAACATTGCCGACTGGCCGGAGCAGGTGGCTCTGCCCGATAATCTGCTGCTCACTGTGTGCTCAGCCATTTACGACCCGGTGACTACTACCGACGAGCTGATCCCCTCCGGCGAGACCTCCTCCTACCGCTCCAATCCCATCAAGCTGTCTGAGTTTGCCCTGAGCCGGAAGGACCCCCAATATGTGCCCCGGGCCAAGGCGGTGCTGGCCTTGGAGAAGCTGCGCCGCACCAATCCCGACGATCCCCAGGTAAAGGAGGCCATGATGGGACACGATCCCGCCTCCACCGGACTGGGTTCTCTGGTGATGGCCCTCAAGCCCGGCGACGGCTCCGCACGGGAGCAAGCCGCTTCCTGTCAGCGGGTGCTGGGCGGCGTGGCCAACCTGGCCGCCGAGTATGCCACCAAGCGCTACCGCTCCAACGTAGTGAACTGGGGTATGCTTCCCTTCATTGCAGAGGATGTGAAGGACTGGAACATCCAGCCCGGCGACCAGCTGTACATCCCCGGCGTTCGCACCGCTTTGGACAGCGGCGCCGATGTGATCCCCGCCGTGCTTCTCCAAAATGGCGAACAGCACACCGTTACCCTGAAACTGCCCGGCATGACCCGTGAAGAGCGGGATATCGTGCTGGCTGGCTGCCTGATCAACTACTACGCAAAATAAAAACGGTGGGCGCTGCAAGCTCTTGCAGCGCCCACCGTCCTGAAGGAGCGATTCCCATGGTTCCCCAACCTGCTTCCACCCTGTCTTCCAAGCCGCTGACCGCCACCAATATCATCTCCGGATTTCGGGTCCGGCCCGGTCTCTTTTTGCTCAACGGCGCCAATGTGGTACCTGGCGGTGTCAGCTTTACCATTCACTCCATCAACGCCACCTACTGCGAGCTGTGCCTCTTCCACCGCACCCACCAGGAGCCCTTCGCGGTGCTTCCCTTTCCGGACAACTTCCGCATCGGCAACACCTTTTCCATGATCGTCTTTGATCTGGATATCTATGAATTTGAATATGCCTACCGGATGGACGGCCCCAACGACCCTGACCGGGGTCTGATCTTTGACCGCACCAAATTCCTGCTGGACCCCTATGCCCGGGCGGTCACCGGTCAGAGCGTATGGGGCAGCAACCAGTCCCCCGGCTGTTCCTACCACGCCCGGGTGGTAGAGGATATCTTTGACTGGGGCGCCTTCCGGGACCCCCACCTGCCCTTCCGGGATATGATTATCTACGAGACCCACGTACGGGGCTTTACCCGCCACGACTCCTCCGGCGTCAAGTATCCCGGCACCTTTGAAGGGATGCTGGAAAAGCTGCCCTACCTGCTGGAGCTGGGCGTCAATACCGTGGAGCTGATGCCCATCTTTGAATTTGATGAGATGGCCGACGAGCGCATTGTAGACGGTCGACAGCTGCTCAATTATTGGGGATACAATACCATTTGCTTCTTTGCCCCAAATACCAGCTATACCGCCACACCGGAGTACAATCATGAGGGCACCCAGCTCAAGCGGCTGATCCGCACGCTGAACGAACATGGCATTGAGGTTATACTGGACGTGGTGGTCAACCATACTGCCGAGGGCAACGAACACGGCCCCTTCTTCTCCTTCAAGGGACTGGACAACAACATCTACTATATGCTCACCCCGGACGGAAAGTATTACAATTTCTCCGGTGTTGGCAATACCCTCAACTGCAACCATCCGGTGGTACGGCAATTTATCCTGGATTGTCTGCGGTACTGGGTGGTGGAGTACCGGGTGGATGGGTTCCGGTTTGACCTGGCCTCCATTCTGGGCCGGGATACCGACGGCGCGCCCCTGTCTGAGCCTCCCCTGCTGGAAAGTCTGGCCTTCGATCCCATTTTGGGCCGGGTCAAGCTGATTGCTGAGGCGTGGGATGCCGGTGGCCTGTATCAGGTGGGCTCCTTCCCCTCCTGGAACCGTTGGGCCGAATGGAACGGAAAATATCGGGACGACCTGCGCTGTTTCCTGAAGGGGGACGCCGGCCGGGCCTGGGCGGCGGTACAGAGGATCTCCGGCTCGGCGGATCTCTATCCCCCCTCCCAGCGGCAGAACGCCTCGGTGAACTTTCTCACCTGTCACGACGGCTTTACCCTATACGATCTGTATTCCTACGATGAAAAGCACAATGAGGCCAACGGCTGGGGCAATACCGATGGGGCCAATGACAACAACAGCTGGAACTGCGGCGTAGAGGGAGACACGGAGGATCCGGAGATCCTGGCCCTCCGGGACCGGCTGATGAAAAACGCCTTTGCGGTGCTGCTGTGCAGCCGGGGTACCCCCATGTTTCTGGCGGGAGACGAATTTGCCAACACACAGTTCGGCAACAATAATTCCTATTGCCAGGATAACGAGATCTCCTGGCTGGACTGGTCTCGCCTGGACAGCCACAAGGACCTGTTTCATTTCGTCTCTCGCATGATCGCCTTCCGCAAGGCCCACCCCATTGTCCGGGGTGAGACTGCCCCGGCCCGGTGCGGCTGGCCCTCAGTCTCCCTCCACAACGGCGCGGCCTGGAATGGCAAGATGGATGAACAGACCCGGCAGATCGGCGTGCTCTTTACCGGACGAAATCAGGACGACACCGACGACGACCTGGTGCTGCTGGCCGTCAATGCCCACTGGGAGTCTCACTGGCAGGGCCTGCCTGAGCTTCCCTCCGGCCTGCGCTGGAACCTGGTGCTCCACACCGCCCATCCAGATCCCTTTGCCGCCAGTCCGCTGTTCAGCGGCAGCGGACTGCACATGGGCCCCCGTTCGGTGGCGATCTTCCAGGCGGTCAACGGCAGAAGCTGATGGTTTGGCCTACCTCTTCCACAAAGGTACTCCCGCCTTTTTTCAACAAACTTGTATAAGCAGACAAATTTCCTACTTAACCCTTGCCAAGTTTGAAAAAATCCGATATCATTTTACACAGGTCATACAAACAGGGAGGTACGAGGATGTCATCACTGCACTGGCTCTGCATTGGCTTGCGGTCCATCCACGGCACCAACCTGTCCAATCTCAGGGGTTGATTCTGTCAGGGCATCCGTATACCGGATGCCCTGATTTATTTTTTCCGTCCCTGAAAAATTTTTAGGTATACAGGAGGGTCTTATGAGCAAGAAGGTCGCCGTAGTTATGGGTTCCGACTCCGATCTGGAGACCATGCGCCCCTGCATCCAACGTCTGCAATCCTTTGGCATCCCCGCTGAGGTACGGATCATCTCAGCCCACCGCACCCCCGCCGCTGCTGAGGAGCTGGCCTCCCACGCCGCGGAAAAAGGGTTTGGCGTCATCATCGCCGCCGCGGGCAAGGCCGCCCATCTGGCCGGAGTGCTGGCCGCCTACACCACGCTCCCCGTCATCGGGGTCCCCATCAAAACCTCCCTGATGGGTGGACTGGATTCCCTGCTGTCCATGGTGCAGATGCCCAAGGGAATCCCGGTAGCCTGTGTGGCAGTGGATGGAGCGGACAACGCCGCCATTCTGGCGGCCCAGATGCTGGCCCTGGCCGACCCGGAGCTGTCCGCCACGCTGGCCCAGTTCAAGACCCGCATGGCGGAAGAAGTGGCGGAAAAGGACCGCCACATCGCTGATAAACTGTAAATAAAGAAAAAGAAAGATAAAGGAGAGTCACGTCATGGCTTACGAGAAGAAAGAGCAGCTCTACGAGGGCAAGGCAAAGAAAGTATTCGCCACCAACGATCCTCAGGTGGTTATCGTCTCCTATAAGGACGACGCCACCGCCTTCAACGGCCTGAAGAAGGGCACCATCACCGGCAAGGGCGCCATCAACAACCGCATGAC
>NZ_CALWXV010000001.1 GCF_944385615.1 uncultured Flavonifractor sp. | reverse complement strand
AAATGCCGACCGCCATCTCAATGCCTGCGCACTGAGATGGCGGCCTTTTTATACGCCGGGAGATTTTACGGTTACGCCCATAGTCTCACTCGGGCGGCGTAATTCTCAAAGAATAATTTTTTTAGATAAAAACCTCTTGCTTGCTGTTTGCAAACCATTGATATGACTGGATTTTTCCAAGTCCTATAATTACACTCGGACCATGCGGAGTATCATTAAAGGATTTGAAAAGGTCTGTTGGTGATACTCCGCATTTTTGCACTCAAAAAAGGGTAACACTTCATTTTAAACCATCATTTTCCTACCCCTTGTAAAACTCCCCCAATTCTATTCCTCTATTTTTGTCCCTATTTCCGAAAATACTCCAAGGTTCAGAAACTGCTTGCTTTTCTGAATCTGCCCTGCTATGATGATAGTGTCCTTTGTGCAGAGTGATAGAGTGCGCAAGGCAGCCTGTGGTTGCTTTGTGCTTTTTTCATATATTTCTCTGCCCCCGCAAGGACGGAAATGAGGCGCTTACCATGAATTGCGCGGATCTGTTGGAGCTGCTTGCCGATGGACCGGTCATTGCCGCGGTCAAGGATGACGCTGGATTAAACGCCGCATTGGACAGCGATGTTGCCGTTCTCTTTCTTCTCTATGGCGATATCCTGACCATCGGTGATACAGTAGCTCGGATTCACAGCAAAGGAAAAAAAGCATTTGTCCACCTGGATTTAATTGACGGGCTGTCTGCCCGTGAGATCTCTGCCGACTTTATTGCACGTCATACCGCCGCTGACGGCGTGATCTCCACCAAGGCCCCGCTCACCAAGCGGGCCAGAGAACTGGGACTGGTGGCTATCCAGCGGGTCTTTCTCCTGGATTCCATGGCGTTGAAAAACGTTGTCCGCCACTTCTCCCAGGAATCCGCCGATCTGGTAGAGGTACTGCCCGGGCTGATGCCCAAAATGATCCGCCGCCTGTGCCAGACAACGGGGAAGCCCATTATCGCAGGCGGCCTGATCTCTGATAAGGAGGATGTGACCGGCGCTCTGGGCGCCGGCGCGGTAGCGGTTTCTTCCACCAACCCAGACGTTTGGGACATGTAAATCCGGTATCTTTGTTTCTAGAGTATGAGAGTGAAACAAAGCGTCCCCAAAAAAGGGGGAGGCTTTGTTTTGCTCTTTTTTGCACTCCTTTTTATTTTCTGATCGGGAGGTTTTCTTATGTACGATGTACTCATCATCGGCTGCGGCATCACCGGTGCGGCCACCGCCTTCCACCTCTCCCGCTACCGGCTGAAGACGGCCATCCTGGAGCGGGAAAATGACGTGGCCGACGGCACCACCAAGGCCAACTCTGCCATCCTCCACGCCGGGTACGACCCGGAGCCCGGCACCTTGATGGCCAAGCTCAATGTGCGGGGCGCCGCCCTGGCCAAAGAGCTGTGCGCCCAGTTGGACGTTCCTTACCAGCCCTGCGGCTCCTTCGTACTGGCCTTCTCTCCCCAGGATGAGGCTACCCTCCAAGACCTGTTCCGCCGGGGCCAGGCCAACGGCGTGCCGGAGCTCCGCCTGCTCACCGGGGAGGAGGCCCGCGCCATGGACCCCAACCTCTCTGAACAGGTAACTGCCGCCCTCTACGCCCCCACCGCCGCCATCTGCTCCCCCTGGGAGTATTGTCTGGCTCTGGCGGAGACCGCCGTCCGCAACGGGACAGAGCTCCATCTGAGGACTGCCGTTACCGGGCTGGAGCCTGTGGAGGGCGGCTGGCTGGTCCACACCAACCAGGGGGATTTCCGCAGCCGGTATGTCATCAACGCCGCCGGAGTTTCTGCCCAGGCAGTCCACGAGATGGCGGCGCCCACCACCTTTGTGATCCACCCCTCCCGGGGCCAATATTACCTGTTGGACAAAAGCGAGGGAGACCGGGTAAAGCATGTGATCTTCCAGTGCCCAGGCCCTAATGGCAAGGGCGTATTGGTGGCCCCCACCGTTCACGGCAACCTGATCGTTGGCCCCAACGCCGACCCGGTCCCCGATGAGGATGTGGGCACCACCGCAGAGGGATTGAACTTTGTGCGTACCACCGCCCAAAAATCCGTTCCCTCCGTCAACTTCCGGGAGTCCATCCGCAACTTCTCCGGGGTGCGCTCCTCCACAAACCGGGGCGACTTTGTTATTGAGATGGCGGCGCCCCACTTCCTGGACCTGGCCGGTATCTGCTCCCCCGGACTCACCGCCGCTCCCGCCATTGCCGAGTATGCGGCCGAACTGCTGGCGGGCGATGGGCTGGCTCTGGAGGAAAAGCCTGATTTCTTCTGCCAGCGCCGCCGGGTCCGTTTCCACGACCTGTCCCCGGCGGAAAAGGCCAAGCTGGTGGCGGAACATCCAGCCTATGGCCGGGTGATCTGCCGCTGTGAGACCGTTACCGAGGGAGAAATTTTGGAAGCCCTGCGGGGACCCATTCCTCCCTGCTCTGTGGACGGGGTCAAGCGCCGGGTGGGCGCTGGTATGGGCCGGTGTCAAGGCGGCTTCTGCGGCCCGCGTGTGGTGGAGATCCTGTGCCGGGAGCTGGGCATAACACCCGATCATATGGTGCAGGACAAGGACGGCAGCTGGCTCCTGGTGGGTGAAACGAAAGGAGGCAACAACCATGTATGATCTCATTGTCATCGGCGGCGGCCCAGCC
The DNA here is from genome assembly GCF_944385615.1 of uncultured Flavonifractor sp. Classification (GTDB taxonomy): domain Bacteria; phylum Bacillota; class Clostridia; order Oscillospirales; family Oscillospiraceae; genus Flavonifractor. The sequence goes on along the minus strand of NZ_CALWXV010000001.1, from coordinate 231,624 downwards.
GGTCTGGCAGCCGCCCACGCCGCCTGGGAAAAGGGCTTGAAGCATATCCTTATCGTGGAGCGGGACAAGGAGCTGGGCGGTATTCTCAACCAGTGCATCCACAACGGCTTTGGCCTGCATTACTTCAAAGAGGAGCTCACCGGCCCGGAGTATGCCGGGCGGTTCATCCACATGCTGGAGGACACCGGAGTAGAGGTCCTGCTGGACACCATGGTGCTGACCATTACATCGGACCGTCAGGTCCACATGGTGGGCAAATCCACCGGATACCGGGTGGAGGAGGCCAAGGCCATCATTTTGGCCATGGGCTGCCGGGAGCGGACCCGCGGCGCCATCGCCATCCCCGGCCAGCGGCCCGCCGGCATCTTCACCGCCGGCGCCGCCCAGCGGTACGTCAATATGGAGGGCTATCTGCCCGGCCGGCGTGTGGTGATCCTGGGCAGCGGCGACATTGGTCTGATTATGGCCCGCCGTATGACGCTGGAGGGCGCCAAAGTCCTGGCCTGTGTGGAGGTCATGCCCTACTCCGGCGGACTGAACCGGAATATCGTCCAGTGCCTCCACGACTATGACATCCCGCTCTACCTCTCCCATACCGTTACTGATATCCGGGGCCGGAACCGTGTGGAGCAGGTGGTGGTCTCCAAGGTAGATAACCGCCGCCAGCCCATTCCCGGCACCGAGATGGTCTTTGACTGTGACACCCTGCTGCTCTCCGTGGGCCTCATTCCGGAAAATGAGCTGACCCGCCAGGCCGGCATCCGCATGGACCCCCGGACCAACGGTGCGGTGGTCTATGAGAACATGGAGACCTCTCTGCCCGGTGTCTTTGCCTGCGGCAATGTGGCCCACGTCCACGATCTGGTGGATTTTGTCACCGCAGAAAGCCAGCGGGCAGGGCGCGCCGCCGCGGACTATGTCCTGGGCGCCGCGCCGTCCAGCGACTCCGTTCTGGAGGTGAATAATGGCGACGGCGTAACCTACACCGTCCCCCAGCACATCCGTCCCAACCGGGTAGAAAAAAATTGTGATCTCTTCTTCCGGGTCAACCGGATCTGTAAAAACAGCGAAATCCTGGTTACCTCCGGAGCACAAACCATCGCCAAATTCCCCAGGGAACACATGGCCCCTGGAGAGATGGAACACATTGTTCTGCCCAGGGTCCTGCTGGAGCGGGCCCAGGAAGATATTACCGTATCGATTCAGGAGGGGGCGTCCAAATGAAAGAGCTGATCTGCATTGTCTGCCCCAAAGGCTGCCATCTGAAGGTGGACGAAACAAATGACTATAAGGTGACCGGAAATGGCTGTCCAAGAGGCGAAGAATATGGTAAAATAGAGCTGACCCATCCCACACGGGTGGTCACCTCCACCGTCCAATGCAGCGGCGGAGCCCATCCCCGCTGTCCGGTCAAAACCAGTGCCCCTATTCCGAAAGAATTGATCCTGCAGGCGGTCCGTTGCCTGGATGGTGTAAAACTGACCGCGCCCGTACATACGGGAGATGTTGTGGTGCCGAATATCTGCGGCACCGGCGTCCATTTTATCGCCACACGCGATCTGTAAACGCGGTGGCATATTGGGAGGTTTTATTATGGAAAAGTACGTCCTCTCCCTGGATCAGGGTACCACCAGTTCCCGCGCCATCCTCTTTGATGGGGAACAAAACATCATCGGCATCAGTCAGAAGGAATTCACCCAGATCTACCCCCAGGAAGGGTGGGTAGAACACGACGCCATGGAAATCTGGTCCTCCCAGTACGCGGTCATGATGGAGGTGATCGCCCAGTCCGGCGTAAATCCCGCCGACATTGCCGCCATTGGCATCACCAATCAGCGTGAGACCACCATCCTCTGGGACCGCAAGACCGGCCGCCCCATCTGCAACGCCATTGTGTGGCAGTGCCGCCGTACCGCCGGCATCGTAGACGCTCTGCTGGAGCAGGGACTGGGGGATCATATCCGCAAAACCACCGGCCTGGTTCCCGACGCCTATTTCTCCGGCACCAAAATCAAATGGATCCTGGATCATGTGGATGGTGCCCGGGAGCGGGCCCGCCGGGGGGAGATCCTCTTCGGAACGGTGGACACCTGGCTGCTGTGGAAGTTGACCGGCGGCGCGGTCCACGTTACCGACGTGACCAACGCCTCCCGTACCATGCTCTATGATATCCACCGTCTCTGCTGGGACGACACCATGCTTGAGGCGCTGGATATTCCCAAGGCCATGCTGCCGGAAGTCCGCTCCTCCAGCGAGGTGTACGGCTATACGGAAATTCAGGGCGTAAAGGTGCCCATTTCCGGTATCGCCGGCGACCAGCAGGCCGCCCTCTTCGGCCAGACCTGCTTTGAGGCCGGCGACGCCAAAAATACGTATGGTACCGGTTGCTTCCTGCTGATGAACACCGGCTCAACTCCTTGCGAAAGCCACAACGGGCTGATTACCACCATCGCTGTGGGCCGGAACGGCACCGTTCAGTACGCCCTGGAGGGCTCGGTCTTTGTAGGCGGCGCGGTGATTCAGTGGCTGCGGGATGAGATGCGTTTCTTCACCGAAAGCCGTGACGCGGAGTATTACGCCCAGAAGGTGCCCGACAACGGCGGTGTCTACCTGGTGCCCGCCTTCACCGGCCTTGGCGCTCCCTATTGGGATATGTACGCCCGGGGCGTTTTGGTGGGCCTGACCCGAGGCACCCGGCGGGAGCACATCATCCGGGCCGCTCAGGAATCTATCGCCTATCAGGTCGCCGATCTGGTCCACGCTATGGAGTCGGATACCGGCGTTCCCCTCACCCAGCTGAAGGCCGACGGCGGCGCCAGCCGGGATCAGTTCCTGATGCAATTCCAGGCGGATATCATCGACCGCGAGGTGCGCCGTCCCGCCATCCGGGAGACCACCGCTTTGGGCGCGGCCTATCTGGCCGGTCTGGCCACGCAGGTCTGGAAGGATACCGATGAGATTCGCAACCTCTGGATGTGCGACACTAACTTCGCACCCCGTATGGAGGCTGCCGAGCGGGAACGCCTGATGGCCGGTTGGCACAAAGCGGTGGGACGCAGCCGGGACTGGAGCCGATAAGTCTGCCGCGCTATTCTGATTTCTCTATGATGCAGAAGGCGGCATTCCAAATGGAATGCCGCCTCTGTGACTGTCAAAAAAGCTGCAAAGCCACTTTTTTGACAGTATTAAGGGGGTGTCGCGTTTTGCGACACCCCCCTTTTTTGCAAATATTACATCAGGCTCCGATAAAGTGCCTCGATCTCTTCCACACTGGTATCTCTGGGATTGCCGGGGCAGCAGGCGTCGGCAAAGGCAGACTCCGCCAAGAAATGTACATCTTCCTCTTTCAGAATGCCCTTCAGGTCCGCAGGAATCCCCACATCGGCGGACAGCTGCTTGACTGCGGCAATGGTAGCCGCCCGGGCCTGCTCCAGGGGCATCGTGTCAATCCCCTCTACGCCCATGGCTTTGCCCACAGCCCGATACCGCTCGCCGGTATACTCCGCATTGTACTCCAAGCCGGTGGGCAGCAGGATCGCGCAGGCCACGCCGTGAGGCGTGTCATACAGAGCCGACAGACCATGGGCCATGGAATGGACAATACCCAGGCCCACATTGGAAAAGCCCATACCGGCAATATACTGCCCCAGTGCCATTCCCTCTCTGCCCTCAGGCGTATTATCCACCGCTCCCCGCAGATGCTGGGAGATCAGGCGGATGGCCTCCAGATGGAACATATCCGAAATAGCGCAGGCGCCTTTGGTAATATAGCCTTCAATGGCGTGGGTCAGGGCGTCCATACCGGTGGCGGCAGTCAGGCCCTTGGGCATGGAGGACATCATGTCCGGGTCTACTACGGCGACCTCAGGAATATCGTTGGTGTCCACACACACAAATTTCCGCTTTTTCTCCACATCGGTAATGACGTAGTTGATGGTGACCTCGGCGGCGGTACCGGCGGTAGTGGGCACCGCAATGGTAAACACAGCGTGTTTCTTGGTGGGGGCCACGCCTTCCAGCGATCTTACATCCGCAAATTCAGGATTGTTGACGATAATGCCGATGGCTTTCGCGGTGTCCATGGCAGACCCGCCGCCAATGGCAACGATACAATCCGCGCCGGAGGCCTGATAAGCCGCTACGCCGGCCTGTACGTTTTCAATGGTGGGGTTGGCTTTGATCTCAGAAAAGATATCATAGGCAAAACCCGCCTGATCCAGCAGATCCGTTACCTTGGCGGCCACGCCAAAGCGGATCAGATCAGGGTCCGTGCATACCAGGGCCTTCTTGTATCCACGGGTGGAAAGCTCCGGAACGATCTGTTCAATTGCGCCTTTTCCATGATAAGAAATTGGATTGAGGACAATACGGCTGGCCATAAAAATGATCTCCTTTCCATATCGTGCGCAAAAACGCTCTGTGATTCAGCGTCATGTTAGCACACATTTTTTGCCAAAACAAGTACAGACAAACAAAAGGCACCTTTTGGGCAAAATACAACATTCGCCACCCCTCCCCGGGCTTTTGTTCTGTTTACTTTTTCTCAAAATGTCTATCTGACAGCAAAAAAGTATCCTAGCCCAGATTCCCCAGCACATATTTCAGGATAAACAGCAGGGAGATTCCATAGGTGAGGAGAGGCACTTCCCGCCCCTTTCCTCTGACCAGCTTAATCAGGCTGAAGCTGATAAAGCCAAAGGCAATTCCATCTGAAATGGAGTAGGCAAAGGGCATGACCGCAATGGTCAAAAAGGCAGGGACCGCACACTCCATGTCATCCCAGGGAATGGACACAGCGCTGCGCATGGTCAGCACGCCTACAATAATCAGAGCGGGGGCTGTGGCGGCGGCGGGAATGATCCCTGCCACCGGGGCCAGAAACACAGAGAACAGGAACAGTACTCCCACCACCATGGAGCTCAGGCCGGTCCGGGCCCCCTCCGCGATGCCGGTAGAGGACTCGGCGAAGGTGGTAACGGTGGACGTGCCGATGCAGGCGCCACAGCAGGTGGCCATAGCGTCCGCGATCAGGGCACGGTCTCCCCTTCCATCCTGATCCTCCAACCCTGCGTTGGAGGACAGACCCACAAGGGCGCCCAGAGTATCAAAACAGTCCACAATGGCAAAGCTGATGACCGCTGTCAGCAGAGGCAGAAATCCTTTGACCAGCACCCCGCCCAGGTCCATCTGGAAGAGCACAGGGGCCAGGGTCACATGCTCCATCGTCACCGTCTCAGGCAGCTGTGTCACCCCAATGGGCAATCCCAGCAGGGTCGTGACAACAATGCCGATGACAACCGCTCCCTTCACCCGGAAGGCCATCAAAATAGCGGTCAGCAGCAAGCCGATCAGGGTCAACAGTCCCTGGGTATTCCAGACCCGCTGCCCATCCACCAGCATGGACAGCTGCAACGCAGGCACCGCGCCGCCGATGGAGATCAGCCCCACATTCAAGAGGCCGATAAAGGCGATAAACAGACCGATACCCGCTGAGATGGCATGTTTCAGAAAATCAGGAATGGAGTGGATCAGTTTTTTCCGCAGCGGAGAGACGGCGATGATCAGAAAAAGAAGCCCGCTCAACAGAACGATAGCCAGTCCCTCCTGCCAGGTGTAGCCCATCCCCAGACAGACCGTGTAAGTAAAAAAGGCGTTCAGCCCCATACCAGGCGCCTGTGCGAATGGGACATTTGCCAGCAGTCCGGTCAGAAAGCAGCCAATGGCGGCGGATACGCAGGTGGCCGCCAGGACCGGTCCCCACAGTTCCTCCGGCATTGCGGGAAAAAAGGGCTCCCCCGCCGTGCCTACATTGGCGCACAGTGTATTCGGGTTGACAAAAATAATATAGGCCATGGCAAAAAACGTGGTAATGCCGCCTATGATCTCCCGTTTAACCGTGCTGCCCCTGGCTTTTACCGCAAAAAAACGTTCCATTTCCTCCCCACCTCACTGGTTTGATGTTTTCTTTTCCCACAAAGATAAGATACCGCCGCAGAATGCTGCGGCGGCAGATTGCCTTCTTTGCTTATTCCTCTTTCTGTTTCACTTCCACCATTTGAACCGGCTCCTCCGCTGTCAGTCTCTTTCGATGAAAGCCCAACGCATGACGGCGGCGGCCAGGCTCCAGCGGCTGCTCCATCCGCTTGTTGGTGCGATACATCATACTGGCGCCAACGGACAGGCCGCCAATGGCCAGGCCGCCCACCACACCTAGAATGGGGTTAACTGCCAACAGGCCCCCAAACAGGAAGTTTAAGGTCACTCCGCCCAGAGAGATGAGGCTCAGCAGGCGGGCGCTTCGGTTGATGTTATTGTTGACGATGGAGGTATAGGTATCAAAGTCCTTGATGACCGTGTTCTTGGTCAGCTCATACCGTTCTTCCAGAAACTCAAATTCCAGCATGACCTGTCCTTGGAGCACATAGCTGTTCTGCATCTGCATGGGATAATAGCCCTTATCAATATGGGCCAGGATCTCCTTTACTGCAATGACCATGTTGCCGCACTGGGTATAGCTGCGGCGAAAATCCAGCAGCTGATACGTGCCGCTGTTGTCCAGCCGGTTGTCCAGCGCATCCTCCAACGTTTTCATGGCCCCGGCACAGCCGGATATATAGGCAGACAGATCCTGTATCTTAAATTGCAGGGCATACATAATGAGCTGGCCGATGTACTTGACTTGCTTATCCTCCAAAAACCTGACAAACCCGCCGGCGGGCGATTCCTCCAGCACCACATTGGTACCTATCTGGCGCAGGCGAAGCGCCCCCGGATCACCGTGAAGGCCATAGAGCAACTCCAGCACCAGATTCTCACCCTCCAGGTACAGGCGGTCCTGGGTGACCTGTAGCTCCACCGGAGCGGTAAACACACAGTAGGAACTGCCCGCCAGGCCTTCGTCCTGGTTATACCTCCCCCGATTCATGGTCAGAAGAAATGTATGGGTATCCAAAAAGGTTCCTCCTCACCTCAAAGGGCGCCGTATTTGTTGGACTGCACCGTCCTGGGCCGTTCTGCGTCTTCCCTGGAGTCCCAGGGCAGCACATCTCCCGGCTCACGCAGATAGTTTAAAATCTGCCAGATCCCCTCTCCAGTGTAGGAGCTCACATGGAAAATAGGATCACAGCCCGCCAAAGCAAGCCAATTATGGGCCCGGTCCGGATCTCCACCCTCGTGGTCGATCTGCGTCACGATACCGATCACCGGCCGGTTGCAGCATGCGGTCACACAGGGGGGATACAGCGAGTAGGGCTCTGTGGCGCTGAGCAGCAGCCCCACCACATCGGCCTCATAGGTATAAAGCGCCAGCGCTTTGGCCAGCGTGGCATTTTCCGCGTACTCACCCGGGGTATCGATAACCACATCGTAGTGGTTGATGTACTGGGTTTTATGGTAGTGGATCACATCGCCCTTCAGGGCCTGGGTCAAGGTGGTTTTGCCGCACTCGCTGCGGCCCATCAAAATGATCTTTTTCATGTTCTTGTAATCTCACAGATGGTAAAGCCCAAATGGTTCTTCAGATAGGTGACAATGGCGGAAATGGCCGTCTGTACATTGGAGATCCGCCCGGTAAAAATCAAGGTGCCGCTGAAGCGGTCGATAAAGCCCATCTCCACCTTGGAGCTTTTAATGGCGATATCGCCCGCGATCACAGAAATCTCCGAGGGGGTCATGCTCAAAATGCCGATGGCGGCCTGCTGATAGTCCACGTTGGGATTTAAGCCCAGCTTCTGATAAATAATCTCGTCGGGACTGGCAATGATATGGGCCAGCGTCACCTGTTTGCCGGGCACCATCTCCTGCACAATGCGCATTTTGCCTTCCTGTACCCGTCCAAAATCCATTAAGTCCATTCTATGTCACCTCATTCAGTCAGCCCAGGCCCAAAGCGGCTTTGATCCGCGGCATATCGTAGCCCACGATCTCCTCCCCGCCGATGACGGTCACCGGCAGGCCGGTGTAGCCTCTGTCTTTCATAAAGGCCTGTCCCGCCTTGTCATGCTCCAAATTGAACTCCTGGTAAGCTACACCGGCATCCCGCAAAAATTCCTTCACGCTGCGGCAGTAGCTACAGGTAGGCATGGTATAGATCTGTACCGGCACATCCTTGGCGGCACCCACAGCCGGGAGCTGCTCCGGAATCTGCGGGTGGAGCGTCTCCTCCCCTGCCTGCCAGCCCGCGGCACACAGGCCGCCGGTCTGGAGCGCCGCCAACACCCGTAGCACCTCGTCGGGGTTCCGGCCGATGTTGTTGTCATGGATCACACTATAGCGCACCTTCTGCTCCGGGTCAATGAGGAACAGCCCCCGAAGGGCCACCCCCTCCTCCTCCAGCAGTACGCCATAGCTGTCGCACACCTTCAGGGTCTGGTCGGCTCCCATGGGATAACCCAGCTTGCCCAGGCCGTTCCGCTGCCATGCCAGATGAGTATATACACTGTCGGTACTCACGCACAGAAGCTCCGCGCCAGCCTGCGCGAAACGCTCCCGGCTGTCAGAAAAGGCAGTCAGCTCTGTGGGACAGACGAAGGTGAAATCCATGGGATAGAAAAAGAGCACCAGCCACTTTCCTTCGTAATCCGACAGGCTGACCCGCGTAAAGTGTTCTCCGTCCGCTGCCAGCGCCTCCATGGAAAACCAGGGGGCTTTCTTCCCGATCAATCGTTCCACACAGCTCACATCCTTTTCTAAAACTGAATAAGAACCCCTCCTGCCGGATTGCTCCGGCAGGACGGGTATTAGGGTCATTTCTCAGGCCGATAGAAGCACTGATTGCAGTCGTCTTCCTTCTGCTTCTCTTGATCCTGCTCCTCGGGCTGATAGAAGCACTGGGCGCACTCCTCTACTTTCTCCGGCTCCGGAATATGATAGGGGCTCTGGGGCGCTTGCTTCTTTTCCTGATCCTGCTTCCGGTTGGGCGCAGGATAGTGGCAGTTGGGGCAATCCTGTGCAGTCATTGCAAACAACCTCCTAATTGGAAAGTTTCTCGATCAGGCCGGGATGAGGGGACGGAATCACGCAGCTGCTGGTAATATCCCCTGTTTCCTCCAACTGATGCATGGCAGCTTTTACCGCCGAACGAACCGAGGAGACCTCTCCGGTCAGCAGGATAAAGCCTTTGCCGCCCAGACCTCTGGCAATGCGGATCTCCATCAGAGTGACGTTGGCTGCCTTGGCGGCCATGTCGCCGGCCTGAACAGCGGTCAACGCGGTCATCGTCTCGATCATTCCAATGGCAGCCGTCCGGGCAACCTCCACCGTACCGACAATGGCGCTGGGAACGGAATCATGCACATTGTTGATGATATGGTGGCCAACCAGATAGACCCCCGCTGCCTGCTTTCCGCTCTCCATGGCGCTTTTCACCGCACCGACCGCGCCGCAAATAATTATAACATATTTTCCGGGGCAAGTGGGAGTAGCAGTTAAAAGTTCTACATGAGCGGCCTTCAGCACCGCGTCCGCGGTTTCCACTCCCACAGGAATGCTTTTTAGTTCCAGTAATCCGATGGATTTTCCCATAACAGGCCTCTTTTCCGCAGAATTCCTAACTTACGCCGGTACAATCACGCTGGAAATGGCGTTGATGATGATGGTCAGAATGAAAATAGTGGTAGCGGGAGGATCGATGTGGGTGTCGCAGTGGCTGTTCAGGCTCTTGCCCACCAGGTCGCCCATCAGGGAGCCCAGGATGCCAAACAGAACGCCCAGCAGGACACCAGCCTCGCCCCAGGCCAGGATACCAGCGGAGGCAGCCAGCGCAGAGGGCAGGAAAATGTGGTGGGTGGCGGGGGTGGCAAAGCCGGTCTGTGTAAAGATCAGGCTAATGGCGGCAAAGCCGAAGCAGATGATGGGGAAGATGCCGAAGGCAGCAGTGTTGCCGCTCTGATACAGGGACATAGCCAGGCCGCTGACCACGATGCCGATACCGGCACCCAGGACTACGTTATACCCAAAGCCCTTGCCGGTGGAGAACCACTCACGCTTGCCGGTACCGGTGTAATGACCGGTGAGGCCAGTCTTACCAAACACCAGGCGGGTGATGACGGCCAGAATGAACACGGTGATACCGGGCAGGTCGGTGGTGGCGGGGCCAGCGTTGCCGATGACGGGCAGCAGGCCGATGACATAGTGGATCAGGAAGCCCAGCACGCCGAAGATGCCGCCCACGATGATTACATCGGGCTCGCCCAGGCCGTTCAGGGAGGAGAGGATATCAGTGCCGGAGGCCAGCTTACCCTTTCTTCCGGCATAGCCAGCTGCGCCTACGCCGCCTGCAAAGGCGATGTGGGGACCAACAAAGGAGCCAAAAGCCAGTATGCCAACAGCAATATCGCCGCCCACGCCGGCAGCCGTCAGAACGCCGCCTACCAGGGCAAAAATACCGGTCATGATAAATGCGGGGAGAGCGCCCATATATGCGCCGATGACACCGCCGCCAAAAGCAGCGATCAGAGCGAACATATCCATAAACAATACCTCTCTTCTTTATTGCCGAATAATAATTTCTTGTTCGGTTACAGCCGTCACGGTTCCCGACATGCTGGCATGCAGGTTAGCACTCAGCTTTCCTTCGGGAATGACAGCTATGAGGGTACCTCGTTCCACCCGGTCGCCGTTTTTGACCACTGGCTGCGCGGGCGCGCCCACACCCTGACGCAAGGGCAGGCGCACCGTCTGGCTCTGGACTGCGACCTCCTCCATGGGGGCGGGCACATCATAGGAGCTCAGACCCAGCTGCTGGATCAGCTTATGGACCGGATAGCGCTTGAACTGGCGGAAGGGAGCCGCCTGCTGGGGTTGCTCATGGAGGGAATTGCGCACCCCGTTCTTTCCCATCTCTCCCTTGAGCATGTTGTTCAGCTTCCAGGGCTGCAGACCCATCACACAGGCGTACTCGCACAGGCGGCATCCGCAGCAGAGATAGGCGTTCATGGGGGTATAGGTAGGATCGCAGAGCGACCCATACGATGCAAGGCGCATCATCTTGTGGGGCTGGATCCGGTGACCCAGCAGGCCCCGGGGACAGACCTCGGAGCACAGGGAGCACTGCATACAGGCCGCTCCCGCGTCCCGCAGCATCTGAGGTGCGCTGCGGTTCAGGCTGTTCAGCAGCGGGTGGCCCTCCGGCACCACGATCAGGCCCTTGGTGGTCTTGGTCACCACGCTGTCGGTGGGGACCACCTTGCCCATCATGGGTCCTCCGTTGACCACCTGATAGTGCTCCACGGTGGGGCCGCCGGCCAGAGCCAGCATCTCAGCCACTGTAATGCCCAGAGGCACCTTTACCGTCTTTGGTGTGCGCACCGCGCCGGTAATGGTCACGTACTTTTCGATGACAGGCGTCTGGCGACGTACCGCCTCCAGCACATTGAGGGCGGTCTCCACGTTGCTGACCACCACACCCACATTCAGGGGAATGCCGCCCTCCGGCACGATGCGTCCGGTCACCTCATACACGATGACCTGCTCGTCGCCGGCGGGATAGAAGCCGCCCATCTTGTGGACAGACAGCTTGGGGTGAGCGGGCAGCTCCCGTTCCAGAGCCTCCACCGCGGCGTGGTAGTGTTCCTTCAGGGCCACTACGCCCCGGGTGGCCCCGACCTGCTCTACCAGCAGGTCCAGGGCCTCCAGCAGAGGTCCAGCCTGATCGGCCATCAGCTGCTGATCCACCCGGAGCAGGGGCTCACACTCGGCCCCGTTGATGATGACCGTATCTGCCTGGGCCTTTAGCTTTACATGGGTGGGAAAGCCGGCTCCGCCGGCTCCCACTACGCCAGCCTGTTCAACCAGGCTGATGAGATTTTCTTGCATATGGCCCAAACCTCCGTTTTAACGCACGTCCATGCCGCCGACCAGAACGCAGCGGCGCCGCCGGGCAAAGGACTTGGCAGACGTCAGGCCCTCTCCGGTAGGACCGGCGATGGTAAAGGTGGTGTAGCCCTCGCCGCCCACACCGATACCGGCGTAGGAGGGGCCGTTCTTCACAAAAATGGTAGTCTGGATCAGCTTGGCCATCTTGGTCAGCTTCTCCACATTGCGGGAGTGCATCATCGCAGTATGGCGGTTGCCGTGCTCCACCCGTACCGCCATCTCAATGGCCTGGTCCACATCAGGCACACGCACCACCGGCAGAATGGGCATCATCAGCTCCACCTGCACGAAGGGGTGGTCCTCGGTGGCCTCCATCAGGATGACCTTGACATCGTCTCCCACGCTGATGCCTACCTGCTCCAGAATGTACTTGGCGCTCTTGCCTACGAAATCGGTGACGGGGCTCTTCCCCTCCTTGGTCACCAGGCTCACCAGCTTGTTGATGATAGCCGGGTCCTTCACCTCATAAGCGCCGTGCTTCTTCATGTTGAAGATCAGGTAATCAGCCACGGAATCCACCGCGATGACTTCCTTCTCTGCGATACAGGGCAGATTGTTGTCAAAGGAGCAGCCGTCCACGATGTCCTTGGCCGCCTTCTCCACATCAGCCGTCTCATCCACCACCACGGGGGGATTGCCCGCACCGGCGCCAATGGCCTTCTTGCCGCTGGACAGCACGGTTTTGACGATGCCGGGGCCGCCGGTGGCTACCAGCATACGGATCTTGGGGTGGTTCATCATGGCGTTGGTGTTGGCAATGGAGGGCTCGGACACGGTTACCACCAAATTGTCGGGGGCGCCGGCCACGGCCAATGCCTTGTTGATGAGCCGGACCAGATGGAGGGAAACCTCCTTGGCCCGGGGATGGGGGCTGAACACCACGGCGTTGCCGGCAGCCAGCATACCGATGGAGTTACAGATAATGGTTTCCGTGGGGTTGGTGGTGGGGGTGATGGCGCCGATCACGCCAAAGGGGGAGTATTCCACCAGCGTCAGGCCGTCGTCGCCGGTCATGGCGTCCGTGGTCAAATCCTCAATACCGGGGGTCTTGACCGCCGCCAGGCGGTTCTTGATGAGCTTATACTCATAGCCGCCCATCCCGGTCTCTTCCACCGCTTTACGGGAGATGTACTCCAGATTCTCCTGGTCCAGCACCACGTCCCGGATGGCCTGCACATACTTGGCCCGGTCATGCATGGAGCGGTTCAGATACTCCTGCTGAGCGGTCACAGCGGCGCTTACGGCCTCATCCATGGTCTTAAACACGCCCCACTCGCCGCCGGGGCAGCAGTCCTGGGGCTGTTGACTATCCAACTGGGAGAGCACCTTTTTTACGATGGACTCCACTACAGTTTCGTCAATGTTCATTGCTTTTTCCTCCTTACAGGGACATTGCCCAACGGGCGATCTCCATGTCCTGCTCCACGGTACCGCCGGATACGCCGATACCGCCTACCACTTCCCCATTCACCAGATAGGGGAAGCCGCCGCCGAACAAAACAATTTTACCGGGAATGGCGGTTTCAATGCCGTACAGCGGCCCATTCTGCCCGGCCGCCTGGCCAAGCTCATGGGTCGCCATTTTCAATGCGCTGGCGGTATAGGCCTTTCCTGCGGCGATCTCAATGCTGGCCAAGAGGGCGCCTTCCATCCGCTGGAGGAGCACCAGATTGCCGCCCTGATCCACAGCCGCGAATACCACGGGCACACCCAGTTGTTTTGCCTTCTCCTCGGCCCGCCGGGCCATCCGGTGTAAATTTTCCAGACAAAACGCGGGCATCTGGTCGGTCTGCTCCTGGGCCAGCTTCTCCCGTACCACGGCTGTGACCTTCTCCCGCAGACGGTCTTCCTCTACCAGATCCTCCTGCAAGCGTGCCAGCGCGTAAATGGCGTCGGACAGTCGGTTCACATAGCGGGATACCACCTGCCGCACCGGAGCCTGCTGGGACAGGGTGACAATATGCCGCTCTGCCCGGCGCACAATGGTGCGGGCCACATGGAGGGCCGCCGAGCAGGGGTCCACGCCAGGAATGACAAAGTGGGTCTGCTTCCCTGTGGTCTGGGTGCAGGTATCCACCACACCCTCCAGGAAAGCCACATCCTCCTCGGAAATGGTCCCCTTCAGCTTTTCCAGGCCCTTCTCATCGCTGGCCAACTCGGCCCCCAATGAAAAGAGCCTGCCCTGAATGGTGTGCAAGGTGGTACGGATATACGCCCGGTCGGTCTGCGCGTAGGCCAGACCCAGCATGGAATTGGCCTCGTCAATGGTGCCATAGCATTCCACCCGGGGGCTGTCCTTGCTGACCCGGGCGCCGCCTACCAGACTGGTCTGTCCCTTATCGCCGGTCTTGGTATATAAGTTCGCCATCAGCCCACCTCAACTGTATCAACAATACCTACAATAGAGGTATCCACCGGCGCGTCGCCCCTTCCAAAGACATAGCGTGCGGAGCTGCCTTTGCAGACGATCACGATCTCGCCGACGCCGGCGCCTACAGAATCCACAGCGATCTCACTGGTGCCGTCCCGCTCCAGACGCTCGGTCAGCTTTTCCACAACCAGGAGCTTCATGCCCACCAGATGCTCGTTCTTACTGGTGGAAACTACGGTCCCGATCACTCTACCTAAATACATAGTGTCACCTGCTTTGCGTCTCTTTTCGGATGGTAATGCCCCGACGGCGGGCCTCATCGGCCGCCAGCTGGGTAATCAGCGCGTGGGACTCCACCCAAACCGTACAGTTGGAGGGACAGGTGGCCAGCTGCCGTCCACTGATGACATGGCCACTGAGCCGCAGCTCTTCCACAGGACGGGCGGCCTTGGCGGCTGACGCCGCCCCTGGCAGAAAGCGCTTCTGCAAGCTCCGCTTGACAGCCTCATCCAGCCGCTCGGCGGAGGTCAGACGCGCTCCGTAGGAACGCAGGGTCTCCAGATTACCCCGCAGAGTCTGTTTCAAAGGCTCTGCCATGTGGAATCCCCGCCGTTCCCGCTCGCTGTGATCCGGGCAGCATCCGTCGGTGGCCAGGATCACATCTTTTCCCCGCATCAGGCCGTCCAGAATAACAGCAGCCGCCGGGGTGTCCGCCATACAGGCCGCCACATGGGCGGCGGTGCGGACGGTAGCCGCCGGCACAATGATGGTATCATACCGGGCGGTAAGCGCCTCGGGCGTTTCGCCCGGCGTATGGATCCAAAGCTCTTCCGGCTCCAGCACCCGCTGGATCTCTTTGACATCCAGCAGGTTGGCGGCGCTTTGGGAGAGCAGGACCCGAAAGGTGAAGCCATCAGCTCGCAGGCGGCCCATGGCCTCCAGCGCTTCCTTGGCGCTGATGTTGGAGCCTGTATAGACCACCAGAGCTTGCTTCATCCGCGCCAGGAGCTTTTCCACGACCCGCTGGGCCAGTTCCTCCACCAGGAGGGCCTCCCGCGCCAGGCTGTTCAGCTGCTCAGTTGTCAACGGTCCTCACCTACTTTTTATTGTGTACAGTTCACGGCAATGCCCAGGGGCGTCACCAGCAGGGGAGCCGCCGGCTTGATGACCGGAATGCCCAGACACTTCTCAAAGGTCTGCTCAAACTGGGTAAAGCAGCAAGCGCCGCCCACCACATAGATCTCTTCCACCGGATAGTCCTTCAGATAGCGCCCCACAATGGAAGCCATCTTCTCCACCACCGGCTTGACCACCGGATAGACCCGGCTTTCCTGGGCCGGGTCCCGCTTGGCCAGCTCGGCCTCCTGGGTGCTCCAGCCGTGAAATCCGGCCAGTACCAGCGTCATGTGGGTGCCGCCGGTGGGCTCGTCTCCGGTAAAGATCACCTTGCCGTCCTTGAGAATACTGATGCCTGTGGTGCCGCCGCCCACGTCCACCACCGCGCCGTCCGTAATGCCCAGCACCGTGGCCGCCGCCGTGGGTTCGTCGATGACGTTGGTCAGGCGGAAACCCGCCCCCTCCACCACATTTCCGATCACCCGCACATTGCCTTCAATGATTCCAGGCGGAATGGCACAGGCTCCGACCTCCAGGGTAGTGCCCAACCGGGCCTCCAGCTCATCCTTCAGCTTGGTCACCGCGTTAAGGGCGCCAATATAGTCCACCACAATACCGTCCCGCACCACAGTAGAGGGATAGGTAGCTCCGGCCACCGGCCGGTTCTGCTCATCCACCACCGCCAGTACGATATTGGCGGTACCCAAGTCTACCCCTGTCCGCAGAGTCCCCTCCCAGGGATTACAGCGTCCCGTCTCAATCAGCTGCTCAAATTCCAGAAGGGTCTCATTGCATTTTGTCAGATCCTGCCCCATTGCCCATCCTCCGTTGCTCTAGTCTTCCAAAAAAAAGGCCCGGTCGCCGGTTTTGACTCCCAACGCATTGGCCTCCTCTACATCGATGTGCATTTCCAGCGCGTATTTCTCAGATACCCGGACCAGCACGTTGCACAGCAGCGCGCCCCGCAGGCCTTCAATCTTGGTCTGCACGTACTGCCCGTCCCGGTATCCAAGGCGCTCGGCAATTTCCGGCGTCATATGAATGTGACGCAGCGCGGCAATGACGCCACGCTCTTTTTTCACGCTTCCCTTGGGCCCGATGATCTCGATGCCCGGTGTTCCCTCTATCTGGCCCGACTCACGCACGGGAGGCTTTACGCCCAGCACAAAGCCGTCGGCCACAGAGATTTCGATCTGGGTCTCATTGCGCAGAGGCCCCAGCACACGTACCCGGTTCAGTTCGCCCTTGGGACCACGGATGGTGACGGTCTCCTCTGCGGCGTACTGTCCCGGCTGGCCCAGCATTTTCTTGACGGTCAGCTCGCTGCCCGGGCCAAAGAGCGCGTCCATATCCGCCCGGTCCAGATGGATATGCCGGTTGGACACCCCAATTGGGGTGGAGCGCTCCAGGCGCTGATGCTCCTGGAGCGCCTCCACCACCAGGCGGGTAACCTCGCGGACAAATTCACTGGAATAGATTCCTTTTTTGTCCATACCCCACCTCGTTTACAGGTGTTACAGCATCTTGGGCAGGATCTTCTCCACATCGGTGTGGGGACGGGGAATGACGTGCTGAGACACAATCTCGCCAACCTTCTCGGCGGCACAAGCGCCAGCATCCACAGCCGCCTTGACTGCGCCCACGTCGCCCCGGACCATCACGGTCACCAGGCCGGACCCGATCTTCTCATAGCCGATCAGGGTCACGTTTGCGGATTTAGTCATAGCATCGGCGGCCTCAATGGCTCCTACCAGACCTTTGGTCTCGATCATACCGAGCGCTTCACCCATAGTGATAACCTCCTAAAAAACTACATGCTTTTACTTTTCTTGAGATGATTTATTTCTCCCTTTGCGCCCCCGCCTGGAGGTGGGAGCCGCTTTGGCTGCCTCTGCCGCGGGCGGTGCAGCTGCCGGCTGCGCTTCCTCCTGGACCGCCGGCTGTTCCACCGGCGGTACCTCCGGCACCGGCTCAGTTGCAGCTTCCTCGGCCGGAAGCGTCTCTTCCGGGGATTCAGGCTCCTCCGGCTCTTCCGGCAGTTGGTCGGCCGGTTCGGGAGCGGGCTGTGGTTCTTCCGCCGGCTCCTCCACCGGTTCCGGACTCGGCTGAGGCTCCTCCGGTTGTTCTTCGGTCAGCTCCGTATGGGGCTGGGGCTCCTCCGGCGGCTGAGGCTGCTGGGGAGCGGGGGGATCAGAGGGCGGCTCCGGCCCCTTTGGGGGCTGGGGCTGCTGGTCGCCCACCGTATCCGCGGTGTGGATCAAGTGCTCCAGGCTGCTGGATGGACGGGCGATCACATGGGTACTCACCACCCGGTTAACCTTGCCGGCGGCGACTCTGGCGGCATCAACGGCGGCTTTCACCGCGCCTACGTCGCCCTGCACCTTGATGACCGTCCAGCCGCCTCCCTTCGTAAGCTCGTAGCCTACCAGTTCCACGTTGGCCGATTTCACCGCGGCGTCCGCTGCCACCACACCGGCGGCCAGACCCTGGGTTTCGATGAGTCCCAAACTTTTCTGCTGCATATCTTCACCTCCTGTCCAGAGCCTTCAACGGCAGCTTCTTGACCAGACGCGCCGCGTTGGCTCCCAATGCCCGGGCCTGTACCGGTCCGGATTGGGCAGAGATGCGGAATAAAGGCTGATCCTCTTCCAACTTGTTATAATGGAGAATAAGCCACTGGCTGTCGGCGCCGATGCCCACCTCCAGATTGGAGCTTTTGGCCGCTTCCCAGGCCAGCGCTAAGGCTGTCCCGGATTCGTGCTGCTCCAGCTTCCAGGGGATCCCCTCCTCCTCCATTCCCAATTCCACCTCCCGCAAGACTCTGCGGTCTGCGTTGGGCGCGAAGAAAAAGTGGATCAAGGGCTTTTTGATCTCATGGGCCATGGGCATATCAGGCTCCCCCTTCCGTCAGGGAGAGGACCAAGCCGGTGGCAACCGCGTTGCGGGGCCCTTCTGTTCCCCGGATATTGCCCCGACCAGCCACCACTTTGTACTGGGACAGAGCGTCCGTCACCATCTGCGGCACCTCAAAGTCCAGGGCGGAGCCGCCCACCAGAACCACAAACTGGATCTCACGGACATTGCCGGTCGGACTCACCCGGGTAAGGGCACGGATGGCGTTGGTGACAAACACCTTCTGCTTGGCCTGCTGGCGGATCAGCTTGATGCGCTCCATGGACATATCCCCTTCCAGAGGGATAAATTTTCCCTCCTTCAGAATGACTACCTTTGCGAAGAGGTGGGGGTCCAGGGGCTTTTGGAAAAATTCCACGGTGCCATTTTCATGGCGGATGTGGAACAGGCTTTCCACCTTGGCCAAGGGATATTTTTTGATGTCCTCCGCAGTATCAAAGTCGGACAGACCCATTTCGGATTGGATCAGCAGCGTGACCATGTTACCGGCGCCCGCCAAGTGGATGGAGTGGATATCTCCCTCGGGATTGATGATGGATGCGTCGGTGGAACCGGCTCCCATATCCAAAATGGCCAGCGGCTTGTTGGTGCCCGGCGTGGTCAGGGCTCCCCGGATGGCCATGTCGGCCTCCACGCCGCCAACCCGTACCGGCACGTTGATCTGTTGGGAAAATTCTTTGGCGATGGCTTCCATCTGAAGCCGGTCGGCCTTTACCATGGCGGCGATGCCCACCGCGTTCTCCTGGGAAAACTCATTGGCCAGGCCGCCCTGCACCTTCTGCGGTGTAAAGGTATCCACCGCCAGCAGGTCCTGAATCTTGATGTCTCTGGGATGCTGGTTGGTCAGATTGGCCATGACCTGGCGCACCTTTTCCAGCATACCGCCGGCGTTGGTGCCGGGCTCGCCCCGCACATCTTCCAGGGCGGGGATGGACTCCACCGCCTTCATGATGCGCTCCGCGCCCGCGTCCACATCCACCTTGACGCTGCGGTTGGTCCCCATCAGCTCCATGGAACCGGCGGGGATCTTCCGCTCCTTCACGTCTCCGGCGGGCGTCTTGATGACCACCGCGGAGCGGTTGCCGATCAGGGCCCGGGCAATGGGCACCACCTGCCGGGTCTCATCCGAGGACAAGCCGAACAGGGTTGCGATGCCATAGGGATTGGAGAGCACCTCCACCACGCCGCCAGCCGTGGCAACTTCCACCGCGGAACGCATCCCCAGAGGCACCTTATCCACCAGGGCCACCTCATCCACGATGGGGATCTTTCGATCCAGCCGGTTGTGGATCAGCACGCCGTCATCCCGCTGCACGATGGCAGCGGTGACCTGGCGGCTGCCGGTGCTGCCCCGGTTGATCAGTCGGGCCGCCTCCTCAAAATCCACGGACTTGGGAACGACCGCAATATAGTCCTTTCCCCCAGGGGCCTGCTCCAGGTCGGTGACCAGGATGGTCTCTCCCACACCCACGCCCATACCGCCAGGTGTAGCGGGATTGTGGCCGATCATGGTGGACTCGGTGATGATGGTCTCGGTAATGGTCTCCATTGCCACATCGCCGATGACGGGGGCGGCCTCGTTGAGCCGCACCTCCGACAAATCCTGAATGGTATAGCCGGCCTTCTCCAAAGCGTTGTTCAGGGAGTGGAAAATACCATTGATGTTCTGGCGGGTGCCCTTGATGCCCGTGGTGGGCACCGTACCGCTGGCCAGGAACACAGCGCGGCCATTCTCCAGACGGGCCAGCGCCGTTTCCGTGGTCGCGTTTCCAATGTCGATGCCTGCGACAAGTTTCATGGGGCGCCTCCTGACTCTGGTAAGTAGATTAGAATTTCTTCAGTCTGCCGCGCTTCTCATAGACTTCAGCGGCCTCACGCACCAGAGTAGCGGCGGTCTTGGCGCCGTACTTGCCGTCCAGCTCATTGGCGATCTCCAGCAGCTCCTCCTTGGTGGAGCGGTAGGGACGCAGAGCGTTGTAGATTTCCAGCAGGCGCTCGTCGGGCACGGCGATCAGCTCAGCGGCACGGCGCAGGTTGCCGGCAAAGGCCTCGCGGTGAACGGACTCAGCCACCTGAGCCTGCATCTCCAGGGTCTCGGGGGCGATACGCATATCATCGGCGGTCAGCTCGCCATTGATTACCTTCTCATAGCTCAGAGAGGTAAAATCCTTGCCGGTAGGAGTCTTGATCTTATCGGCCATGCTCTCAGCCAGAGGATAGTTGGCGGCGGTCACCTTATCGCCGCAGCAAGCGGCGGGGGCGGCGGGAGCGGAGGTGCCGGTCTTCATGGCAGCCATGACCTGCTCCACGATCTGCTTCATCAAAAGTTCCTGATCCATAAACTTGCTGCCTCCTTACTGGAACGAGACCGAAACGGCCTGCGGCTTCTTGTTGTTGTCCACCAGCTCGGTCTCCTTGATGTGGAGCAGAGCGGACAGAGCCTGATAGGTGGGACGGGCCATCTGATCGTTCTTGGTGGGAACGGGAGTGGGGGCCTCGCCCTTAGCGTACTTGGCGGCGTTCTTGCCGATCTTACGATAGGTATCCAGGTCGATCAGGGGCGCCTGAGAGAACAGCTCCAGGTTGGACAGGGGAGGCAGGTCCTTCTGATGGATGACCGTGGTGCCCTTGGACTGGATGCCGATGCCGATGCCGGAGCCGGAATACTCGGCGGCGTCATGGGCAATGAAGGAAACGTCGGAAGTGCGGTACACCTTGATGACCCGCCACTTCAGGCCTTCCTCCTCGATGCCGGCGATGATCTCGCGGAGCACCTTGTCATGAGGCAGGTCCACGATGGTCTTGGTCTGCTTGGTACCAAAGGCGGGAGCCAGGCCGATGACCACTTCGTCGGCGGCGGACCCCTTGCGGGCCTCGCCATCCTCCGTCACGGTCAGCTTGCCGGCGGCGGGAATGGTGGACGCAGCGGGGGCCGCGGCGGGAGTGCTCTGACCGGCGCCCATCTCTTTGAGAACTTCTTCAATCACACTGCGCAGAGTGTTTTCATCAAACGTCATGTTGCTTCACCCCTCTTAGATGTCTTCCGGACGGATGGCGTTGGGAATGTTCTTCAGCTCATTCCAGCGCTCCTCACTGATCTGATAGCCGGTCATGGGCCCGTGATACTCGTTGGGCACGTTGACGGCGGAGAGGACGTGGAAGTCCTTGTCGAAGATGGAGGCGGTGTGCAGGTAGTCGCCGGCCACCTTCTGGCGGAGCATGTTGTAGACATTGTGGGCCACATCGGGGAAACCGGCGCGGTCCAGCGCCTTCACGAAGTCAACGCCGGTCACCTTGCGGGCCATCATGTCCTCAATGGCCTTCAGGTCCTCGTTGACGTTACGCTGCGGCATATCGTTGGAGCCGTTGGCGTAAGTGGCGGCCTCAACCTCAGCGTCGGTGATCTCGGGCAGACCCAGCTCACGGAACATGCCCTGCAGAGCGCGGGCGGCCTTGTTGCGGGCCTTGAGCACGTCCTCTTCGCGGACGGGCTGCAGGCCGCCGTCGATCTTCATATCGCGCTGGATGATGGTCCAGTCGTCGTAGTCCTCGGCGTCCCAGTTGGAGCCGGCGAACATGTTGTCGTAGTTGGGGGTAGCGGAGTAGCCGGAGCAGATGTAGTCGGTGCCGGAGAAGAGCTGAGGCACCGTACGGGCCACCCGGCGCAGGTCGGAGTGGGTGAAGGTCTGGTCGTTGGAAGTGGTGGACTCCAGATCCAGCAGCATGGCGATCAGGTTCTCAGCGGCCACGGCACGGATACCGCCAGGCACGCCGGCGGGTACGCCGATGCAGGAGACGGAGCCGTTCTGGGTGCCCTGCACGCCGGCGCCCTTGGTGACGGCCAGGCAGCGGGCCTCCAGGTACAGCATGGACTTGCCCTCAGCATAGCCCATCTGGACCTCGGAACCGGTACCGGAGGTAAAGCGCATCTTCAGGCCGCGGGAGGCGTAGCAGCTGGCCAGGAACGCCTTGGAATAGGGGGTGTCGTCGCCGTCCATGAAGACGGGCTCGGTGCCGTAAACGGAAATGGTCTCGGCATAGGTGGTGAAGCCGCGCATACCCAGCATCAGCTCGGTAGCCTCTTCCAGGGCGCACTGGGTCATGATGCCAGGACGGCCGGTCTGGGCGCCCACGAACAGAGCCATGGCATTGAAGGGAGCGTAGCGGGCCACGGCAACGGTGGTCTCCATCTCGGCAAAGCCACGGACGGCAGCCTCGGCCGCATCAGCGGCGATCTGCACCGGGTTGTCACGCACGTTGGTGACATGGCACTGGTTGGCGGGCATCATACGGGCACGCATCTTGGTCATGCCCATCATGATCTCCACGATGGTCAGCTTGCCAACCACCTCGGTCAGCTTGGCGGGGGTGAGGGACAGGGTGATGTCCAGCACTTCCTTACGGGATACGTTGATATCCACGATCATGCGGGCGATTTCCAGAGAATCCATGGCCATGGCCTTCTCGGCGTTCTCCAGACGGATGGCATGGTCGGCGATAAAGGTATCCAGCATATCGAACTCGGCCCGGGTCTTGCCGTCCAGCTCGGTAATCACACCATTTTCGATCTTGATGCTGGGCTTGGGATCGAAGGGGCTGTTCATGGCGATCAGGCCTACTTCGGGCCACTCCTGAACATAGCCGTCCTGGTTGACCGGGCGGGCGGCCAGCACTTCAAAACGCTTTGACTTCATGTAACTGACTCCTTCCCGTAATTAGATGATGTAGGGGGTGGTGGTGCTCTTAAGCTCCTCGTCGGGCGCCAGGGTCTTGAGCAGCTGCAGGCCCACGTCGCGGGCGGCGATCACAGCCTGCTTCACAGCGCCGGAATCGCCGGAGAAGAAGAAGTTGACCTCGTTGGAGAAGCTGGTGCCGCCGTTGCCGGGAGTGGCAATGGTGACAGCGTCCACAGTGGCGGCCTTGGAAGCGGTATCCGCCAGGACCACGCCGATACCGGCAGGAGCACCGACGGTGATGCCGAAGGCCTTGCCCAGAGGAGCGCCCCAGACCTTATTCAGCACATAAGAGGCGCGGGCACTGTACTGGAACTCCAGGTGGCCGGCGCTGTTGCCGTACACGTCGCCCATGGTGCGGGGGATCTCACGCAGGCAGACCTCAACGGCCCGGCGGGCGTCGGAAACATCCTCAGCGCCAAAGATGATGAGGGAGCCGTGGCCGGCGCCGCCCTCGGTATCACGGGGGCACTCCACCAGCAGGCACTCACTGTTGGTAGCCTTAACGGCCTCGTCAGCGGCGAAGATCTGGGGGCCGGCGCCCACGCGGTCGCTGATGATGCCGATGGCACGATACTTAGGATCGATCTTCAGCTGCTCATGCACCTGATGATCCAGGTTAGCGATGACCAGGCCGATGGTGTGGCCCAGAGCGGTGCCCACAAACTCGGTCAGGTTGCAGGCGGGCGCGGCGCAGCACGCTTCGTCGGCCGCAGGAGCGGGAGCGGGGGCGGGAGTGGTCTCAGTCACGCCCATTTTCTTCATGACTTCGTCCATGACCTTGCTGATCAGCTCGTCTTTCATGTGTTTACCCTCCGAACTTTCTTAAAGTTTTATTCTCTGGGAAGATGCGCGGGAACTTACTCCATGTGAGGAAGGATCTTCTCCACGTCGGTGTGGGGTCTGGGGATGACGTGGATGGAAACCACTTCGCCCACCTTCTGGGCTGCGGCGGCGCCGGCGTCGGTAGACGCCTTAACGGCGCCAACGTCGCCCCGCACCATCACAGTGACCAGGCCGGAACCGATCTTCTCATAGCCCACCAGACTGACGTTGGCGGATTTGACCATGGCATCGGCAGCCTCAATGGCGCCTACCAGGCCTCTGGTCTCAACCATTCCGAGCGCTTCCTGCTGCATACATACAACCTCCTTTTGTGGCCCACGGCGTACCTAATGTGGTAAACGCGCGCTATCTGAATGCATTATACCTGACAATCAGCATTATTTTCTTGGCAGACCTGAGTGCTTTTTTGTCGCTTTATTCCAAAGGGATCGTTCCGCGTTTTCTCCTGTTCATGACCCCCGCTCCCCTGAATGTCCGATGCTTCGGGGTTATGCCCGGCTGTCCTTTTTTGTTTTCATGATGCACAAGGGCAAAAAAAGACACCTGGCATTTTCATGAGATGCCAGGTGTCTTTTTTTGTTCTGTTGGTTCAAAAACCGGACAAGCGATGGAGAATGGCCTCCACACACTCTGCTGTAGCCGGTCTCGGATTGCTGCTGGTGGTCACATCCGCCAGAGCAGCGGAAATAATCTCTTGCTCCACTTCCTTCACCTGTTCCGGCGTGGCACCCCATGCTTTCAGTGTGGACGGGATCTTGAGCTCCCGGTTCAGATGCTCTACTTCCCGCAGCAGGTTGGACACACCAAGGCGGACACTGGGCGCGGGCAGATCCAGCGTTTTGGCAATGCGCTGGTACTTTTTTGCCGCCAGGGTGTACTCCCCGTTGCGCACGCCCGTCAGATTGGCGTTGAAGGAAATGATGTGGGGCAGCAGCATGGCGTTGATCCTGCCATGGGCAATATGCAGCTTTCCACCCACCGCATGGGCCATACCATGAGTCAGGCCCAGCCCGGCGGAGTTAAAGGCCAGTCCGGCCATACAGGACGCATTATGCAGCTTTTCCCGCGCCAGCAGGTTGGTGCCGTCCTGATAGGCCAGGGGCAAAAAGCGGAACACCAGAGAAATGGCCTTTTCGCACAAAGCGTCAGAAAAATCATTGGCTCCTTTGGAGACATAAGCTTCCATCGCGTGGGTCAGCACATCCATACCGGCATCAGCGGTTACGGAAGCAGGCGCAGAAACCGTCAGCTGAGGATCCAGAATGGCCACCGGGGGACGGAGGGCCTTGCTGTCCAGAGGATACTTTATCCCTTTGGCCCGGTCGGTAATTACCGCGTATTCCGTCACCTCAGAACCCGTCCCGCTGGTGGTAGGAATGGCGAAGCACTCCCACCGGTCGGTATCAATTTGAAGGGTCTGCTTGGCTACCGCCCGGATGGCCTTCGCAGCGTCAATGGTAGAGCCACCGCCTACAGCGATCATTGCCTCCGCTCCGCAGGCCTGAAGGGCCTGCACACCAGCTGCCACCACCTCAATGGGCGGGTCCGGCACAACACCGTCAAAAACCGCCACCTGACAGCGGGTCAAGTAGCTGGCCACCTTATCCGGCACGCCCATGCTGGCCATAAACCGGTCGGTCACAATCATGACATGCTTATCTTCCAGTTTACGCAGCCGCTCCAGTGCGCCTTCTCCAAAAAAAATCCTGGTGCTGAAACTGAATTCCTTCATTTTCCCTGCCCCTCCTGGCAGCCGTCCTGTTCGCGTACCATTCGGCTGCTTTCGTCTCCGGTTCTTCTGTTGCGTTCGCGGAATTCTGTTGGCGTAATGCCCACCTTCCGCTTGAATGCCTTGCTGAAATAATTTGTCTCGCCATAGGAGAGCTCATAGGAAATGTTGATGACCGGCATATTCGTGTCCAGCAGCATCTGCTTTGCCAGCTCGATCTTGCCGTCGGTCACATAGGCAATATAATTCTGCCCGGTCATCTTTTTAAAGAACTTGCTGAAGTAGCAGGAGCTCATGCTGGCATATTCCGCCGCCTCATCCAGGCTGAGCCCCCGGCGCAGATTGCGGTCGATGTAATTGAGGATCCGCTGTCCGCTCTCCACCTCGTAGAAGTTGCTCTCCTCCATGGCGTCAAACATAATATTCAACATTTTTTCCAGTGTGAGATAGCTCTCGTACTTCCGCCCCTGGCGGTCAAACCGAAGGCGGAATTGCTCCAGACAGCTGGACAGCTTCCACTGCACAGCCTGTCCGAAGGGCGCGCCCAGATCGGCGATTCCAGCGGCGAAGTTCACGACTTCATCCCGCACTGCCTTTACATTATCCTCATCCCGGTAGAGCAAATCAAGGTATTCTCTTGTGGTCTGAATACATTTTTTATACTGGAAGCTGCGCAGATGTTCCACCAGATCGTTCAGATAGCGGGCCTGCCGTCCAGCCTCCGGTTCCCGCGCAGCGGGCTGTCTGCGGTTTTCTCCCATCAGCGCCTTGGCCGCGGCGACGATCCAAGCTGGCCGGCAGGGTTTCAGCAGATAGTCGCGGATGCCAAGCCTCCAGATATTGAGGGAAACATGCTCCTGTTCGCCGGAAGACAACACCAGGATGGGTGTTTCAGGCGCCAGCTGCCGCGCCGCGGCAATCATATTGCACCGGGCCAGGTTAAACTGCGGGATATCCGCTACAAAAAGGTCAAGCTGTTCCGTTTGCAGCGTATGCAAGGCCTGTTCCGTTTCCATCGCATAAAGAACATGAACCTTCTCCAGACCGGAAGACAAAATTTTACCCGTAATCTGCCGCTCCAGCGCATTATCGCTTAATACCAAAATCTGCTTCATCTGGTCTTCCTCCTACCGCACACAGCAGGGAGTCCCACTACCTCAGAACTGTCCTCGTTTCTCCAGTGGCAGTCGAATCCGGATCAGAATTCCTGTCTTTCTATCCTCACGCCTATGTACGCTGACGCCATATCCCGTTCCAAACACACGCTGAATATTGCTGTTGATCGTGTAGAGAGAGTGCCGGCTGCCGCTCTCCGGGGTGTTTAATAAATGGAGCCACTCATCCAGCGGCTTGACCGCTCCATCGCAGCGGATCTGAAGCTGGAAGCTGTCCCCTTCTTCCTCACCGTAAATCTCCAGCTTGAAGGGCGCTTTGCACTCCTCTCCAAAGCTGTCCAAAATATTTTCAGCG
Organism: uncultured Flavonifractor sp.; assembly: GCF_944385615.1. Lineage (GTDB taxonomy): Bacteria > Bacillota > Clostridia > Oscillospirales > Oscillospiraceae > Flavonifractor. The sequence continues at coordinate 204,572 of NZ_CALWXV010000001.1, read as the reverse complement.
ATGGGCTGCAACAGCATAAAGGGGCACAAAATGGTCCAGTAGCTGGTGGGGATGGAGAAGGAAAACTCCAGTCTGTCCCCCACCCAGGCCTTTTGGATCCGCAAAAGCGCCTCAAGGTAATTCAGTTCCTCTCCCAAGGTGGATATCTTTTTCTCTTTCCCCAAGGCATATCGGATCACATCCGCAAAATCGTATGCCACCTGTTCCGTCTTTTCCGCCTGCTCCTCATAGGCCAGGCGGGAGATGATATTCATCACATAGAAAAAATAGCTGGATTCCAAACCGCGGAAAATCGTATGATCCTCTCGCTCCCGCAGCATCTGCTCCAGCTCAGAGCGGGCAACCCGCTCCTCCGACAACATTTTTTCCGTTTCCTCCAGCGTGCTCCGCATCCGCCTGCCGGTCTCGTTTTCGGTCATGGTCACAATAATGTCACGCAGGACATGAACGGTGGCTTCTATTTTTTCATAAGAAACGGTATCCATCTTTTCATACAGCTCTTTGATCTGATCGTGCTTTTGCCAGTTGCTCTGCTGGGGGAGAATATATTCCAGCTGTTCCGCTTCTTCCTCGCATACCCTGACCTGGCCGCCCAGGACGGCTCCCATATAGGTTCCGTTCACGATCAGCGGCACGGCAAAATCCACCAGATCGGCGTGGCAGCGATAGATATACGGCTGTCCTGTAATGGCCGCATGCAGGCCGCCGTGGGCATCGCACTGGGCGCACATCTCCGAAAATCCCTGGACCTCCCGTACCTTCATGCAATGCTCGGTAAATCCGCTGTAGCGAGTGATGGGATTCCCCCGGTAATCCACCGTCACAGCCCCGATCCCCATTGCTCTGGAGCAGTTATCCTGAATGGACTGGAGTAAATTAATATCAATCATTTCGGAAATTTTCTTTATTTCACTCATATAAACTCTCCACCGCACCGCACAATATTTTTCAAGTCGGGTATTTCTCCAGGTTCCACAGTGCAATGGTACTCCCAAAAAAACACCTTGCATTTTAAACTGACAATCCAGCAATTTTACTTCTTATTATAGCAAAATAGTGCTGTATTGCAAGGTAATTTTATGCTGGTAAAATATCATTCCGCCGCACTGTTTTCAAGGGCCTTTTTTGGCGTATTACTTCCACTTTTCACATCGCTCACAAATCCATTGTAAGCCCTTCTCTTTCAAAGGGGATATGGGGAGCGCCCCGTCCTGTCCCGCCCCCGCTCCAGGCCTCAAAAGAACGGAGGGCGGCAGGTTGAGTACCCGCCGCCCTTCTTCACTCGTTGTCGCTCTTGCCGTTGGAGAAAATGATAAAAAACCCGCAACCCATTGGTTCTCAATGGATTGCGGGTTTTTTGGTCCGAGTGACTGGATTCGAACCAGCGGCCTCTTGAACCCCATTCAAGCGCGATACCAAACTTCGCCACACCCGGAAGTCGCCGCGGTGTTTCAGACGGCTTAATTATATTACCACACACCTCAGAGGAATGCAAGTGTTTTTTTCGATTTTTTTAGATTTTTTTGAAAATCGTTTTTTACACCCAACTGTCCTCCAATTCGTGCTTCCGCTCCCGGGTCATCAGGTCCACGATCACTCGCCGGGGATCCTTTCCGTGGTAGAGCACCTGATAGGCCGCCTCAGTGATGGGCATCTCCACCCCCACCTTCTGGGCCAGCGTACGGGCGGTAGCGGCGGCATAGTATCCCTCTACCACAGCGCCAATCTCTTTCACCGCCTGCTCGGCCGGGGTACCCTTGCCGATCAGGATGCCGCAGCGGCGGTTGCGGGAATGCATGGAGGTACAAGTGACGATCAGGTCCCCTACACCGGACAGGCCTGCAAAGGTCTCCCGGCGGCCGCCCATAGCCACACCCAGCCGGGCGATCTCAGTCAGGCCCCGGGTCATCAGCGCCGCCTTGGTATTATCTCCGTAGCCCATACCGTCGCTGATACCGGCGCACAGGGCGATGACATTCTTCAGAGCTGCCCCCAGCTCCACACCCACCACATCATCGGTGGCATACACCCGGAAACGCTCATTCATAAACAGATCCTGGACCTGCTCTGCGGCGGAGCGGTCCTTGGAAGCGGACACCACCACGGTAGGCACCCGGCGGCCTACCTCCTCGGCGTGGGAGGGACCAGAAAGTGCCACAATGGGATGGCTCTCTCCCACCTCCTGCTCAATGGCTTCGGTCAGCGTCAGAGATGTGTCCTTCTCAATGCCTTTGGACACCGACACCAGCACCGCTCCCGGCTCCAGCAGCCCGGCAGCTGCCCGGGCAGTAGTACGCACAGCAAAGGAAGGGGTAGCAAGCACTACCGCACCGCACCCTTTGACGCAGGCCAGATCGGCGGTCAGCTTCAACTCCTGGGGCAGCGGGACGCCCTTCAGCAGGGGATTTTCGCCGCTTTCCTTCAGCAGGGCGGACTCCTGCTCCGCATAAGACCACAGGGTCACATCATGTCCATTTTCCAGCAGCACCAGGGCTAGAGCCGTACCCCAGCCGCCGCTGCCCAATACCGCGATTTTCACTTTGACGTACCCCCGTTCAGTTTATGGTGCAGGCTGAATTTGGATTCGGTGCCCTTCAGGATACGCACCAGGTTCCCACGATGTTTCCATACCACCAAGCCGCCAATAAAGATGGCAATGATGAGGATCAGCACATTCTGATAAACGAACCAGCTGGCAAAGGGGAAGGAGGCCCCCGCCCAGATGGAACCCAAGGACACCCACTTGGTGATGACAGCCAGAATCAGAAAGCCGCCCCACACCACCAGGGCAATGCGCCAGTCCATCATAATGGCGATGGTGCCGCCGGACAAAATCCCCTTGCCTCCCTTGAAGCCGAACATACAGGGGAACATGTGGCCCAGCAGGCAGAAAGTGCCCGCACAGTACTTGCCCAGCACCGGCCAGATGGCCTGCCAATCCTGGGGCGCCGTGACCAGACCAAAGAGCCACTGGCCCAGCAGAATAGCGATTACCGCCTTGAGCACATCTGTAAGGATTACAACAAAGGTCAGCGGTCCGCCAAAGGTCCGGTAGAAGTTGGTCAGGCCCGCGTTGCCGCTGCCATGCTTGCGTACATCATTGCGCAGGATATACTTGGAGACGATGACCGCCCCATTGAAGCAGCCAAAGAAATAGGAGATGACCGCTACCGCCGCCACCACCAAAACAATCATTTCGTTGGAACCTGCCGGCATGGCATTACCCCTCCTTATCGCTCTTTTGGCGGATGGTCAGCCGCACCGGCGTACCCTCCAGGCCAAACGTTGAACGGATCTGATTTTCCAGATAGCGCTGATAAGAGAAGTGAAAAAGCTTGGCATCGTTGCAGAAGCAGACAAAATGGGGCGGCTTGATGCCGATTTGGGTCATATAATAGATCTTCAGCCGCCGGCCCTTATCAGTGGGGGGCTGGACCCGGGCGGTGGCGTCGGCCAGCACCGAATTGAGCATACCGGTGGTGATGCGCAGGGAGGCCTGGTCATTGACATAGTTGATAAGGTCAAAGATCCGGTCTACCCGCTGTCCGGTGAGGGCGGAGATAAAGACAATGGGCGCATAGGTCATATAGCTCAGATCCCGGCGCACATCCTGCCGCATCCGGTCCATGGTCTTGTCATCCTTCTCGATGGAGTCCCACTTGTTGACCACGATGATACAGGCCTTGCCCGCCTCATGGGCCAGACCGGCCACCTTGGTATCCTGCTCGGTGACCCCCTCGTTGGCGTCGATCATGATAAGGCACACATCGGCCCGCTCGATGGCCATGGTGGCCCGGAGGACGGAAAACTTTTCGATGGGGTCGTCCACCTTGGACTTTTTCCGCATCCCGGCGGTGTCGATCAGCAGATACTTGCCCTTCTGGTTCTCAAAATAGCTGTCCACCGCATCCCGGGTGGTGCCCGCCATATCGCTGACAATGACCCGCTTCTCCCCTAAAATCTTATTCACCAGAGAGGACTTGCCCACGTTGGGCTTGCCGATGATGGCCACCTTGATGACGTCGTTCTCCTCTTCCTCCTCGTCCTCTGGGGGGAAGTATTTGAAGCACTCGTCCAGCAGATCACCGGTACCGTGGCCGTGAACGGCGGACACCGCGATGGGGTCCCCCAGGCCTAGGTTGTAGAATTCGTAGATATCCGGATTGGTGGTGGACCCTACCTGGTCCATCTTGTTCACTGCCAGCACCACCGGCTTGCCGGAGCGCAGCAGCATATTGGCCACCTCCTGGTCAGAGGCGGTAAGGCCGGTTTTCACGTCGCACAGGAAGATAATCACCGTGGCGTTCTGGATGGCGATCTCCGCCTGCTGGCGCATGAAGGCCAGAATTTCGCTGTCGGTGCCCGGCTCGATACCGCCAGTGTCCACCAGATCAAATTTCCGGTTGAGCCACTCGGCCTCGGCATACAGCCGGTCCCGGGTGACGCCGGGGGTGTCCTCCACGATGGACAGCCGCTGGCCCACCAGTTTATTAAAGAGCATGGATTTGCCCACATTGGGGCGACCCACGATGGCAATCAAGGGTTTCATTGGTTCCCTCCCGTCTTGTTTCAGGGGTTATAGTGATAGTATTCATCCTCCGGCGGCAGGCTGTACTCAGCCCGCTCCACCGGCAGGCCTAAAATAGCGTCGGCCAGATCAAATCCACTGTCTGCCGGCACAATGGTCACCGGCACACCCAAGGTCTGCTCCACCTGCTCTACGGTCACGTCATCCAAAAAGACCCGCTCTCCCGCCCGGAGCATATTGTCAGGAATGAGCAGCCGCTCTCCCAGCTTTTTTCCCTTCAGCTGGTCTATCAGATCCCCGCCGGTAATCAGGCCGGAGACTGTGATGGTCTCTCCAAAGAAGCGGTTCTGGATAGGGCAGACCGTTGCCTCTATATTACCACATTTTTCCCGGGCCATGTCAACAATTTCCCGCAAAAATGGAGCGGCGGAAACGCCGGTGGCAATGGTAAAGGGGGTGGGTGCCTCCTCCGGCGCTCCGTCCCCCAGGGCCATGGCGGCCTGGCTGGTGAGCAGCCGCAGCATACCCACCCCATTTTCCAGCTGGGCCATGTCCTCATAATAGCCCTTCTCCGGTAGCGTCCGGCCCGCCATCAGGTAAAATTCATCAGAACACCAGGCCAGATTGGTCCCGTGCTTCTTCTGAAAGTTGGCGGCAAATTGCTCCACCTGATCCAGCACGGCGGCGGCCCCCTCCGGGCTGTAGGGCTGAATAGGGCACAGCCCCTCCCGGAATTTGGTCACCCCAACCGGCACCACAGCAATGCTGTTCACTGACGGATAGAGGGCGCTCAGCTCCTCCAAAGTTCGGTCCAAAGCGGGTCCGTCGTTGACGCCGGGACAGGAGACAATCTGGCAGTTCATGGTGATCCCCGCCTGGGCAAATCGCTCCATAATGGACAGGCACTCCCCTGCCCGGCGGTTTTTCAGCATACGCTCCCGCAAGGCCGGGTCGGTGGCATGAACAGAAATATTGATGGGACTGATGCGCAGATCCATTACCCGCTGTATTTCCCGCTGGGACAGATTGGTCAACGTAATATAATTCCCCATCAAAAAAGACAGCCGGGCGTCATCGTCCTTGAAATAAAGGGTGGCCCGCATCCCCGGCGGCATCTGGTCCACAAAGCAGAAGATACACTGATTGGCGCAGGAGCGGGCCCTGTCCATCAGGTAGGTCTCAAAGTTGAGGCCCAAATCCTCCCCCTCCTCCTTGCGCACTCGGAGGGTACGGCTCCCGCCGTCCGGCTCCTCCAGGGTCAGCTCCAGCCGGGGATCATAGGCGTAAAATTTATAGTCCAGCACATCCACAATAGGGTGGCCGTTGATGTGGGTGAGCTTCTCCCCCGGCCTGACGCCCGCCTTCCGGGCCGGACTGTGGGGGTCCACCGATGCGATTTTGGTCAGGCTCATGGGCACGCTCCTTTTCAGGGAAAAAATCATGGGGCAGGTACAGCGCAAAATATCCCCCGGGCCGAAGGCCCGTCGGCTCTTTTGCTCCGCTCCGGTCTTACCCGGCTGTTCCGCACGCCTCCGCGCTTCTTACTGTCACGCTGCGGCGGCTGCACAACGCCGGATAAGCCCTGCGACTGCGCAAAATACCCCCCGGGCCGAAGGCCCGTCGGCTCTTTTACTCCGCTCCGGTCTTACCCGGCTGTTCCGCGCGCCTCCGCGCTTCTTACTTATTGTACCCGAATTCCGGGCAAAAAGAAAGAGGGGCTTCTATCCCCTCGTTCTTTTTCGGCTATTTACTTCGCCTCGGCGGTAGTAGCCTCCACCTTGCCGAACTCATGGCCCTTGTAGGTCAAGCAGTTCTTGCACATCCGGTGGGGCAGACGGAACGCACCGCACTTGGGGCAGGTGGTGACGCCGGGAGTCTCCAGCTTCCAAACGGAGCTGCGGCGCTTATTCCGGCGCTGCTTGGACACTTTACTCTTAGGGACTGCCATCTATGACACCTCCTTAGGTTCATGCCCTGGCCGGGCAATACTTACTCATCTTTATCCAACAGCTGCGCAAGTGCAGCCAAACGTGGATCAATCTCTTTCCTGCATCCGCAGGGGCCTTCGTTCAGATTGGCGCCGCAGGTGGCGCACAGACCTTTACAGTCCTCTGAACAGATGTGCTTGGAGTCCATGGACAGCACCAAAGCAGTGGTGAACAGCTCGTCCAGATCCACACAGCCGTCCTCCAGGAGCACGATCTCGTCGTTCTCCTCGTCCTCCAGGGTCTCTGCCAGCAGCGTACTGACAGGCAGATGCAGCTCCTCCTGGAAGGGCTTCAGACAGCGGTCACACACCAATTCCAGAGTGGTGTCCGCGCTTCCCTCCAGCAGCAGAGCGTCCGCCATATTGCGTACCGTTCCGTGGATGGCGACGGGATGGGCAAAGGGCCGCTCCCCGTAAAAATCCAACTCGGTCAGGTCCAGTTGGGACTCAAAGGGCAGAGACGCGCCCGGTACATGAAGTATCTCCTTCAGATTTAAGCGCATGACACCCTCCTCATAATGGTACGCGGAATATTATAGCGAAAATACTTCCGGTTGTCAAATCTTTTTTTCAACTTTTTTCTGCCACTTTTTCCGGGCCAAATGCCCCGCCCCCTTGCACAGAAGCAGCCCGTTCAGTATAATACTATCTGCTGAAAAAATCGCGCTTTGGCGCGTTGGAGGTCATTATGCGGGAATTTACCATTGGAAAAAATGACGCCGGGCAGCGGCTGGACCGGTGGCTGGGCAAGACCCTTCCCCTGCTCCCCGCTCCGCTGGCCCAGAAATACATCCGCCTGAAGCGGGTGAAGGTCAACGGCAAGGGTTCCCAGCGGGACGTGCGGCTCCAGGTGGGGGATTTGTTGCAATTATACATCAACGACGAGTTCTTTGACCAGCCCCGGGAGGACAACGCCTTTCTGGCGGTGTTCAAGCCCAAGCTGGACATTGTGTATGAGGATGAAAACCTGATGCTGCTCAACAAGCGCCCCGGCCTTCTCTGCCACGCCGACGAGCATGAGAAGGTCAACACCCTTATCACCCATATCCAGGCCTATCTCTATCAAAAGAAAGAGTGGAATCCCCGGGACGAGCACTCCTTTACCCCCGCCCTGTGCAACCGCATCGACCGAAACACCGGCGGCATCGTTATGGCCGCCAAGAACGCCGAGACGCTGCGTATCCTGAACCAGAAAATCAAGGACCGGGAGATCGCCAAATTTTATCTGGCCATCATCCACGGCAAAATGACGCCCCCCCAGGGCAAGCTGGAGGGTTTTCTGCTCAAAGATGAGGACAAGGCCCAGGTAAAGGTCTTTCACAGGCCGGTCCCCGGCGGCAAGAGCGCCGCTACCTTATATAAAACGTTAAAGGTCAACCGGGGGCTGTCCCTGGTGGAGTGCGAGCTGCTCACCGGCCGCACCCATCAGATCCGGGCCCAGTTTGCCGCCGCGGGTCATCCTTTGTTGGGAGACGGCAAGTACGGCCGGGAGAAGGACAACAAGCAGTATGGCCGCTCCTTCCAGGCCCTCTACTCCTACAAGCTGGAGTTTACCTTCCCCACCGACGCGGGGATTTTGGAGTATTTAAGAGGTAAGGTGTTCACGGTGGAAAATGTGGACTTTGTGGAGGAGTATTTCGGGAACTCCCAGGGCAACGGCGGGCGGATGTAGGCATCCGCCCGCTCACCGCACGTCGAACAGCTTCTGCACCGGCACGTCCAGAGCGTCGGCAATGTCCAGCAGCGTAGACAGGCTGGGAACAGAATGGGCCGTCTCAATCCGTTGAAAATGCTGTTGGGTGATTCCCACCAGTTCGGCCAACTGTTCCTGGGTCAATCCCTGCTGTTTGCGGTAGTACATGATATTCAGCCCGACCTGGACCATGGTTTTATAATGCTTCACATCTCACTTCCCCTCTTATAAAACTACCGTTCTTTGAATAGTTTTTCTACCGGCACGTCCAAAGCGTCTGCAATGTCCAGCAGTGTGGACAGACTGGGAACCGCTGTAGCCGCTTCAATACGCTGCATATGATTCCGGCTCAAATCCACCGCTTCCGCCAAGTCCATCTGGGTCCATCCCCGTTCTTTCCGATAATACATAATATTTAACCCGATACGGACAAAGGTTTTATAGTGTTTTGCATCCATACCTCTCGCTCCTTTTGTTTAAAAGTGTAGCGAGAGCATTTCTTTTTGTAGGCAACTTATTATGCTCTTTATACACCATATTATGTTGTATTTTGTCATTCATTGTGTTATTATATTCATTGAGGTGATGGATATGCACACCAACGATTTTGAAGCGGCTTTCTCCCAGTTCCTGGACCGGCACGAATATGACGAGGCGGAAAACGCCCTGTTCGCCATGGTGCGCATCGCCTTTTCCGCCGGCTGGCAGGCCGCCGGCGGGGCTCCTCCGCAGTCGGAACGGATCTATGAACTGCTGCCCCCCTGCCCTCCTCCGGTCCCTCAGAAATGAGGCCCGTAAAATCCCTGAAAAAAAAGCCGTTTTATTATTGACATTTTTCGCAATTCCATATATATTTGTTTCGTCATAAGGGCGTACCCAACCGCCGGTTTGGGTACGCCCTTTACTACCGTTTAGAAATGGGGGAGGATACATGTCCAAGGAACTGATCCGCCTGTCGGATTGCTTCATGAAATTTGACGACGACGTCATTCTGGACCACATCAACCTTTATATCAACGATAAGGAGTTCCTCACGCTGCTCGGTCCTTCCGGGTGCGGCAAAACCACGACGCTTCGTATCATCGGCGGCTTTCAGAAGCCTACCTCCGGCGACGTGTATTTTGACGGCGTGAGGATTAATGACGTTCCCCCTCATAAGCGGAAGGTCAACACCGTTTTCCAAAAATACGCCCTGTTCACCCATATGAACATCTTTGAAAATGTGGCCTTCGGCCTGCGGGTGAACAAGATCCCCGACCCCAACAACCCCAACCGCATGGTCAAAGTCCCTGAGGCCGAGATCAAGCAGCGGGTGGAGGAGGCCCTGGCCCTGGTGAACCTGGCCGGCTACGGCAAGCGGTCGGTGAACTCCCTCTCCGGCGGCCAGCAGCAGCGGGTGGCCATCGCCCGGGCCATCGTCAACCGGCCTCAGGTGCTCCTGCTGGACGAGCCTCTCGGCGCTTTGGACCTGAAGCTGCGCAAGGATATGCAGATCGAACTCAAGCGCATCCAGCAGCAGGTGGGCATTACCTTCATCTACGTCACCCACGACCAGGAAGAGGCCCTCACCATGTCGGACACCATTGTGGTGATGAATGAAGGCAAGATCCAGCAGATCGGCACTCCCGAGGACATCTATAATGAGCCCAAAAACGCCTTTGTGGCCGACTTCATCGGGGAATCCAACATCATCGACGGCATTATGCACGAGGACTATGTGGTGGGTATGTACGGCCGGAAGTTCAAGTGCCTGGATAAGGGTTTTGCCCCCGGCGAGGCAGTGGACGTGGTCATCCGTCCCGAGGACATCGACATTGTTCCCGAGGCCGAGGGCCAGCTCACCGGCACTGTCACCGAGGTCACCTTCAAGGGCATCCACTATGATATCATCGTGGATTTCCGGGGCTTCAAGTGGCTCATTCAGACCACCGACTACTCCCCCGTGGGGGCAAAGATTGGGGTGAAGATCGACCCCGACGGCTTCCACATCATGAAGAAGAGCCAGTACTCCGGCACCTTCGGCGACTACAGCTCCTACTCCTCCGAGTATGACGAGCTGAACGAAGACCGGCTGGAGGAGAACGAAGATGAAGAATAAGTGGCTGGCTGCGCCCTATGTGGTATGGATGGCCATCTTCGTGGTGGCCCCTCTGATTCTGGTGGTGGTCTTTGCCTTCACCGGCCAGGATGGCAGCGTCACCCTGGACAACTTCAGCAACATGGGCACCTATGTGCCCGCCTTCTGGCACTCTTTTGGCCTGGCCATTGCGGCCACCCTGATCTGCATCCTCATCGGCTATCCCCTGGCTTATTTTCTTTCCCGGGAAAAGCTGATGGTACGCAAGGTGGCCATGATGCTCATCATGCTCCCCATGTGGATGAACTTCCTGCTGCGGACCTACGCCTGGATGTCCATTCTGGACGACAACGGCCTTATCAACCAGTTTCTGTCCTCCATCGGCTTTTTCAACGTTTGGAACGCCATTTTCGGCACCAACATCCAGTTTTTCCACATGATCAACACCCAGGGCGCCATTGTGCTGGGCATGGTGTACAACTTCCTGCCCTTTATGGTGCTGCCCATCTTCTCGGTCATCGACAAGATCGACCCCAAGGTCATTGAGGCCGCCCAGGACCTGGGGGCCAGCAGCTCCATGGTGTTCCGCAAGGTCATCTTCCCCCTGTCCCTGCCCGGCGTGCTGTCCGGTGTGACCATGGTGTTTATCCCCTCTGTGTCCACCTTCGCCCTGTCCCGCCTGCTGGGCGGCGGCAAGACCCTGCTGCTGGGCGATCTCATTGAAATGCAGTTCCTGGGCAACGCCTACAACCCTCACCTGGGCTCCGCCATCGCCCTGGTGATGATGGTAATCGTTTTGGTGATGATGGCGATCATGAACCGCTTTGGTGAAGGAGAAGAGGGGGTGGCTGTGCTGTGAAAAACCATCGTATCCCCTCCAGAGTCTTTACCATTCTGGTTTATCTGTTCCTGTACGCCCCCATTGTCCTGCTGATCGTCTTTTCTTTTAACGCCACCAAAAGTAACCGGGTGTGGGGCGGCTTCTCCCTGGATTGGTATGTGGAGCTGTTCCACAACAGCCGTCTATTAGGGGCCCTGCGCACCACCATCATCTTGTCGGTGCTGGCCGCCTTCATCGCCACGCTGCTGGGTACTGCCGCCGCCATCGGCTTTTACAGTATGCGCCGGCGGGCCCGCACCATCTGCCTGTCGGTCAACAATATCCCCCTGACCAACGCGGACATCATCACCGGCGTGTCCATGATGCTGCTCTTTGTGTTCGCCATTGGTGTGTTTAACGACAGCTTCCTCAGCGATCTGCTGGGGGTGCGCTGGCGCACCGGCTTCGGTACCCTTCTCATCGCTCACATCACCTTCAACGCGCCCTATGTGATCCTGTCGGTGATGCCCAAGCTGCGGCAGCTGGACCCCAACGTGTACGAAGCCGCCCAGGACCTGGGGGCCTCCGGCCTCTACGCCTTCCGCAAGGTGATCCTGCCTGAGATCATGCCCGGCGTGCTCAACGGTCTTATCATCGCCTTTACCATGTCCATCGACGACTTCGTTATCAGCTACTTCACCAAGGGCTCCGGCGTCACCACCCTGGCGGTGGAAATCTACACCGCGGTGAAAAAGCCGGTGACACCCGAGATCAACGCCCTGTCCACCCTGATGTTTATCTTCGTGTTTGTGTTGCTTCTCACTGTCAACATCCGGCAGGCCCGGCAGGAGACCGCCTCCGCCCGCCGGAAAGCCAAGCTCAACCCTGGACAGTGAACTATTTCCCGGTAACATGGCCTGTGGCCCTGTTATAAATTTCATTTCCGAAAGGGGATAAAGAAAGAAATTGAAAAAGTCTCTCGCACTCCTGACCACTTCCGCACTGTCTCTCAGCCTGGTGCTGGCCGGCTGCGGCGGCGACGCCACCGGCGAGGCCAAGGACCCCGGCACTGCCGACAAGGGCGTCGTCAACGTCTACAACTGGGGCGTTTACATTGACGAGTCCGTTCTGGAGGACTTTGAAGCCGAGACCGGTATCAAGGTCAACTATGACACCTTCGAGAGCAACGAGTCTATGTACGGCGTCCTGAAGAACGACGGCGCCAGCTACGACGTGGTCATCCCTTCCGACTATATGATCTCCCGTATGATCGAAGAGGATATGCTGGAGCCTTTGAACTTCGACAACATTCCCAATTTTGCGGACATCGACCCCGCTCTGAAGAATCCCGACTACGACCCGGAGAACCAGTACAGCGTGCCCTATATGTGGGGTCTGCTGGGTGTGATCTACAACACCTCTATGGTGGACGAGACCCCCACCAGCTGGGACATCATGTTTGACGAGGACTATGCCGGTCAGATCCTGATGTTCAACAACTCCCGGGACGCCATCGGCGTGGCTCTGAAGCAGCTGGGCTACTCCTACAACACCACCGACGAGGCCCAGATCAAAGAGGCCGTGGACCTGCTGATCCAGCAGAAGCCCCTGGTTCAGTCCTACGTTATGGACGAGATCTTTGAGAAGATGCAGAGCGGCTCGGCCGCCATCGGCGCCTACTACTATGGCGACTACCTGACCATGGCTGAGGTCAACCCCGACCTGGCCTTCTGCCTGCCTGAGGAGGGCACCAACCTGTATGTGGACGCCATGTGCATCCCCAAGAGCGCCGAGAACAAGGAGAACGCCGAGATCTTCATCAACTATATGTGCTCCACTGCCGCCGGTCTGAAGAACTGCGAGGAGATCTGGTATTCCTCTCCCCTGCTCTCCGTCCGGGAGGAGCTGGACCCCGAGGTGTCCGGCGATCCCTACGCCTACCCCGACGAGTCCATCCTGGCCAACTGCGAAAGCTTCAAGAACCTGCCCGCTGAGACCCTGGCCCTCTACGATTCCGAGTGGACCCGGCTCATGCTGGCCTCCAACTAAAACACCGCAAGAAAGCCGCACAGTTATGTGCGGCTTTCTTCTTGCCTTATCATGGAGATTGATGTAGAATGATACCTGTGCGAACCAATTTGATAGAAAAGGAGCCAATTTTTATGTCGATTTCCGTAGGAATGAAGGGCCGGGCCGAAACGGTGGTCACCCCTGAAAATACAGCCGCCGCGGTGGGCAGCGGTCTGGTCCCCGTCTTTGCCACCCCCGCCATGATCGCTCTGATGGAAAATGCCGCCGTCAACGCGGTACAAGCTCAGTTGGAGGAGGGCCAGGGCACAGTAGGCACCCTGCTCAATGTCAGCCACGATGCAGCCACCCCTGTTGGTATGAAGGTGTGGGCCGAGGCGGAGATCACCGCTGTGGAGGGCCGCAAGCTCACCTACACCGTGGCCGCCTATGACGAGGCTGGTCCCATCGGCAAGGGGGAGCATCAGCGCTTCATCATCCAGACCGACCGTTTCCTGGCCAAAGCTCAGGCCAAGAAAGAGGGCAAATAACATGTCGATTGAAAAAGGCCGGGCCTATCTGCGCCAGCGGGGCTATGAGGACCGGGTCCGGGAGTTTACCGTGTCCAGTGCCACCGTGGAGCTGGCCGCTCAGGCCGTTGGGTGTGAACCCGCCCGCATCGCCAAGACGCTGTCCTTCCTGCACGAAGACGGGGCGGTACTCATTGTATGCGCGGGAGATGCCAAGATCGACAACGCCAAATTCAAAGCCCAGTTCCACCACAAGGCCACCATGCTTACCCCGGAACAGGTAGTGACCTTTACCGGCCATGAAATCGGCGGGGTATGCCCCTTCGCCATTGAGCATCCGGGCACCGTCACCTATCTGGATATCTCCCTCCAGCGGTTTGATATCGTCTATCCCGCCGCTGGAAACGCCGCCTCAGCGGTGGAGCTCACCTGTGACGAACTGGCCCAGCTCTCCAACAGCGCCGGCTGGATCGATGTATGCAAGGGCTGGCAGACCCCCGCGCAATAGACAGGAGAAAGGTGGTTTTTTCATGAAAGAACGTCTGAAAAATATGACCGTCAGCTTTGTCTTCCTCTCCATCCTCTATTTGGTCCTGGGTTTTGTACTGCTCCTGTGGCCCACCATCATCATGGACCTCATCTGTTACGCCTTTGGTGCCATTCTGCTGCTCTACGGCCTGTTTACCATCATCGGCTTTTGCCGCAGCGACGACCGCAGCAGCGGGGCCTTCCTGGGACTCTTCCTGGGGATCGTAGCCTTGGCTGTGGGGGCCGTCATGGTCCTCTTTCCCCCGCTGATCCAGAGCATCATCCCCATCATTCTGGGCATTTATATCGCTATTGACGGCCTGCTCAGCGTCAAGCGTACCCTGGAGCTGCGTCAGATGGAGTATGGCCGCTGGAATGTCAATCTGATCCTCTCTCTCGTCTCGGCCGCTCTGGGCATTTTTGTGATCTTCCACCCCCTGCTGACTGAGGCCGCCCTGTTCCGGGTCATCGGTGTGGTGCTGCTCTACGCCGGCGTCACCGATCTGTGGACCCTCTTCCAGCTGTCCCATTGGAGTAAGGAATATCAGAAAAACCAGCCGTTTGACCTGTAAAATCACACAAAAAAGCTGTGCCCCGGAATTGTTCCGGGACACAGCTTTTTTCTTGTTATTCCTTGGGTTCAGCGGGCTTCTCGGCCTTGGGGGCCTCCGCCTTGGGTGCGGCAGCAGCCGCAGCGGCGGGCTTGGGAGCCGCAGGCTTCACCTCAGGTACCTTGCCGTCCACGGTAATCAGCTTGCGGGGGCACTTCTGTGCGCAGATGCCGCAGCCGATACACTTCTCATAGTCGATGACAGCCAGGTTGTTGACCATGGTGATGGCTTCCTTGGGGCAGTTCTTCATGCACAGGGAGCAGCCGATACAGCCGTTGTCGCACACCTTCCGGGCGTCGGCTCCCTTGTCGTGGGAGGAGCAGGGAATGGTGACGTGGCGCTTGGTCTTGTAGGGCTCCAGCGCGATGATGTGCCGGGGGCACACGTCTACGCACTTGTTACAGGCCTTACACTTCTCCTCGTCCACCTTGGCCACGCCGTCCACCACATGGATGGCGTCAAAGGGACAGACCTTTTCACAGGAGCCCAGACCCAGACAGCCGTAAGAGCAGCCCAAATCTCCCCCGCCGGGGAGCTTGGAGGCGGCCACGCAGTCGTGGAGGCCCACATAGTTGTACTGCTTGTAGTTCTGACCGCAGCCGGTGCAGTGCACCTGGGCGATCTGCTTGACAGAGGCGCCGGCAGCCACACCCATGATCTCGCCGATCTGGGCAGCCACCGCCTCACCGCCGGCGGCGCAGGCATTGACGGGAGCAGTGCCCTTCACCACGGCGGCGGCGTAACCGGAGCAGCCAGGGAAGCCGCAGCCGCCGCAGTTGGCGCCGGGCAGGCAGCCCAGGATAGCCTCCTCCCGGGGGTCCACCTCAACGGCGAACACCTTGGCGGCAATGGCCAGGACGAGACCAAAGATGGCGCCCAGTACGGCCAGAACCACCACAGCAAAAATAACAGTATTCATATTCTTCCGCCCTCCTTAACCAAAGACCTTCAGGCCGGAGAAGCCCAGGAAGGCCAGGGCCACCAGACCGGCGGCCATCAGGGCGATGGGGAAGCCCTCAAAGGCCTTGGGGCAATCGGAGAACTCCATCCGCTCCCGGATGCTGGCGAAGATCACGATGACCAGCAGGAAGCCGATACCGCCGGTGACGCCATACACCACGCTGGTGATGAAGTCATAGCTGTTCTGGGTGTTCTGCAGCACCACGCCCAGCACGGCGCAGTTGGTGGTAATCAGGGGCAGGTACACGCCCAGGGCCTCATACAGAGAGGGCATGGACTTCTTCAGGAACATCTCGATGAACTGCACCAGGGCGGCGATGACCAGAATGTAGGTCACGGTCTGCATGAAGGTCAGACCCATGGGCACCAGGATAAACTGGTTGATGGGCCAGCAGATGGCGGAGGCCAGGCCCATAACGAAGATAACGGCCAGGCCCATGCCGGAGGCAGTCTCCACCTTCTTGGACACGCCCATGAAGGGGCAGATGCCCAGGAACTGGGCCACGATGAAGTTGTTGACCAGGATGGCGCCCAGGGCTACGGAAAACAGTTGTGCCCAATCCATTACTTGGCCACCTCCTCAGTCTTTTTCTCGCCCTTTTTGGGCTTGTTCAGGAAATACTGCATGGCGGCGATGAGCACAGCCAGGGTAATGAAGCCGCCCACAGGGAGGATCATACCCAGAGCAGGGATGCCCTCGGGCAGGATGCGGATACCGTCGCCGCCGTTGAGGATGCCGCCGCCGAAGGTGCCGTTGCCCAGGAACTCACGGATGACACACATGATCACCAGGATCACGGTGTAGCCCAGGCCCTGGAAAATACCGTCCAGAGCAGAGACCACCACGCCGTTCTTATAGGCGAAGGACTCGGCCCGGCCCAGAATGATACAGTTTACCACGATCAGCGGGATAAACAGGCCCAGGCTGGCGGACAGGGACGGCAGGAAGGCTTGCAGGCACAGGTCAACGATGGTGACGAAACCGGCGATGACCACGATGAAGCAGGCGATACGGATGTTGTTGGGGATGATCTTACGCAGCAGAGAGATGATGATATTGGCCAGGGTCAGGATGACCAGCACGGACACGCCCATACCGACACCGTTGAACAGCGTGGTGGTGATAGCCATGGTGGAACACATGCCCAACAGCTGGACGGTAACGGGGTTCTGGAAGAACATACCGTCCATGAATTGCTTTTTCACATTCATTACATGTAACCTCCTTAGCCCATGCTGGCCGCGGCGGCGATGGCGCTGGTAACAGCTTCAGACACGCCGCGGGAGGTGATGGTGGCGCCGGTGATGGCGTTGATGTCGCCGCCATCCTTGGTCACCTTGACCTCACCGGTCTTGCCCACAAACTGGGCCTGCCAATCCGGCTTGCTGGCGTTGGAGCCCAGGCCGGAGGTCTCGCCGGTCTTAACAATGGAGATGCCGGTGCAGGCGCCGTCGGTGTCCACACCCACCATGACGGTCAGCGTACCGCTGAAGGAGGTGGCGGGCTTGACCTGCACCACGTAACCGGCGTCGCCGGCCTTATAGATGTCCTCCACCGTGGCGTCGCCGCCGGTGTACTGGTCCGTGACCTTCTCATAGCTGTCAGAAGGCAGCACCTTGGCCATGGCCTCCTGGGTGGTCTTCTCATTGTTGGCCGCGATGTAGGGGGCGGTCACCTCGTTGGTCAGGCCCAGCAGCAGAGCGGTGATAGCGCAGATGGCAAAGAGCACGATGACCAGAGTGGCCATCCCAGGCTCCTTTTTCTTGGTTACAGCTTCGCTCATGGTTTAGCCCTCCTTTCCGGCTTTCTTGGCAGCCTTGGCGGCGGCCTTCATTTCCTTGGTCACGCCATAGCGGTTGGGCTTGCCCACCTTGTCAATGAGCCACACGCAGCAGTTCATGATGAGGATGGAGTAGGAAACGCCCTCGGGATAGCCGCCAAAGTAGCGGATGAACACGGTCAGCAGGCCGCAGCCGATGCCGAAGATGATCTCGCCCTTCTTGGTGACGGGGCTGGTGACATAGTCGGTGGCCATGAAGAAGGCGCCCAGGAACAGGCCGCCGGTGAAGAGCTGATAGGCCATCCAGGTCAGCCGGTCGTTTCCGCCCATGGGGAACAGGAAGGTAAGCACCGCCACGGTGGCGATGTAGGCCAGAGGGATGCGGGCCCGGATGACGCCCCGCCAAATCAGGTACAGGCCACCCAGCAGCAGCATGAGGGCGGACACCTCACCGATACAGCCGCCCACGTTGCCCACAAAAGCGTCCAGCAGAGAGACGTCGGGCAGCAGGCCGCCGTGCATGTAGTCAGCGCTCAGAGGAGTGGCGCCGGTGACGATATCGGCGCCGGCCATGGTGACCTCGCCGGAGAGAAGACCGGCCCACTTGTCAGCGCCGATCCCGGGCACGACCCAGGTGGTCATGGCCACGGGATAGCACAGCATCAGGAAGGCACGGCCGCCTAGGGCGGGGTTCATAAAGTTCTGACCCAGGCCGCCGAAGAGCTGCTTGACCACCACAATGGCGAAGAAATCGCCGATGATGAGCATCCAATAGGGCAGCGTGGGGGCGCACACAAAGGCCAGCAGCACGCCAGTGACGGCGGCGGACAGGTCCTTGTTGGCCATGGACTTATGCATCAGTTTCCGGTAGGCCCACTCAAAAAACTCACAGGCCACCACGGAGATGAGGGTGGCGACGAGAGCCCGTGGTCCGAAGAACACCACGCCCATGACAAGGGCGGGCACCAGAGCGATGAGCACATCCCGCATCAGGCTCTGGGTATCAATGGGAGAGGCCACGTGGGGAGACGAGGCCACCGTCAGATTCAGCTTCTTTTCCTCATTCATGCTTTGGCCGCCTCCTTCGCCGCTTTTTCCTTGGCCGCCAGATTCCGCAGCTCACCCTTGGTCACACGGAAGGATTGGACCAGGTGAATACGGGCGGGGCAGATGTAGTTACAGGAACCGCACTCGATGCAGTCCATGACGTTGAGCGCCTCAGCCTCTTTCCACATGCCCTTTTCAGCGTACAGATGCATGTACACAGGGGTCAGGTGCATGGGGCAGACGTTGACGCAGCGGGCGCAGCGCAGGCAGACTTCCTCTTCCACCACGGGAGCAGCCTCCCGCTTGGTGAGGCAGAGCACGGCGTTGGTGCCCTTGATGCAGGTGACGTCCAGGTTGTACTGGGCAATACCCATCATGGGACCGCCGGTGAGGATACGCTCCGGCTCCTCCTTGAAGCCCTTGGCCTCGTCGATGAGGGACTGGAAGGACACACCCAGAGGCACCAGCAGGTTCTTGGGCTCCTGGATGGCGTCGCCGGTGACGGTAAGTACACGGTGGGTGACAGGCTTGCCCTCCACAACCGCGTCATACACGGCGGCGGCGGTGCCCACGTTGAACACAGCGCAACCCACATGGGCGGGCAGGCCGCCGGGGGGTACCTCCCGGCCAGTGATGCGCTGGATCAGCTGCTTCTCAGCGCCCTGGGGGTAACGGGTGCGCAGGCTCTCCACCTGCACATCGCCCTTGCCGCCCACCAGGTTCTTCAGGTGCTCGATGGCGTCCTCCTTGTTGGCCTCCACACCGATGACGGCGCTCTTGAGGCCAAAGGCCTGCATCAGGATGCGGGCGCCGCCGATGACCCGCTCGCCCTGCTCCAGCATCAGGCGGTGGTCGGCGGTGATGTAGGGCTCACACTCGGCGCCGTTGAGGATCAGGGTGTCCACCTTGCCAATCCCGGAGCTGATCTTCACATGGGCGGGGAAACCGGCGCCGCCCATACCGGTGATGCCAGCCTCCTTGACAATGTCCACGATCTCCTGGGTGCTCAGCTTGCTGTAGTCGGGATGGGGGGTGAGCTCCGAACCCCAGGTATCCTGGAAATCGTTCTCAATGACCACCGACATACACTTGCCGCCGCCCACGTAGGGACGCGGCTCCACCGCCTTGACCTCACCGGACACGGAGGCGTGGATGGGCGCGCCCAGTCCGGCGATCTCGCCGATCTTCTGTCCCACCTTGACGTGGTCGCCCACCGCGACAATGGGCTTGCAGGGGGCGCCGATATGCATGGACATGGCGATGACCACCTGCTTGGGAGCAGCGCTCAGCGGCGCTATCTCCTTGTGGCGTGCCAGCTCCTTCCGGTCATGGGGGTGCACGCCGCCGTAAAAGCTTTGCTTCATAGGTCCACCTCGCAAATCTGACCCACACACGGGCCATTTTTCTGAGTCGTTTGACCGGTATCTCAAACAGAATTATCATAGCGCAAAGCGCACAAATTGTCCAGTTAAAACCATTAAATTTCTCCCCGTTTTTTCTGCTAAACCAACAAGTTTTGTGAAATTTACATATACTTTGCCCCAAATTGAGCTCAGTGTTCTTTCTAAACCAGCTGGTTTCCAAATTGACGGAACCGTGGATTTCACCCCCGCCCCAGGGCACTTCACTTGTTTAAAACGCAGAAGTTTGAAAAGGCCGATTGACAAAGCCCTTTGGAAAAGCGTATGATTATACCTACAATTCACGCCACACCCCGCCGTCCGGCGGGAGGCGGCAGAAACGCAATGACCGGGACAGTACGGGCGGCGCATAAGCGCAGAGAGGGAGCGGCTGGTGTAAGCTCCCGTGAGGCCGCACCGGAAGGTCACCCGGGAGCGGTCCCGCTGAACCACAGTAGGCGGGGACGGTCACCCTCCGTTATTGGGGGCAGAGCGCGCGGGCCTGCCCGCGAAATTAGGTGGTACCACGGAGCGTCATGGCGGCTTCGTCCTATGGGACGAAGCCGCCATGTTGTTTTCTCCCATACCAGCCAAAGGAGGTCTTTTCCACCATGAGAATGAAAACAGCCCAGATCCTGATGGAATGTCTGCTGGAGCAGGGTGTGGATACCGTATTCGGTTACCCCGGCGGCACCATCCTGAACGTATATGATGAGTTTGAGCTGCACGGCTACAAGGATAAGATCCGCCATATCCTGACCGCCCACGAGCAGGGCGCCTCTCACGCCGCTGACGGCTACGCCCGCGCCACCGGTAAGGTGGGGGTATGCTTTGCCACCTCCGGCCCCGGCGCCACCAACCTGACCACCGGTATCGCCACGGCCTACTACGATTCCTCCCCTGTCGTATTCATCACCTGCAACGTCAGTGAGAACCTGATTGGCAAGGACTCCTTCCAGGAGGTGGATATCACCGGTATCTCCATGCCCATCACCAAGTGCAACTACCTGGTGAAGGACCCCAACCAGCTGGCCGATGTGATCCGGGAGGCCTTTGCCATCGCCCGCTCGGGCCGTCCCGGCCCGGTGCTGGTGGATATCGCTAAGAATGTCACCGCCGCCGAGGCGGAATATACGCCCCTGCCCCTATCCGAGCATCCCAACCATGGCCGTCTGGGCGCCATGCTCCGCCGGGCCAGCCACGACCTGAAGGCCCCCGAGCCTGACTCCGGCGACATCCAGACCCTGCTGGACATGATCGAGGAGGCCCACCGGCCTCTGGTGCTGGTGGGCGGCGGCGTGATCCGCTCCCGTGGCGCGGTGCCTCAGTTCCGCCAGTTCATCGAGACTCTCAATGCTCCGGTGGCTTCCACCATTATGGGCGGCGGCGCCTGCCCCGGCGACCACCGCCTGTTTACCGGCATGATCGGTATGCACGGCTCCCACGCCTCCAACACGGCCAGCGACCAGTGCGACCTGCTCATCGCCATCGGCTGCCGGTTCTCCGACCGGGTGGCCACCGACCCGGCCACCTTCGCTCCCAATGCCAAGATCGTCCACATCGACATCGACCGGGCGGAGATCGACAAGAACGTCAAGACCCACCACCACATCATCGGAGACGCCCGGCGGGTGCTGGAGCTGCTCAACGCCAAGCTCCCCGCCCACGACTACCCGGAGTGGAAGCAGTGGGTCTTCTCCCACAAGGAGGTCCCCCTGAAGAAGGACGAGATCCTCCACCCCCATGAGATTTTGGAGACCATCCAGGCAGTCACCGACGGGGACGCCATCATCGCCACCGACGTGGGCCAGCACCAGATGTGGTGCGCCCAGTATTACCACTTCTCCCGGCCGGGGCAGTTCATTACCTCCGGCGGCTTCGGCACCATGGGCTTTGGCCTGGGAGCCGCCATGGGAGCCGCCGTGGGCAATCCCGGCAAGGTGGTGGTCCAGTGTACCGGCGACGGCTGCTTCCGCATGAACTGTCATGAGCTGTGTACCGCCGAGCACTACAATATTCCCGTCATCACCGTTATCTTCAATAACCGGACTTTGGGCATGGTCCGCCAGTGGCAGAACCTCATTTACCACAAACGGTTCTCCCAGACCGATCTGGACCGGGGCCCCGACTTTGTCAAACTGGCGGAGGCCTATGGCATCCAGGGCGAGCGGGCTGCCACCCAGACCGAGTTTGAGGCAGCCTTCCGCCGGGCGGTAGCCGCCGGACGGCCCTATGTGATCGAGTGCGCCATTGACAAGGACGCCATGGTCCACCCCATGGTGTCGGCCGGTACCCCCGTTACCGACTTCATTCTGGATTAAAGGAGGGCGTGGAACATGAATGAGCTGACTGTCACCCGCCGCACCCTCTCGGTGCTGGTGGAAAACTCCGCCGGCGTCCTGTCTCAGGTCTCCCGGCTGTTCTCCCGGAAGGGTTACAACATTGAGTCCCTGGCCGTGGGCACCACCGACGATCCCACTGTGTCCCGTATCACCATTGAGGTTATGGCCGACGCCTCCATGATCGAGCAGATCATGAACCAGCTGCGCAAGCAGTTCCCCGTCTACTCGGTGCAGGAGCTGAAGCCGGAGCGGTCCATCCGCCGGGAGCTGGTGATGTTCAAGGTAAAGGCCGAGACCCACGATATCCGCAACGAGGTCATCCAGATCGCCAACATCTTCCGGGCCTCCATCATTGACGTGTCCCTGAAATCCCTCACCCTGGCCCTCATCGGTGACGAGACCAAGGCCGAGGCCATGCAGAAGCTGCTGGAGGCCTTCGGCATCCTGGAGCTGGTACGCACCGGCATGGTGGCTTTGGAACGGGGCGCTTATACCATTGAGGACGAGACCAAGGAGCAGACCGAGTTTAACTTGGGCAAAAATATCCTGTAAACTCCGTTGCTCCGCCCCCGCTCAAAAAGTTTTCAAGATTGTATCATGCTTATCATTCTTTTGTGCCCTGCTGTGCTACTATTGGGCCATCAACCATATCCGACAAAGGAGTGCAATCACTATGGCTAAGATGTATTACGAGAAGGACTGTGACCTGTCCTACCTGAACGGCAAGAAGATCGCCATCATCGGCTTCGGCTCCCAGGGCCATGCCCATGCCATGAACCTGAAGGATTCCGGCTGCGACGTGTGCGTGGGTCTGCGCCAGGGCTCCAAGAACTGGGCCAAGGCCGAGCAGGCCGGTCTCCAGGTCAAGACTGTTCCCGAGGCCGCCCAGTGGGGCGATATCGTCATGATCCTCATCAACGACGAGGTCCAGGCCGATGTGTACAAGAAGGACATTGCCCCCTACATGACCGAGGGCAAGGCTCTGGCCTTTGCTCACGGCTTCAATATCCGCTATCAGCAGATCGTCCCGCCCGCCGGCGTGGATGTGTTCATGGCCGCCCCCAAGGGCCCCGGCCACACCGTCCGCTCCACCTATGTCAACGGCAAGGGCGTGCCCTGCCTGGTGGCCGTAGAGCAGAACGCCACCGGCAACGCCTACAAGATCGCCCTGGCCTACATCGCCGGCATCGGCGGTGCCCGCGCCGGCGTTATGGAGACCACCTTCCACGACGAGACCGAGACCGACCTGTTTGGTGAGCAGGCTGTTCTGTGCGGCGGCGTGGTGGACCTGATGCGCTGCGGCTTTGAGACCCTGGTGGAGGCCGGTTATGAGCCTGAGAACGCCTACTTCGAGTGCATCCACGAGATGAAGCTCATCATCGACCTCATCAATAAGGGCGGCGTGGCTGCCATGAACTACTCCATCTCCGACACCGCTGAGTACGGCGAGTACGTCTCCGGTCCCCGTGTGCTGCCCTACGAGGAGACCAAGAAGAACATGCGCAAGGTGCTGGACGACATCCAGGACGGTACCTTCGCCGGCAAGTGGATCGCCGAGAACAAGAACGGCCGCACCTTCTTCAACTCCAAGCGTGCCGCGCTCAAGAAGCACCAGATGGAGATCGTGGGCGAGGAGCTGCGCAAGAACATGATCTGGGGCGGCGACACCGACCTGGATACTGCTTCCAACTAATATACTGCCGCTATAAAAGGGGTCCCGGAATCATCCGGGACCCCTTTTTTGAATGTATTTAAGACCATCCTGCCGGTTATGGAAAGCGCCCTCATCAGTTCGGCCGCTCCAGCCCCATCACGTCCATGCTGTGCCGCAGGTGGATGGCCATAGCGTATTTGGCCCCCGCCCCATCCCGCTTGCGCAGAAACTCCATCAGCAACGCATGATCCCGGCAAGTATCCTCCGCCAGCTGCTCCTGGTGCTCCCCCGCTGTCAGGGCGGAGGACACCGCCTGGTCGATGAGCGGGAGCAGCCGCACCAGAAATTCATTGTGTGTCCCCCGGACGATGGCGGCATGAAAGGCCCGGTCAGCCTGGGTCCGGTCGGCCCCGGCCCGGATGCACCGCTCCACCTCCGCCCCCCGGTCCAGGATAGCCGCCAGCTCCTCCTCTGTGGCCCGGCGGCAAGCCAGGGCGGCGGCCTCCGGCTCAAAGATAGAGCGCAGCTCGAACAGGTCCCGCAGCTGGCCCCGTACCCGCTCCAGCGTGGAAAAGCCGAAATCGCTCATCTCCTCCACCTCCTGGGACACAAAGGTCCCCTTCCCCCGCCGCACCTCCAGCACTCCTTGGGCGGTGAGGGTGCGGATGGCCTCCCGCAGGGTGGCCCGGCTCACCCCCAGCTCCCCGGCCAGGTCCACCTCGTTGGGCAGCTTTTCCCCCGCCTTCAGGCCCTTTTCCACCACAATGCGGCCATATAACCCCTCAGCGGTCTGCTGGGCCAAACTCTTTTTTTCCATACCCTACTTCCCTTCCGGTCAGTCCTTGACAGTTGTGCCTCTATCATATAGTATATAGTCAGACAACGCAAGTATTATCATACAACTTATATACAGATCAACAAGGAGGTCATCCCCTATGCGCAGTGACAACGTGACAAAAGGCGTGGAGCGCGCCCCCAACCGCTCCCTCTTTTATGCTCTGGGCTACACCAAGGAGGAGCTGGAGCGGCCCCTTATCGGCGTGGTGTGTTCCTATAATGAGATCGTTCCCGGCCACATGAATCTGGACAAGATCGCCGAGGCCGTCAAGGCCGGTGTCCGGGCCGCCGGGGGTACCCCGGTGGAGTTTCCCGCCATTGCCGTGTGCGACGGCATCGCCATGGGCCACATCGGCATGAAATACTCCCTGGTCACCCGGGACCTCATCGCCGACTCCACCGAGGCCATGGCCATGGCTCACCAGTTTGACGGTCTGGTGATGATCCCCAACTGCGATAAGAACGTGCCCGGCCTACTGATGGCCGCCGCCCGTGTAAACATCCCCACCATCTTCTGCTCCGGCGGTCCCATGCTGGCGGGTCGGCTCAACGACGGCCGCCGCTCCTGCCTGAGCCACATGTTTGAGGCGGTAGGCGCCTACAAGGCGGGCAAGCTGGACGAGGCCGGTGTGGAGGACTACGAGAACAACGCCTGCCCCTCCTGCGGCTCCTGCTCCGGCATGTACACCGCCAACTCCATGAACTGCCTTACCGAGGCCATCGGCATGGGTCTGCGGGGCAACGGCACCATCCCCGCCGTGTGGTCCGCCCGGCTGCGGCTGGCCAAGCACGCCGGTATGCAGATCATGGAGCTGGTGAAACGGGACATCAAGCCCCGGGACATCATGACCCCCGCCGCCTTCCACAACGCCGAGGCGGTAGACATGGCTTTGGGCTGCTCCACCAACACCATGCTCCACCTGCCCGCCATCGCCCACGAGTGCGGCATTGAGCTGGATCTGGACATGTCCAACGAGATCTCCTCCAAGACCCCCAACCTGTGCCACCTGGCCCCCGCTGGGGACACCTACATGGAGGACCTGGAGGGCGCCGGCGGCGTGTACGCCGTCATGAAAGAGCTGACCAAAAAGGGCCTGCTGGACACCTCCGTCATGACCTGCACCGGCAAGACTCTGGAGGAGAATCTAGAGGGCGTGGAAAACCGCAATCCCGAGCTCATCCGGCCCATCGAGAATCCCTACTCCCAGGACGGCGGCATCGCCGTGCTCAAGGGCAATCTGGCCCCCGAGGGCTGTGTGGTCAAGCGCTCCGCCGTGGCCCCTGAGATGATGGCTCACACCGGCCCCGCCCGGGTGTTTGACAGCGAGGAGGAGGCCATTTCCGCCATCTATGCCGGCAAGATCGTCCCTGGCGACGTGGTGGTCATCCGCTACGAGGGCCCCAAGGGCGGCCCCGGTATGCGTGAGATGCTCAACCCCACCTCCGCCATTGTAGGCATGGGTCTGGGCGAGAGCGTGGCTCTCATCACCGACGGCCGCTTCTCCGGCGCCACCCGTGGCGCTGCCATCGGCCACGTCTGCCCTGAGGCGGCCCAGGGCGGCCCCATCGGCCTGGTGGAAGAGGGCGATATTATCTCCATCGACATTCCCGCCTGCAAGATCGAGCTTCAGGTGGACGACGCTGTCCTGGCTGCCCGAAAGGCTAAGTGGGTGTGCCCCGAGCCCAAGGTCAAGACAGGGTATTTGGCCCGATATGCCAAGCTGGTCACCTCCGCCTCCCGGGGTGCCGTGCTGGAGTAAGACTCCGGGCATCGGCCCCACAAGAGGGATCAATATGAGACGATATCATCCAAAAGTAAGTTCTATCCTTCAAAGCTGGGCAGTTATCGGTATTCTGGCGGTACTGTGTGTTGGTCTGACAGGTTGCAGCTTATCTTCCCTCCGTCTATCTCAGCTGGAGGAAGAATCCAAAAAAAGCCACGTCTATGGCGAGACTGTGGATGCCTTTTTTGCGGCCTTGGATACAGGCGATGTTCAGACCATGAAATCACTTTTTTCTGTCAACGTCCAAAACGCGGACGCAGATCTGGAAGATCAGCTGGTTACGCTGACTGAGCTTTACCCTGGCCCCACCCAAATTAACCTGCGGTGGGATACAGGCAGCTCAGGCAATGACCGGATTTCCTATGGAATGCGCCGCTCGGAATTGACAGATGCCTTCCTGGTTGGTTGTGACGGAACCTATTTCTGGTGTTCCCTGAAGATGGTAGATGAAGACGACTGGGACGAGAACGAGATCGGAATTACCAGTGTAGATTTTTATTCCGCCGGTGATTATCTCAAGTACCACGAAGAAGGTTGGCCGGACTCAGACGATACGGGGCTCTACATTTATATGGACCATCCTGCGGACTATCCGGTGCGGCCCATCGAGGGATACCTGCACCGCTACGACGCAGCCACACCACCTCTGCAGGAAGAACTTGCACGGAATCTGCTGGAGAAGACCGACCGCTTTTCCGATTTTTTAGAACGATTTGGTCAGCCCAATGCGTTCGATGTATTCTGGTACTATGCATTGCAGAGAGAGGATGAAACCGTGGCCTATCTGCGTTTATGTGTTGATGAGAACAAGGACGAAATTATATCTGTGGATGTTGTGGGAGAATTTGAGTGGCTGTATGAACTGTGGGACAACCCCAAGAACGAAACTTTGTGAGGACATGGGTTTAGCCGGGACGTTTCTTCTCTGCTATACTGTGTAGTAGTAAACCCCGGCAGATATTGCTGAAGCAATATCTGCCGGGGTTTTAAACGCCTACAGGGTTCCCCTGTCAGAGGACCTCAAAACGGCAACGGTTTTTTATGCCTCCTTCTTCTTCGTATCCAGCTGAACCAGCTTGACACAGGCGGCGATAACGCCGAAGAGGAACCAATAGGTGAACATATTGCGGGGATAGAACCAGGTGTACTCCGCCACGCTGACCAGCAGAATCCCACAGAAGGCGCCCAGACCGGCAGCCAGCAGCCGCTTGACCCTTTTGTCCGCGGCGGCCCGGAAGGCCTTGACGCCGCTCTTCAGCTGATAGAGCAGCAGCGCCAGGAAGGAGATCCCGCCCCAAATGCCGGTTTCCGCCCACATCTGCAAATAGTTGTTGTGGGTGTGGACGGGATAGGTTCCGTCAAAGTTGGTGGGATAGGTCTGGAAGACCTGCTTCATCACATCGGTACCCAGGCCCACACCCTTGACCCAGTGGTCCCGCATGAGATTTTCTGTGGTGGAATAGATCTCAAAGCGGTACCGGGTGGAGCTGTCCTGCGTATTGGTGATGGTGAGGATCCGGTTGTAGATGGTCTCCGGCAGGAAGGGGATGGCCACCAATCCGGCCAGGATGAACAGGGGCACCCACCGCCAGTCCATGAGGGCCAGGAACACCACCACCGCCAGGGTCAGGCCAATCCAGCAGGAACGGCCGTAGGTGAAGCCGATAGCCGCCACGCCCACGCACAGGGAGAGCAGAGAGAGAATCTTCCCCCGCCAGCGGGAGTTGAGGAAGAGGGCAAAATCCAGGGGCAGCAGCATGACCAGCTGTTCAGCAAAGTTGTTGGGGTTGTCAAAGAAAGAATAGACCCGGCCGGGCATCCCCTCATTCACCGTCATATCCTGCTGGGAGGCTACCACATCCACCCCCACATATCCCTGATAGCAGCCATAGAGGGCGGCCACCGAGATACCCAGCACCGCCAGCGCCACCATCAGCTGGAGCTGCTCATACTTGCGTACGCTGCTCACCACCAGCAGCACCAGCAAAAAGCCGGTCAGATGGAAGGCAAAAAAGCGCATGGACAGATGGGTGGAAATAGACCCCATCAGAGCCACGCAGATGAGGCCCATATAGAGGGTCATATAGGGCCCCAGGGTGTCCAGCTCCAGCCGGTCACGGCTCCGGGAGGCGCTGCCAATAATAAACAGGCCAGCGACAGCCACCGTTCCCAGCAGGCCATAGGTATTGTTCCACATCTCATGGGGAGCCATCAGCATCACCAGCATGAACAGCCCCAGGAAGAAGAATCCGGCCCCGCCCACCGCGCTCAGGAAGCGGCAGAACAGGCTGCTGTCCCACACCGGCCGGCCCAGCTGATAGAGCCACTTGCAGATGGTACAGGGAATGTTGATGATTGCGGTAAACAAACGGCAGGACAGGCTGTTGGGCCAAGCCTTGGGTACCGTTCCCTCCCGCCAGACAAAGCGGAAGATCACACTGCCTCTCAGCTGTCTGGTGAACCACCGCTCCAGGCCTCCGCACATCCGGCCCGGCAGGCTCTCGCCCCACCCACGCCGGATGCCCAGCCAGAAGGCCAGGAAAAAGCGGAGAAACAGGCTACTTTCTGTGATAGACATCAGTATAATTACTCCTTGGAATCAGTTGTGCAGTGCTTTTTCATAGACCCCATAGGTGACCTGGGCCATTTTATGGACTTCAAATTTCTCCTGAATGGTTTGCAGCGCCCGGTCCCGGCAGGCCGCGGTAAAGGCCGGGTCCTCCAAAAACCGCTTCATGGCCCCCGCCATGGAGTCCGGGTCGTCATAGGTCACCAGCAGCCCACAGCCCGCCTGATCGTTGACGATATCGGAGTTGCCTCCCATATCGGTGGCGATCACCGGCAGACCGGCGGCCATGGCCTCAATGATGAGGAAGGACAGGGCCTCGTGCTGGGAGGAATTGACGTACAGGTCGGAGCCTTTGTACAGATTTTTGATATCCTTGCGGAACCC
Organism: uncultured Flavonifractor sp.; assembly: GCF_944385615.1. Classification (GTDB taxonomy): domain Bacteria; phylum Bacillota; class Clostridia; order Oscillospirales; family Oscillospiraceae; genus Flavonifractor. The sequence goes on along the minus strand of NZ_CALWXV010000001.1, from coordinate 175,033 downwards.
GATGAACTTTACCTGCTCCTCCAGACCCAGCTCCTTGACCTGAGCCTTGGAGGACTCCAACAGGGGGCCGTCCCCGGCCAGCACCAGAGTGAAGGGTTTATCTGTCAGCTGGGTCAGCCGCTTCACCGAGTCGATGAGGTATTTATGCCCCTTATCGTCGGCAAAACGGGAAGCGCACAGCATAACAAACCGGTCCTCCGGCAGCCCCAGTTCAGAGCGCAGGGTGGACTCTGACCGGTCCCCCTCCCAGGCCTCCGGGTCCACGGCATTGAAGATCACCTGGATGCGGTCCCCGCTCCAGCCGTTGGCAATGAGCTGTTCCCTGCCCTTGTTGCATACGGCAATCATCTGGTCCTGCCGCTTGTCCATCCAGCGGTTGGACAGCCGGGTGATAAAATCGTTGGCCAGCACAAAGTGGTTGGTGTACACCACCCGGATCTTTTTGTTGTATTTCTTGGCCAGCAGGGCGGTATAGTGCTCCCGCAGATAGTGGCAGTGGACCAGATCAATGTCCCACTCCCAGCACAGCTGGGCCAGCGCCTTGGCCGCCTGGGTATCAAACCGGCGGCGCATGGTGATCTGGCGGCAGGGGACCCCCATGGCCTCCAGCCGCTCCACCAGCAGCCCGCCCTCATTGTAGGCAAAGAAGGGCTGCACCAGCCCGTCGGCGGAGAGGTACTTGACCAGGGTCTCCACATACCGCTCCGTGCCCGCCTTGCCCGCGTAATTCAGCAGATAGAGTACCTTGCGCATGGCAAATTCTCCTTTTTCTCCGGCGGCTTATTTTTCCGCCCAGGTACCGGTGGCCTCCGCCTTCAGATACGCATTGATAAATCCGTCCAGATCGCCGTCCATGACGCCGTTGACGTTGCTGGTCTCATAGCCGGTGCGGTTGTCCTTCACCAGCTGGTAGGGCATAAAGACATAGGAGCGGATCTGGCTGCCCCATTCGATCTTCAGCTGGACGCCCTTGATGTCGGAAATCTTCTCGGCGTGCTGCTGCATTTTCAGCTCCACCAGCTTGGCCCGCAGCATCCGCAGACAGGTGTCCTTGTTCTGGAACTGGCTGCGCTCGGTCTGGCAAGACACCACAATGCCGGTGGCGTGGTGAATGAGGCGCACAGCGGAGGAGGTTTTGTTGATGTGCTGGCCGCCGGCGCCGGAGGAGCGGAAGACCTGCATCTCATAGTCCTCGGGCCGGATCTCCACGTCGGCGTCCTCAGGCAGGTCGGGCATAACCTCGATGGCAGCAAAGGAGGTCTGCCGCCGGGCGTTGGCATCAAAGGGGGATACCCGCACCAGGCGGTGGACGCCGTGCTCACTGCGCAGATGGCCGTAGGCGTTCTCTCCCTCAATGAGGATGGTGGCGCTCTTCAGGCCGGCTTCGTCGCCGTCCAGATAGTCCAGGGTCTTGCAGGTGAAGCCGTGGCGCTCGGCCCAGCGGGTGTACATCCGAAAGAGCATCTGAGCCCAGTCCTGAGCCTCGGTGCCGCCGGCGCCAGCATGGAAGGTGAGGATGGCGTTGGAGTTGTCGTACTCTCCGGTAAAGAGGGTGGACAGCTTGGCCTCTTCAATACCGGCCTCCAGCTTGGCAAAACCCTCCTCCACCTCGGGCACCAGGCTCTCGTCCTCCATCTCGTTGCCCAGCTCGCACAGGGTCATCAAATCCTCCCACTGGGTCTTGCGCTTTTCCTGTCCCTCGATCTTGTCCCGCAGGTTCTTCACCCGCTGCTGTACCTTCTGGGCCTTCTCCAGGTTGTCCCAAAAGCCGTCGGAGGCGCTCTCCGACTCCAGCATCTCGGCCTCCCGGCGGGCGGCCTCCAGGCCCAGAGCCTGCTCCAGCTCGTCCAACTCCGGCCGCAGATTATTGAGCTTTACCTTATATTCATCAAACTGTAACATAGATCCACTCTCATTTCCGTAAAATAGCCATATTATTATACCCAACGTCAGGGCCGATGTAAAGAGACGGGCACCAAAAAACCGCCCGAAGGCGGGCGGTTTTTATCGGCTGCTGACGGGCCAGGCCGGATCGGTACAGAAGATCAGATCGTCTACGTCTCCGTTGGGACCGGCGCGCTGAATGGTGTCATCATGCGGGTACTGTTTCATAGGGTTCCCTCCTTCCCGGTGATGTACGTATCAGTATATGCCGGCGGGCGGAAAAGATGTGTACGATTTCTGTCGCAGAATTTTTTAAATTTAGGCTTGACATGTTCTTCTTACTGTGGTATTCTATCTAGGCACTCGAGAGAGCGCGAGACTGGAGCCCTCCACGCCGGAGTGGCGGAATTGGCAGACGCCCGGGACTTAAAATCCCGTGGGAGCAATCCCGTGCCGGTTCGACCCCGGTCTCCGGCACCATATCGCGGGGTAGAGCAGTTTGGTAGCTCGTCGGGCTCATAACCCGGAGGTCGGAGGTTCAAATCCTCCCCCCGCAACCAGAAAAAACACCTGATTCCACGAGAATCAGGTGTTTTTTATTACTTTTCTGCCATTTTCAAAAATGAGGCGTGTCGAGAAATTCAACTTTAATTCAACTCGCCTCTCAAATTCAAGCCTTTTTCAAAAAGATGCTGGACAGAATGTCGGCGTTGCGCTGGTCGGCCTCCTCCATCACATGGGCATAAATATTGGCCGTGGTGCTGACCTGGGCGTGCCCCAGCCGTTTGGAAATGCTCACACTGTCTACCCCGTTGAAGTACAGCATGGAGGCCATTGTGTGCCGGAAAGCGTGGGCGTTGATGTGTGGGAGATCGTGCCGCTTGCTGAACTTCTTAAGCCAGTCCGTCACGCTGTCCGGGTGCATGGGCTTGCCGTTGTCCTGGGAAAATACAAAGTCCTGGTTCTGGTAATACTCCCCCAGCTGCAACCGCTCCCCTGCCTGCCATGCCCGATACTGGCGGAGGAGCTGCATGGTCTCAGGTGGCAGGGTGATATACCGCCGGGAGCGCTCTGTTTTTGGTGTGCTCTCATAGATACCCACGTCTGGAGAATATAGAACGCTGTTGCAGATGTAAATGCGGTTTCCTTCAAAGTCCACCTTGTCCCATTTCAGCCCCAGCACTTCCCCGCGCCGTGCGCCGGTGATGAGTAACAGGTGAACTAATGTTTTCCACTTCATTGGCTCCCGCTCCAGTGCGTCCCGGATGGCGGCCACCTGTTCCGGCTGGAAGTAGTTTACTTCCTTGTGCTCTGCCTTTGGGAGCGTGGCCCGGCTGGCCACATTGAAGGGGACGAGGCCCTCTTTCACCGCTTGCTCCAGCACTGTGGAAATGAGCCTGTGGTGCTCCAGGATTGTCTTTGCCGACAGCTTGCCGCCCCGCTTATTCTGCCCATCCTGTCCCAGCAGGGTGTACAGATCATTCAGGTGGTCGGCCCGCAGATCCCGTAGCTTGATGTGGCCTATCTGCGGATAGATTCGTCCTGTCATCTCTTTGTATCTCACTATGGTAGAGTGCTTCACGCCCCGTTGCTCTTTCAATTCAATTACATAATCGCAGTAAGCGGCGAACTTCTGGCGGCTGTCAGAGGTCACGCCCTCTTTGCACTCTTTCTCAAAGGTCGCGGCAAAAGCCTCGGCCTTTTTTCTTGCGCTTTTTTCTTGCGCTTTTTTCCGTCCAGGTGGGCGACACCTCAAAAGTTGCCGTCCAGGGTTTGAGTTGTTTTCCGTCCAGCCCCCGGCCACGATGGACGCGGATAGAGTAGGAAACCAGCTTGCCGGACTTGTCGCGGCGCTCTTGAATGTTAGCCACTATTGGTCACCTTCTTTCTGCTCGTTTGAAGTTTCTCCTTTATTCTGATATCGCGGATTCTCCACCAATCCGTGTAGCATACATAGCGCAGCCTCATGACCATCACTGTTTAATTTCTCCATTATCTGAGCCACCACAATACTCTTCCGGTGATCTGTACAGCCTGCCCCCGGAGGAGTTGGAAACCGTCCAGACCGTTGATGACCTGCGGGGGGATTACTTTCAACCCACCGGCGATGCCGACCTGTTTCGTTTTCTGACCATCCGGCGGAAATAACCGGGGAACCATATCCTATCAATTGATGAGAGGCCGGGATAAAATCATGTTAATGAAGCGACTGAAAACCATCAGCATGCTCACTCTGATTCTTTGCCTTCTGGCAGTGTTCCCTGTGGGCAGTTGGCTTGTCAGCGGGCCGGTGTGGGCAATTGTGTCTGAGTGGAAGGGGTTGAACGAGCCCCTTCCGGTGGGAAGCATCGCTCCAGAAGACACCCCAGTGGCCCGTTCCATCCAGGACATGGAGACAACAGATCGTTTTGTGATCTGCCTCCCGGAATATCAGGAGGAGGACGAGCAGGAGGGCGTGGTCTACCTCTCCGGCGTATGCTATTGGCTGTATCAGCTGGACAGTGGGGAGATCGTAGCCTATCGCTATAACACCGACATTGAAACCGATCAGTATAGACCCTGGGAAGGGGTGTTCTGGTGTTCGCCGGTGGGAACCTGGCGGCCCTGGGAATTGAGCGACCAGGACCGTGCCATTCTGGCCCGGGAAGCCCCCCAACTGACTACCACCGACTACTATGTGGACATGGAGGCCACCAAGTGGACCTTAATGACCCAGGAGGATTTTGTCCGTCAATACGGCATCTACTGCTATATGGGTCTGTTTGTGGTGATGGTGGCGCTGTGGGCTTTGGGGAAAAAGCTTACCTGGATTCTGGCGGAGGACACCAAGCCAAAAAACGACCTGGAGCTGTGGCTGACGGGCACCTACGCCATCTGGGGGCAGTTTTACACCATTCTGGCCATGGGGCTCCCCTACGCCAAGACCCACACCATCCACATTGGGGGCTGTCCCCGGGTGGTGGGGGCCAAGCGGATGATGAGAGAGACCCTAAAGAGTTCCTGGGACATCACCGATTACAACGGGATCCTGGAGACGGTGGAATACATGAGCCGGGGGCCGGGGCTTCTGAATTGCGTGGATCAGGGCGGACAGGCCTGGGAGCTGTGCCGCTCTATGCAGCTGCTGGGGTGCGCCTACTTGGCGGGCTGGTGCAACCGGCAGGAGCTGTTCCGCCGCTCCTGTGAGGTGGGTGTTATCATGCAGCATTATTTCCACTCCTGGGAGGAGCTGTGCCAGGGCTTTTTGGACGGATACTCGGCCTGGCGGCTCTCCGACGGGAGGAACGCCAACGCTCTGGCCTCGGTACAGCAGCGGGCAGATATCTACTGGGATCTCCACACCCGGCCTAACGGACCCTACCACCTTCCCTGGAACATGAAGCTGTCCCTGGAACAGAAGGACCCGGAGTATTCCGCTTAACAAACGGTAAACCGTTACTCAAATAAGCTGTAATCAATCCATGAGCCATTTTGCAGGGCCTTTGCCCTATAAACTCTTCTCCTACAACCAGAAATCCGCTGGAATCATAAGATTCCAGCGGATTTCTGGTTTTTCCCGTATTATTGTGATTCGTATATTTTTATCTTTTCAATACGATTTGGATTAAGACAGCCCCTTGGCCTGGACCTCTTTCCAGGTAAGTCCTTCAGAAACCATGGCCTTGGCCGCTTGATAGCGGCGGGAAATCTCTTCATAAATGAGGGTGACAGCGGTTATGATGTGGTTGACTGTGACTTCGGCGGTCTCACTGTCATCCAGCGGCAGGCGGTATCTGTGGTAGAGCTGGTCCTCCTCATGGAAAACTCCATAACCGCCCAGAATACTGGTCTGGTTCCAAATGGTAATAGCCCGTTCCAGTTGAGGCAACGCCTGACCGATTTTAGGCAATACCGTGGTACAAATCTGCGCCATATCCACCGTATCCTGTGCCCGAATCAGGGCCAGCTGAAAGTAGATCAATCCGGACCCGTCCTCGTTGACGGCGGACAGAAAGGAAAGTAGCTCCACGCCATTTCCCAGTGTCTCCCGGTGGGACTCGGTGCCTATCTTTTGAGAGAAATTCTCCAGATACTCCATGATCGCTCTGTATTTTTCCTGCTCCATGGTTCCATCCTTTCACATATAGCACAATGTACCGGTCAAGAGGCCCCTTTCCGCCGTTTTCTCCGGAAGGGGTTGACAAAATCGCGGCTTCTGGCGATTGCCTCCTTGCGGTCCTCCAACTCGCCCTCGCCCCGCAGGCCCAAACGGTTGCCTGCCAGGTTGCGGCTGCGGGCTCCATTGACCTGGGGCACGCTCAGAGCATCAAAGAAGGCGCCCATCTGGGTGTTGCCCGCCTGTTCCGCCGCAAATCCCTGATCGATCCGCTGAATGGTGCCCTGGGCAAAGGCCTCGCTGCGCTTTCCGGAGCGGAATCCCAAGCCCTTTAGCACAATTTGCTTGGCATCGTGGCGGCTGATGCCGCGATGCTCTTTCAGATAACGCTCTATGCGCTTATCAATGTTAAACTCCTCGTTGGCCACCTGTGTACGCACTTGTTTACGCTGACCGTCCGCCACACTGGCACCAATTTTTGTTGTGGCGCTTCCCAAGGTGGTCAGCACTTTGCCCACAGGAGCTCCGGCGCCGGTGGCGGTGATGACTCCACCCACTCCCTGGATGAAATTCCCTGCCGCGGCAGAGCCATACTGAACGGTGTCCGACTTGGCGATACCCCGACCCTGTCTGGCCATGCGGAGCATCAGTTCGTCATCGGCCCCCAACTTTTCGCCGGCGGCCAGCTTTGCCTCCAAAGCTGCCTGGGCGGTCTTCATCCGGCTCATGCGCTTTCCAGCGTCAACAGCGTCTATGGTATCCGCCGTGCCGGTAGCAAAGTTGCTGGCGGCACCAGCAACCGCGGAGACGGGGTCCAGACCCGGAGCCTTGCCCAGAGCGGCATACTGGCCAAAGGTGGCGCCCGAACTGATGCCGCTAAGGCCGCTGCCAACTGCCCGGAACCGGCTGGACACGGCGCCCACGCTGTCTCCCATGGCCGCCCGCTCTCTGGCATTTCTCAAATGTTCATCGGTCTCCTTGAAAGAGTTAATCACGTTTAAACCGTTTTCCAGCATACCGGCATACTGGCCAAAGGTAGACATCTTCTCCCCCTTTGTTCCGCCGGACTCCAGAAATTCATTGTGGGCATCCAGATCCCCGGAGAACTGCCCGGCTATCGTATCGCCATGCTCCATAAAGAGATTGGCCAGGGAGGTATCCTCCTCTTCCTCGTCCTCCTCTCCAGCGGTTTCGGGCTGGGCAGCCTTTGGTTGAGCCGCTTCAGGTTGAGCACCCTTGACCTGAGCGGACTTCTCCTCAACATCCTCCGCCGGGGCGGCCGCAGTTTCCTCCTGGGTGGAATCCTCCTCCGGCAATTCGCCCCGCCGGGCTCGGGCCGCCAGCTGGTCCCGGCCCCTCAGGGAAGCAGCGTACTCCGCCGCCTTGGCCTCAATATCCGCTCTGTGCGCGGCCCGCTTTGCGGTGCCCTTCTTACGGCGGGATGCAGTCAGGCGTGCCAGGGGATTTTTGAGGGTCCATAGGATGCGCTGGTGCAGCGGCATACTCTGATAGTCCTCCCCAAAGCTGTTGAACTGGTCCACCGCCTCATCATTTTTCCGCTTGGCGGAAGTAATGAGACCGGCCACCTTGTCCTTACCCCACTCCAGGGCGGAGGAGGCCTTCTTCTTGATCCAACCTCCGGCCCGCTGCCACCATTTTTTCGGCTTTTGGGGCTGGGACGCGGGGGCTGTGAGATCCTGTTCAAAAAATTCGTCCAGGCCCAGGGGTATTTCCTCATTTTCCGCCGGGTCGACCTGATGGCCGGTACGGCGCTCGGCCCAGTCAACGATGGACTTTGTGGGCCGTTTTATTTTATCAAAAAGCTTGTCGAAAAATCCCCGGTTGTCGGTGGCGCCGCCCGTCTCTTTTTTCTTGCTCCAGGGCCACATCTGCACTCCACCGGCAGGGGTGGAGAGGGTAGCAGTACCGCTGTCCACCGCACCCTGCTGAACCGTATGGACCAGCTCGTGGGCGGCAATAGTGGGATCAAATCCACCTGGGCCAAAGTAAATATCCGAGCCGCTGGTGAAAGCCCGGGCATCCATGGCTGCCGCCCTTGATTGTGCATCAGCGTCGGTGTGGAAGCGCACACCGGAAAAGTCCGCTCCCAGACGGCGGCCCAGATCAGCCTTGACTGCATCCGGCGAAGTAGCGGTGACCGAAGCCGACAACCGGTCGGCCTCGCTTTCCGCCTGGGGGATCTGAGCCTGGCTGTGGGGCTGTGCACCGGGCTGGCGAGCGAGGATCTGGTCTTTCAGCGCCTGAGAAGATAAAGCGCCAAAGGGTTCATCTCCGTGTGCAGACATCAACATGGAGTTAGGGATACCTGCAGGTCCAAACATATAAGGAGACATGCCGCCCTCTGTACCTTTAGAGGGAACATGCTGCTTCTTTCGCTGTGTACTTTTATACATAGATGATCCTCCTGAGGTATGGCACGGAGTACAAAAGGCACATCCAGCCCATAAAAACGCTACAAAATATACCCCTCCAATTGCGTCAAGGCAACTGCACAGGAAACCTGGTCCGGCCAGGGGTTATCTGTCAATGATTCCTTTGACCCGTTGGCTCTGCGGATAGCATGGATGTTCCCATAGCCTTGTGGGCCTTTCAGTTTTCCCTGCTGTTTCATAAACTATATCGTAAAAAGAAAAAGCAGTCAATATAATCCGCACCAAAGACGGATATCACATCACGAAAAACGTTTGTAAGTCTAAACTAACCATATACCCCCTGAAGGGTATATGGTCAGCAAAAAAGGCCCGGGAATTGACCCGTTATTTTTTCAAGCAAGCCCTAAGGTTCAGATGTCTCCGATGGAGCGGAAAAAACGGCCTGGAGCCGTTCCCGGATCTCCGTATACTTTTTTTCCGGAATGGGCAGACGAACCCCGCTGCGCAAAACAGCTGTCTGCTTTTCCAGATGGCTCACATAAAACGGGTTGACCAGGTGGCTGCGGTGAATGGCCACCAGCCCACCGTCGGCCTGCTCCAGCAGATCGGTGATTTTGAGACGGGCAAAGATCTCCTGTCCATGGATGAGAACGATATTGGTATTGTGGCGGTCCGCCGTGGCGTAGGCAATCTCATAGGGAGAGATAAAGTGCATGGTATCGCTGCGGTCCAAAACCATGATCCGCTGCTTGCTGTGCGTCGCCTGTTGGTGCAGCTTGAGAAATTGATAAGCCATTTTTCCGATGGTGTTGACAAAGGCCTCTCCTTTTGCCACCTTCAATTCACCAATGGGATTTGACACATGGCAGTGCCGGATTTTGGGTATCTCGTCCTCCAAAACCCAAAGGAAGGTGACCCGCTGCCAACCCTGTAAAAAATACTCCGCCGTTTCGTCGGTGGTGGCCAGGTATTTTCCCATAACGGTACAGCTGTTTTTATCTCTATGTACCAGCCTGTACTCCTGGTGCAGCAGATAACAGGGCTTCATTTCAGCGGAAATCTGGCGGATGGCCTGGGCAATGTGGACCTTTCCTTGGTAAAACTGTTCCAACTGTGCGCCGATCCAGGTGGAGTCCTCTGCAAAGTATGTCAGGATCTCTTCACAGTTGCCCTGCCAGTAGGATTCCAGGACCGATCTGGTCTGGTCTAAAATTTGAAGCGCCGTGTCCTTCAGCATTGCCCGCTCTCCTCCATTCCTGTACACCAGGCACAGAAATGCGCCCGCTCGGCAGGGTCCCAGGCCAGGACGGGCTGACCGGCAAGCGCCTGCTCCTGTTCCGGGAGCATATCCGCCATATCTACGATCTGTAATCTATACTATGCAGGATTTTCATCTCAATTTCAAGTCCGAATTGATAAATCCTGGTGTCGCCCACCATGGACACGCTGGGGACCGTTTGACCACAGGGGCAGATTCAAAACTCAAACTCGCAATGGTCGTAGCTGTTGATGATGGTGGTCTCTCCCCGAATGGTCTTCTGGGGAATATGTATTCCATAGTTTTGATGGATGTGGCCATGGAGAAAATACTTGGGCTTATACTTTTCCAAAAGGTCCACAAAGCAGGAAAACCCCCGGTGGGAGATGCTCTCAAAATCGTTGATATGCCGTGCCGGGGCGTGGGTGACCAAAATATCAAACCCCTTGTACTTGCGCAGCTGAAACCACAGGCGGCGGATACGCCAGCGCATTTGAGCTTCCGTGTACATATATTTTCCGTCCCGGTAGCGGTGGGACCCGCCCAGTCCCAAAATACGGACCCCCTGGTGGACATAGATCATGTCGTCGATACAGGTACAGCCCAGAGGCGGAAATTGGTCATAGCACTCGTCATGGTTGCCATGCACATAGAGGACCGGGCGGTTGGACATCGTGACTAAAAACTCCAGATATTCCCGATGAAGGTCGCCGCAGGACAGGATCAGATCGATCCCGTCCAGTTTGCCCGGCTTATAGAAATCAAAGTAATATTTTGCAGTCACGTCAGAGATGGCTAAAATTTTCATATCATCCCCGCTTATCTTTTGAAATAATCTCTACACCCACCAGATCCACGGTGGCCTTGCCTGTCTCACTCAGCTCATCGTATTCCGGGATGGAACCCACGATATTTTCCGCCAGCCAGTCCATACAGATGATCTGCTCCGGGGTCAGATCCCCCTCCAAAACCTTCCCGTTCTGGGCGTAAAGCTTGCCTCTGAAGGGATAGTAGAGATCGGCCTGGATGGAGTTTTGCAGCAGTTCGGCCAGCTTCTGGGTGCTGGGCGGCACTTTATCAGTACAATGGAGGGCCACCACGCCGGAGGGCATGCCCCAATAATAGTTCAGGGCCTTCCCGCTTTCCTCATACTCGGTCTGAAAGGATTTGTCCTGGATACGGCGGAGCATGGCCTCATAATAGACCCCCCACTGCCATACGGGAGCCGCCAGGATCACCCGGTCCTTCTCGGAAATCAGGGACAGGCCAAAGCTGGTCCAGCTCCGGTCCCCCTTCCGGGTCAGATCGCGGGAGGAGATCAGCCGGATATTCCGGTCGGTCAGCCTGCGGATAGCGGCCTCCGCTCCGCCCACCGTGGACCACTCCAGATAGACCTTGGTGCGGGGATTTACCATCTGCACCCCCAGAGCAAAGGCATTGATACCGGCAATCTGACCATAGATGGGATAGTCGCACAGATAACCCACATTGTCCACACCGGCCAGGCTGCCCGCAATGGCCCCGATGATAAACTTGGCCTCGTACATCCGGGCGTAATAGGTGCGGATATACCGGTGGGACTTGTTGAGAGAACAGTTCAGAATGGTGACCTTGGGCTGCTCTACCGCCGCCCGGAGTGAGGCGGGCAGCAACCGGGGAGAGGTGGTAAAGATAATAGTATTGCCGTCGGCGATGGCCTGCTGGATGACGGCCAGCGGATCGGACTCCAGAGCGTTAAAATAGGGAGTGGTCTGGATGGCGTCGCCAAACACCCGCTGGACATGGAGCCGCCCCTGCTCGTGGCTGTTGGTCCAGCCGGATTCCGTAGGGGTCTTGTCATGGATGAAGGCCACCCGCATGGCGCCTTTTTCGCCTGTTGAGAATACCTTGGACAGCAGTCCAGGCTTTTTTACCTCCGGTGTGAGCTTGATATCAATGGGGTCCTTTTCCTGCTGTAGGACGATTTCCTCCCAGGCCTTGGACACCAGCTGGAAGATCTCGGACGGGGTCTTGCTGTAAAGCGCCGGATAGCCATAGACCTGGATCACCGCCAGCATGGCGTCGCCAACCGTGGAGGACAGACGGTTCCCTCCATGGGCCTCATAGGCCTGACGGAAGGAGTAATAGGCCGCAGAAAAATCCCGGCGCTCATTCTCGGTCCACGGCTCGTCAGGGGCCTTCCCCATCAGCTCCTGGAGCCGAAGGTAACTGCCCGGCTTGGAAAACTCCACATAGCTGATCTGGCTGAGACGGCGGAACTCCAGCAGCTCATAGTAGAGCTGGGATTCGGGCGTCTCATTGCGCTCCGGGAGGATTTGGATCACAGAGGCGGTGACCACATCACCGCCAAAAAATTTCAGTACACTGACCCGCTTGTTGCCCTCCTGGACATAGTAACGGTTCATATACTCGTAAACCTTGATGGGGTCCCGGATGCCCTCCTCCACATGGGCCTGGCAAAGCGCCTGCCATTTGGTAGCAAATTCCGAATCTTCCTCCAACAGCGGCATAAAATTTCGGGCAAAGGCGTTGGTCCGGATATCGGTGCAGGTGCCCACCACGAACTCCAGTGGAATCTGGACCGTGCCCAGATTGACCCCGCGGTTGAGCTGGTCTCTGGAAACAAAATCGTCCAGAACAGGTGGATAGGGATATTCACCCCGGGAGGTGCAGGCGCGAAACTCCTTTTGGGCACGCCGCTGCGCTTCTTTATAGTATAACCTGGGCATGGCTGATCTCCTTTCCTGCCCTTGCTTCTCTTTGGGAAACAAAATGATATGCTCTGTTAAGAAATCATGTGCCTTTCCGCCGCGTTTATGCTATACTAAAGACAAATATCTTTACATCATGAGGAGGGGCGCCGGATGAAGGATTTCTCCTTTTCCATCTTTCCCAATGAAAACTTTTTGGACCTGCGTATCTATCAATATGGCTATGAACAGTGCGCTCCCCTGCAATCCTTCGGGCCATTCATCCGCAATCACTACCTGTTCCACTATGTGATTTCCGGACGGGGCTCGTTGGACGCCACCGCAGAGGATGGGGTGACCACACGCCGGTATGAGCTTCAGGCCGGACAGGGATTTTTGATCTGCCCCGGCCTCATCAACACCTATTTCGCGGAGGAAGCCCATCCATGGAAATATGTCTGGGTGGAATTTGATGGTCTGCGGGCCTCGGAATCCCTGCGCTATGCCGGGCTGACTGCGGCTCAGCCCATTTACCGGGCCGACGATGAGACCCAAAGCGCCCGGGTCCGGGACCTGATGCTCTACATTGCCGAGCACCCCCAGGCCTCCGCCCTCCATCTGATCGGCTACCTGTATCTGTTTGTGGATGCGCTGATGCAGTCCTCCGCTACCCGGGTGAGCGCCCAAGAGAACCAGCTCAAGGATTTCTACATTCAGGAAGCGGTCACCTATATTGAGCAGAATTATCAGCGGAATCTGACGGTAGAGGAGGTGGCCGACGCCTGCCGCCTCAACCGCAGTTATTTCAGCAAACTGTTCAAGGAAAATGTGGGCTGTCCGCCTCAGGAGTTTTTGATCCGCGTACGGCTGGCCAAAGCAACCGAGCTGATGTGCAGCAGCAACGCGCCCATCAGTGAGATTGCCATCCGGTGCGGATACTCCAACCAATTTCACTTCTCCCGCGCCTTCAAAAAGCACTATGGCACCCCGCCCCAGAAGTGGCGCACCCAAAACAGAAAGCACCACGCGTAAGCAAACCGCTGGTAAAGAGAGAGCTGGCCGCAGAATCATCAGTGGCCAGCTCTCTTTTGCTTATTCTGCTTTCAGCCAGAGGCGGAGACAGTGATATTCTTCCAGCATGGGAAGGGGATAGCCAGCCTGCATCAGCACATCGCCGGGCCACGGAGTATCGTCGCCGGTCAGCCGGTACTGAAGGGTGGGGTCCAGGCCCCGCAGCTTCACCTGACGGAAGGGCGGGCCGGCATGGGTCTGTCCGGCCACCACGCACAGCAGCGCCGTCCGGCGGTCGGTGGAGACATGAAGCCAGGCGGTGGGCGCTCCGTCGGGCGTGGGCGCCGACAGACGGTAGTAATCCCCGGTCTGGATCAGATCATAGCTCTCCTTGTACGCCTGGATCTGCTGGACCACCATATCCTTCTCCTGCTCGGGCAGCGCGCCCAGGTCCAGCTCATAACCAAAGGTACCGGACATGGCCACAGTAGCGCGGGTCTCCATGGGTACGCTTCGGCCGGTTTGCTCATTGGGTACGACAGAGACATGGGCCCCCATGGTGGAGGGGGGATACGCAAAGGAGGTACCGTACTGGATGGAGAGGCGGTCGATGGCGTCTGTGTTGTCGCTGCACCAGATCTGGGGGGTATAGTACAGCATACCCATGTCAAATCGGCCGCCGCCGCCGGAACAACCCTCGATCAAGGTGTTGGGGTTAGCCTGCCGGATCCGCTCCAGCAGGTCATAGACGCCCAGCACAAAACGGTGATAAACCTCACCCTGCCGCTCGGCGGGCAGTGCGGCAGACCAAACCTGTGTCAGCGCCCGGTTCATATCCCATTTCAGATAGGAGACATTGGCGTTATCCAGCAGCTTCTGAAGGGCCTGGAAGATGTAATCCCGGACCTCTTCCCGGGTATAGTCCAGCACCAGCTGATAGCGGCCCCGGGTACAGGGCCGGTCGCTGGGATTGAGCACCCAGTCCGGGTGTTCCCGGTAAAGGCAGCTGTCCTCGCTGACCATTTCCGGCTCGACCCACAGGCCGAACTCCATGCCCAGCTGGTTGATCTCCGCCGTCAGCGCACCCAGACCGCCGGGCAGCTTTTTCTCATTGACCCACCAGTCGCCCAGACTGCTGGAGTCGTCGTCCCGATGGCCGAACCAGCCGTCGTCCAGCACAAACAGTTCCACGCCCAGCGCGGCGGATTCCTTGGCAAACCGGAGCAGCCGCTCATGGTCGTAGTCAAAATAGAAGGCCTCCCAGCTGTTGACCAGCACAGGCTTACGCCGGTTTTGCCAGACGTCCCGGAGCAGGTGGGCACGAATGGCCCGGTGGAACTGCCGGCTCATCTGGCCAAAGCCATCGGGAGAGCAGAGCAGCGCCGCTTCCGGGGCGGTAAAAGCCTGGCCGGGCTCCAAGGTCCAGCAGAAGTGGTAGGGGTGGATACCCAGGGTCAGGCGGGCGTCCTCAAACTGGCAGCGCTCCACAGAGGCCTCAAAGTTGCCGCTGTACAGCAATGCAGCCCCATAGCAAGTCCCGTGCTCTTCGTCAGCGCCGGGCTCGCACAGCATGACAAAGGGGTTGTGCTGGTGGCTGGAGATTCCCCGGATGCTGCCCACCGACTGGATACCGTGGCGCAGATGGGTCCGGTGCAGGCTGCGTTCCTTCACATGGCCGCCGTCAAAGGTGATGAAATCCAAATCGGCGCTGGGAAAATCCAGGCACAGAGAGGCGGCCCGGCGCAGCCGAACCGGCTTATCGCCGCAGTTCACGATTCGGACCGCTCGCGTAATCAGGTCATAGGCCTCAAATACGCCGTAAAGCAGCTCTACCCGGACATGGGCGGCCGCGTCCTCCATCGTGATAACCAGCGTGTCCGCGTCTTCATCGGAGCCAAAGAAGGCGGGCAGGCCCTCCAGCTTATACTTCCCGCTTTGCAGCTTTGCGTCTACATAGCGCAAATCCGCCACATAGCTGCCGTCGGGCAGCTCCAGCTCCAGAGAGGATAGGCGGAAATCGCCCGCGCCCGACCCGGAGTATTCCTGGGGCAGCGTGTCCAGAGAATAGGTGCGGTCATTCCCCACCTCGTTTGGATTGGGAGAAAAGCCACGGTCGGCAAACCGGATCAGCCGGGAGAGATCGCCGCCCTGGACTTTAGGCCCGTAATAGGTGTGGAGCAGGACCCCATTCTGGTCCGCTTTGAGCTGATAGGTGGTATTGCGGGTCTGTAGGGTAAAGAGCCGCTTCTTGTCATCTTGGATAATCATAAAAGACTCCTCGCAAAGAAAAATCTATGTGGAATACAACCCAACCATTCTAAGCGATATTCCAGTAAGATTCAATAGCTACCTTAAATTTTATAAGAAACCGCGACAGCCCCGGCAGGTTGGTCAAAAGCCCGTGCTGAGGCTGTCGCGTCAGGCAAAAACGGACAGATTATTTTCCGCCGGTATTGGCAATGCCCTCGATGAACTGGCGCTGGAAAATCATATACAGAATCACCATGGGCAGCATGGCCAGCAGGCTGCCCGCCATGAGGACAGGGAAGTTGGTAGAGAACTGACCCCGCAGGGTGGCAAGACCGGAGGACAGGGTCATCATGTTCAGGTCGGAATTGACCACCAGAGGCCACATCAGATCGCCATACGCAAACACGGCGGTGAAAATGGTCAGGGCGGCCACCGAGGTGCCGGTGAGGGGGAACATCACCTTGATAAAGGTCTCAAACTGATTGCACCCATCCAGACAGGCAGCCTCGCCGATCTCGTTGGGGATGCCCATGTAGGTCTGCCGCAGGAAGAAGGTACCGAAAGCGGAGACGATACCGGGAAACACCAGAGCGAAGATAGAGTTGGCCATCCCCAGCTTTGCCACCATCTGATACTGGGGCAGGATAAAAATCTGAGAGGGGAGGGACATTTGCACCAGAATCAGGGCAAAGAGAATATTCTTCCCTCTGAATTTCAGCTTGGCAAAGGCATAGCCCGCCATGGAGCTGAACACCACCGCGCAGATCACCCGGAACAGGATCATCAGAGCGGTATTGACATACATGTTTACAAAGGGCAGAGAAGCCACCGCGTCCACGAAGTTATCCAGATTCCACTGAGAGGGAAAGATCACAGGAGGGATCTGCATACTTTCGGTCTGGGTTTTGAAGCTGGTCAGGATCATCCACACGAAGGGGAAGATCATAATTACGGCGCCCAGGATCAGGAATACATATGTAAGGATGGTGGTCAGCCGTTTCATATTGCGCATAGAGCTTTGTTTCATCGGTATTCCCCTCCCTTACACATCATAATTGACCCACTTCTTCTGGCCAACAAACTGAATGATCGTGATGATACCGATGAGGACCACGGTCCACACAACAATGGCGGCGCCGGAGCCGCGGCTGCCGGCCACAAAGGTCTCACGGTAGAACAGATACATCAGGCTTTGTACGCTGGTCAGGGCGGGGTTGGTGTCCTCCACCATCATGTAAATCAGATCGTAGACCTTGACGGAAGACATCAGGCGCATAATCATGACCACAAACAGCGTGGGGGAAACCATGGGCAGAGTGATCTGCAAAAACTGGTTGACCTTGCTGGTGCCGTCAATCTCGGCGGCCTCATAGTAAGACTTGGAGATATTCTGCAGGCCGGCCAGCAGCAGTACCGCGTCATAGCCGATGTTGCTCCAGATGGCCACGATGGCGCAGGCGATCATGACAAAGTGGGAGTCGGTGATCCAGTTGATGTGGGTACCCAGCAGCTGATTGAGGATGCCGTAGTCGCTGTTGAAGATCCAGCGCCACACCATGGTGACAGCGGCAGGGGCGCAGACCATGGGCAGGAAGAAGATGGTTCGGAACAGGCCCTTGCCCTTGATCTTGGCGTTCAGCATCATGGCCACCAGCAGGGACAGGAACAGGCCCACGGGTACGGTCAGGATACAAAACAGGATGGTGTTCCAGGTCGCCCGCCACACCTCGGGATTTTGGAACATTTCCACATAGTTGTCAATGCCAATAAACTTGTAGTTACCAAAACCCAGATGCTCACAGAAGCTGGTGTAGATGGTCTGAATAAACGGCCACAGGTTCAGTATGACCAGGCCGATAATGGTGGGGGCGATCATCAGATAACCCCAGCGCTCCTCCCGCCGGGCGGCGGCAGACAGCCTCATTATCTTTTTTCCCATAATGTCACCCCTCCTCTTAAGAATCGGCCAGCTTCTTGGCGGTCTCGGTGTTGATGAGGTTCTGGATGTTGTCCAGACCGGTATCAATATCCACCGAACCGTTGTAGATGCTGTTCATAATGTCCACCACACCGCTCTTCCACTTGGGACGGGCAGAGTTGTTGACGTACTGCACGCAGTAGTCAAACTGGCTCATAATCGCTTCCAGATCCAAATCATAATCAAACTGATCGAAGGCGCTGATCCAGGTCTCCTCCAGTCCCTCATAGGCGGGAATGGCCGCGCCGGATTCGCCCTGAATCCGCTGGGCTTCCTCACCGGCGAAGTACTTCAGCACATCGAGGGCAATGTCCAGATTCTTGCCGTGGGCGCCGGTGGCATAGGTCAGACCGTTGGAGATGGTGGCCCGGCCGTCGCCGCTTGCCGGATTGGGGGCGGCGGGCAGCACCGCTACGTCCCACTTGCCTACCATATCGGGATAATTGCTCATCTCAGACAGCAGATTCCAGCTGCCCTCCAGGAACATGGCCCCCTTTTCAGAGAAAAAGGCGGTGCCGGGGGTGGTCTCCGCAAAGTAAGTCTGGGTGGGGCACCAGTCATAGCTTTGCAGGTCTACATAGAATTTCACAGCCTCCCGGGTAGCCTCCTGGTCAAAGCCGCCCTTGGTCTTGTCCTCAGTCAGGATGCAGCCGCCGTTTTGATAGACAAAGTTGTGATAACCCAGCTGCTCATCGCTGTAGGCCATATAGCCGTAGTTGCCGGTGGCGTCATAGATGGCCTGGGAGGCGGCGGTCAGATCGTCCCAGGTCCAGGTCTCGTCGGGATAGGCCACCCCGGCGGCGTCAAACATCTCCCGGTTGTAGACCAGACAGACATTGTCCTTATCCTTGGGCACGCCGTACATCCGGCCATCCGTACCCTGGGCGTTGCTGATGGAGATCTCGCTGTAGTGCTCCTCATAGTGAAACAGGTCGGTGACATCGGCCAGCATCCCGAACTCGGAATAGTAGAGGATCTGATCGGTGTGCATCCAGAACAGATCCGGCAGGGTATTGCTTTCGGCGGCGGCCTCCAGCTTGGTCCAGTACTCGCTCCAGCTGGTGACCTGGACCTCAATCACCACATTGGGGTTCACATTGGCGGTATACGCATCACACATGGCCTGCATACCGTCTCTCTGGGCCACGTCCCAGATCTGGAATGTCAAATGGGTCTTTCCATCTGACGCGCCACATCCGGAGAGCGGCAGTATCAGCACTGCTGCCAGCAGCAGAGCCAACACCCGTGGTACCTTTTTCATGACGTCTCTCCTCCTCTTTTTCTTCTTCTCTTTTTCTTCTTCCGCGTTCGCGGCGGCACCGGTAAAGGCGCCGTAAAATTGTATTCATCATATAATAAATATGGATAAACTGTAAATGAAAGTGTACCATTAAAATATACCTAAACATCACATAATACACCTTACGAGCATATCAAATGACATTTAGGTGTATTTGAACCATTTTCGTTAAAATATCGATTTTTAGAGGTTATATTTTATGCAACAAGACGAAATAGTCTGGAATCTATTAGGAAGATGTAATAACCACCCCCAAATTTCGCCCAACAAACTTCAAAAAACTACAGGATTCAATATATCAAAATGTGCTGTAAATGGTCTCCTACCACAAGAAGGGGTCCCGCTTGGGCGGCTCCTTCCGTGGCGTGATTTCCATGTATTCGCTGGGTGACATACCGGTTTCCCGGCGGAACACTTTGGCGAAATAGTTAGCGTTGGCAAAGCCGGAGGCCTCCGCCACATAGGTGATGGAAGGGTCCACTCCCCGGAGCAGGAGCTTGGCGTACTCCACCCGTGTGTGGGTGATATACCGCCCGGGAGAGATACCCGTTTGTTTGGTAAAGGTCCGAATCAAATGGGCTTTGGATACCTCCAGCCGCTCGGCCAGCTCATCCAATCCCTCCAGAAAGGGAAACTCCTCCTGAATGATGCCCACCGCCGCCTCCACAAGGGGGGAAAGCGGCTCTCCCTGTCCAATGACTGCCTCAGAAGAAGGTCCGCTGATCAGATTGGTCAGCATGGTGTAGGCATAAGAGGAGGCAGCGGTTCCGCTCACCAGAGCGTGCTCGTCCTCCAGAACGGACAGAGACAGGACTGCCTCCCGCACCGCCGCGCCGCCTCTGGGAAAGAAGGCAGCGCTGTCGGTCAGACGGCTGGCCAGCAGCCGCCCGGGCAGATCCCCCTGAAGCTGGACCAGCATACACACACCCTCCCCTACAGATTGTATGGAGAACTCTCCGCACTGGTAGAGTGCCAGCGCCTGGCCCGGCGCCAGAATATGGCTCTGGGCATAGGAGGAGGCAGTCAGAGCGCCCTGAACTGCGGCAAGAAGGCAGCAGCACAGATCCCCGGCGTAGCCGCTGTGGCAACCGCCGGAGGCCAGAACGAGGACCTGGGCGGAAGATAGGGTCAGCAGACCGTCCAGTGCCGGGTCGGGCGGAGCGGGACGAACCTCCCGCTCTTTTGCTGGATTGGAAATCATATGGTGTTCCTCCAAAAAAGGACAGGAGCGGATAAAAACCGCCTCCTGTCCCTTTGGCCGATGGGTCTGTCTTTGTACTCAGTGCGCAATAGCCTGCTCGGTCTCCTTATCGAAGAGGTGGATCTTCTCCGTCTTGAAAGTCAACATGGCGGTGTCGCCCTCCCGGCCCTTGAAGGTGGGCTCGGTGCGGATCACCATCCGGCTGCCCTGGCAGTCCACATGCAGGCTGATCTCAGCGCCCATGAGCTCGGCGATCTCTACCGTGGAGGTCATGCCGGACCCGGCGCCCTGGCCGGCATCCACCGCGATGATATCCTCGGGACGGATACCCAGCACCACGGTCTTGCCTACATAGGGAGCCACCGCCTCATTCATGCGGGGGGGCAGCGCCACAGTGGAGCCGCATACCTGGGCCGCATACCCGTCGCCCTGCTTGCTGATGACGGCATCCAGGAAGTTCATCTGGGGAGAGCCGATGAAACCGGCCACAAACAGATTGCAGGGATAATCGTAGAGCACCTGGGGAGCGTCGTTCTGCTGGATAAC
Organism: uncultured Flavonifractor sp.; assembly: GCF_944385615.1. Lineage (GTDB taxonomy): Bacteria > Bacillota > Clostridia > Oscillospirales > Oscillospiraceae > Flavonifractor. Next base: position 154,426 of record NZ_CALWXV010000001.1, on the reverse strand, counting down.
GCCATCCTTCATAACCACGATGCGGTCGCCCATGGTCATGGCCTCGGTCTGGTCGTGGGTGACGTAGACAAAGGTGGTCTGCAAACGCTTGTGCAGGCGGCTGATCTCAGAGCGCATGGTGGTACGGAGCTTGGCGTCCAGGTTGGACAGAGGCTCGTCCAGCAGGAACACGGCGGGGTTACGCACCATGGCGCGGCCCAGAGAGACACGCTGCCGCTGGCCGCCGGAGAGCGCCTTGGGTTTACGGTTGAGCAGGCTCTCCAGATCCAGCGCCCGAGCCGCCTCGTGGACCCGGCGGTCGATCTCGTCCTTGGGCACCTTCTGCTGGAGCAGGCCGAAGGCGATGTTTTTATAGACCGTCATGTGGGGATAGAGGGCGTAGTTCTGAAAGACCATGGCGATATCCCGGTCCTTGGGGGCCACATCATTGACCAGGCGGTCCCCAATGTACAGCTCGCCGCTGGTGATATCCTCCAGACCGGCGATCATCCGCAGGGTGGTGGACTTGCCGCAGCCGGAAGGGCCGACCAGAATCACGAATTCCTTGTCCTGGATCTCCAGATTCAGATCGGGGACAACGGTCACATTGCCGGGGTAGGTTTTATTGACGTGCTTGAACGTAATGCTTGCCATGATCCTTGACCTCCAAATTTTTTATATGACCGATAGGGTAATTTATTGATGATATTGCCCAGCCTATTGGCCGGTTCATGCCCGAACGGGTTTCTTTGGCACTTAGGATAGCATGGGTGTTTTTCCTTCGCAACAGTAAAATGTTGATAGCCTCGGTAAAAAGATGATTTTTACCATTTCAAAACCGGGTATATCATCAAATTACCTTCCTTGTCAGTTTATTGCTATTGAATTGCCCGGCCCAGTATGATATGTTCACGCTGATAAGGATATGGAGAAAGGAAGGATCCGTTTGTTTTTCCGCAAAGACTACAATACTCCGGGCCCGGGCATCCGCCCGGATGAGCCGGAAAAAACCGGCCCGGCCCGTCTGCTCCAGATCATCCAGCTGGAGGTAGGGTCCATCTTTCTTTTGAATCTGTTATTTGTGGTCTCCTGTATCCCAATGGTCACCATCCCTCCGGCGTTTTTTGCCATGAATCAGGTGATCCGCAAAATGATGCTGGACCAGCCGGTGCTGTGCTTTTATGACTACCGCACCGCTTTTCGTACCTTCTGGAAGCAGGCCTACGGCGCCTTTTTCCTCACCGCCCTCCCGCTGGCGGCCTCCTGCTACGGCGCTTATTTTTATCTGATGCAGGCAGCCGGAAACCCGGTTATGTTTCTCCCCTTCCTGGTCTGCTCCACCATCCTTCTGGTGACGCTGCTCTCGTCGGGCTGCCTGTATGGCGCTCTGAGTACGGGGATGAAGTTCCGCCCCGCCCTCCGCATGGCCTTGCTCCTGGGGCTGGGCAAACCCCTCCGGCCCATCGTGGCCGCAATCGTAGGGTACGGCCTGCTGCTCTTCGGGATTCTGGAGCTGCCCATCAGCCTGATCTATGTGCTGTCGCTGGGCTTTTCTGTGCCCTGTCTGCTGTCCAACTTCTTCCTGCGCACCCTGCTGCGGGACTACTGTCCTGCCCCGGCGGAGACGTATCAGGAAGAGGAGTCCGATACCATATCTTAATCTAACCAGAGAAGGTGGAAGAACATGCCAGAAATTGTAACTGTGGGTGAGGCCCTGATCGACCTGACCCAAACCGCGGAGGATTCCGCGCATATCTGCCACTACGCCGCGTTTCCCGGCGGCGCGCCCGCCAATGTGGCGGTGGCCGCTGCCCGTCTGGGGGCGAAAGCTGCCTTTATCGGCAAAGTAGGGCGGGACGCTTTTGGTACATCCATCAAGCAGACCCTCAGCCGCAATCAGGTCGATGTGACCGGACTGTATGAAAGCCAGCAGTTTCTCACCACCCTGGCCGTAGTGAGTGTGGACCCCTCCGGGGAGCGGAGCTTTGCCTTCTACCGCACCTCCGGCGCGGACACCCAGCTCACACAGCAGGAGGCGGTACAGGCCCTGAACGCCTATCAGGAGCGGCCGGTGTTTCTCCATTTCGGTTCGGTCAGCTTGACGGCGGAGCCCGCTCGGAGCGCCACCCTGGGGGCGGCACAGGCCGCCCGGGATATGGGTATCCTCCTGAGCTACGACCCCAACTACCGGGCCAACCTATGGCCGGACCAGGAAACTGCCGTGGAGCGGATGAAGGAGCCGCTGTCCCTGTGTCATGTGCTCAAGGTGGCAGAGGTAGAGCTGGAACTGCTCACAGGCAGCCAAGATCTGGAGGCGGGCACCGGCCTTATTTATGAAAAATACGGTACCCCGCTGATCGTGGTCACCCTGGGAGAGGGCGGCAGCTTTTACCGCCTGGGCAGCCACACCGGACAGGTGGCGGCTCAAACCGTCCAGGTGGCGGATACCAACGGCGCCGGGGACACCTTCCTGGGGGCTTTGCTGTCCCGACTGGTCCTGGCCGACGGGTTAGAGGGCCTTACCCCGGAGCAGCTGGAGGGTGAGCTGGACTTTGCCAACCGGGCCGCGGCCCTGACCTGCACCCGGCCGGGCGCCATTCCCGCCATGCCGGTGCTGGACGAGGTATTGACCGGAAAAGGAGGGGCCGCACAGTGAACAGCCACGAATTGTTTGAGGCGCGGCTTTTGCCCTGCCAGGATGAGATGTGGGGCCTCTATGCCTCTCTCTATGGGGATAACTGGGATTCGTTTTCCTATTTCCTAGGGATGCTGGAGCGCTCTCTGGACCAGCGGAAGCCCGCCCTGCGGGAGCAGGACGAGAGGCGGCTGGCAAACCCCGACTGGTGCCGCTCCAGCGAGATGCTGGGCATGATGCTGTATCCCTCCTGCTTTGCCAAGACCCTGCCCGGCGTACAGGAGAAGCTGCCCTATCTGAAGGAGTGCGGCATCAACTATCTCCACCTGATGCCCCTGCTGGATTCCCCGGAGGGAAAGAGCGACGGCGGCTATGCCGTGTCCGACTTCCGCAAGGTGCGTCCCGATCTGGGCACCATGGAGGATCTGGAGACTCTGGCCGACGCCTGCCGGGAAAACGGCATCGCCCTCTGCCTGGACTTTGTGCTCAACCACACCAGCGAGGAGCACCCCTGGGCCAAAGCTGCCCGGGCCGGAGACCCGGTGGCCCGCAGCCGCTATTTTTTCTATGACAACTGGGATATCCCCAACCAGTTTGAGTGGACCGTTCCCCAGGTGTTTCCCACCACCGCTCCGGGAAACTTTACCTATCTCCCCGACTGCGGTAAGGTGGTCATGACCTCCTTCTATCCCTTCCAATGGGATTTGAATTACAGCAACCCCATGGTCCTCAACGACATGACGGAAAACCTGCTGTATCTGGCCAACCGGGGCATGGACGTGATCCGGCTGGATGCAGTGCCCTACATCTGGAAGCAACTAGGGACCAACTGCCGCAACCTGCCCCAGGTCCACACCCTGGTGCGCTTGATTCACCTGGCCTGCCAGGTAGTGTGCCCCGGTGTACTGCTGCTGGGAGAGGTGGTCATGGAACCCTCCAAGGTGGCGCCCTACTTCGGCACCCCGGAGCGGCCCGAGTGCGATATGCTCTACAATGTGACCACCATGTGCACCACCTGGAGCACGGTGGCCACCCGGGACGTGGGGCTGCTCCGCCACCAGATGGAGCAGGTCTGTGCCCTGCCCCGGACCTATTTGTTCCAGAATTACCTCCGCTGCCATGACGACATTGGCTGGGGATTGGACTATTCCTGGCTGGCCCAGTGGCAGGGGCAGGGAGAAGTCCCCCATAAGAAGTATCTCAACGACTGGTTTACCGGCCGGTGGCCGGGCAGCTGGTCCCGGGGAGAGCTCTACAACGACGACCCCCGCTTGGGAGATGCCCGGCTGTGCGGTACCACCGCCTCCCTCTGCGGCGTAGAGAGCGCCCTGGTCAGCGGCGACCACAACGCCTTGGAGCGGGCCATCCGCTGCGACCTTATGCTCCACGCCTGGATGCTCTCTCAAAGCGGAATCCCCGTCCTTTACAGCGGGGATGAGCTGGGACGACTCAACGATTACAATTACCACGGGGACCCGGCCAAGGTCGATGACAGCCGCTATCTCCACCGTGGAAATTTCCAGTGGGATCAGGCTGCCCTGTGCCGGGATGAGAGCACCGTCCCCGGCCGGATTTTCCAGGGCCTGCGGCGGCTGGAGACCATCCGCGGGCGGGAGCAAGTATTCCGGGCCGATGCAGAGGTCAGCCTGTTGGAGCCCGAAAACCGCTCCGTTCTGGCGATCTGCCGCCGGTATGGCGGGGAAGAACTGGTGGCCCTCTTCAATTTCTCAGAACATCCCCAGTCCGCCCGTTGCCCCGAACATGGGTGGACCGATCTGGTAAGCGGGCAGAAGGTGGACGGCGGGTTCCTGACCCTTCCCGGCTATGGTTTCCTGTGGCTGAAAAAGTGATCCGATCTATATAAAAACAGACGTGTGGAATAACCTGCATGGTGTTCCACACGTCTGTTTTTTAGGTCATTACAAGCTTGCCCACCGGCTATCTCACTGAGACGAAGGAGCTTCCTCACCAGATGACGGGGGCGCCGGGCAGGGCAGAAAAACCACCGCGCGGAACTGGGTACCATCGGCAGAAAACTCCCATGAACCGCCGTACCGCCGGGCAATCTCCTGTACGGTGGCCAGCCCCATGCCGAACCTGCCTTCCGCCTTGCTGGACAGATAGCGCCCGTTCCAGGTACGCAGAACCTGGGAACAGGAATTGCAAACCACCAGAGAGACATACCCAGGCGCTGATTTGCTTCTGGCCCGCAGCCAGCCGCCTCCCTCCCGCTGCAAGGCCTCCACCGCGTTTTCCAGCAAATTGCTCACCACTAGGCACAGGTCGGGGAGGAGCTCCTCCTGGGGCAGCTCCAGGTTCAGGCGGATATCGGTCTCAAAGCCAAGGGCCTCCCCCTGGTCGCGGTAATAGCGCTCCAATGAGGTCAGAGCCCAGCTCTGTCCACTCTCCGCGGACATGGGCTGCTCCAGCGTCTTACCCAGATCTTCCGGCAGTGTGGCGGTATCCGTCATAAGCAGATAGTGGCGCAGGTCATGGCGCAGCTTCCGCAGGGCGCTCAGGTCCTCCTGGGCGCTGTGAGAACCCAAAAGAAGCACCCGCTTCAGCCGCTGATTTTCCTCCTGCTTCTGACGCAAAGCCTTTCGCAGGCGCACAATCCACACCAAAGCAGCCAGCACCGCTCCAGCCAGCGCCACCAACACGAGAAAGAAAAATGGCTTCATGTCTGCCCCCAAGCCTTGAAATAGGTCCAGTCGATGAACTGATTGCGAATCTGGGGGGAATTGGACGAACTGATGGGTACCAGGCTATTGTCCCTCATACGGAAATCATTTCCCTCCAGGCCCTGGATGTAATTCATGTTGACCAGCGCGCTCCGATGACAGCGCAGAAAATCCCGGCTGTCAATGGCGCGCTCCAGATCATCCAAACCCCGCCGGGTCACCACATCCTTCTGATCGGTATGGATACAGGAATGATGGCCGTAGACGTCGATATATTGGATGGTGGAAAGGGGGATATCCACCCACTCCCCTTCCGCCAGAACCGACAGACAGCGCAACGGCTCGGGAACGTGTTCCAGGCACCAGTCCATGGCCCGGGCCACATCGTCCGGCTGGATGGGCTTGACCAGATAGTCGGCAGCCTGCACCCGGAAACTGTCCAGGCCGTGGTCCTGGCTGGTGGTGGCAAAGAGAATGGGCACGTCCTGGTCAATGTCCCGGATGCGGCGGGCCGTCTCCGTTCCCGAATATCCCGACATATAGATATCCAAAAAAACCATCTGGAACTGCCGGGGCTGGGAGAATACATGCAGCAGCTCGTCCCCGCTGGCGAAAAGCCGCAGCTTGGGGTTCAAATCACACCGGGCACAGTAGGCCCCTACCATTTTAGCCAGTCCGATTCGTTCCTCCGCCAGGTCGTCGCAAATGGCAATGGAGAGCTTTTCCATGGGCTGTCGCTCCTTTCTCTCTTCTGTGCGCCACGGCGGACTCCCGTCTATGCGGGAATCCGCCGGAGTACCGGCCCGGCGTTCAGGCATTTGGCATGGGCTTTCCGCAGATTTTGTATATACATGGGCCGCTCCCCTCCAGTCCACTCTGGTCTTAACCTGAATAAAATGGTATCTTTATCATAGCACATGGAAGGCTGGCAGCAATCACCCGTTTGACCACCAAAAAAGGACTATGCCTGCGGAAGAACGCAGATAAATACGTTTTCCCAGCAGGCTAACACAGGTCCTCAACGCAGCATATGGCGTTTCAGATCCTTTCGCTGCTTGATATTCAATTTTTGCAGAGCGGTAGAGATATACCGCTTGACGGTATTGGGGGAAAGGCCCATGTGGTCAGCGATCTCCTGGTTGGTCCAGCCCCGGGCCGCCAGCATGGCGGCGGCAAACTCGGTGGTGGTCAGATTGTCGGCCACGTCCTCCCCTGTGACCGGATTGTGGACCTTGCGCCAGCCGGCGGAAAAGCGGTAGGTGATGGCGATGATCCGCTTGAAATCCTCCGGCCAGTCCTTTTTCAGAACCGCCTCCAGCATTCCTCCCAGCAGGCCATGGTGCTCGCCCAGTCCCTCGATCAGGTCGTCAGGCTGGGCCAGAGCCCAGGCAGAGAGCAGATGGGCCTGGGCCTGTTCCGACTGCTTCAAACTCATGTAGTCCATCACCGCCGCCAGATGCAAATAAATGGCGGGAATAGGGTATACCTTCGTCTGCATGGCCAGGGCAGTCTCCACAATGCCGATGCTTTTCCCATAATCCCCCTGTAGATAAATGCGGTGTGCTTCTACATAGAGGGCAAACATCCGCAGCCCCGGCGGGAGAAACCGGATCTGTTCCCGTAAAACCCCCACCTCCTCCGGCAGGGGCAGATGGAGCAGCACGGCGGCGGTGGCGACCACAAAGGCTGCCGTGGCCCGCAGGGATGGCGGGGTATTTTCATCGGCGGCAGCCAGGGTATTGCGCACCTCCGCCAGCGCATAGCGCACCCTGTGGATCTGTCCGTTTGACAGGTTGGAATAGGCATAGAGCAGGCAGGCTGACAGCCGCAGGACAGGGTCGGGATGGGAGATGTAGAGCTCTGCCATCCGGGCCGCCTCCTCTGCCCGGCCGCTGAAATAGTAGTATTCAGTCAAGGCGATATCTCTCAGCCGGGCATCCTGGATCCCATTCACATATTCCATACAGTGTCCCGGTTCAAATGCCCCGTTCAGCAACGGCATGGGAATCAGCGGCGAAGGGATGTGCTCCGGAACTGGCTGCGGCACAGGCGGCTTGGGCACCTCCTGCTTTCTGGTTTTCCTGGGGTCCTCCGGTTTTTTGGCGCCTACGGGAATCGCCCAGGCTCCGCTGAATTTCTTAGCTCCCCCAATGCGCCCTTCGATGCAATACTGCTGGATCAGGCGCTGGGAAATGTTCCACTGCTGAGCTGCCTCCCGTACAGTCATGTATTCCACAGCCCATCACCTCACACAAATATTGTTTCTATTATATGCGTTTTCCCGCATAGTTTCAAGAGCCGCCCCCAGTCCCCAATGGCGCAAAAAAGCCTCATCCCCGCCGTTCTTGGCGGAGATGAGGCTTTTTCAAATCCATTCCGATGGTCAGCCGTTGAGATAGCCGTTGTAGAGCTCCACCAGCGCGTCCTGCTGGGGAGAAATGATAAGGCGCACATAGACGCCGTCCCGTTTGACCTCGCTCTTCTCCACGATCTCGTACTGGTCGGGCAGGTAGCCGTTGAGCTCGTTGCGGCGGGCGTCCAGCCGGTTTTGCAGCTTGGTCTCCACCTCCGCGGCGCTGCCCTCGTCCTTAGCCTTGATCAGCACGATCTCATTGGCGGTAATGCCGTCAGCGGCCAGCGCAGCGGCAAAATCATCCACCTGCTCGGCCTGGATGCCGTAGAAATTAAGCAGGTCGCTTTCGCTCAGTTCCATGCCGTCCTGAATGGGATATTGCTCCAGCATATCCGCCATGACCGCTTTCACATCCAGATCGGCCGTCTTCTGCTGTCCGTTACAGGCGGTAACCATCAGAAGCAGCAGGGTTGCTAAGGACGCCAGCGTCAAATTGCGCAGGATTTTTTTCATTACAATCACCTTTTTCCGCGGCTATCGCCGCTGATTTAATCTGTTTCCGACTTCACTCCGCCTGTCGGGCGGCGGCGTCCTGCCGGAGATAGTCCACCCAGATACGGCAGGCCTCGTCGGTAAAGTGCATTCCCATCCCGGAGGCGTCGCTGCAATAGGCGCTGGGCAGATAGCCCTCCTCATCGGTGAGGACAGAGGCCACGTCCACATAGTGATAGCCGTTGCGCTGGCACATCTCCTTGAGCTTTTCGTTATAAGCCCGCAGGTTGGCGTTATTCAGGACCTTCTTCTCATTTCCCTTGTGGATGGGGGTGGCGGACTGGACAAAGATCTCCAGGTCAGGGGTCTTCTCCTGAATCAGCTTGAGCAGCGTCTCCATATTGGCCGCCGAGTCGTCCACGCCATACATCCCCACGTCGTTCATGCCCAGCAGGATATACAGTTTCTTGGCGCCGCAGGCGTGAATGGAATCTTCCAGACGCATCTTGGTACCCTGATAGAGGGGGTGTACCGACTGGTCACTTACCTCCCATAAAGCGTTTCCGCTGCCCAAACTGCCGGCAGTCAGGAACTGGGCCTTTCCCAGATAGTCGGGCTCAGTTTTGCGCATCTTGGTGACATAGCCGGTAAGCTTAAGGGAGACTGAGTCGCCCACAAAGACCGCGTCGTCAAACCAGGACCAATCGGCCATGGGCGCATCGGTATCAGTGGTCGTGGTGGGGACAGCGGGCTCTGTACCGCCCTCGCTCCCCGCCTCCAAATGCATGGTTTTATAGAGGAGCGTGGCCGTCTCGCTGCGGGTTACTGGGTCCTGAGGCGCCAAGGCCCCCTCCCCATTGCCGCTGACGATTCCTCTGTCATAGAGGTCCCCAATGGCTGTCAGCGCCCAGTCGCTCACTGCGTCCACATCCTGGAACTCTGCCAGGCCGCCGGACAGCCCCTCCCGCTGCTCCACGCCAAAGACCGGCAGCGCCCGCCACAGGAAGGTAAAGGCCTGTTCCCGGTCCAGATAGGCGGCAGGGGAAAAGGTGGTGGCATCGGTGCCCTGGGTGATGCCCTGCTCCACCGCCCAGCCTACCGCCTGATAACAGGGGTCCTCCGGCCCCACGTCGGTAAAATCAGCCTGGGCTCCCTCAGGGCTGCCTGCCGCCAGCCACAGGCTGCGCACAAAATTGCCCCGGTTGATCTGGGCCTCGCCCAGGAAATACCCCGCCTTGGTGGTATACATGATCTCATGCTCCACCATATAGGAGACATAGGGGTGGGACCAGTGATCCTGGGGCACATCCTGAATGTCTGTTACCGATGTGCCGCCAGTCACCAGCACCCCTGCGAGTAAATATGCAACGATCTGTTGGATCAGCATATGCTTCCCTCCTGCTGTGATTTGGCTTCAGTTTATCAGATTTTTCCGTACGCGTCCAGTAGGGAAACGGTTCTCTTACCGCAAGTTGGTCCCTCTTTCGACAGGTATTTTCCAAGACGCCCCGTTTTTACCCTGTCCGCCACCAGTCAGCCGGACTTTTTCCCTGAATTTTAGGGGAGACAGAGCTGAAAACCGATCAAAAATCCGTGCAAACCATCCGGTCATAGCCCGATTCCCGGCCCCTTACATTTTGCTGATGTTTTTCTTTTCAAATCTTCAGAATCATTCTGCCGCCCTTGCCATCTGTACAAACGGAAGCGTTTCCGCGCAAAAATGGCCGCCTTTCGGCGGCCATTTTTACTATATCAAAGGGTCTTGGCAACCCCGACCCCGGTTTCCGGCGTCCGGTTATCCGCCTGCCGGAATATAGGGCTCCTCAGAAGGGGTTTCCTCCGGCGGCGGTGTGGGAGATGGCGTGATGACCGGCTCCGGCGTATCAGTTGGCTCCGTCGTTGGAGGCGGCGAGGGCTCGGTAGACACCGTGGGATACGTGGACGGGTCCTCCGGATTGAAGCCCGGCCACTGCTCCTGAGTGGGCCAGGTGGACTGGTCCTCCAGCCGGAAGGTGGAGGGGTCATATTCTGTGGGGTCCTCAGGCTTGGTCTCGCTGGTGTGGACCGTACAGCTCCCTTGAGATTCCAGATACGCCTTGGTATACTGGCTGTCTCCCGTGTTGCCCGTGAGCACACCGATGGACGTTACCGTTCCCTGGGTAATACCCTGGGCCTCGTTGGCCTCTCTGGGGCAGAACTCCCCGGCCAGATGGTACAGGCCCGACACGGCGTTGCCGTCGGCATCCACAATGGGCGACTCGGTACACACCTCCACCAGGACGTGGGAGCCGCAGTTCTCTGCCGGAGCGTCCTCCGGGAAGACGCTCACCTGCATGACCCGGTCCCCTCTGGGATCGCTGCGGCAGGCATCGGTGGCCCGCAGGCCGCTGTCCTTACAGATCTGCACGGTGGTCAGACCGCTGGCCTCTGTAAAGTCCTTGTTGGCAAGGCCCTCATGGACCTGGCTCATTACCTTCTGCCACATGACGGCAGCCGGGTTATTGTTGGCGTAGATCCGCTCCGGGGTCTTGTAGCCCACCCACACCGCAGCGGTGTAGTAGGGGGTATAGCCCACAAACCAGCGGTCATTGTTGGCCGTGGTGGAACCGGTCTTACCAGCCACCGTCATACCCGAGATCCGGGCGGCGGTACCGGTACCGCTGGTCACCACGTTCTTGAGCATCTCATTCATATAATAGGTGGTCCGGGTACTCAGGATCACCTCTCCCTCAGTGTTGGTGTTGTCCAGCAGGACCTCTTCCACCCCGTTTACTTCCCGGGTGACCTTGCTATAGGTGCGGGGCTCCAGATACGTGCCGTCCCGCGGGAAGACCGAGTAAGCAGCAGCCATATCCATAACGCTGACGCCGTGGGTCAGACCGCCCAGAGCCAGCTGGCTGGAACCGTAATCGTTTTTGACCTCGCCGTTGCTCAGGTAATAGTCCTCCAAATCAATGTGGAAATTCTCCTCCACAAAGTTGAAGGAGGTCTCGGCGCCCATCTCTTCCAGAATACGCACGGCCACCGGGTTGGAGGAGACCTCCAGAGCAGTCTCCACGGTGATGTCGCCCCGATAGGTCTGGGGGTTGTTCAGCGGCCAGTTTTTCCCGTTGAGGACCCGCACCGGTTCATCCGCGTACACCGACGCCGGTGTGATCAGGCCCAGCTCAATGGCGGGCGCGTAAACCGACAGGGGCTTAATGGAGGAGCCGGGCTGCCGCACCGTGCCGCTGGCCATATTCAGCACCCGGTTGGCGTCCTTGCTGCCCAAGGCGCCAGCCAGACCCACCACATTACCCTGGGGGTCAATGATAACAATGGAGGACTGGATATCCTGTCCCTTCTTGGAGGGCAGCTTAAGGCTGTTCTGGTCGTAGTACACCGATTCCACAATGGACTGGATGCGGGTATCCACACAGGCATAGATCTTCAGGCCGCCGGAGAGCACCGTGTTTTCCGCCAGCGTCTGAGAGTATCCTTTCTCCTCCATCAGGTCGTTGATCACATCGGTGATGACCTGCTCATCATACCAATTATAGATGGTGGTGGGCTTGCTCTCATCCTCGCTGCGGGTGAAGACCAGCTCCTCCGCCACCGCTTCCTGGTACTCCTGCTCGGAGATCATATTCAATTCCTTCATTTTCCACAGCACCAGCTCCTGGCGCTCCTTGTTGCGCTCCCGGCCGGTGGTGACCTCTCCGGTCTTCTCGTTGGTGATGCGTATGCTGGAATTGGGTCCATACAGGGTGGGATTGTTGGTGATGCTGATGAGGCTGGCGCACTCGGCCAGACTCAGCTCAGACACTTCTTTGCCAAAGTAGTTCTTGGCGGCGGTGGCTACACCGGAACAGCCATCGCCCAGATAGATATAGTTGAGGTACCACTCCATGATCTGCTCCTTGGAGTAGGTAGCGTCAAAGTCCAAAGCGGTAAAAATCTCCAAAATTTTGCGCTTGACCGTCACATCATCGTACTGGGTGACGTTTTTGATCAGCTGCTGGGTGATGGTGGAGCCGCCCTGGATATCCTTTCCGGTAAACATAAGCAGCACACCGTTTAAGGTGCGTTTCCAGTCCACGCCGTTGTGGGTCAGAAAACGCTCGTCCTCAATGGCGATGGTGGCGTTGATCAGATTCTGAGGAATCTGATCGTAGGTCACCAGCTCCCGGTTTTCTGATCCATGGAGGGAAAGATGCTCCACGTATTGTCCGGTGCTGGAGTCCATATAATAGATGGTGCTGGTCAGGTTCATATCAAAGTTGGCATCCAGATGGGCTTGGGGCAGGATGACCTGCTTGATATAAGCCATGGCGAAACAGGCCAAAATGATCCCGGTGATGAGCATGACCAGCAGGAAGGTCCCCAGGACCTTTCCTATCACGCCAAACACATGCAGCACGGGAGAGGCTTGCTTCTGGCTCCGGCGGGGCCGGGGCTGCGGGTAGTTTTCATTCGATCTTGACGGCAAAATGACACCTCCATATTAGGTGGAACCGGTCTTTTGGTACCTTTCTCGGTAAAAGTGCTTTACTGAGAATTGATGTTATTATATCACGTTCTTCCCCGTTGTCCACCCTCTTTCCTTCTATTTTTGGATATATCTGGTTGTCTCCAAAAATTTGACCCATCCCGCTCTTGCTTTTTTGTCCGCTACAGGCTACAATAGAAAAGAAGTCAAGGAAGGTATGGTGCCTGATATGAGTGAAGAGTTTGGCCCCGATTTTATCACTGTGACCGACGAGGACGGCAACGAGTTTGAGTTGGAGCACTTAGACACCCTGGATTACAACGGTCAGACCTATATGGCCTTCTTTCCCGCTGTTCAGGGGGAGGAACAGGGCGACACGGTGGAAGAGGTGGATCTGGACGACGAGGAAAACGGCCTCATCATCCTGAAGGTCGTCCATGTGGACGGCGAGGATCAGCTCTCCACCCTGGACAGTGATGAAGAATTGGAGCTGGTCTATCAGCAGTTTATGGAAGCCCTCTTTGCCGATGAGGAGGAGGACCCTTCCTGAACCGGAATTCCTGCTCGGTGCGTGACGGGTTTTATTTAAACCCACATTTCTCAAACGGGATGCCCCACTCATGGTGCGGACTGCAGGCCTCCCGGCACCCCTGATGGGGTCCGCTGGAAGTTGGAAGCAACGAAACATCATGGAGGCAACCCACCTGCCATCACGTGCAGGTTTTAAATGGATCCGCACGGCCAGAGCGGGACCCCCACGAAACATTTGTTTCGTGGGGTTTTCTTTTTTTCTGAAAAATCTGAACAAAGTGTAAAACCCGTTTTTGGGCTTGAAAGCCCGGGAAGTTTCCTGTATAATACGAATTTGTCTATCAAAGATGGGGCTTGCCCCGTCCCTGCTCCAGCAGGAACATTGACGAGAGGACTGAAGCAAACAAATGAGCGCATCCAGAGAAAGAAGACAGCGCCAGGCCGACCCCCAGCGGGCCATGACGCAGAAAGAGCGGGCTGAGCTCAAAGAGCAGAAGGCCGCCAAGCAGAAAACGGTACTGTATGCCGCCATCGGCGTCATCGTCGCCATCCTGGTGGTGATTCTCCTGGTATGGGATTCCGGCATCTTCCAGCGGGCTCAGACCGCCATGAGCATTGCCGGGCGCGACTATAAAGTGACCGATGTGGAATACTACTACCGTTCCGCCCTCAATCAGGAATACACCCTGAGCATGTACGGCATGTCCAGCTTTGACAACAGCGTGGACCCCGCCGAGCAGTATCGGGACGAGGCCCAGACCCAGACCTACCGGGATTATTTCCTGGAGCAGGCCACTACCGCTCTGAAGGCCGCCGCCGCCCTGGAGAACTCCGCCGCCGAGGAGGGCTTTACCCTCAGCGACGAGGGCAAGGCCAGCGTGGACGAGCAGATCGAGAACACCGCGGCCGTCGCCACCCAGTACGGCTATAACAACCTGGAGGGTTACCTGCGGGCCTATTACGGCAAGTATATGACCAAGAGCGCCTACCGGACCTGCGTGGAGCGGACCGTTCTGCTCCAGGAGTACCAGCAGCATTACAAGGACAATCTCAGCATCACCGATGAGGATCTGAACACCTACTACACCGAGAACAAGGATTCTCTGGACACCTATGAGTACTACTACGCGCTGATCGACGGCACCGCCCAGTCCACCACCGACGCCGACGGCAATACGGTGGAGCCCACTGAAGAGGAGAAGGAGGCCGCCATGGCTGAGGCCAAGGAGAAGGCCGACACATTCGCTGCCACCCTCAACGAGGCTGACGATAAGGGCGCCGCCTTCCTGGCCCAGGTGACCCAGTATGTGGGTACCGATGCCCAGAGCGACTACAGCACCCTGAACGTTACCAAGGGCTCCAACCTGTCCAGCACCTATTCCAGCTGGCTCCAGGACAGCGCCCGCCAGAGCGGTGACGTCACCGTGATTGAGGATACCAGCGGCTACTATGTGCTGGTCTTCCAGAACCGCTATCTGGATGAGACCCCCTCTGTTGACATCCGCCACATTCTGATTCAGGCCGAGCTGGATCAGCAGGACGATCCCGCCACCACCGATGTGGACGAGAGCACCGTTCCCTCTCAGGCTTCTCTGGACGCCGCCAAGGCGGAGGCTGAGAGCCTGCTGGCCCAGTGGGAGTCCGGCGACAAGACCGCTGAGTCCTTCGGCGAGCTGGCCAATGCCAACTCCGACGATCCCGGCTCCAACACCAACGGCGGCCTGTACGAGCAGGTTGTGCCCGGCGAGATGTTTGACGCTTTCAATGACTGGATCTTTGACGCCAGCCGCCAGAGCGGCGACACCGGCCTGGTGGAAAATACCCAGAGCGGCCAGCAGGGCTGGCATATCATCTACTTCCAGGGTCAGGACGAGCTGGCTTGGAAGGTGAATGTGACCAGCACCCTGAAGGATGACCGCACCAACGAGTGGATTGACGGCATGGTGACCGATCTGGAGGTCACCCAGGGCGACGGCCTGTCCTACGTGGGCTGATCTGACCCAAGATAAAAATAAAAAGCGGACGGGATATCCCGTCCGCTTTTTGTACAAGGAGGCACTATGGACGAGAAATTTCTGCGGACGGAAATGCTGCTGGGGGCGGAGGCCATGGAGCGGCTGGCCGCTGCCCATGTAGCGGTGTTTGGTCTGGGAGGCGTGGGCAGCTGGTGCGCCGAGGCCCTGGCCCGCTCCGGTGTGGGAGCCCTCACCCTGGTGGATCACGATGAGGTGGGCATGACCAATTTAAACCGGCAGGTGGAAGCCACCCTGTCCACTCTGGGCATCCCAAAGGCGGAGGCCATGGCCCGCCGCATTGCCGACATCAACCCCACCTGCCGTACCACAGTGCGAGTGGAAAAATACGAGGCAGCCAATCGAGACACCTTTTTTTCCACACGGTATGACTATATTGTGGATTGTATCGACCTGGTATCCTGTAAACTGGACCTGATCGAGACCTCCCTTGCCAAAAATATCCCCATTCTCTCCGTTCTGGGCACCGGCAACAAGCTGGACCCCTCCCAGTTCCGCATCTCCGACCTCTCCAAAACCGAGGGCTGTCCGCTGGCCCGGGTGGTGCGTAAGGAGCTGCGCAACCGTGGCATCCATCACCACCGGGTACTGTGGTCCCCGGAGGAGCCCAAGCAGGCCATCCAGCATGAGGCTCCGCCTCCCGGCCGCCGTTCCGTACCCGGCAGCGTGGCCTGGGTCCCCCCGGTAGCAGGGCTGATGATGGCCGGCGACGTGGCGCTCACTCTGGCCGGGCTGCAATCTGTATAAAAATATCCCTCCGTTGACATACTACGGTCAATGGAGGGATGTTTTTTGCGCGGAAAAAAGGAAAATATGCTGCGGCCCGCCCTGGCCGGTGGGGCAGCGGGCCTGGTCAACGGCTTTTTCGGCGGCGGGGGCGGCATGGTGCTGGTGCCGCTGCTGGCGGGCTGGTGCGGCCTGGGCCAAAGGAAGGCTTTTGCCACCTCGGTAGCCATCATTCTGCCCCTGTGCGGACTGTCTGCTATCATCTACCTGTTCCGGGGCGGCGTAGAGCTGACCGCCGCCCTGCCCTATCTGCTGGGGGGACTGATCGGCGGATGGATTGGCGGAACCATATTCAAGCACATCAATATGGTGTGGCTTCGCCGCCTGTTTGCCCTGCTGCTGCTCTACGGCGGGGTGAGGTCTCTTTTCTTTTGATGGGCTGGCTGCTGGCCGTGGCGGCGGGGGCCGCCACCGGCGTGCTCTCCGGCTTCGGCGTGGGAGGGGGTACCCTGCTGCTCATCTACCTGACCAACTTGGCCGGTATGGCGCAGAGTCAGGCCCAAGGCATCAACCTGCTCTATTTCCTGCCCTCCGCCGGCGCCGCCCTCCCTGCCCATCTGAAGCACGGCTATGTAGAAACATCCGTCCTGCTCCCCGCCATCCTCACCGGCCTGGCCTGCGCGGCGCTGGCCGCCTGGGCCGCCACCGGCCTGGACACCGGCCTGCTGCGGCGGTGCTTTGGTGGCTTTCTGCTGGTGGTGGGCCTGCGGGAGCTGTTCCGTAAAGCGTGACTCTTGTTATCCTCTGGCCCGCTTGAAGGTGAGATAGCCCTCCAAAATCAGCGTAGCGGCAACTGCGTCCACGGTTTTCTTGTGGTTCTTCATCTTTTTCCCCGAGGCGTGGAGGATATTGTGGGCCTCCACGGTGGTGCGCCGCTCATCCCACAGTACCGGGCATAGGCCGCAGGCCGCCTCTACCTGCCCGGCAAAAGCCTTATACAGCTCCGCCCGGGGGCCCTCGGTACCGTCCATATTCCGGGGAAAGCCCATCACCAGCTCGTCCACCTGGTGCTCCTTCACCAGCCGGGCCAGTTCCTGTGCCACGACCTCCGCCTTCCGGCTGTGGATCACGGTGGTATAACCGGCCAGCAGGCCGGTGGGATCGGAAATGGCCACGCCCGTCCGGGCGTCGCCGTAATCAATGGCCATAATACGCACATTCAACACTCCTTTTCCCCCACTATACAGAAAAAGCGGCAAAAAAACAAGGGGAAAGTGCTTGACTTCTTTGGGCAGCTGTGGTATAGTTCAGTCACCTATGAAAAAGGGCTCTTTTTTTGTGCGCATTTTTACGGTGTGATGACGTACAAAACCCTTCCCTCCGCGTGAGACATAGGGAGGCAAATATGCCGAATCCGCACCGTGACGTTCCATTCGGCGGCGTTTCGCTGCCGGTACGTGCTGGATTCGGCTTGCGGCCGCGTCCGGCATTTTTGCTGTTATGCGGTCAAACAATGAAGGAGGTGCCGAACATGGCGAAGGCCGGCAACCGGGTGAAGATCACCCTGCGCTGCTCCGAGTGCAAGCAGCGGAACTATAACACCAACAAGAACAAGAAGAATACTCCCGACCGTCTGGAATTGAAGAAGTACTGCCCCTTCTGCAGAAAGCACACGGTCCACAACGAGACCAAGTAATGAGTGCTGCAAGATGGCTCAAAAGAAAGAAGGGTTGAACGGAATGTCTGAAAACGAGAAGCTCGAGCAGGCCAAGCCCGTAAAGGCGGACAAGAAAAAGGACGTCAAGGCGGACAAAAAGCCCGGCTTCTTCGCCCGCGTCGGCAAGTGGTTCAAGGAACTCAAGAGCGAGCTGAAGAAGGTCCAGTGGCCCACCAAGAAACAGACCATCAACAACACCGTGATCGTCATTCTCTGCTGTATTGCTGTTGGGATCTGCATCTGGGTGTTCGACGCCCTCGCCGGCTCCGTGATTCGTGCCCTGTTGGACCTGTTTGGCAAGGGTTAAGGTGTAGACAATGGCTGAGAACGCGAAGTGGTATGTGGTCCATACCTATTCCGGCTATGAAAACACCGTGGCCGCCAGCATCGAAAAGGCTGTGGAGAACCGCGGTCTGCGGGACCTCATCTGCGAGGTCACCATTCCCTTGGAGACCGTAACCGAGATTACGGACAACGGCCCCAAGACCGTAGAGCGCAAGGTGTTCCCCGGCTATGTGCTGGTCAAGATGGTTCTGACCGATGAGACCTGGCATCTGGTACGCAACGTACGCGGCGTCACCGGATTTGTGGGCTCCGGCAATAAGGCCATCCCCCTCACCGATGAGGAGATCGCCGCCCTGGGCGTGGAAAAGCGCGAGGTGGTTGTCAACTATCAGGTGGGCGACAATGTCAAGATCACCAACGGCGCCCTGGAGTCCTTCCTGGGCACCGTGGAGGAGATCGACCTGGACCGCAGCAAGGTCCGGGTGGTGGTCTCCATGTTCGGCCGCGAGACTCCCGTGGAGCTGGAGCTGGACGAGGTAGAGCCCGTTCAGTAAGCCCCGGGCACGGCCCTTTCCCCCGCACGTGGGAGGGACTGCAAAGCAGTTCCGCTTCCAACCACATTTATCGTAGGAGGTGCTGTTTCAAATGGCACAGAAAATTACTGGTTATGTGAAACTTCAGATTCCCGCGGGCAAGGCGACTCCCGCGCCCCCCGTCGGTCCTGCCCTTGGTCAGCACGGCATCAACATTGCCGCCTTCACCAAGGAGTTCAACGAGCGCACCAAGAATGACGTGGGCCTGATCATCCCCGTGGTGATCACCGTCTACGCCGACCGCTCCTTCACCTTCATCACCAAGACTCCCCCCGCTGCCGTCCTCATCAAGAAGGCCTGCAACATCGAGTCCGGCTCCGGTGTGCCCAACAAGACCAAGGTGGCCACCATCAGCAAGGAAGATGTGCGCAAGATCGCCGAGACCAAGATGCCCGACCTGAACGCGGCCAGCATCGAGGCGGCTATGAGCATGATCGCCGGCACTGCCCGTTCCATGGGCATCGTGGTGGGCGACTAAGCCGAAGGAGGGAATAGAGCATGTTTAGAGGCAAGAAATATCAGGAGAGCGCCAAGCTCATCGACAAGAGCGCTCTGTACGATACCGCTGAGGCCATGGAGCTGGTGGTCAAGACCGCTCCCGCCAAGTTCGACGAGACCGTGGAGCTCCACGTGAAGCTGGGTGTTGACTCCCGTCACGCCGACCAGCAGGTCCGCGGCGCCATCGTTCTCCCCCACGGCACCGGCAAGACCCAGCGGGTGCTGGTCTTCGCCAAGGGCGACAAGGCTGAGGCCGCCAAGGCCGCCGGCGCCGACTTCGTGGGCGAGATGGACATGGTGGAGAAGATCCAAAAGGAAAACTGGTTTGACTACGACGTGGTCGTGGCTTCTCCCGACATGATGGGCGTTGTGGGCCGTCTGGGTAAGGTCCTGGGCCCCAAGGGCCTGATGCCCTCCCCCAAGGCCGGCACCGTCACCCCCGACGTGGCCAAGGCTGTTACCGAGATCAAGGCCGGTAAGGTGGAGTACCGTCTGGACAAGACCAACATCATCCACTGCCCCATCGGCAAGGTCTCTTTCGGTGCTGAGAAGCTGACCGAGAACTTCAACGCTCTGATGGGCGCCATCATCAAGGCCAAGCCCTCCGCCGCCAAGGGTCAGTACATTCGCTCCTGCGTGTGTGCTTCCACCATGGGCCCCGGCGTGAAGATCAACGGCGCTAAGCTCATGTAATAACTGTCAACTGCGGAGCAGGTTCCCTGCTCCGCAGTTTTCTTTTGCTTCTCACTGGAATTCCCTTAAAAATGTGCTCTTTTTTCAAAAAAGTGCTTGACATTTTTTGAGGTCTATTGTATACTATCGTTCGTGTTCAAAGACAGCAGGGGGTGCAAGCCATAATTCCTGCCGAGAATGCAGCCACAACGGAATGAATTTCTTTGTGCTGTTTTCGCTGCTTTGAATGCGGAAACAGCTTTTTTGTTGCGTGACTGCATCGGAAAAGTTGAACTCAAATTCAACGGAGGTGAATCCAAATGCCTAACGCAAAGGTTCTCAGCGAGAAGCAGGCCATCGTGGCTGAGCTGACCGAGAAGCTGAAGAGCGCCGCCAGCGGCGTGCTGGTGGACTACAAGGGCATCACCGTGGCCGAGGACACCGCTCTGCGCGCCGAGTGCCGCAAGAACGAGCTGGACTACGCCGTAGTGAAGAACACCCTGGTGCGTTTCGCCATCAACAACGTGGGTCTCAACGAGATGGACGACGTGCTCAACGGCACCACTTCTCTGGCCCTGTCTCACGGCGATCCCATCGCCCCCATGCGGGTGATCAACAAGTTCGCCAAGCAGTTCAACGGCGCCAAGTTCACCATCAAGGCCGGCTTCATGGACGGCAAGGTTCTGTCCATGGACGAGATCACCGCTCTGGCCGAGCTGCCCTCCAAGGAGGTCCTGCAGGCTCAGGTCCTGGGCACCATGCTGGCTCCCATCACCAGCCTGGCTATCGTCATCAAGGCCATCTGCGAACAGAAGGGCGGCTCCGTGGAGTCCACCGAGGCTGCCGCCGAGTAATTCCCCGCACCATTTTGTATCAATCATAATTTATTTAGGAGGTTACCTATCATGGCTTCTGAGAAAATCACTGCCCTCATTGAAGAGGTTAAGGGTCTGACCGTTCTGGAGCTCTCCGAGCTCGTCCACGCTCTGGAGGAGGAGTTCGGCGTTTCTGCCGCTGCTATGGCCGCTCCCGCCGCTGGCGGCGCTGCTGCTCCCGCTGCTGAGGAGAAGACCGAGTTCGACGTGGTGCTGGCTGATGTCGGCGCCGAGAAGATCAAGGTCATCAAGGCTGTCCGTGAGATCACCGGTCTGGGCCTGGCCGAGGCCAAGGCTGCCGTTGAGGCTGCCCCCAAGGCCATCAAGGAGGGTGTCTCCAAGGACGAGGCCGAGGAGCTGAAGAAGAAGCTGGAAGAGGTCGGTGCCAAGGTGGAGCTGAAGTAATTCCGCTTTCCAATGAGCTAAAAAGACCTGCCGCGTTGCGGCAGGTCTTTTTTTACAGAAAAGGCCCGGCTGGATCTCCAGTCGGGCCTTTTGTCAGTCAAAAATCAGGGTGGCGAAATAGTCCTCCGGGGTCTCCGCCCGGCGGATCAGCTTGGTGTTGCCGTCCTCCTGGAGCAGTACCTCGGCGGAGCGGAGCTTGCCGTTATAGTTATAGCCCATGGAGAAACCGTGGGCGCCGGTGTCGTGGATCACCAGCAGGTCCCCCTGCTCCACCTGGGGCAGCATCCGGTCGATGGCAAACTTATCGTTGTTCTCGCACAGGCCGCCGGTGACGTCATATTTATGGTCGCAGGGGGCGTCCTCCTTGCCCATGACTGTAATGTGATGGTAGGCCCCATAGATGGCCGGGCGCATCAGATTGGCGGCGCAAGCATCCACCCCCACGTACTCCTTGTAGGTGTGCTTGAAATGGAGCACACGGGTCACCAGGCAGCCGTTGGGCCCCAGCATGAAGCGGCCCAACTCGGTATAGATGGCCACATCCCCCATGCCTGCCGGAACCAGAATCTTCTCAAACTGCTTTCGCACCCCTTCGCCGATGGCGGCGATGTCGTTGGCGGGCTGATCGGGCTGGTAGGGAATACCCACGCCGCCGGACAGGTTGATAAAGCAGATATCACAGCCGGTCTCCCGCTCCAGCTCCACCGCCAGCTGGAAGAGGATGCCCGCCAGGGTGGGATAGTACTCGTTGGACAGGGTATTGGAGGCCAGGAAAGCGTGGATGCCAAACCGCTTGGCCCCCATGGCCTTCAGCTTTTTGAAGCCCTCAAAGAGCTGCTCCCGGGTAAAGCCGTATTTGGACTCTCCGGGGTTATCCATCACCTGGAAGCCCTCGGCGGATTCCCCAATGGTAAAGGTGCCGCCGGGGTTGAACCGGCAGGAGATGGTCTCCGGGATGTACCCGATAGTATCCTTGAGGAAGTCGATGTGGGTGAAATCGTCCAGATTGATGGTGGCACCCAGCTGGGCGGCCAGCTTGAAGTCCTCCGCCGGGGTGTCGTTGGAGGAGAACATGATCTCAGGCCCGGTTAGCCCGCAGCGGTGGGAGAGCATCAGCTCGGTGAGGGAGGAGCAGTCCGCGCCACAGCCCTCCTCCCGCAGGATCTTCAAAATAGTGGGGTTGGGGGTGGCCTTCACCGCGAAATACTCCTTGAAGCCCGGATTCCAGGCAAAGGCGGCCTTCAGGCGGCGGGCGTTCTCCCGGATGCCCTTCTCGTCGTACAGGTGGAAGGGAGTGGGGTATTGTTCGGTCATGGTGCGCAGCTGTTCTAATGTCACAAAGGGTCGTTTCATGGGTTCACCTTCTTATCTTTTGCTATTTACTATAGTAAAGTTACAGCCATCTGTCAATGGACAGATGGTGAGGGATTTCCGGTTCTTTCCTTTCTTTCTTTAGAAATTTACCCAAAAGGATAGAATTTTATGCCGCTCCCTTGCGCATCCTAAGGCAAGCTGGTATAATAATATGAATTTTGGCGTTGTGCGGGAGGGGTCTATCGTGGCAGCAAAGCTGGTTTTGTATCTGACACGGACCCCATAACAAAGCAATTGTTTTTTCTGTGGAAAAGACAATTGCTTTTTTTCTGCGCAGCACCGAAGGAGAGGAGATTGTTATGAACCAAACCAATACCCCCGGCAGCGAGCCCATCCGGGACGCCCGTACCCTGGGTCTGCCCAAAATGCTCATTCTGGGCCTACAGCACATGTTCGCCATGTTTGGTGCCACTGTGCTGGTCCCCATCCTGGTCCAGGGCTACGGCCTGCCCCTGTCCATCCAGACCACCCTATTCTTTGCCGGTATCGGCACCCTGTTTTTCCATTTCTGCACCCGCCTGAAGGTACCCGCCTTCCTGGGCTCCTCCTTCGCCTACCTGGGCGGTTTTGCCGCCGTGGCTGCCCTGGACACCGGCAAATATGCCGGTATGGCCCCCGCCGTCAAGCTGCAATACGCCTGCGGCGGCATTGTGGTAGCCGGTTTGCTCTATGTGATTCTAGCCGCCATCATCAAGGTGGTGGGCGTGCGCCGGGTCATGCGTTTCCTGCCCCCGGTGGTTACCGGCCCCATTATCATTCTCATCGGCCTCAACCTGGCCCCCTCCGCCGTCACCAACGCCTCCACCTGCTGGTGGCTGGCCATCGTAGCCATGGCTATCATCATTGTGGCCAACATCTGGGGCAAGGGCATGGTCAAGATCATCCCCATCCTGCTGGGCGTGGTGGGGGCCTATATCATCGCCGTGATCGCCAATGCTCTGGGAGCCACCGCCTTAGACGCCGCCGGAAATGTAGTGCCGCTCATTGACTTCTCCGGGGTAGCCGCCTCTGCCCCAGTGGGCATTCAGCCCTTCTTCCTGGCCCGGTTTGACCTGACCTCCATCTTTGTCATGGCCCCCATCGCTGTGGCCGCCATGATGGAGCACATTGGCGATATGTCCGCCATCTCCGCCACTGTGGGCCAGAACTTCATTGAGAACCCCGGCCTCCACCGTACCCTCATCGGCGACGGCGTGGCCACCTCTCTGGCTGGTCTCTTCGGCGGCCCCGCCAATACCACTTATGGCGAGAATACCGGCGTGCTGGTGCTCTCCCGGGTGTATGACCCCAACGTGGTCCGACTGGCGGCCATCTACGCAGTGGTCCTCTCCTTCTCCCCCGCCTTTGCCGCCATCGTCAACTCCATCCCCACCGCCATCATCGGCGGCGTATCCTTTATCCTCTACGGCATGATCTCCGCCATCGGCGTGCGCAACGTAGTGGAAAACCGGGTGGACTTCACCAACTCCCGCAACCTCATCATCGCCGCCGTCATCCTGGTGTGCGGCCTGGGCTTCTCCGACGGTATCACCTTTGCCATCGGTGAGGTCCACATCACCCTGACCAATCTGGCCATCGCCGCCATTGCCGGTATCGCCCTCAACGCCATTCTGCCCGGCAAGGACTACGTGTTCGGCTCCGACGTGACCGAGGGCCGCTCCGGCGATTTTGGACGGTATTAACGCCCTGTCTCAATACAACCGCAGCCAAGGCTGCGGTTGTATTTTTCACAATCTGACCTTATTATATTTTCTATGTCTGACGTTTGAATTAAGGTCAGTTTGGCACTATAATCGGGGTAAGAACACAGAGAGAAAGGAAGTGCGCTCTATGCAGCCCCGTTCCAATTCCGCCCTGAAAATCGCCGTCCTGGCAATGATGACCGCGCTGGTGTTCGCCGTCAACTATCCTCGGATCATCATTCCCCTGTCTACCGGCCAGACCTCCTTCACTTTAGCCAATATCATGTGCTGCCTGTCTGGGCTGCTGCTGGGCCCCGTGGGCGGGCTGGCCGCCGGCCTGGGTTCCGCTCTGTACGACCTGACCAATCCCCTGTATGCCCCGGAATGCTGGCTCACCTTTCTCACCAAGGGAGCCATGGGACTGAGCGCCGGGCTGGTCATGCTTCGGGCCAAACACCGGGAGGAGCCCCGCTATCCCCGCTGTTTTGCGGGCGCCCTGCTGGGCTGCGTCGTATACTACATTCTCTACTTTTCCAAGAGCCTGTTCTACGACGGTATGCTGGTGGGCGGTCTGACCTTTGAAGCCTCGGTCGTTTTGCTCCCCTTAAAAATCCCTGCCTCGGTCGTCAACGCCGTGCTGGCGGTAGCCGCCGCTCCGGTGCTCTGCCTGCTCATCCGCAATGCCCTGAAACGGGCTCATCTGAAGCTGGCCTGATTACAGATATCGAAAAATACCCGCTGCGATTGCAGCGGGTATTTTTATTTAGCGTTCTTCTGTTACAGGACCACTTTGATGCGTTCCACCGCCTGGCGGGTGGCGTCCGCCTCACCAAAAGCGGTCAGGCGGATATAGCCCTCGCCGCTGGGACCGAAACCAGCGCCGGGGGTAGTGACCACATTGGCCTCCCGGAGCAGTTTGTCAAAGAAGTCCCAGGAGCCCATGCCGTCGGGAGTGCGGGCCCAGATATAGGGGGAGTTCTCCCCGCCGGACACGGTAAGCCCGGCGGCGGCCAGCCCATCCCGGATGACCTTGGCGTTGTTCAGGTAGTACTGGATGGTCTCCTTTACCTGGGCCCGGCCCTCGGGGCTGTACACCGCCTCAGCGCCCCGCTGGACCACATAGGGCACCCCGTTGAACTTGGTGCACTGGCGACGGTTCCACAGGCTGTTGAGGGGGGTACCGTCCCGCTCCAGCTCCTTGGGGATGACAGTGTAGGCGCAGCGGGTACCGGTAAAGCCGGCGGTCTTGGAGAAGGAACGGAACTCAATGGCACAGGTGCGGGCCCCGTCGATCTCAAAGATAGAGTGAGGGATGGCGGGGTCGGTGATGAAGGCCTCATAGGCGCTGTCATAGAGGATGACCGCCCCGGTGCGGTTGGCGTGGTCCACCCAGGCCTTCAGCTGCTCCCGGGTAGCCACCGCGCCGGTGGGATTGTTGGGGAAGCACAGGTAGATCAAATCCACCGGAGTCTGAGGAATTTCGGGGGAGAAACCGTTCTCCGCCACACAGGGCATATAAACCAGTTTGGTCCACCGGCCGACGGTAGCGTCATATTCCCCGGCCCGGCCCGCCATGGCGTTGGTATCCACATAAACGGGGTACACCGGGTCACATACCGCCACCACATTGTCCCGGTGGAAGATATCCCCGATGTTGCCGCAGTCGCTCTTGGCGCCGTCCGAGACGAAGATCTCGTCGGGCTGAATTTCCACGCCCCGGGCCTTGTAGTCGTGCTGGGCAATGGCGTTTCGCAGAAAGTCATAGCCCTGCTCCGGGCCGTAGCCGTGGAAGCCCTGGGCGGTAGCCATCTCGTCCACCGCCTTGTGCATGGCGGCGGTGACGGCGGCGGGCAGGGGCCGGGTCACATCCCCAATACCCAGCCGGATCAGGGCCCGGTCGGGATGCTCCTGGCTGTAGGCCGCCACCCGCCGGGCGATTTCAGAGAACAAGTAGCTCCCGGGCAGCTTATTGAAATTATTATTGATCTTTGCCATTGTTCTTCTCTCCTTTGTATTCAAAGGGGGTAATCCCCCTCAAAAACCGTCTCTGCCGGGCCGGTCATGCAGATTGTCTCGCCGCTGGGCCAGGACAGCTCCAGCACCCCGCCGGGCAGTTGGGCGGATACCTGCCGCCCCGTCCGTCCCTGGACCACCGCCGCCGCCAGAGCGGCGCAGGCGCCGGTACCACAGGCCAGCGTGGCGCCGCTCCCCCGCTCCCATACCCGAATCGTCAGGCGGTCTGGGGCGAGACAGGCAACAAACTCCGTGTTGATTCCCTGCGGAAAGGCGGGGTGATGTTCAAACTGAGGCCCCAGCCCCTCCAGATCCAGCGCCTCCAGCCGGTCCACAAATAAAACCCCATGGGGATTGCCCATAGACACCGGAGTAACGGTCCAGGACTTGCCAGCCGCCATCAGCTCCAGCGGCTCCCCCACCTGGGGACAGCCCATATCCACCCGGACAGAGGCCACCCGGCCGTTCTCCACCAGCAGCTCCAGAGTGCGCAGCCCCGCCGCTGTCTCCACGATCAGCTCCCGTTTCCCGGTCAGGCCTTTGTCATAGACATACTTGCCCAGACACCGGATACCATTGCCGCACATCTCCCCTTCGGAGCCGTCGGCATTGAAGATGCGCATTTTAAAATCCGCTGTTTGGGATGGACAGATACAGATCAGCCCGTCGCTTCCCACCCCGAAGTGCCGGTCACTCATCCGGCGGGCCAGTTCCGGCAGATCCTCCGGCAGGCCGTCCAGGCCGTTCAGGTAAACATAGTCGTTGCCCAATCCCTGCATCTTGGTAAAGCGCATACCGCCCCTCCTATTCCCAGAAAGAAGCGGCGGCAGTCCTGTCCCGGACTGCCGCCGCGAGACTTCCCTGTCTCCCTCTACGATATGCCGCTTACAGGCGTTCTAACACCATTTGGGCTGCCTGGGCCAGCTTGATACCGGCAGACATACTTTTTTTCTGCAAAGCCCGGTGGGCCTCTTCCTCGCTCAGGCCCTGGGCCATCAGTTTGACCTTGGCCGCCGCGATCTGCTCCTGTTCCTGCTGGCCGCGCCGGAGGGGCTGGGCCCGCGCTTCGGCCAGCAGTTGCTCCACAGCGTCCAGCAGCTCGCTTTTGGAGGCCGGGGCGCTGAGGCGGAGGATCTCCGGATTCTGTACCAGATCCAGCAGACTTTGGGAGGCCACGATCAACATACGGCAGAAGGCGGGCAGATCCTCATAGAGCAGCTCGGCGGGGCCGTCGGCAAACTTGTAGCCGAACACCACGGCGGCCACCTGCTGTTCATGGACCGTACGCCGCACCTGGTCGGCGGAAGTACACAGCAGACAGGCCGCAGTGCCCGACCGCTCCAACAGCTCCCGAATCCGCCTGCCATTCTGGACACCGGCAAAAGCCACAATTATCTTTTCCACATCCGCTCACTTCCGCTGAGGTGAAACGTGGTACTCAATAGTTGATGATATATTTCTCCCGCTCCCAGGAGGATACCCGGGTCCGGTACTCTTCCCACTCTTTTTTCTTGCCCTCCAGGAAGTTCTGGGCTACATGACTGCCCAAGGTGTCCAGAATGAGCTGGTCGGCCTCCAGCAGACGGATGGCCTCCTCCAGAGAACCGGGCAGGGAGTCGATGCCGTTGGCCTTTCGGGTGGCGTCGTCCATGGCGTAAATGTTCTCGGTGATCTCCTCGGGGGGCGTCAGGCCCTTTTCAATCCCGTCCAGACCGGCGGCCAGACAGACCGCGAAGGCCAGATAGGGGTTGCAGGAGGGGTCGGGAGAACGAAGCTCCACCCGGGTGGACTGACCCCGGGAGGCGGGGATGCGGATGAGGGCGGAGCGGTTGGAGGCCGACCAGGCCAGATAGCAGGGGGCCTCGTAGCCGGGCACCAGACGTTTATAGGAGTTGACCAGGGGATTGGTGATGGCGGCCATCCCCTTCACATGGGCCAGCAGCCCGGCAATAAAGCTGTAGGCCTCCTTGGACAGCCCCCGCTCGCCGTTGGGATCGTAAAACACATTCTTCCCATTGCGGAACAGGGACATATTGGTGTGCATACCGGAGCCCGCCACCCCATAGATGGGCTTGGGCATGAAGGTGGCGTGGAGACCGTTTTTCTGGGCCAGGGTCTTGACCGCCAGCTTAAAGGTCATGATGTTGTCGGCGGCATGGAGGGCCTCCTCATACTTGAAGTCGATCTCATGCTGGCCTTCGGCACATTCATGATGGGAGGCCTCGATCTCAAACTTCATGGCCTCCAGAGCCAGGCAGATCTCCCGGCGGGTGGACTCGCCGTGGTCCAGGGGGCCCAGATCGAAGTAGCCCGCCTCGTCGTTGGTCTTGGTGGTGGGCTTGCCCTCATCGTCGGTATGGAACAGGAAGAACTCGGCCTCAGGTCCCACATTGAAGGCGTCAAAGCCCATGTCTCTGGCCTTTTGCAGGGTCCGCTTGAGCACATACCGGGGATCACCGGCAAAGGGCGTGCCGTCGGTATTGTGGACGTCGCAGATCAGCCGGGCCACCTTGCCGTGGTGGGGCTGCCAGGGAAACACCCGGTAGGATTTCAGGTCGGGAAACAGATACTGGTCGGACTCGTCGATCCGGACAAAGCCCTCAATGGAGGAACCGTCAAACATACACTGATTATTGACCGCCTTTTCGATCTGGGAGGCGGTGATGGCCACATTCTTCAGCTGGCCGAAAATATCGGTGAATTGCAGACGGATGAATTTGACATCCTCTTCCCGTACCATGCGGATGATATCTTCTTTGGTGTGCGGCATGACAGGGGCCCCTTTCTCTCATCAAAATCATGGATTCAGATAGCAAAGAAGGCGCTCCGCCCCCCGGGCCGGAACGCCTTTGTTCACAACTGAATCTAAGTATACGTGCTCCTTTTTCTTCTGTCAAGCTTCTGGCGTACCTGAAAAAGATTTTTGTGGCAACCGGCAGGGTACCTCTCCCTCCCTCCGCCTTCCTTGTGCGGACAGCACAAACCAGAGCGGTTTCCTGCCAGCCGGGCTTTTTTTCCCCCAATGTTTGTGCTAAAATATTAAAATATAAAATAGAGAATATTTCTCCAGTCCACGATCAATTTGAACGAAACTGGTTTGATCTCTCACCCGAAGAAAGAAGGAATCAAGATGGATATCAACGAGAAAGCCCTGAACCTCCACTATGAGCTCCAGGGCAAGATCGAGGTGGTGTCCCGCAGGTCCATCGAGACCCGGGAGGACCTGTCCCTCATGTACACCCCCGGCGTAGCCGAGCCCTGCCGGGTCATTGCCAAGGATTATGAGCAGTCCTTCCGCCTCACCCGCCGGAGCAATTTGGTGGCGGTCATTACCGACGGCTCCGCCGTGCTGGGGCTGGGAGATATCGGCCCTGCCGCTGGGATGCCGGTGATGGAGGGCAAGTGTGCTCTGTTCAAGGAATTTGGGGGCGTGGACGCCTTCCCCATCTGTGTGAACACCAAGGATGTGGACAAGCTGGTGGAAACCATCTATCTGATCTCCAAAAGCTTCGGGGGCATCAATCTGGAGGACATCGCCGCCCCCCGGTGCTTTGAGGTGGAGCGGCGGCTGAAGGAGCTGTGTGACATTCCGGTGTTCCACGACGACCAGCACGGCACCGCCATCGTGGTGGCCGCCGCCATGCTCAACGCCGCCAAGGTCACCGGCAAAACTTTGGGTCAGATGAAGATCGTTATCAACGGGGCGGGGGCCGCCGGTATCGCCATCGGCAAGCTGCTCATTTCCATGGGCTTCGGCAACATCGTCATGTGTGATATCAACGGCATCATCTGTGAGGGGGACCAGGGGCTTAACGCCGGTCAGGAGGAGATCTCCCACATCTCCAATCTGAACCACGAGCACGGCACCCTGGCTGACGCCCTCAAGGGGGCCGACGCCTTTGTTGGGGTATCCCGTCCCAACCTGGTAACGGCGGAAATGGTGTCCACCATGAAAGACGGCATTGTGTTCGCCATGGCCAACCCCACCCCCGAGATCATGCCCGACGAGGCCAAAAAGGGCGGGGCCGCCGTCATCGGCACCGGCCGCTCCGACTTCCCCAACCAGATCAACAATGTGCTGGTGTTCCCCGGCATCTTCAAGGGGGCTCTGGCAGTCCGGGCCCGGGAGATCACTGAGGGCATGAAGATCCGGGCCGCCAAGGCTCTGGCCGCCCTGGTCACCGACGATCAGCTCAGCCCCGAATATATTCTTCCCTCCGCCCTGGATAAGAGCGTGGCCGACGCTGTGGCTGACGCCGTGGCGCAAGAGGCCAGAGAGCAGGGCATCGCCCGCGCCTGATTCTTTCCAAAAACCATCCCCTTGGGAAAAAGGCCTGCTTCACTCCCCCGGGAGGAAGCAGGCCTGTCTGTTTTGTTTGTTCCACTGGATTTGAGGGTTTGAAAAAAACTATAGAAAAATGAGACACATGACCTTTCTTTTTGTGTGAATTACACGATATAATAGGGACATGAGGAGGTGAGGTCCTGTGGACGTCTTCCGGGCGCTTCCGCCGCAAAAGCGGAACTACATGGAGTTTCTGTTCCGCAACTGCACAGAAGAGGTCAAGTACTATATGACCCTGATCGACATCGAGGCGGAGCGTACCTTTATCAAGGCAGGCACAGACTGCACCCATATTTTTATCATCCTCTCCGGCAAGGTCACCGGCGTGGAGTGGCCCATACACGAGCGGCCCTATTCCTTCAAGGACTTTGGGCCCGGCGACTTCTTCGGTGAGATCGAGTGCTTTGCCGGTCTGCCCCAATACCGCATCAGCATCATCGCCTCCACTCCCTGTCGGGTCCTCTCCATCCCCGCTTCCGCCTATATGGACTGGATGCGGATGGACGTGGAAGCCCTGTTCCTGCGTACCCAGGAAAATATGCACCGGCTCATCACCCAGACCGCCGAGGCCCGCAAATACCTCTTCATGGACGGCAAGGACCGGCTGATGGTCCACCTGATCCGAAAATTTGAACAGCGGCTGCCCACCCCCCAGGTCCTGGAGCTGAAGAAGACCAGAGCTCAGATCGCCGAGGAGATCGGCTTTTCCACCAAAACCCTCAACCGCAGTATTCAGAAGCTGGAGGAGCTGGACCTGATCCGGGTCCAGCGGGGAAAGATCCTGATTTCTGAGGAGGGCTACCGCCGCATGAAAGCCCACATTGAACATCACGTCAACGGCTGAATATCCCTCCGTCAACACGGAGCACGTAAAAGGAGGAAAGCGCCATGTATGTCGGAAAAAAAGTGACCCGCGTGGACGCCTGTGACAAGGCCATCGGCCGCACCAGGTACACCGATGACTTGTGTGACAAGAGCGCCTATATCGCTCAGGTACTGCACGCCACCATTGCCAACGGCCGGGTAAAGTCCATTGACACCTCTGCTGCGGAGGCCATTCCTGGCGTCATCAAGGTATTTACCTGCTTTGATCTGAAAGAGAAACACTACTTCCCCACTGCCGGACACCCCTGGTCCACCGATGAGAGCCACCAGGACGTGGCAGACCGGCTGGTGCTCACCGATCGGGTCCGCTTTTACGGCGATGACATCGGCGCGGTGGTGGCGGAAAATGAGGTGGCCGCCGCCCAGGCCATCCGGGCCATCAAGGTGGAGTATGAGGAATATCCCTTCGTACTGGACGTCCACGAGGCCATGCAGGACGGCGCGCCTCAGCTCCATGAGGCCTACCCCAACAACATTCTCAAGCATACCACCATCCGCAAGGGCAACTATGAGGAGGCCATCAAAGAGCCCGGCCTCATCAAGGTGGAGGGGTGGTATCAGACTCCCACCGTCCAGCACTGTCACATTGAAAATTTCATCTGCTTTGCTGAGGGGGTGGGCGACCGGATCAAGATCGTCACCTCCACCCAGATCCCCCACATTGTCCGCCGGGTGGTGGGGCAGGCCCTGGGGATCGAGTGGGGCAAAATCCAGGTTATCAAGCCCTACATCGGCGGCGGCTTCGGCAACAAGCAGGATGTGTTGTACGAGCCTCTGTGCGCCTGGCTGAGTATGCAGCTGGGGGGCCATCTGGTCAAGCTGGATATCCCCCGGGAGGATACCTTCGTCTCCACCCGGGTACGCCATGCCATCCACAGCCACATCATCTCCTGGGTGCGTCCCGACGGCACCTATGCCGCCCGGAAGCTGGAGGCCTTCTCCGATCAGGGGGCCTACGCCTCCCACGGCCACAGCATCTGTGCCAAGGGCGCCGGCGCGTTCCCCCAGCTTTACCCCTGCGACAATGTGGAGGTGGATGCCTACACCGTGTTCACCAACAAGTCCGTGGCGGGCGCCATGCGGGGCTACGGTATCCCACAGGCCATGTGGGCGGTGGAGTGCCACACGGAGGAGGTGGCCGCCCGGCTGGGCATGGACCCCATTGCTTTCCGGCGGAAAAACCTGATGCCGGTGGGCTACACGGACCCCTTCTCCAAAAACGAGCTGTATGCCGACACCTTCAACCAGTGTATCGACAAGGGTATGGAGGCCACCGATTACCTGCGGAAGTATCAGGCCTACCAGAATCAGACCGGCGACGTCCGCCGGGGCATCGGCATGGCGGTGTTCTGGTACAACACGGCGGTGTGGCCCATCTCCCTGGAAACCTCCTCCTGCCGGATGGTGCTCAACCAGGACGGCTCCCTCCAGGTCCAGCTGGGCGAGACTGAAATCGGCCAGGGCGCCGACACCGCCTATACCCAGATGGCCGCCGACGTGGTGGGCGTGCCTCTGGACAAGGTCCACGTGGTCTCCTGCCAGGACACCGACGTCACCCCCTTCGGCACCGGCGCCTATGCCTCCCGGCAGACCTATACCGCAGGCTTTTCCATCCGTCAGACCGGCTCCCTGCTGAAAGAGCGCATCCTGAACTACGCCCAGGAGCTGACCCGGATGCCCCCTTACAACCTGAACATCGTGAACGGCAAGATCGTCCGAATCACCGATGGACGGGAGCTGATGACCCTGGGTGAGCTGGCCACCGAGGCCCTCTACAGCCTGACCCACAGCCAGCACCTGACGGCGGAGAGCACCGCCCAGATCAAGTCCAACGCCTATTCCTTCGGCTGCACCTTTGCCGAGGTGGAGGTAGATATCCCCATGTGCAAGGTGAAGCTGCTGGACCTGGTCAACGTCCACGACGCAGGCACCATCATCAACCCCGCCCTGGCGGAGGCTCAGGTCCACGGCGGCATGAGCATGGGCATCGGCTTCGGCCTGTCGGAAAAGCTGCTCTTCGACGATAAAAACGGCCGGGCCCTGAACAACAACCTGCTGGACTATAAGCTATCCACCTTTATGGATCACCCCCGCCTGCGGGCCTTCTTTGTGGAAAATCCGGAACCCACCAGTGCCTTCGGCACCAAGGCCCTGGGCGAACCCCCCACCTGCTCGGTGGCGCCCGCCATCCGTAATGCGGTCTACCAGGCTACCGGAGTCTTTGTCAACGACGCGCCTGTGAATCCCCACATCCTCTTCCGCCGTTTCCAGGAAGAGGGCCTGATCGAAAAGGAGGTCTCCGGCCATGTATGATATCAAAGCACTTTACGAGGCGGAGAGCGTGGCTCACGCCATCCAGCTTCTGATGGAACACCCGGAAGCCCAGATCATTGCCGGCGGCAGCGACGTGCTGGTCCAGATCCGGGAGGGCAAGCGGGCCGGCAAGGAGTTGGTCAGCATCTACGGCCTGGACGAGATCCGTGGGGTCTCCCTGGAGGAGGACGGCACCATCCGCATCGGCTCCCTCACCAGCTTCTCCCACATCACCCGGAACCCCATTATCCAGGCCCATATCAACGTGCTGGGCCAGGCGGTGGACCAGGTGGGCGGCCCCCAGATCCGCAACATCGGCACCATCGGCGGCAACACCTGCAACGGCGTGACCTCCGCCGACTCCGCCTCCACCCTGTTTGCCTGGGATGCTATCGTCGAGCTCACCGGACCGGAGGGGGTGCGGCGCATCCCCATCCAGGATTTTTACATCAAGGCGGGCAAAGTGGACCTGCGCCCCGGCGAGCTCCAGACCGCCATTCTCATTCCCAAGGCGGCCTATGAGGGCTATGAGGGCCACTACATCAAGTACGCCATGCGCAACGCCATGGACATCGCCACCACCGGCTGCTCGGTGAACGTGAAGCTGTCCGCCGACAAGTCCACCATGGAGGATGTGCGCATCGCCTATGGGGTGGCCGGGCCGGTGCCCATGCGGGCCCGCACAGCCGAGGCCCGCGCCAAGGGCAAACCCACCACCCAGGCCGAGATCAAGGCCTTTGCCCACACGGTTCTGGAGGACATCAACCCCAGGGACAGCTGGCGGGCGGCCAAGGACTTCCGGCAGCATATCGTGGTGGTACTGGCAGAGCGCGCTCTGACCGAATCCATTCGTCTGGCAGGAGGTGTGATCCATGAGTAAGCAGTATAAACTGGTCCGCTGCACCATCAACGGCAAGCCTGTGGAAAAGATGATCGACGTGCGGGCCTCCCTCACCGATATGCTGCGGGACGACTACCGGCTCACCAGCGTGAAAAAGGGCTGTGAAGTGGGTGAGTGCGGCGCCTGCAACGTCCTGGTCAATGGGGAGTGCTTCAACTCCTGTATCTACCTGGCGGTGTGGGCCGACGGCAAGGAGATTCTGACCCTGGAGGGACTGGCCGGTCCCAACGGCGAGATCTCCGACATTCAGCAGGCCTTCATCGACGAGGCCGCCGTCCAGTGCGGCTTCTGCACCCCCGGCTTTGTCATGAGCGCGGCGGAGATCCTGGAGTCGGGCAAGGAGTACTCCGACGACGAGATCCGCAAGCTGATGTCCGGCCACCTGTGCCGGTGTACCGGATACGAAAACATCTTCCGCGCGGTGAAAAAGACCATGCTCCGCCGCCTGGGCAAGAACGCCGAAGCCGACGCGGTATAATCCTTCCCCCAGTCTGATATCCCCTGATTTCTTTGTCAGTCCCCTTCGGTCCTGTCGATTTGTAATAAGATCCACAAAACGTTCGGCTCCAGACCGAAGGGGATTTTTGCACCCTTTTTTACTGAAAAATATATATTTTACATGAAAAATTACTATTTTCAACGTTGCAAGTGAGGTGCTAATGATGGAAAACAAGGAAGCGGAAATCAAAACGGTCAGCCAGGACAATATCTACCGGCTCAACGGAAGGGTCCCTCTGTCCAAGGCCATCCCCTTTGGATTGCAGCACGTTCTGGCCATGTTTGTGGCCAACCTGGCCCCTGTGCTCATCGTATGCAGCGCCGCTTTGGTGCGGGGCACCGACACCCATCTTACAGCCGTGGAAATCACCCAGCTGCTCCAGTGCGCCATGTTCGCCGCTGGCATCGGTACCTGTCTGCAGCTCTATCCCATTTGGAAAATCGGCTCCAAGCTGCCCATCGTTATGGGCGTCAGCTTCACTTTCCTGGGCAGCCTCCTGATGATCTGTACCAACCCAGCCCTGGGCTATGAGGGCATGGTAGGCGCGGTCATATTGGGCGGTATCTTTGAGGGCCTGGTTGGCTTGAGCGCCAAGTACTGGAAGCGTTTCCTCACCCCTGTGGTATCCGCCTGCGTGGTCATCGCCATCGGCCTTTCCCTCCTGTCGGTAGGCATGAACTCCTGGGGCGGCGGCAACGGCGTAGCCGACTTCGGCGCCTGGTACCATCTGGCCATCGGCACCTTCACTCTGATTGTTTGTCTGGTCTCCCGTTACTGCCTGAAGGGCGTATACAAGAACCTGAACATCCTTGTTGGACTCATTGTGGGCTATGTGGCTGCCGCCATTCTGACTGTGGTTGGCGTCGCTCCCATGGTAGATTTCTCCGGCATTCAGAAGACCATTGGTGAGATTGGCTTCTTCAGCCTGCCCAAGCCGGTGTTCTTTACCAGCCACTTCCCTGTGTTTGACCTGGGCGCCTTCTTTACCATCGCCATCGTCTTCCTGGTCTCCGCTGCCGAGACCACCGGCGCTACCGCTGCCGTGGCTCAGGGCGCACTGGGCCGGGAGCTGAAGATCGAGGAGCTGCAGGGCTCCTTGGCGGTAGACGGTTTCTCCAGCTCCATCTCCGGCTGCTTCGGCTGCCTGCCCCTCACCTCCTTCAGCCAGAATGTGGGCCTGGTAACCATGACCGGCGTTATCAACCGCTTCACCATCCTCATGGGTGCGCTGATTCTGATCCTGGCCTCCCTCTTCCCCCCGCTGGGCGCTTTCTTTAACTCCCTGCCCCAGTCGGTTCTGGGCGGCTGCACCGTCATGATGTTCGGCTCCATTATGTATGAGGGCATCAAAATGCTCAAGGAGTGCGAATTCAACGACCGCACCATGATTATCGTCTCCCTCTCCTTCTGTATCGGCATCGGCCTGACCCAGACCTCCGGCAACTTCTTCTCCGCTTTCCCCGCCGCTGTAGGCGACATCTTCAACGGCAACGCGGTAGCCGGTGTATTTGTGGTATCCCTGCTGCTCAGTCTGATCCTGCCCAAGGAAAAGCACTCCGCGGATCAAAAGGACTGATTCATTTCTTATCGCTGCCCATTCCTATCGATAGATGCCCATTGCTCACAAACCTGTAGCGGCGGCTCCAAAAGGAGCCGCCGCTACAGGTTTTCGTCAGATAATAGCTTCACAAAACAGAGCTGTTTGATATAGTTCAGAGATCATACCGGTAAATGCGCTCATAGGCGCCTCCCCCTGCCGGTGCTTCCTCCACAAACTTCCAGCCGATCCGCTCATAGTAGCCGTTCAGCTTGGTGATGAGGTACAGATGCTCATAGCGGCGGAGCGCCCGCACCGCCTCAATGCTGGCAATTTGCAGCCGCTGGCCGATATGCAGGTTCCGGCACTCCTCCTTGACATACAGCGTGGCCATCCAGGGGGACAGGTCCTGCCGGGTCTTCAGGTCATTGAGCCACAGGGACACCACCCCCACCGGCTGTCCGCCCCGGACCGCCACCAGCATTTGGGGAACGGTATCCCGCTGGGAGGCGTATTTGGTGCGGTAGATGATTTCGTCCAGGGTGTATCCATCGGCCTTGGCCCATTCCTGCCACAGCCACCGGGAAACCTCTTCCATCAGCTCCGGCGCATCGGCCAAATTGACTATTCTGATCTCTTCCATTCTGACAGCCCTCCTGTCCGTCCGCTGTTTTTTCTGGGTACACCATGATTATATGGGCTTTCCCATCTATCGTCAAGGGCTTCGAAAAAGCCAGGACCTGCCGCTTTTTGCGGCAGACCCTGGCTGTTCCTGTGTCTGAGCGCGACCGGTTTACCGACCAAACAGCCGGGAGAACAGGCCCTTTTTCTTTTTTGGGGCGGAGGATTCTTCTTGAGAGAAGTACCGATGGAATGCGCTGCCTTCGCTGCCGCCGGGCATGAGATCCGTCCGGTCGTCCATATTGTAATACCCTGCATTGCTATGCTTCCAAGACCCGGTATGGGACCAGCCAGGGCCGCTCTGGGGCAGGTCGGCCTGAGTGGTGTACTGCTGTCCCGGCTTAGGTGCCAGGGAGGGTCCGGGGGCTGGACGGGGCCTAGTCACCTGAGGCGGCAGGGGAGCCGGAGTAATGGGGACAGTATCTATGCCTTCTTGATGCTCAATGCCCCGAAACAGAACATTTGCGCCTATCCCCATTTCATTTCCGCTTTCCTTCCATCCCTCACTAAATGCGTTATTAACAGGTGCACTCATTTTCAAATAATCCTGGTAGCTCCCAGAAAATCCCGCAGCTTGTATCACTCTTTCTTTGGATTGCGCATCAAACGATTTTAACACATCAGGAAGCGCATGGAGCTTACCAATTAAAAATTTGGAATCTGCATAATTCTGTTTTGCATACTGTTGCAGTTTCCCTGCGTCAGATCCACCTGCATTAAGAATCTGCCGAACCAGAGGTGCAAACGTGGTCCCCATATTCTTTACCATATCATCACTCATGGACACTGTTCCTGACTGCGCTGTTGTTTGTGCTATTTGATTCACCTGGTCCAATGTGTCTATCATTGTCTGATTATACGAATCAGCCTCTTCTGTTCCGCTGGCGTCAAACAAGGCCTCTATCCGCCGTCCCATACTACCTGCACCACTATTATCCGGCCTTGCATTTGGATCATTGTATTTTTTGCGCAACGCTTCTGTCGCCATTTCAGTACGATGATTACGTAAACCAAGGTATTGTTGCCGATCCAGCACCTGTTGATTCATTTCTGCATGGGAAATGGTGGGCTGGGCAATCATATCTACCG
This sequence comes from uncultured Flavonifractor sp., assembly GCF_944385615.1. Classification (GTDB taxonomy): domain Bacteria; phylum Bacillota; class Clostridia; order Oscillospirales; family Oscillospiraceae; genus Flavonifractor. The sequence continues at coordinate 116,164 of NZ_CALWXV010000001.1, read as the reverse complement.
GTTTGATGTAGCGTTGAGCAGAGGGCGAAAGCATACTATGCCATTGTTGGCGTTGTTGTTCGTCCCGCGCCATTTGTTTCTGCTGCTCCTTTTGTGCTTTCTCCGCCTCTTTCTCCTCCTTGCTCTTACACTGGGCGGGGGCGGAGGCCCCCGACATGGGAGCAATGGTAGTCAGTTCCCCGCCGAAGCTGTTCTGAGGCCCCGCCTGGGCGGTGAGGCCGGAGGCCACCCGGGCCCCCATTACATCGGCCTCATGCTCCAGGGCGGCGTTTTCCACCACGGGATAGCCCCCCTGCACACGGCCCTGGGCCTGCTGCACCACATGGGCCAGCTCGTGGCCCAGCACGTCCATCCCGGCGCTGCTGTCCAGCAGGATGTCGGTCCCTCTGGCCACCGCCTGGACCCCCATCTCTTCGGGAATGTGGCCCCGGCTGATGCGGATGTTGGAGAAATCCGCGCCAAAACCGGGTTCAAACTTCTCCCGCAGGGCGGGGGACATGGGCTGTGGCGCACCCGCGCCCGACAGGTGGAGCATTTCATCGGCCGTAACGGGCTTGGCCTGAGGGCGGGCCGCCCGGGCCGGAGCGCTTTTCCGCTTGGTTTGATAGGTCTGCATCCGCGATTCCTCCTTCAGAACTGATATACCGCATAAAATTCCGTCTCTTTTTGCGCGTGCCTTCCCTGCCGCAGCAGCTTGTCGCACAGAGCGTAGCCCCCCCGGTCAATGGCCGAGGTCCACACCTGGGTATCGCCGGGCAGTGCGGCCCTGGCCGCCTCGATGGTCCGGGCCAGCAGCGCCGCCGCCGTCCGCCCGCTCCGGTAGGACGGAAGCACATAAAGCCCCGCGATCTGATAGCCCCCCGCCAGCCGGTCCACCAGCAGCAGGCCGGACAAGCTCCCTTTGACCGTACAAAAGCTGCACAGCTGGGGGTCCGGGTCCTTGAGCCGTTCCGGGGTGACAAAGGAAGGCAGGCTTCCCTTTTCCACCAGAGCCTCGTAATCCAGCTGCACGGCTTCCGGTGCATCCAATGCGCTGTATACCGCCATCTCCTCCGGCAGGTTTACTCTGACCGATGGAATGTCCGCCAGCCGGGTGGAAAAGGCCGTAGAGATAGGCTTTGGTTTGGAAAAGCCCGCTCGGGTCAGAATGTGGAGGGTCTGTTCCTCCCCCTCCAGCATACTGGGGCTGTAGACCGCTTTGAGCTGACGGGCTCCGGCGGCCTTCACCTCTCCCAGCAGTCCCCGAATCAGGTAGGTCCCCAGCCCACACAACCGGGCCACTGGGTCCACAAAGACATAGCGCAGATAGTACTCCCCCGGCTCCGTCTCCTCGGCCAGGGCGGCGGCACAGGCCATGCCGTTGTACACAGCCCCCACACACACGGTTTCCGGCTTCTCCATCAGGGGGTGAAAGGATCGGGGAACATATTGGGAAAAGGCACCCAAATCTTGCTTCAGACGGATCAAGGTAAGGTCCTGCACAACGGCGCACCTCCTTTTGTAGCTGTCTCTATCATACCACAAAAGAGTTTGCCACTGTTTGCTTTCTACCCCCCTTGGCCACTATTAACGTCAAGTCATTTGGCGGACCAGCGTGTATTTTTCCACCATACAGTCGGGATAGTAGGATTCCTTGGCCTTCCGCAGGCCCTCCAGCCCCATGTCGTCTTCCCGGTTCAGATAGCGCACCTGGGGATAGTGATCCCGAATCCAGCGGGCAAACGCCCGGTTAATCATGGCATACGCCCCCTGGATCTCCCCATAGGCCTTTTCAAAGTGGATGTCAAAGGTATCCGCGCCGATGGGGCTGCCCATGGTAAAGGCCACCACCCGTCCCCCGGTCCGCAGCAGCAGCCCGGTCAGGCCCAGGGCATCATAGTGGGCAAAAGCCTTGGACATGGCGTGGCGCTCGTCCATCCGGCTCTGTGTCGTCTCGGCGCCGTTTTCCCGCTCCTGGCGGTAAAGGCGGTTCCACTCCAGATCCATCTCCGCGCACTCGGCCAGGTTTTCCACCGTGATCTCCTCCACCGCCCAGTCCGGGCAGTTCTCCTCAAAGCGGTGGATATGGTTGCGCTTGCTGTGGAGCTTTTTCCCACCCAAATCGGCCAGACGCCCGACCTCATAGAGATAATCCCAGCCGTCCCGATCGGGCGTACACTGGTACTGTCCGGGTCGGATCGCCTCCAGCCGCTCCAGTTGCTCCGGGGTCACGCACAGCAGGCGGCATGGCTCCCCCCGCTCCGCTGCGTCGGCCTCCAGCGCTTCCAGCACCGGCTCCAGCGGACCTCTGCCGGCGGGAAACAGATAGCCGTTTCCCGCCCGACCACACAGCCGCTCCAGCACATAATCGTCCATCCGGGCCACCTGCTGCCGGAAGGTATCGCTCCACAGAAACAGGGTGGCAAAGCTGTACTCACAGCCCCTGTTACCGGCGGCGCGGAAGCAGTCGTCAACCCACGGCTTGTCCCCCACCTCAGGGGGCTGAAATGCTATCATGACTTTAATCGTCTCCTAACCCAACTGGATATTCTTCTTTATGGTCAAGACGTTTTTGCCGTCCTCATACGCGTAATCCACCGCGTCCATGCTCTTTTTGACCATCAGGATGCCCAGTCCCCCGATGGCCCGCTCCTCCGCCGACAGGGTGATGTCGGCGTCCGGCTTATTCAGGGGATTAAAGGGCTGTCCGTTATCCAAAAACTGGATGGTCACCTGCAGCGGGTCGCCTCCCACGCAGCAGCGCACGGTGGCCTGCCCATTGTGCTCCGGGTAGGCGTAATGGGCAATATTGACAAAAATCTCCTCTACCGCCACATCCAGCTGAAACTGCACCTTCATAGGGCAGTCATACTGTTCCAGCTGCTCGGCAACAAAGGCCTGCACCGGCTCCAGCTGATCCAGTGTGGCCGGAAAAACCCGTTCAACCATTTGTTTTCTCTCCCTTTTTCCGATAGTTCAAACTCAGCATGGTGATATCGTCAAACTGCTCCGCCTCGCCCACAAAGCTGTCGATGCTCTTTTTCACCTTGGGCAGCAGCGCTGACACCGGGAGCTTGGGCTGTTCGTTCAGCGTCTCCAGCAGCCGCTCCTCTCCGAAGAGCTCCTGGTTGGCGTTGGTGGCCTCAGTAACGCCGTCAGTATACAGAAACAGCATATCTCCCGGCTGCATCTCCATCTCATTTTCCCGATAGCGCACGCCCTCCATTCCGGCCAGCACAAAGCCGGGCCGGGATTTCAGCCACTCGAATTTTTCGTCTGCCCGGCGGAGCAGCGGCGGATTGTGTCCCGCGTTCACATAGATAAGCTTGCCTGTACTGATCTCCAGAACGCCCATCCACGCCGTGACAAACAGACCGGCGTCGTTGCCCTCGCACAGCTGCTCGTTGGTCTGGGTAAAGACCGCCCCCGGCGCATCCTTGTTCTGGGCGTGGTTTTTGATGAGGGTTTTGGCAATGACCATAAACAGCGCCGCCGGTACGCCCTTACCGGACACGTCGGCAATGACGACCGCCAAATGATCGTCATCCACCAGGAAGAAGTCGTAGAAATCGCCGCCCACCTCCTTGGCCGGGTCCATGGTGGCGTAGATATCAAACTCCTTGCGCTCAGGGAAGGCGGGGAAGATCCGGGGCAGCATATCGGCCTGGATCTGGGTGGCCACATTGAGCTCCGCCCCAATGCGCTCCTTTTCCGCAGTGATCTGTGTAAAGCTGCGGATGTAGGAGATCATATCCTCCTCCATCTTGCGGAAGGAGTTTGCCAGCAGCTCCACCTCGTCTCCGGTTCTGATATCCGGTACATTGACTTCCACTGTGCCGGTGGCCAGTTCCTCCTCGTTGTTCTCGATAAAGTCCCCGGTAGCCAGGGTGAGCTTATCAATGGGCTGGATAACCTTCCGGCGCAGGACAACGAGGAAGATAATAATAAAGCACACGGTCAAGGAGGTTAGCAGCACCACCAGGGTAATCAGGAAAGTCTGGCGGGTCTTCATCACATCGTACATGCTGATATCGGCCATGACATACCCCGCCATAGTGCCGTCCTCATGGAGCACCGGGACCATAGCGGTCATCATCCAGCCAAATACGGCGTCCGGCTGGATAATGGGCTCTACCTCTTCTCCGGCCAGCAGCTTATCCAGATTGTCGGCAAAACCTCCAATCAGATCCACATAGGTCCCCAAGGCACAGTAGCCGCCGTCATAATATTCGCCGCCCTCTCCCATCTCCATATCAGAGTCAAAGAGGAAGGTCACACCCACTCCATGAGGGCGTACCACAAAGAGATACTCCACGTTGTTGTTTTCCACCAGGTCCTGAATAAAAGACTGAATTTCATAATACCGCTCGTCCATCTGGCCGGTCTCATAGTAGTAGTCCAGCTCATCCGGGTCCAGCTGACTGGCCAAGGTGCGCACCAGATTGGTGCCCAACTGAGCATAGTAGTTGGTCATCGTGACGCTGAAGATACGATAGCTCACCAAAATAGATGCCACGCTCAGGACCACACTTAGCAGCACAATGAGAATGGTCAGCTTTTTACCCAAAGAAAATCTTACTTTTTGTTTCATATCCGTTTCTCGCTTTCTGACGCCTCCGCTTTTTCCAGTCGTTTTACAACGGTAACGGTATCCATGGTCTCATCGCTCTCAAAAAGGACCCGGTCACAGTTCCCGGTGATAAATTCTGCGGCGTGCTTGACCGCCTCTTCCTGGGGATTCTCCAGAGGATTGCAGCCTCTGAAGCTGCCCTTCAGGCGAAGGATTGCCTGGGCATCCCCTTTGGGAATGGCACATTCCGCCATCATGTGGCTGTCGGAATCGGCATGGCGGCAGCACAGGGTAAACAATTCATCGGCCAGCACCAGCATTTTCGCCATTTGGGCACCCTGGATCTGATTGGCCTCCAGTTGTCCCCGGAGAAAAGCGGTCAACCGGGCGCTTCCGGCGGAATCCGGCGTGAGTACACAGTGGGCCTGAGCTCTGTCCCGGCGCCGGTACTCCAGCGCCAAAAGCGCGTAACCGCCTATCTGGTCGGCCCGCTCGGCATAGAGCTTGCTGGCGTCGCTGATCCCCTGCAGCTGCTGATCCAGGTCCGCCATCCGGCTCTGGCGCTCGTTCAGGGACAGACGAAGCTGTTCATCGGCAAAGGTCTTGCCGTCCCGGCCCTGGATGGCGTCCAGGCCCGCAGTGTGGAACAAAATCCGGTCGCCCTGGCGAAGCTCCAGCTCCAGCGTCTGATAGACCACGTGCTCGTTCTGTCCCATGGGGGCATAGGGCAGAGCGCCCACCCACTGATACTGATCCTGCCCCCGCATCAGCAGCGGATCGCTCTGTCCGGCGTTGATGCAGGAAAAATGTCCGGTGGTGCCATCCAGCACCCCCACCAGCACATTCAGACTCAACTCTCCGCTCATCTCGTGCAGCTGCTGGTTGACCACGGTCATGGCCTCCGCCAGAGGAAGGCCGGAGCGCATCTGGCTTTTGATGGTGGCCTGAGCCATGGCGGTATACAGCACTTGGGGGATTCCGCCCCCCGGCACCTCGCCCACCAGCACGCACAGCCGCTCCCGATCCAGCAAAAAGTAATCATAGAAGCAGCAGGACAGCTCTTTGCCCTGGTCGACCCTGCCCCGGATGGCAAAGGGATACCCTCCGCTCCGCTCCGGCAGCTCCTTGGGCAGCATGGACACGTTGAGCTGATTGGCCAGCTGGAGCTCGCTCTCCAGCTTCTGCTCCCGGAGGGCCAGCTCCTTTTGCTCCAGATTGTTCAGGTCGATCTCCACCAGCATCATGCGGAAGGCATCCGCTAAGGTGCGCAGCTCGTCGTTGCTGCGGATCTTCACCCGACTGAAGGACTTCTGATTCCCTCCGCCCTCATAGTTCTGGGCGGCCAAGGTCAGCTCCTGGATGGGATGAATGAAGTACCGGCGGATCAGCAGCAGATAGACGGCTGCAAAGCCCACGGTAATGGCGGCCAGCAGTCCGCCGCAATACAGCAGATAGTGCTGCTGCTCCTTTGTCACGTCGCTCATGCTGATATCAGCCATCACATATCCCGCCAAGCTGCCGTCCTCATGGAGTACCGGGGTCATGGCGGTCATCAGCCAGCCATAGCTGGGGTCCGGCTGGACAATGGGGGGGAGCTCCTCGCCTTCCAGCAGCTTATCTACATTTTCAGCAAAGCCGCCCAACAGCTCCGTATAGGTTCCCAGAGCACAGTAGCCGCCGGAGAGGTAATCGCCGTTTTCCCCCTTCTCCATGTCCGAGTCAAAGAGGAAGGTCACCCCGGTTCCATGGGGCCGTACCACATAGAGATATTCCACGTCGTTGTTTTCCACCAGATCGGAAATAAACCGCTGGATCACATAGTATTGCTCGTCCGTCTCCAGGGTCTCGTAATAGCGGTCCAGATCATCCGGGTCCAGCTGGCTGGCCAGGGTGGCCACCACATTGTGGCCCAGCTGCTCATAGAAGGCCATGGTGCGTCTCTGATAGGTCCGATAACTGACGAAAAGTGCGGTAGCACTGAGGATGATACTCATCGCCAGGATCATGACCACAATTTTCTTTCCCAGGGTAAACCGGATCTTTTTCAAGTTCGCCCCGCCTCCTCTCTGTTTTTCCAGCTTATACCCGTACCACCAGGGTGTTGAATCCGGCGTACCGGCGATAGAAAAATTCCTTGGCCTTGCTCTTGATCATTTTGATGCCGATGATGTCCAGCCCGGTGCCTTCCTCCAGACTGATGGCGTCGGTGTTCAGCTCAAAGGGATTGAACTCCCGGGCGTTATCCCGCACATGGAGGGTCACGGTGCCATCCTCATGGGGCACAATGGTCAGCTGAATATAGCCGTCGTTGTTGGAAAAGGCATGGCTCATAATGACGCCGCACACCTCTTCCACCGCGATGGTGGCAAAATAGGTCTGGGTGGGGTTGGCGTCCATCTGCTCCAAGTAAGTGGATACCTCCTGTTCCACCGCTCCCAGATCTGCGTTCCGGCTGTCCAGGAAGGCGCTGTACACGCGGCTGTCGTCCTCGTCCAGATAGGTCCAGGAGCCCTTTTTCCAGTTATAGACGCACAGCACCGCCAGGGTAGCCAGCTCCATGCAGGGATAGGTCCACCAGAACAGCATCGCTCCGCCCTGGCTCAGCACCAGACTGAACAGCAGGAAGAACACGAAGGAGCGCAGGGTGAAGAGCAGATAGCTGGTAAATTCCTTTCCCAGCGCCTGATAATAATAGGTCATCACCATATTGATCCCCGAGGGGAGCACACAGATAGCATAGATCCGAATGGCCACGCTGCCCATAGCCAGCTCCTCCGCCGTCCGCAAACCAAAGCCGAAACACACCCATTGGGGGATGCTCATCAGCAGGGCGATGACGATCACGCTCATGACGGTAGTTACCTTAAAGGACTGGCGCAGGGTACAGCGAATGTTGGATTTATTGCACTCTCCATGGAAGGTGCTCACCATGGGCTGGAGCGCCATACTGATGGCGTCATAGACCGACGCGGCTACCAGCGCCACATTAAAGACGATGCCGAACACCGCCACGCCCAGCTCGCCGCTGACGGCCATCAGCAGACGGTTGCACACCAAGATGGTGATAAACTGGTAGATGTACTGTACCGAAGTAGCAAAGCCGGTGCGGAAGGACTGGATCACCGTATCCGGCTGGAATCTGGGCCAGGTAAACCGCAGACTGCCCTTTTTACGGATAAAGTGGGTAATGCTGATGAGAAGCATCACCGCAGCGCCCAGGCCGGTGGAGTACACCGAGCCCGCTACGCCCATATCCATCATCACCACAAAGATGTAGTTGAACACGATGTCGATGGTATTGCTGCTAACCAGGGCCACCGCGGCCAGCTTGGGGTTATTGTCACAGTTGACAAAGTAGTAGAAGGGCCCCTGGCAGAACATTACCGGTACCAGCAGCAGCTGTGCCCGCACCAGCGCCTCACAGTTTTCCCACACCTCGGTGCCCGGCGTACCCGCACCCAGGAAGCTCAGCACCTGGGGCAGGAAGATCAGGCCCAGCACGCACAGCAGGATGTTGGTAAACAAATCAGCCCGGAGAATGTTGCCAAAGATCCGGTTACCCTCTTCCTCCTTGCCCTCGCTGAGGGCGTTGGCGTAGCGGATGGAACCGCCGATGGACAAGGAATAGCTGATGGTATTGAACAGCATATACACCGGCTGTCCAATACTGATGGCCGTCAGGCCCACCGCGCCTACGGTATTGCCTACAAAGACGCAGTCTGCCAGCCCGCCGATGGCCAAACCCAAACAGGACAGCAGGCTGGGCAGGAAAAAATTATAAAAGGCTTTTCGAACGAATATATCTTCCCTCGCGGTTCTTCCAATCACAGTTTCTCACTCATTTCTCAATTCTCAAAGACTTACTCACTGGATATCCAGAATATCCACAAATCCGGTGATCTCCAGGACCTCCATCACGGCCTGGCTCACATGCGTTACCGTCAGGCGTCCCTGCCGGTTCATCTGTTTCTGAGCGGCCAGCACCACTCTCAGGCCGGCAGTGGACAGATATTGCAGCTGCTTCATGTCCAGGACCAAATGGGTCACCCCGTTCAGGCGGGCGCCCAGCTCGTCATACAGCTTGGGTGCGTTAGCGGTGTCCAACCAGCCGTCCAGGATCAGGGTGAGCTTACTTCCCTCCCGATATCTGGTGATTGTCATAGCTCTCTCCTCCTCTGAACAAACCGCCCTACGGGTCCAGCAGGTCGGCGTACTCCCGCAGCTCCTCCCGGACCACCACGATCTCGTTTTTCTTCATCTCTCCCACTGCGGCCCGCAGCAAGTGGGTCATACCGATGGGCTGTTCCTCCAGTGCCGCCAGAAAGGCGGCGGAGAGCACGATATTTTTGATGTGGCCGCCGGAAAGCTGGAACTTTTCCGCCAGAAACGCCCAATCCACATCGTCATCTACCGGCGCCTGGGGGGGCATGGTGCGGCGGTAGATCTCCTCCCGCATGGCTGCGTCCGGGAAGGGGAAGTGGACCACATAGGTGATGCGCCGCATAAAGGCGGCGTCGATGTTGCCAATCAGGTTGGTGGCCATGATACACACACCGTCATGTTCCTCCACCTGTTGGAGCAGATAGGCCACCTCCACATTGGCGTTGCGGTCGTGGGCGTCCTTCACTTCGCTGCGCTTGCCGAAGATGGCGTCGCATTCGTCGAAAAAGAGCACACAGTTGGACCGCTTGGCCTCGGTAAATACCGCCTGGAGGTTTTTCTCCGTTTCACCGATATACTTGCTGACGATTTGGGAGATGTTGATCTTGTACATCTCCATATTCAGCTCATTGGCAATGACCTGGGCGCACATGGTCTTGCCGGTACCGGGGGCCCCGGCAAAGAGGATGGACAGGCCCCGGCCATAGGTGATTTTCTTGTCAAAGCCCCAGTCGTAGTACACCCGATGCTGGAACTTGATGTGGCTACAAGCGTGCTGGAGCAGCCGTTTCTGATCCTCCGGCATGACCACGTCGTCCCAGCCGAAGGCGGGGCGCACCCGGCTGGCCAGGTCCCCCAGCTTGTGGACCACCTGGCGGTAACAGCACTTGTGCATCTCCCGGCTGGGAATGGCGGAGGCCCCGTCCAGCCGGGCCAGTCCCACCGCCTGGCGGCAGGCCAGCTCCACCTGACGGGGGGAAAAGCGGAATTTGGAGGCCAGCTCCTCCACCGTCAGTCCCTCTTCCAGGGCGGTCTCCCCCAGGAAGGCCCGGAACAGGGCCATGCGCTCCTCCTCGGTGGTGTCCGGCACCTCCAGTTCCACTGACAGCCGGTTCAACTGGGCCCGGATAGGCTGGTGGGAGAGGAAAAAGAGCTTTTCCCCCGGCAGATCCAGCTCCAGAATGGTCTGGAGGAGCTTTTCTTCCGGCGGCTGCTCCTTGCCGTCGCTGTCCAGCCGGTCCATGTGGGCGCAGCACAGGCAGGCCCCTGTAAGCCGGGCAATGAGGGCCCCCTCCCGGGCCCGCTCCTCCGGCTGGTCGCAGTCCAGCAATGCAAAAACGCACCGCTTTTTACTGCGGGCCATCAGGTGCTCTACCTGGAAACGCTTGCCCGCTCCCGGACCTCCAGACAGGCAGATGACCTGCTCCCCCGGTTCCCGGAACAGCAGGTCCAGCCGGCGGGCCAGCTCCTGTCCGATGACCAGCGGCTCCTTTGGCTGTTCGGCCGCCCCGTCAAAGAGCCGCAGTCCGGGCAGCGGGGCCACTGTCCCGGTGCTGAGGAATTCCAGCACGGAGGGCCGCAGGGCCAGCTGACCCGCCGTCAGCTTCTCCCCCTCAAACAGGCCGGTAAAGGTATCCCGGCGGGAAAAGCGGGAGAGATATTCCTCCATGGTGTGCTCCAGGGGAAGAAAGAGCTGCACCGCCAGCGAGGCGGTGGGCAGCTTTTGGGTAATGTCATCCTGGAGGTAGGCAAAGAGCTTTTCATACTTTTTGTCCACCGCACCGGCGTAAGCCAGTACCAGACAGTTGGACTCAAACGTATCCAGGCCGCACCGCCGGATGAGCTGCATCAGGGGGAACTCTTCTTCCGTCCGGTCCAGACGGGCCTGGATGGTAGTGCGGGAGGCCTCCAGCTGAGCCGCTTCCTCCCCGTCCAGCTGGGCATTCAGTCCCAGCTGGGCCGCCTTTACCAGGTTATGCTCAAATTCCTCCCGGCCCACCACCAGCCCCAGCATGTTGCGCATATCATTCTTTGGCCCCAGCCACTGATGATGCTCATAAAAGAAATAGATACGCAGATCCAGCCAGGCAAACAAATCGTCCATCAGCTCCCACTGACTTTCGTAGCCCTGACTGATGGCCTCATAAGACACGTCCCTCAGGTCATATTCCTCCATGCCTTACCTCCCTCAGGGTGTGTTGACGGTCATGGCCGGGGTCATCATGGCCTGGATGACGCCCCCATAGCTGCACATCAGCTTGCTGGTGTTGTTCAGCAACGGCCGTCCGCACACCGTTACCGTGGGACAGCCGGGGGCCCAGGCCATCGTGGCGGGTACGCAGGGGGCCGGGGTGAGCGCCCCCATGGCCGCCGCTGTGGCCGCTGCCACGGCAGGATTGGCGATGTTGCTGCACATGCCGAAGGTAGGCACATTGCTGATGGGAGCCCCGTCTATGATGGTGGCCGCCGGCAGGCCGCACATGGTGACCGTCATCTGGCTGGTGACCATCAGCGTGGCGGGCGCGGTGCCAAAGGGGCAAGTACACGTGGCTGTCTGTACCATTGGATTTGCCATAGGGATTCTCCTCTCAGAGCTGGATGGTCTGCCGGTTGTCCCCTTCCTCCAGCGTCAGGCTGGCCAGAAGGCCGGTGTCCTCAGCGTACACCTGCACGACACCCGCCGCCTGAAAAACGGCGGTGAGCCTTCCATCGGCTCCGGTGTGGTAGCGCTGGGCAGGCAACAGCAGCTTGCCCCGGCTGTGGGAATAGCGCAGCGGAGCGGCCAGGGTCCCCCGCTCCTCCTGAAGGGCCCGCAGGCCCACGATCTCGCTGTGGCTGCCATCTGCAATGAGATAGACCCCGGTGGGCACAGCCGCCTCCGGTCCCTTGGCGTAGAGCCGCAGCTGACTCTCTCCCGCCTCCGCCTTGGTCTGGGCCAGCTTGAGCTGAGGCTGACCCTCGGCGGCGATCCACAGCTGCCGCCCGGCGGCGGGGACCCCCTCCACCTCCACCGTCAGTTCCAGCCGGGTAATGGTCTGCCGGAAGGGATAGCCCGCTCCCGGCTTCATGGTGATGTCCAGCTCCCGGGTGCCATCATCGGCCTGGAAAGCCACCCACTCCTCCTGAAAGCCGCGGCAGCACAGGGACAGGCGGTGCTCGCCGGGGGCCAGGTTGACCAGCACCAGATACCCCCCCGGCTTGGACACGGGACGGCAGGGAACGCCATCCAGGGTACACCCCAGAGAGGAGCCCTCCAGAGGCTGGCCAGTGTAGCCGTCCAGCACCCGGCAGACTGCGCTGGCATGGATGGAGATCATGTCCGTTCCCCCTTCTGCTTGGTCTCAATGGCCACGTCGGTGATCCGGCTGAACCGGCGCTCCTTCCGGGAGTCGATCTCGACTCCGGTGAGCAGCACCACAAAGGACAGCTTATAGGCCGTGGAAGTGTTGTTCCAGATCTTCAGCAGCTGATCCTGCTGGGTCTTTTCCAGCACCACCCGGATGACGGCGTTCTGCTCGGCCAGGGAGCCGTTCAAATACTGGGCGTCAATGACCGGGTGGTCCTTGAGCACCTGGAGGGCCGCCCCCACCATCCGGTACTGGTCGGCCTCCTTCAGCTGGGCGGGAGCCTTGGAGTGGGCGGTGACCAGAAAGCGCAGATTATAGCGGGTGGGACGCAGCCGCTCCACGTTCTGGCTTACTTGGTAGTAGCCGCTCTGAACGCCCTGGGTGTCCTCCTCCACCTGATAGAGGTAGAGGGTCAGCTGATTGTTTTCGCTCTCATGGGGGGAGCACAGGGCAATGAGTTCCCGGTTTCCGATGGGCTCTGGGGTCAGATTGTCCCGCAATAGCTCCACCAGGGCGTTGCCCGCCTCTACCAGAGCGGTATAGTCTGCCATGTCAGCATCCTTCCTTTCTTGTCAGCGCCGGGCCGGGCTGGCGGAGGGCGCGGCGCTCTCCGCTGTTGGAGTTGCGCTGGGGGTGGGTGAGGCACTGGCCGCAGGCTGGGGGGAGGGAGAGGCCTGGGGCTTGGCGCTCTGGGCGGCCTCCTCCTCAATGGCCTGACTGGCCTGGGCCTCCTGCTCCTGCCGCTCCTCCTCCAGGGCCGCCGCGGCCTCCTCGCCCCGTCGGATCTCACTTTGGAAGATCACCTGGAAGGTGTCCGCCATCCAATCCTGCTCCTGGGCGATCCAGCCGCCGGACAGGGTATTGAGATGGTTGGCCTGGTGGGTAAAGTCCCCGATGGCCTGGTAGAGGTCGGCCGCCGCCTGGTTCAGTGCACACTGGGCGTCATACAGCTCCGCCTTGTCCACCGTCCCCTTGGCGTAGTTGGTGGTGGCGGTCTCCAGCGCCTTTTGGGCCTGTTCCACCGCCTTTTGGGCGGCGAGGATGTCCTCATAGTCCAGATTCAGGTCGATAACCGCCGTTTTGACCTCCAGCTCCAGCTGGTCGGTATCCACCTCGTACCGCTGGGCAGCCACCGCCTTGGCATAGGTCAGGGCCGCGTCATATAGCTCGCTTACCTTCAAAGAGACCGGATCAAAGGTGAGCAGCGCGGCCTGGATGTTATAGCCGCTGGGGTCCAGCTTGCTCAGCTTGGTGGCGGTGAGCTTACCCTGCTGGGCGCTGGCCTTATACTGGGTCAGCAGCCGGTCCAGATCCTCCACCTGCTCGCTGAGGGCGTCCACCGCCGCCTGACTGCTCTGTCCCCGGCTGAGCAGAATCTGCTCCTCATCCAGGCGCTGCTCCATCAGGGTGCGGCTTTCCTCCAGCAGGGTGGCCATCTGGCTATAGGTGTAGTAATCCACCAGAGCATCCATCAGATCCTGTCCGTCCTGGGCGGTGAGCATCAGCCCCAGCATCCGCTCCACGTCTCCCTGGCTGGCGGAGGCGCTGCCGCCGGAGCCGCCGCCTACCCCCTCCAGGGCCGCCATCAGTTCATCCAGCCGCTCCTGGGCCTGGGCCAGGTTGGAATCTGTGGTACCGGCGCCGCCGGTGGGAATCTGGCCGGTGCGTACCCAGTGCAGCTGCTGGGGCACGCCGTCCTCCGACCGGCTCAGGCCGGTGCAGGTATAGCCCTCGTAAATATACCGGCTCAGCCACCAGTTACCCTCCACCACGCCATCGGCGTACCGGGCGCTGCCCGACAGACTGGCGCTCTGGGTGGTAGACTCATGCCCGATCAGCGCCCAGTCGTTAAAATCGCTCCCCGTTTCCCAGGGCAGCAGGGCAACCATGGCGCTGTCATCCTCGGGCTGGAACCAGATTTCATAGACCTGGGGGTCGGAGCCCTCCTGCTGATAGCTGCACAGGGCCCACAGCTCCAGCTCTTTATTGACGATACGAAAACCAGTGCCGCTGTCGGTCTCGGTGAGGGTGGCTTCCCCAAAGGCGGTCCGCAGGTCCTGGGCGGTGAGGGTGAGCAGCCAGCTGCCGTCCAGGGTACCCTGGTCGAATTCACCGGCGTAGATGGTCTTGCCGCTGTCGCTGTACAGCGTGCCGAAGCCGTCAGGGGTCAGGTTCTCCGCTCCACCTTCATACCACAGCTCGCCATCCCGATACCATTGGATGCTGCCGTCGGTGACTCCCGCCGCAAATTCGGCCTGGATTACATCGCCGCTGTCCAGATAATAGCTGCCGCTGCCCTCGTACAGACCAGCGGCAAAGCCGCCCTTGTAGCGGACCTTCCCCTCCTCGTTGTACTCGGTACCCTCGCCCTCCCGCAGGCCGTCGGCAAAGCCGCCCACATAGGAGCGGGTACCGTCGGCATAGTAGGAGGTGCCGGTGCCGCTGTACAAACCGTCCTCAAAGGAACCTTTGTACTTCACGGTGCCGTCGTGGTAATACTGGGTGCCCTCGCCCTGATAGAGGCCCTCTACAAAGGCCCCTTCATAGCACTTGGCCCCGTCGGTATAAGCGGTACCCATGCCGTTGGCCAGCCCGGCGGAAAAAGCGCCGTAATAGGCCAGCACCCCGTCCTCATAGAGGCTTCCGGTGCCCTCGTACAGGCCGTTGGCGAACTGGCCCTCATAAACCAGCACACCCGCTTCATAACAGGAGCCGTTGCCGCTGCGCAGGCCGTCTACAAAATTGCCGTCGTAGATAACCAGGCCGTTTTCATCGTACTCCTTGCCCCTGCCCTGGAGCACCCCGTCTTTCAGGGTGCCGCTGTACATGGGCTGTTTTTTCTCCTCATCGTAGTACACGATGACCCGCCCGGACCAGTCCTGCAGCTTCTCGTCCCCCTGATAGAACTTGGCGGTAAAGAAGGTGCTGAGGAGGAAGGGCCAGACCACAAAGTAGATGAGCAGCACCAGCAGTACGATTCCGATCCCCAGCAGAAGCAAAAAGGATTTGGAGATAAACAGCCGTTTGGTCTCTATGTAATCCGAACGTTTTGTGGGCTTTTTCATAGCCGCCGCCGCGCCCTGGAAGGTCTCCGTGGCCACCTTGGTGGCATGTCTGGAGACGTTGGTAATGCGGCGCAGGCGCGACCAGGCCCCCGTCAGCTTCCGGGTAAAAAAGGCCCGGATGGTGCGGAAGAAAATCCCAAAGGAGTTAAACAGTTGTCGCAGCAATTGGCTCAGCAAAGGAAGTCCCCCTATGTCTCATCTGCCGGACTCAGCGTCCGAATATGCCCAGCTGAAGCAGCAGGCTGACGGCGGCGCACGCTACCGCAATCAGCGCCACCACTCCAACCCCTTTCAGGACCAGCCGACGGCGGTAGTCCGCCGCCTGATGGACCGGCTGCACCGGGGAGCGGCGCATATAGTCGTCCTCCGCCGCATACTGGGGCCGGGGCGGCGTCTCCACCGTGTTTCCATTGGGGGCGCTGTACCGGCGGCCGCCGCTCCCACGGGTCTTATTCCGCAGGGCCTCTTCCCCCGCCCGGATGGTCCGGCCGGTGAGCCGGGAGGCCTGATTGACAAGGCTGGTATCCCGCCGCAGGCGTCCCACGGCGCCAGCCGCCGCATTGCGGGCTGCCGCCTCGATCTGGCGGCCAATGATGTCAAATTGTGTCGTGCCCATGGTGTGCGCCTCCTTATCTGGCTGAAATCCATTGGAGCAAAAGCGTTCTTACAGCCCGGAATCCAGACTGATCTCCTCCTCCGGCTGCTTTTCCATGCGGTCGGCCAGATACAGATAGTACCGGGCCCCGCCGTCTCCGGTGTTGTTGTGCACCAGGTTGAGGAAGATCCGCTTGGCCTGGGAGAACTCCCGGCTGTAGAGAGCGTACACCCCCTGGGAGAACCGGCTGCCGGTGCTCTCCTTCACCTTCCGGATCTCATAGGCGTCACCGTCAAAGATCTCATAGGTGCGGATGGCCTGGCCACCCTCCATGCACTTACCCATATAGCGGCTGCCGTAGCCGCTGGCGTCGTCAATCACTGACTCGGTACACAGAATGTTGGCCTCCAGCCGCCCGCACAGCTCCAGCAGATGCTTGACAACAGAGAAGCTGGAGGAGATGGAGGTGGGCTGGATCTGGTTTTCGTCGCCCACCACGCCAATCATCACGTTGCCTTCATCCAGGGCGATACGCACCACCACAGGGGGCTGGCCGGACAGCTCCCGCTCCCGGTTGATGTCCAGCACCTCCTGCTGAATGGCTACAGCGGTGCTCAGCGCCACGGCGCTGCCTTCCTCAAAGACTGAATCGTAACCGTCATAGGCAAAGTTGAACACCGCGCCCCCCTTCTGGGTGACGATGGAGGCGGTACGCTCAATGATCTCGTTCACGTTGTCAAAGAGCTCCCGGCCGCTCTTCTCATAAACCTGATCCGGAAAATGGAAGCTAAGCATCATAGTGGACAGATTCCGGGAAACAAAGGTCTGCTTGTCCACCTCCTGAATACTGGTTTTGCCCAGCAGGGAGAGCACCCGCTCGGGGACAAACCGGCGGTAGGACTGGGCCAGCTCATTCTGCTGCCGGTCCACGTCCTGAAGGGCGCCCGACAGAGCGTTTACGTCCTCGGCCAAGCTGGTAAGCTCATCGCCCCCTCCCTGGACCACCAGGACCTCACGCTCCCCCGCCGCCAGCCGCTCCATGCCCCGGAGGGACCGGCGCAGACCAATGGTGATCCAGCACAAAACGGCCAGAGCCACGGCGGTGAGCAGCACAGCCAGGGCGGACAGGCCCTGTACCATCCAGCGGCAGTTCTCCCAGCTGGCTTCCAGCAGGGGCTCTCCGTTCAGATCCACCGCCAGCAGCCGCTCCCCCTCCATCCGATAAAGGACATAGTGGGTCTCGTCGCCCAGGGTGTAGCTCCACACGGCGGAACCGCTGTCGCCGGCCCGCTCGGCCCAGGCCCGGTCAAAGCTGGCGCTCAGCTCCGCCCGGCTTCCGGAAAAGCCGCCGGCATTATCTGCTGCCAGGGTCCAGATGTCGTCCTCAGACCGCACATAGATGGCCGCAGCCGTATCCCGGTACAGGCCGTCAGGCGTCTCCGCCAGACTGTCCGCCAGCAGCTTGGGAAGCATATCCTCCATCAGGCTGTGCTCCTGACAAACCTGGGCCGTGATGGCTCCCATCAGTCCGTTTGCCTCTCTTTGCGCCGCCCGCTGGCTGATGGGGATCACCCCTCCGCGCACCAGAATGGCGGTACCAAGCACGGCGACCGCCGCTGTCAGCACGCCCCAACGCACCAGCAGGGGAAGCCGGAACCGCTGCTGCTCGCATACCACGAACCACAGCAAAACCGTAAGAACCAGCACCGCCAAAGCCAGTCCGCCCAAAATCAGCACACACTGTCCTGTTGGGCGGCAGAGCATCTTACTGAGATCGGACACCGTGCTCCCCCGGTCCAGCAGCAGCGTGTTCCCCTCCAGCAGCAGGAGCGCGGCCCCGTCCCGGGTCACCCACAGGTCGGTACAGTCGTCCAGGTCGTACTCCTCTTTTTCCAGCGTTCGGAGGGCATAGGGCTGCCAATCGGCAAAATCCGCATAAAACACCGTAAGACTGGCACCATCCACGTAATAAACGCCTGTGCCAGCCTGGGTAAGTTGTATGATATTCTCCCCGCTGGTCAGCGGAATAGCATCCCGGTCGGTACGGATCAGGCTGTCTCCGGTGGCCAGCACCATGGTCCCGTCAGACAGGGCCAGCGCAGTGTGCAGACCGGTCTGGGTAACCTGATCCAGCTGCTCCAAGCCGCTGTCTGCGCTGGTCCGCTGGTAAAAGGAGGCATTGTCCCCCCGGATCACCGCAAAGGTCACCACATTATCCACCTGGGAAAAAGCCGACAGACGCACGCTGTCCATCTGCTCTGGCAGACTGCCGCCGGTGCAGGGCTGATCCAGCAGCAGCTCCGCCGCCCGGCCCTGGTCGGTAATCCGGTAAAGCTGAAGGCGAGCGGGCTCCTCCTCCGTGTTGTAAAGGCCCAGGTAGACCGCGCCCCCCGCCGCCGGAAAGAGCAGAGCAGGGGTACTGCTCTGGGGCAGGGTATCCGCCGTCAGGGTCCACCGGGCCGTCCGATGACCGGCCTGGTCTCCCAGCACCAGGGCGTAGCCCTGATCGGTCCGGCCCAGAGCATAAATGTCTCCCTCGGTGTCCGAGGCTGCCATCAGATAGTCGGCCTGCGCCGTGCCGGAGCTCAGCGTGGTCAGGCACTCTCCCCCCAGTTCCCAGAACAGCAGAGCAGCTCCCGCCCCCAGCAGGACCAGAAGCACCACAAAGACGCCCAGTTTTTTCAGTCCAACCATGTCCTCTCACCTCCGCTTCCGACGGGCGGCCCGCCGCCTGATGCGGCCCCATACCAGCGAACACCAGCGCCAGAAGAAATTCTTTTTCTCCAATTTCTCATAGGCGGTTCGGATGGTCTCGCTCCGCTCCCGCCACAGTGCGTAGAGCTGTACTACGCTGAGGCAAGTCCCCCGGTCCAGTTCGTCCAGAAATTCCAGCTCCTCCCGGGGAGAGGAAAAGCGGGACAGCAGGATCTTATGGGCCTGATCGCAGGTCAGATAGACCAGCTCCCGGGCGTTCATCCCCTCCAGGGGGACCACATGGTAGCGCAGCCGCAGCTCCCGATTGCGCTCGTCCACCAGCAGATTTTCCGACAGAAAGGTGGCGCAGCTCACCTCCGGCGGCAGGTCCGCCATGCTCAGCGCCCGGTGGAACAGCTGCTCGGCGTACTCCAGCCGGGTCTTCCAATCGTGCTTATCCCCCCGGTAAAATACCTGGTCAATGGGTGTTCCGGTGCAGTCCCGGAACACCGTCACCAGGGTCTCTCCCTCCAAAAACATGCCCAGGAAGGCAGGACAGGCGGTCAGTTTGTCAAAGCAGGGCAGATAGGCGCGCAGGAGGGGCCCCTCGTACAGATTCAGCAGGCAGCCGCTTTTCTCCCGGTCCAGGATATCCACCGCCTCGGCAAACGCGTAATCTTCCCGGACATCCGATACCCGGACCACCTTGTAGCGCTCCCGCACCAGCATGGTATCCACAAAGCCCTCTCCTCTCCCTTAAATTACAACCGGGCGCTATGGGCCCCGGAGGCCTTATTCCACAATGATAAAGGCGCTGGCCCGCACCGCCTCGTCCGCGCCGGCCACAGCGACGATCTCATAGGTGCCGGGCAGCTCGGGGGCCTGATAGAGGCCGTTGCGGTCAATGGCGCCGCCGTTCTCCTCCTTCACGCTCCACTGCACGCTCTTGTCCTCGGAGCCCACCACCTCGGCCTGGAACTGGAGCTTGCCCCGCCGGCTCAGCCGGGAGAACTCCGGTGTCACCGACAGGCTCACCCGCCGCTGGGACAGGATGCGGCTGGTGTCCCGCTCCGGTTTTTGGGCAAAGTAGTGGACCCGCACCAGATTGCCGTCCACCGTATCGTGGAGCCACAGGCCGATGCGCATGGTGCCCCGCTCGGGGTACACCACCGCCGCCGCCTCCACCCAGGGGGGCGAAATCTTCACGGCCTTGGACTTGAATACCTCGCTGTTGCCGCACAACAGGGCGGTCTCGCCGCTCTCCCGGTCGGCAAACTCCACGCTCAGGCGCACATCCACCGCACCGTTGCCCAGACCGTGGGCGATCTCCTCAGAATAGATCCGGCTGTTTACCCGGATGCCGCCGGGCAGGGCCATCTCTACCATGCCGTGGGCCACGGCGTAGTCATACTGTTCCGGGGAGGGGATGCCAAAGTTCAAATGCAGTCCTCCAGTGGAGGGCTGATAGATGGCCTTTACATCGGGCTTCTGCCAGTATTCCAGGCTGCGCACTGAGGTGGTCACCGTCAGCTCGCCCGCACCGCCGTTTTTGTTCTCCCCCTCACCGCTGACCTGCTGCTGGAAGGGAAGGTTGGTGACCGTGCCCACAAACACACCGCCGGCGGAGTGGATGAGCTCCAGCTTGGCCAGGTACAGGGGCACGTCCCGTCCCCGCAGATGGCGGGAGAGATCGTCGGTCTGGCGGCGACGGAGCCGGGCGTCCTCCCAGTCCCGGCACAGCCGGACGGCGGCCTCCACCGTCAGATAATTTTTATAGTGGTGGCTGCCCAGCTCCACATTGAGCTCGCAGCCGTTGGGGAAGAGCTGGCTGTCCACATCGCTGAGGGCCTTGGCCCGCAGGGGGAAGTCCACCGTGTAGACACACCGCTTCTCCTCCCGGCTCTCCCGGTAGGCCAGCCGCACCCGGCCGTTGTCGCTCTCCACAAAGCTGTTCTCCCCCTCCAGAGAGAACTGCACCGGCGGGGTCTTCTCATGCTTGACCACCAGGACCTGGGCCTGGAACTCCTCCCCGGCGCACAGGACGGTGGGCAAGGACAGGACCAGGATCAAATCCTCGCTCTGATAGAGCACCGTCACATTCTCCCGGCCACCGGCCTCCAGAAGGCTCTGATAGGCGGGAGGCTCGGGGGTGAGGAACAGGCGGTAGCCCTCCCGGGTCAGATCAAACTGCCGCTGGGCCCCCACCTCGGCGCCGGTGGCGTTTACCGGCTCCACATCCTCCTCGGCGTAGGTCAGGCAGAGATAGGCGTCCTTGCTGTCCGACAGGGTTTCCTGACCCTCCAGCATCTGCAACTTGCGGAACAGCGTCTCAGGCAGGATGATCTCCCGGCCCTGGTAGTCCAGGGCCATGCCGCTTTCGATCATCAGGGTGGACTCGTCGCTGGCGGTGACGCCCAGGCCGCATACCACGCCGGCGCCATGGATCAGCCGGTTGAGCAGCGCCCGCTTGGTGCAGTGGTACCGCTGTTCCACCTCAAAATCCCGCACGGTGAGCAGCTTGCCGTAGAAATACCGGTTGCGCTCCAAAGGGAAAAAATTGGCGTTATTCATGGTTGGCTCCTCCGATCGTGGTATCGTAATGAATGGTCACCTGCTCGTCAATGGCCGCCGGCACATAGCCGCCTATCCGGGAGTTGACCCCCAGATAGGTGTGCCAGTCCAGCTGGATGCAGGGCTTGATCTGGATCATCTGCATGCTCATCCCCGCAGGGATGACCTCCTCCATGTCCCGCTGAAAGGCCTCCCGCTCCCGCTGGCTGGAGAAGGTATCCTCCGGCAGCAGTACAAAAAACCGATAGGGGTCCTCCCCGTACAGCCGCCGGTACAGGTCCGGGTCCCGGCAGTCCGGCCGGTTGGGGGAGACCTGGAAATGCTCGATGAGGATGGGGTCCCGGCCGGTGAGGCGGCGAACACTTTTCCGCACCCCCTCCACAGTGTACCGCTCCTCATAGTCGGACAGGGCGGTACGGATGCGCTCCCGCAGCCGATCGTCGCCGCCGTCCTCCTCCACGCACACCCAGGAGGCCAGGTAGCGCAGCAGCGCCCCGCCGGTGTGCTGATAGTCCATCCGCCCGGGCAGAGCGTCAATGGAGCGTTCCATATCGGCGTACATGCTGTTGAACACCGACAAAAAGCGCCGGGTGAAATTCTCCTGCTGGTAGATGGCAGGTAAGTAGTCGGCCATGTGGTCCCCGCCCATTTGCAGCCGAAGGGTGTGGATCACCGGGGAATGGCTGCCTGTGGCAGCCAACTCCAGCATGAGCCACAGGTACCGTCCAGTGCGCCCCAGCAGGCAGTCTCCCTGTTGGGCCACCGGCGGGCCGAAAATGGTTTGCAATGCCTTCGTGGGGTCCCCCTCAATGGAGCGGATACCCTGGTCCAGGTCGGCCCAGTCCCCCCACTGTCTGGTATCGGAGGCGTAGGCATATACCCGCAGGGCGGTGTCCGGCGGCAGGTCCGCCTCCACCACCGCCCGGCCCCAGGAGAAGCCGTTCTCGCCACTGTCTACCGCTGCCATGCAGTAGAGTCCGGCGGAGGCCCGGGCCGCGTCCAGACGCAGGCCGTCTCCCCAGGGCTCGATCTGGTGGAAGCGGCCCCCCAGCCACTGCTCCGCACAGCAATAAACCATCTGTGTCTGGATCGGCTCCATGTCGCCTTCACGCTCCTTTGATCCTCAGATTCTGTCTCAACGACTGGTCCATTCCGCCGGCAGGCGCTCCAACCGGAGCTCCTTCAGCCGAGGGATGGCCAGCCGGGGCAGGCGGATGTCTCCCTCGGAATTCTGGTAACAGCCCGGATTGGGGGAGCGCAGGTCCACATCCCGGACCTGCAATACTCCGGGAATACTCTGGACCAAAGCGGCCACATCTCCAACCTGGAGGGTGGCGCCAATGCCGGCCTCTTCCAGATAGGTCCGCAGACCCGCCGCCAGAGCGGCCTCCGTTCCGTTCTCGCCCCCCCGCAGGGTGACCTGTACAAATAGGTCCACATAGACCGGTGGCACCACCTTCACCCGGGTACCGATGGGCCGCACCCCATCCAGTTGCCGCTGCACCGCCTCCAAAAAGCGCCGGTCGGGCAGGGGGCGCTCCCCCATCCCGGCGGGTACCACCACCACCGTCACGGTGGGCATCCGGCTCACCCCGGCGGGCTCGTCGGGATCGTAGGCGGGCAGGGCCTTGGCCGCCGCCACCCGCAGGCCGGGGGTCTCTCTGGCCAGCCGCTCATAGTCGGCGGCGGACACGCACTTGCGGGTGGTACTCAGCATCTGAAGCAGCCGGGCCTGGGCCTGAGCCACGCTCTCCCGGTTCCCACCGCCCACGGCGGCCCGGTTGGGAACCTTTTCTCCGCTGTCCACAAAGGATAGGTTATCCGTTCCGACGGGGATGTTGCCCCCCGCGCCGTAGGTTAAGGTCAAATCGGCCACCAGGATCGTGCCTTCCCCCCGGCAGGGCATCGCGCCATGCTCACCGTCGCCAAAGGTGATGGTCTCCCGTACCGGGTCATAGGTGAACACCCGGTCCCTGGGACCACAGGCATAGAAGTCCTCCACACACCGCCACAGGGCGGGCCGGATCTGGCCGTCCCGGTC
This sequence comes from uncultured Flavonifractor sp., assembly GCF_944385615.1. Taxonomy (GTDB): domain Bacteria; phylum Bacillota; class Clostridia; order Oscillospirales; family Oscillospiraceae; genus Flavonifractor. The sequence goes on along the minus strand of NZ_CALWXV010000001.1, from coordinate 93,141 downwards.
CAGGGTGTCGCACAGCAGCACAAAGGAGTCGGTCAGGGCAGTCCTTCCCCCCAGGTCCAGAAAAAAGGTCTCCCCGGGCAGGCCCTTGGCATCAAACAGGAGCCGGCCGCTGTGGACCGGGTTCAGGCTGACCACCAGCAGGTTGTCCGCCCCATCCTGAACGGCGGCAGTGGTGTCTACCTGGAGCAGCCGCCCTTCGGTGGTGGCTACCGCCAGCCATTTGCCGGTCTGGGTCCAACGGTCCGCCGTACGGACAAAGACCGCCAGCTCCCCCTCCACCGCCTGGGCGTCGCTGAGGCACACCGTCCAGTCGGCCTGGGATTCCGCCCGGAACAGGTGGCTTTTGGCCCAGGTCTCCCGCTGGAGCGCGGGCCACCGTTTGGCCGACAGGCCGGACAGCCGCACGCTCTCCTCACATCCTGGATCGTCGAGGGTAAGCACCAGCCAGTACAGGCCGTCCGCCCCGGCGGGCCACACTCCCTGAGGCCGGAGGGTCACATAGCCGCTGACGCTGAGGGCGTGGGTGTCGTCCTGAAGCAGCTGGGTCCCCTCCGCCCCCTCGCACTGCCAGGAGATGACCCGTGGGGTCTGGTCCCGGTCGGCAAAGGGATTCCGGGGGGCACCGGCGGGGGTGGCCACGTCGAACCACAGCCGCAGATTCCCCTCCCCCAGCTGTGAAAAGCCGATGCGCAGGGACGAGGGGGTCTCCCCCTCCCCGCCAAAGGGCTGGAAGGTGATGCGCCGGTCTCTCAGCTGCTCCCCCACATTCACCAGCCGATCTCCCTGGGCCATCTGTACCTGGGCGATGACCGGCCGCTGGGCGGGCAGAGCCTCAGCCAGCTCAAAGCGGATACCCTCCCGGGTGACCAGGGGGGTGCCCTCCAGACAGGCCGGGCAGTCCTCCCCCAGCTCCAGGGCACACCGGGCGGGGGTGGCAGGTTGCCGGTGAATGCCCACCAGCTTGAGCAGTTTGCACCGCAGTTCGTCGGTGAACTGGTTCATGTGGTACTGCTGCATTTCCTTGTACCAGGCCATCAGCTCCAGGATGGTGATGCCCGGATCGTGGGCGTTGTGGTCCGTCCAAGACGGACACAGCCACGGAAGCCGGCCCTCTGCCGTCTTTACGATCTGCTCATAGGTCTGGTCATCCAGATTGCGGGCGTTCAGCACAGGCTCGGGCCTCCTTCTCTGTCTCGTTCACACATTGATTTTGCTTCCTTATTCCACCTGGATCAGGTGGATACCGCTCTTCACGGTAGCGTAGGGATAGGCATCGTCCTGCTCCAGAGGCACCACCCGCTGGACCCCCGCCTCATCAAAGCGGCCTTCCAGCAGGATGCTGCGCACCAGGCGCACATTGGGAGTATCCCGCACGGTCTGCCACACCTGGGCCACCCGCAGCTGACTGCCGATATCCCGCTCCCGCCAGCGGCCGTTGATGAGCTCCTCCAGCCGCTGGGCAATGGCCTGCTGGGTGACGGCGCTCTGGTCCAGGTCCTCCATCTCCACAGTAATGGTGCTGCTGACGGTGATAACGGTGGACCCCACCACATGGAGCCGTCCCTCCGCCGCCAGGACACAGTCGCATTGCTGGGAGAGCTGGTCATAGATCCGCTGGCACAGATCGTCGGTCACCCGGCGGCTGTCCAGATCGATGCCCTCCACCACCACGCTCACATGGCCGGGGGCGTAGGCTCCGGCGGCGTCCCGGCCGGGAAAGCACTTCACATGCCGGGCCTGGGGGAAGTCCTGGGTGACGATTTCCTCAAAATCCCGGGCACCGGCGGCCTTTTCCCGGTGGCGCAGGCGCTTGTTGCCGATGGCGTCCGCCTTTTCCAGGGGGAACCGGTCGGTGCCCCCGCTCATGGGGGTCAGGTTTTCCACCCGGCTGATCCGGGGCAGAGCCCCGATGAGCTGCCGCACCGCACCGGCGGGCCGGTTGCCCACACTGCCGCCGCCATAGGAGTAGCTTACCCGCAGATTTTCCTCCCCCTCCGACGGCACCCGGCCATGGATGCCGTTGCCGAAGGTGATGATCCCGGTATAGGGGTCCAGGCTGTAGCACCGCTCCTGAGGACCGGCCAAAGCCAGTTCGTCCCGGCGCTCCCAGCGCACCCAGCAGTGGGTGAGCACCCGGTCATCCCACTCCAGGGATACCCGGTCAGGCATGGCCTGTTTCAGGGCTTCCGCGTCGGCCACCGCCAGGCTGCGCACCTCGTCCACCCACACCTGGGTGTCCAGAACAGGGGTGTACAGCAGGGCAAGCTCCTTGTTGGCCTCATAAGGTCCGGTGGAGAACATCTGATCCTCCGCCTTCTGCCGCTGGACCGCTTCCACGATGTTCAGCCGGACGGCGTTCACCCGGGGCCAGCCCCCGCTGTTCTCCAGATAGGAGCTGCGGGAGAGCCGCAGCCAGCAGCCCTCCACACCGAAGAAGGTGTGCTGGGGCAAGGGTTTGGACAGGTAGAGGAGCATGACGCCGGGGTGAAGCAGGTTGCGGGTCAGATCCACCGAGCGCACCGGCTCAAACCGCTCCCCGGTCCAGGCCTCAAAGCGCAGCTTGTCTTCCAGCTTCACCCGCCCGGCCATATCAAAATAGATGGACAGGGGCATGGCGTGGGGAGAGCGTTGGAAGCAAAAATACATGGATCGGGGATACTCCTCCAGCCCCACCAGGGCGGGAAAGGAGAGGCGGTCCACCTGGGCGATGTCCTCCATCTGGACCACATCCCCGTTGTTCTCTCCCCGGCACCGGTCGGCGGGCAGGCCGTCGGTGTAATCCCAGATACAGTCAGCCCCCTTCAGGAAGGGAACCACCCAGCGGGGCGTCATGGAAAACTGGTTTTCCACATGGACCACCCGGGCCCGGATGAAGTAGCCTTCCTCCGCGTTGACCTCGCTCTTCTGCAAATCGGCTGGGATATCGAACACCACTTCCAGCCGCCCCTCCTGCTTACAGGAGAAGGGGTTGCGGCTGCCTGACACAGTCAGCGGCCGCCAGCCCATGCCGTTGAAGTACTCCCAGACCACCTGAGACACATACACGTCGTCAGGGGTAATGACCACCGCGTCCCGCTTGTCGATGATCCGCTGGTTGAACTGGTATTGAGGAGTCTGGTCCACCAGATTGGACACGATGGGAACTACCTCCAGGCGCAGGTTCACCCGGGCGCCCCGCTTGCGGAAAACCTGGTTAGACCGGAAATAGCACAGGCTGTAGGGGGTGGGACGGCGGCCAAAGCAGTAGCCCCCCTCCTCCAGATCCAGAGGGATATCTCCGTTGGCCACCCCGTCCACGGAGAGCCGCTCCATGGGACGGCTGCGCAGCTTAATCCCATCCAGGATGATGCTGCCGCTTCCAAAATTTCCGGTGCAGGAGAGGGAATAATGCCCCTCCTCGTCGGGCTCAAAAATCTCAGTGCCGGAGCAGGTCAACAGAATACGGTCGTCCTCCGCCTCCACCTTGGCAAAGGGCTTTTCTTCACCGCCGGAGCGGAAGGTCCACCGTCCCAGCTCCGGGTCGGCCAGCCGGGCGGCGGTCTCTCTGGCGGGATAGCCCCCCTCCTGGCGGAGTTCTACCTCCACCTGACAGGGACCTGCCAGGGCCAGTACGTCGTCCTGGCTGACGGAAAACCGGTGGCGCTGTAGATTCTCCCCCTCTACAGAGGTGAAGAAGGGCTGGGGCCGGTCCAGCGCCACCCGCTGGATCATCTCGTTTCGGGGATCCACATAGAAGAGAGCCTCCAGCTTGGCGGGGGTGGATTCGATCCGCCGCTCGGTCTCATAGACCACGTTCTCCCCCGCCTCGTCCTCAGTGAATACCTGGGTCCCCTCGGGAACGGGCACCGGGGCCTCCACCGTGTCATGGGCGTCAAATTGGAGCAAACCGGCGGCGGGCACCGGATCTGGCATTCGAAAGCCGGTGAGGTTGAGAAATTCGGTGTGGAGCTTGCTGGGTACCGAGTTCATCCGGTCCACGGTCTGGTAGAACATCTCGCCAAAGAGCTCCGCCAGGGCGGAACCGGGGTCGTCCTCCGCCCCCTCATACCGCCATTCCGGCGTGTAGGAGCTGGCGTGGGCTGCCAGCTGGGCCATGATATCCCCCCGGTCCCTGGGGTCCAAAACCGGCTGTTTCACTCCGCGCCGCCCCCTTCCGACCCCTCTGTCACATAGAAGGGATAGACGTGATTGTATCGGTTATTGGTGCTGCGCACCGTATAGCTCACATAAATGACCACTGAGCCGTCCCGCTGATTCATCTGCTCACAGTGGATCTCCACATCCCGAATACGGGGCTCCTGCTCCAGCAGAATGAGCCGCAGCTCGTGGGCGATGGAATGGAGCATGGAGCTGGAGGCCGGCATAAAGGCATAGTCCATGGTGTTGGCGCCAAACTCCGGCCGCATGACCCGCTCGCCCCGTCCGGTCCGCAGGATGATGCCAATAGCCTCCTTGATGTCCTCCTCCTGGTCTACCATGGCGATCTTACCCGTCTTGGGGTCCACCTGGAGCGGGAATTTCAGCCCGCGACCCAGAAACTCTTTTCCGTTCACCCGCTCCCCTCCTCTCCTGCGGTTTCGTCAGTTGATGTTGACCATGGCTCCCTTGATGGTGGTGGGGCCGGAGGCCTGTAGATTCATGGTGGCGTCGGCCTTGACCTCCACCGTCGCCCCCTGGACCGCCACCTTTGCGGTACCCTTTTCCTCGATGTTGGTGCTCTCCAGGGAGATCTTGCTGTTGGACTTTCCGGTCAGATTGCCCGAGGCCTCCAGCACCACGGAGGTATCCCCCGCCGACAGGGTCAGCTTGGTCTTTGCCTTCAGGGTGATATTGCCCCCCTTCAGGTCCATCTCCAAGGCGTTGTTCCCCTCCTTGTCCTTGAGGGCCACCGCCTGGTTTTCATCGTCGATGGACAGCACCGTGCCCGACGGCAGGGTGAGGGTCACCTTCTGCTTGTCCGGCTCGTCGTAAAACAGCAGCTCGGTACCGGTGGGGGTCTTGATGGTGTAGTTGTAGACCTTGCCCTCCTCAATGCGGTAGGGCGGGGTCACCTCGGTATTCCAGTAGGCCCCCAGCACAATGGGCCGCCTAGGGTCTCCCCCCAGATAGGCCAGCACCACCAGATCGTTAACGTTGGGAAAAAAGAACTGTCCGCAGTTCTTGCCTCCCAGGGGAGCCATAACGTAGCACCAGTCGGTTTCCTCATTCTCATTGTTTTCAATGGGAATACACTTGACCCGGTTAAGCTTTTCCTCGTCGTTGATGTTGGTCACCTTCGCCAGATAGAGACCGGTCCGCTGCATCCCATCGGACTCCTGAAAGATGTCCATGTCGCTCTGCAGTTCTTCTATAATGCCCATTCAGGTCCTGGCCCCCCTTGCGTAAAACTCGGTGTAATAGCCCTCCCGGCTGAACCGGTGGTTGACAGAAGCGATGTAATAGCTGCCCTCGGTCTGGGCGTCCACTCCCTTGATGGAGATGTAGCGGCCGGGGATCAGCTCGGGCAGGCCCACACACCGTCCCACCCCCTGGACCAGAGACATGGCCCGGGCGTTAAGCCTGCACTGGGCCAGGCGGGTACACTCCTCCTCGGTGCGGACACACTCGTTGTACTCCCGGCCCACCACGTTTTTGAAGGCGGGAGCCAGCTGTGCCGCCCATTTCTTGGAGGTATCCCCCACTGTCACCTGACTGGCGGTACCCACGATGCGTTTTTGGTTAATGTCCTTGCCCCGGACCTCGATCTTGCCCAGCTGGTGCTGAAGGCTGATCCGTTTGTGAAAGGACAGCAGCCCCGCCCCCAGGGTCAGGGTGATGATGGGGGAGGTATTGCCGATCAAGTCGCTGAAGATAAGCTCACCCTGGATATCCATCAGACTCAGATTGTACATCTTGCCCAGCTTCAACAAGTAGCCGTAGTCGCTGGTCAATTCCTTCACCAAGGGGGTAACCAGGTTGTCCAGATTGTCCACCGTGGAGCTTTTGGCGTACCCGGCGCTGATGACCTTGTTGAAGATCTCCTGGATAACCACCTTGGGCTTTTTATTTCCGTGATAAATGGGTTCATGACAGTTGGACAGGAAGGCCAGGCCATCCATGCCCCGCACCGCCAGCCGGGGCGGCCGGTCCCGGCTGTACTCCAGGTTGTACTCAAACACAAAGCCATAGAACAGCGGCTCCTGCTTCCCGTACCCTCCCGAGATCTCCAGCTTGGCTCCTACCTGGATGGTCTGTTCCAGCTTATTGATCCACTGGGATTTCTCATAGTCGTACAGGCTTTCCACGCTGAAGCTGGCGCTTCCGATCATATTCTCACTCAACTTGATATCCAGCTGGACAATGGGCATCTCCGTGCTGTCCAGGGTCTTGCCGTCCAGCTTGATGGTAAAGGCCGGGCCGCGGAAGTCCTCATATTTTTCACTCAGCGCCTGAAAGGTGTAGGAGCTCCTATCCATCGCCTCTTCCCTCCTCCGGTGGGGCGGTCTACTTTTTCAGTGCCGGCAGCACCAGCCGGGCCCCAGTCCGCAGGGTCCTGGGGTTAGCCAGGCCGTTGGCGTCGGCAATGGCCCGCCACTGCTCCGGCTGTCCATATTCCTTGGCGGACATGGACCACAGGGAATCCCCCTGGTACACCGTCCGGTACTTGGTGGTGTCGGGCGACTCCAACGGCCGGGGCAGATTGGCCTTCAGCGGCGCGATAAACTCTTGGAAGGTACAGTCCAGCCAGGCTCGCAGAGGCATCCCCTTTTCGTTGAACCGGACAAATTCCTGCGTACAGGAAATCAGATGGCCGGTGAACTGGAGGGAGGACCATTTCAGTTTGACCAGAGGCGGCACATGCTTGTCCGGGTCGATCTCCATCAGCCCGTATACCTTTTGGGTATAGGTGCGCACGTCGATCATCTTAGCCGCCGAGGGAAGCAGGCTGTTGCCCGCGAATTTCAGCTGGTCCATCATACTGCCGCCCACCTCCGCGCCGGCGGACATACTGTCGAAAAAGAGACGGAAGGACAGCACCTCCATGGTACCGCCGGCGAACTGTACCACCGGGGTATTGGTGGCCACACCGTTTGCCTGGGCGTAGCGGACGCTCCGGCTCTGATTGTAGCTGTTGGGGTTGTACAGCACTTTGAAAGCCTCTTTCCCCTCCGGCTCTATGGTCATCTTTTCCAGGGGGACGATGGCGTTGGGGTTTGGAATACCCAGATACATGGCTGTCTCTCCCTCCTCTCGTGGTTCTGTTTCAACTCTTTAAAATCCCAGTCGGATGCGCTCCTCCCGGATGCGGTCCTCCAGAATACGGTACACCCGGTCGGCAGTACGCTGGATCTCCGCCTCACTGATGTGGACCTGCTGGGGCCGTTTGGGCTCCTCCTGCCGCTTTTCCCGATGGTCCATAGGCGGGGCAGGTCGGTAATTGGGAGCGGTCCACTGGACCGTTTCCTCTCCCCCCTGTTGGGTGGAGATATTCCGGGCCACGCTCATCTCCTGGGTCCCGGCATGGCCGGACCAGCTTTCCTTCAAAAACCGCCGGGCCCAGTCGGGCAGGTTGCGTACATAATCCGATTCCCCCTGGCCGTCCGCTTTCTTGGATGTCTGAGCCGGTGCTTGTTCCGCCGGTTGCTGGCTTGGCCCATAGGTCAGTTCCACAGGCTGGCTGGCAGTCTCAGCCCGCCTGGCAGCAGACCGTCTCTGGATATTCCGGGGAGTCTCCCCCACCGGCTGGCCTGGAGAAGTCTGTCGTTCCTCCAAAGTCAGGGGCGGGAGCACACCAGCCGGGCCGGGCTCCTCCTCCGCTTCCGCTCCGAGGGGCGTATAGACTTTGGTAAACCGGCGGCCCACCCGGATATCCTCCGCAGCCACAGTGAGGGGTGATTCTCTTTGAACTCGCTCACCTGGGAGCTGTGGATGCTCCATACCAGCCGAAAACTGCTGTCCGGCGGGGGCCTCTCCCGTCCGCAGGGTCAGCTCCGGTCCCATCGGCATCGCTGTCGGGGATAGGCCGCCCTGGATGGGGCCTGAGGGTTGACTTTGCTGCGCCATCCGGGAGACAACGCTCGTTGGAGCTGTATCTGCCCCCCCGGCAAAGACAGGGGATTGGAGATTGGAACTTGTGGTTCTCTGAACGTGAGACAGTCGTTTTCCGGTTCGGATATCCCGGAGCGCAGCCGGGTGGTTCTGTTCGGTCCGTGAGATGCTCTTTTGCGCCTGCTGGACGGTAGGGGGTTGCGTTTCTTTTTCCTCCGTCCGGTGGGTCAATTCCACACCGGGGAGGGGGGCCGCTGTTGACGCCGGGGCTGGTTCGCTATCCGTTGGGTTGGCTGTCTCCGCCGACACTGTCCGAATATCCCGAGCGGTAACTGGCTGGCTATATTCTGCCGCCTGCCCCTTCTTCACAGGCTGGACTGGAGGCGTCTGGACTTCTTTCTCTTCCTCCATCCGGTGGGTCAGTTCCACGCCGGGGAGGGGGGCTGTTGTTGCCGCCGGGGCTGGTCCACTAGCCATTGGGCTGGTTTTCTCTGCCGACACTGTCCGAATATCACGGGCGGTGACCGGCTGGCTATGTTCTGCATTCCGCCCCCTCTCCACGGGCTGGACTGGAGGCGTTTGGGCTTCTTGCTCTTCCTCCGTTCGGTGGGTCAATTCCACACCGGGGAGAGGGGCCGTTGCCGTCGGAGTTGGTTCGCTAGCCGCCGGGCTAGCTGTCTCCGCCATTACCGTCCGAATATCTCGGGCAGTCACTGGCTGACTATACTCTGCCGTCTGGCCTTTCTCCTTGGGTTGGGCCAGAGGCGTTTGGGCTTCTTGCTCTTCCTCCGTCCGGTGGGTCAGTTCCACACTGGGGAGAGGGACCGTTATGGCCGCCAGGGCTGGTTCATTAACCGCTGGGCTGGCTGGCTCCGCCGTTACCGTCCGAATATCCCGGGCGGTGACCGGCTGGCTATGTTCTGCCTTCCGGCCCTTCTCCATGGGCTGGACCGGAGGTATTGGGGCTTCTTTTTCTTCCTCCGTCCGGTGAGTCAGTTCCACACCGGGGAGGTGGGCCGTTGTTGCCGGGACTGGTTCACTAACCGCTTGGCTGGCTGTCTCCGCTGTTACCATCCGAATATCTCGGGCGGTCACTGGCTGGCTATGTTCTGCATTCCGACCCTTCTCCACGGGCTGAACCGGAGACATTTGGTCTTCTTTCTCTTCCTCCGTCCGGTGTGTCAATTCCACACCGGGGAGGGGGGCCGTTGTCGCCGTCTGGGCTGGTTCACGATCCGGTTGGCCTGCTTTCTCTGCCGCCACCGTCCGAATATCCCGGGCTGTGACTGGCTGACTCTGTTCTGCCTTCCGCCTCTTCTCCATGGGTTGAACCGGAGGCGTTTGGACTTCTTTCTCTTCCTCCGTTCGGTGGGTCAGTTCCACGCTGGGGAGGTGGGCCGTTGTTGCCGCCGGGGCTGGTTTACCGTCTAGCTTTCCTGCTTTCTCTACCGTTACTGTCCGAATATCCCGGGCGGTCACCGGCTGGCTCTGCTCCGTCCGCTGGCCTGTCTGTAAAGGATGGGGCGCAGATATCTGCTGTTTTTTATCCCCTTCCGCCCCTTGGCGTGTCAATTGCTCCAACTGCCGGGCGGCGGTGTGTATGGCGTCTGACGCCTGGGCCTGCTTCTTGCCGGAAACAGGCTCTGATGTATGTAGGCTGCCGGTGGACTGCTCCCTATGGGCAGACCTTTCCGGCAGGTCATGTTCTTGGTTGGGGCCCATTTTTTGCACAATGGGCATGGTTTTAGTCTCTTTTTTGATGGTTTCTTCTGTTTGGGCGGCCTCTGTTCGGAGGACACGCTCCAGCCGCTCCGCTGTGCGCAGCAGCTGTACCGCGGCCTGCTGGCCGCTTTTTGTTGCCGTCTCCGTCCCAGCCTCCTCCTCCCGATGGGTGAGGTCCAGGGGTGTGGTGCTCCGTTCTGCCGGAACATTTCCCGGCACTGCGGACCACCCGGCGGTCTGACGGTCTGCCGTCTGAGGTACAGGAAAGGCTTTGCCCTCCTCCCGCAGAACGCGAAGGGTTTGGGAGAATACCGCTGCCTGACGGCCCAGTTGTCCCGGGCGGCCGGTCTTGGCTGGCATCGTCTCCGACGGCTGCCGGAGCAGCTGTTCTCCCCATGTTCCGTCCGGGCGCTGCACCCGGAGGATCTGATTTAAGATCTGGTAGATATTCTGCTGAATCTGTGTGGTGTGCTGCGGGGCCTGGGGCTTCTCCACCTCGGACTGCTCCGATGGAGCTGGCTTTATCACCGTTTCACGCAGGGTCTCCCGCCGCTGGAGAATCCGCTCCACAATGCGCTCCGTGGCCCGCTGCTGCTCGCTGCGGTTCTTCTCCTTCCGCAGCGCCTCCAGCACCAGCTTCAGGTCCACCTGAATCACCGGCCGCACTGGAGGAGAGGCAGGCTGATTCTCTCCCTCCTGCAACAGGTCCAGAGGCACCTGGGACCATTGTCCCTCCACCCGCTCCGCCCGGGCCAGCAGTTCCTCCGCAAAGGCCTGGGACAGCGCGCCGAAGGGGGACAGGGAAAGTCTCTCCTGAGAGAGCACGCCCATTTCGGGCTTAATGACTGCAATGGAATCCATCAGAAGCACCCGTTGTGGAGCAGCTCAATGCGGCTCACCGCCGCAGAGGCCTGGTTGCTGTTCAGCTGGGGGCCCACATATTTTTGCAGGTGGGCGCCCACCACGGTCCATATCCGCTGGGTGCTGCCATAGCTGTCCTTCAGGGTGATGGTCCCCGCCAGTGGGATGGACATTCCCTGGTTGACCATCGCCATCAGGATGGAGATACTGTCCAGGCTGGTGATAACCCCCCGCTCCAAAATCAGCAGCTGGGGCTTGACGTTCTGGAAGAAGTAGCGGGGGTAGCTGCTGCCGCCCTCGGCATAGACCTCATACTCCACTTCCATGTCCAGACCGCTCACTGAGGAAAATCCGCCCTGTAGGATTCCCCCCGTACCAATCAGGTTGACATCAAAATACGCGCCGGAGAGTCCCACACTGTTTCCTCCTTCCCGTCAAGGGATTCCGTTTCTTCTGTCTGACCGGCTCCAGCCTCAGGACTCCCGTTTGGGGGGCTTCCAAGGCGCTGCCGTCCGCTTGACGCCGGTGATGGCAAATGTGACGCTTTCGGTAAGCACCTCGCTGCGGCTGCCGTCCAGAGGGGCCAGCTCATATCCAATGGGCATGGCGTTTTGGAGGGTCCAGGTCACTCCCACGTCGCCGTGCTGGTTCAGGGTAATCACGTCGATGGTACGCAGCAGATTGTTTCCGGTGGGGCCGCTGTGGACGTCGGCGGAGGCGGAGAGAATCCAGTCCAGAAACTCGTTGTCACCCACCACGCCCTTGCTCAGGGTCACCGGCTCATAGGAGGTAAAGACCGGCGTATATTCCTTCACGCCCCGGCTGTCGTCACCAGCCCGGTTCTGAATGGTCTCCACCGACATTCGAATACCGGAGAACCGGCTGAAGGCCGCAGAGATCTGCTCGTCATTACCTACCCGGATCAGGAACCGGAAGGTCTGAATGGGCTCGGGATATACAATGGCCATTTCTCCCTCTCACCTGCCGTTTCATCGCAATTCAAAGGTCTTTTTCTCATCGCCGCTGAGCTTTTTGTTGATGGCGGACACCTCGCGGCACCAGCGCCGCCGCTCCCAATGGTCCAGGGCCATCAGGTCCTCATTGGACCAGTGCAGATAGTAGGCCAGAAACGCCATCTCCTGATAGAGGCGATCCTGGGGGTAGAGCGACACCCCCCGGGTGTGCTTCAGGGACAACGGGCTGCCCGGCTGACGGGGGATCTCCTGCCAGGCGTAGGGCTGCTCCCCCAGCTGCTCCGGCGGCCTGATCCGACGGATGGGGAGCCCGTCGTTCTCTTCGGAAGCCCACTCTAGCCCAGCAAAAAATCCAGCGGCACCTCAAACTGCTGGTTGCAGTGGGGGCAGGTCAGCTGGTAGTGGGGTATCTCCGACATATTGATCCGCTGGTACATATCCTGCAAATAGGCCAGGTCCATGGTGAACAGGTTCTCAATCACCCGGGTGTTGACGGCGCTGAGGGTGCCCAGCTTGGTGACCACACGGGAGAGCAGAATGATGGTCAGATAGCCGGAATTCTGCTGGACCCGGGGGTCCCGGAGGGGCAGGATCTCGTCCGCCGCCGTGGCCAGGCGCATGATCCCGTGCTTATGGACCTCGCCGCTGGCGTCCACATAGCCCTTGGGCAATTCAAATTCAAATTCGGTCTGCATGGCGTCCTCCTAGGTGAGATTCCCCACAGCCCACAGGCGGAATGCCTGTGGGCTGTAGAGACCGTCATATAAATCAGATATCGGACGGAGCGCCGGCCACGGAGCCGGGGATGTGCTCCAGGCCCTCGTGGCACAGCTCCAGAGACTGGATTGCCACTTCCCCGCCCAGGCCGTTCAGGTCGGGCACGGTGTAGCCCACAGGCCAGGCATTGATGAGCTGCCAGGAGGGGCCGGGGTTTCCGGCGTCGTCAATGAGGGTGATGGTCACGTTGTGACGGACCATACCGGTGGGAGGCGCGGTGTTGGTGGGGGCCACGGAGTTGAGCCACTCCAGGAAGTCGGAGTCGTCGGACACGCCCCAGCGCAGGGTCACGTTGCCGAACTTGGTCAGGCCCGCCAGCTTCCGGGGAGTGTTGCGCAGGTCGTCGCCTTCGCGGTACTCCACGGCGTCGGTGGAGGCGCTCATGCCGGAGACTTCAGAGAAGCCCGCCCGGCTGATTCCATCGATCTCCACCTGATATCGAAATACTCTGTAGGGATAATTGATGGCCATTCTTATCTTCGTCCTTTCTGTATCAATCTAGGTGGAGGGCGGATCACTCAGAAGCGGTCTTCTGGGTGATGCGGAAGATCACGAACTCAGCGGGCTTCACCGGGGCGATGCCGATCTGGCAGATCAGCCGGCCGTTGTCAATGTCGTCCTGGGTCATGGTGGTGGGGCCGCACTCCACAAAGAAGGCCTCGGAGGGGCTGGAGCCCGCCAGGGCGCCGTCCCGCCAGCAGGTGGCCAGGAAGGCCTCGATGGTGCGGGTGACCCGGCTCCACAGGGCGGCGGAGTTGGGCTCAAAGACCACCCAGTTGGTGTTGGCCTTGATGGATTCCTCCACATAGATGAACAGGCGGCGGACGTTCAGGTACTTCCACAGGCCGTTGGAGCTGATGGTGCGGGCGCCCCACACGCGGATGCCCCGGCCGGTAAAGGCCCGGATCAGGTTGACGCCCATGGGGTTGAGGATATCCTGCTCGCCCTCGTTGTAGGCGCAGGACAGGCCGGTGCAGCCCCGGATAACCTCGTTGGCGGGGGCCTTGTGGACGCCCCGCTCGATGTCGGTGCGGGCGTAAATGCCGGCCATGGCGCCGGAGGGCGGGAAGTAGGCCGAGCGCTTGGCGCCGGCGTCGTACATCTCCAGCCAGGGATGATACATGGCGGCATAGGTGGAATCGTACATATCCCGGAAGTTGGCCACGTCGTTGGTCTTCTTCAGCTCCATGGGCACGTCCAGGATGGCAAAGCAGCTCTTCTTGGACTCACAGAAACCGATAAGAGCGGCCTGGACCTCAGGGGCGGTGATGCCGGGGATGGCCATGATGGAGACGTTGCCGTTCTCCTGGAAAGCCTGCAGGCCGGTACGCTTGCCGGGGCCGTCGTCCTGGCCCAGGAAGGCGTCGGGGGTGACGGTGAGCACGGAGCCGTTGCTGCCGCCCTGGAGGGTGAGCACCAAGTCGGCGCCGTTGCCGCCGCACAGGGCGAAGGGCACGATGGAGGCCTTGGGCGCAGCGGGAGCGGGGATCTCCTTGCCGTCCTTGTCCTTCTCCTTGGCGGGAGCGGGGGCGGGGGCCTTGACCTCCAGCACCTCCACGCCGATCAGGTCGGACTTGGCGGTCTTGGCCACGATGTTGTTCAGCGCCTCGGGCTTGAGGGAGAGATTCTCAAAGACCTCCACATTGTCGCCCAGGCGGACGGTGATGGTGATCTCACAGGTCTTGATGTACTTGGCGGTGCCCACCTTGGTGTCGGCCACGTCCAGGGTGCAGGGGGCGTCCAGGGTAATCACCTTGTCCAGCACGCTCTTGATGGTGGCGTGGGCGGTGGTGCGGCCGTCAAAAAGCTCCACCACGTCGCCGGGGTTGAAGCCGTCGGCGTTCTTCAGGGTCAGGTCGGCCCCGCTGACCGACAGCACCTGGGTCTTGGCCTTGGAGGCGGGAGAGAGGACCACCCGCATATCCTCCGCCCAGGCGCCGGGGTTTGCGGCGGTGATCTTCAGCACGCCGCTGGTAAAGCTGGCGGCCTTGGCGTCGCCGGGTACCGCGCGCATGATGTAGGCCCGGGCGCCGCCGTTGGCGAAGAACTGCTCCACCGCATAGGGCAGGAAGCGGTTATTGCCATAGGCCGCCTCGCTGAGGTAGCCGCCGTACATCCGCTTGTAGTCGGCAAAGCTGGTGACCAGCTGAGGCTGCCCAATGACCGGGCCCCGCTCCGCCAGGCCCACAAAGCCGGCGGTGCTGGTGCTCACACCCTGCATGGGCGTGGCACCGGAATCATACTCCTCCACGTAAACGCCAGGGGATAAATACTCTGCCATGTTTTTGCTTCACGCCGCATGTTGGCTGGGGGCCGGACGTGAAGCGCCCCTCCTTTCTATGATCAAAATATCGTTCGCTGTATGGTATCCTCCAAAAGCACGGCGGGACTGCGCTTGGATTCAATCGGTTAAGGGGGTCCCTTGGGCCCCGGCCGCCAGCCGCTCCCACCAGGTGGAGAGGACGGCGGCGTTATATTCCAGCGCGGCGGCAATGCGCGTCTGGGCCTCAAAGCGTTCGGTGAGGCGGGCGCTGGTGCGGAAGATGAAGTGCTCCTCCTGAAGAAAGAAGCTGCCCTCCACCACCTGACTGTTGAGCCGGGAACACAGCTCCAGGGCTTTCTCCGGCGCGGTCACCGGCGTGGGGTGGATACTGTAGATCAGCACCAGCGTCTCCTGGCAGTCGCATACCGTCTGCCAGGCACAGCCCCGGCTGGAAAAGCGGAAGCGAAAGCGGTTCCCTTCCCGGAGAAACTCCGCGCCGCTACGCTCCAGCAGCGCCGCCAGCTCCTCCGCCCCGTCCGGCGGTCTGTCAAAGTCCTGAACCATGGTACCCACCTCCTGGGAAGGTCAGCCCGGACGGCTGAAGGGCCCTTCCCGTCACGCCTCCGGCTGTCAGAGCTTGGGGCGGCTGAGTCAGCTGGGGAGTGATCTCCGGTACGGGAACAGGAGCCGTCTCCGGCTCCGGTCCGGGCGGGACAAATTGGGTCAGCGCCACAGGCCCGGCCTGGGCCTCCAGCAGCGCCGCCATGTTCTGGTTGCCGATCCATCCGGCCAGCTCCTCCAGCCGGGCGGGGGGCATATCCAGCAGGGACGCCCCTTCCAGAGCGGCCCGCGCCACATAACCGGCCGAACTGATCCGCTCCCGTTCAGGAGTCCGGCTGGTCCGGTCCTCCGTCTGTCTGGTCTGTTCTGTCTGGCGGGCCCTTTCCTGGCTCTGCTGCTCCATTTCCTTCTCCTTCTCCCTGGTCGGGCGGCGGCTCCTCCGCCCCGGTAGCCTCCCGCAGCGCCTGGTCCAGCTCCGCGGAAAAGTTCGGTTGGGAAAATGCCTCCAGGGCCTCGTTGGCCCGGTCGGAGAGGAACCGGAGCTTATTGGTAAATTCCAGTTTCATCTGGGCTTTCTTGTCGATGAGGGCCTCCATCCGGGCGATGGCGCTCTGGAGGGCCTTTTTCTCCCGAACATCCTGTGTCCCCTTCAGCTGGGTGCGGTACTGCTCCAACAGCTCCCGCTCCCGGCTATCGTCCAGAAAGGGATACATGGTCCGCAGGGTGTCCCCACCGGCCTGGCCCATCTCGCTTTTTCCTTCCGCCAGGCTCTGCATGTCCTCCACCGTCCGGCGGGCGTCCCGCAGGGTATCCACCACCAGGCCCACCGCGCTGTCGGTAAAGCCCCGGTTGAAAACCACCTTGTCCGGACTGTGGCCGGGTACGTTGCGGATGGGGGAGCCCTTTTCAAAGAGCTTATTCTGCTGCCACCGGGTGGGCTGGGACTGTCCGACGGTCTTTTTCAGGCAGGAGAAGAGCATCATCTTCCCCGTTCCCTGGAGTACCGCCCCGGAGAGGGTACCTCTCTGGAAAGCTGTCTCAGAAAACCGGCGGAGCATGTCCTGGTCCTGGGGGTTGGAGCGCTCATAAAAGGAGCGGGCGGAGGTGGGGTCCGGCAGATCGCCGGTCTGGACCGGCTGCTGCTGGTTCTCGCCCTCCCCCTGGGCTTTTTCCCCCAGCTGGGCCGCATGGCGGCGGCCCATGGCGTCAAAGGTCTGTTGAAAATTCTCGGTCACATGGTAAAGCGGGTCCCGGTGCTGAAACTGCTCCGTTCCCGCCGCCCATGCCATCTGGCGGCGGAGGGTCTGCTCCATGGGACCCCGGGCCTGGGGCGCGTCCGTCTTTCGTTTTATCTGAAGACGATTCATCGCATCCCCCCTCCCGTTACCAAACGCATACTCCGGACCACATGCCGGAACTCCACCGGGCGAATGATCAGATCCGTACAGTGGATGCGCACACCCTGGACCGCAAATTGCTGGGTATCATCCACCAGGACGATCCGGCAGTTGTGGTCCCGTTCCCGCAGCATCCGGGCCTGTAAAAAGCCGGTGGTGCCGCCAAAGCCCACAAAGACCACGTCAAACCGCTCTCTCCAGTTTGCGAACACATCCACGGAGAGGAAACACTGAATGTCCGCAGAGATCTGATAAAGCTTGCAGTACTGCTCGATCCAGCCTTGCATCTGTTCCGCGGCTGCCGGACTGTTTTCACATACAGCAATTCTCATCTATCTGTCCTCAAACTGCGCCCTCCACTTCTGACCTACTTGTATTCTATGGATTTCCCTGGACCATTTCAATGAAAGCGACCTAAACACCCGTTATGGGGTGCAAAACGTCTCCCCCGACACCAGCCCGCCCCAAAGAAAAACCTGGTCCACCGGCCAGCCACCGGATTTCCAAGCAGCAGCAGGATACCTGCCCACAGGACCAGCATATCCCACACGCCGTCACACAAAAAATGGTACCGGTATTGGACCAGACGGACCAAAAAGCCGTGGAACAGGTAAATGGACAGGCTGTTCTGGCCCAGAACGGTCAGGATGGGGATCTTCCGGTCCAGGCGTTTCCCCACAACGATAAACAGCAGGAAGATCACACTGGCCGCACAGCACATACTCAGACCACGCATCTGTCAGGAGCCCCCTGTATCCGCATAGCTCAGGGCCCCATACAGCAGCTTTTCCGGCACATCCCATCGAATCAGCCCATATTCCAGCACAATGCAGCCCAGTACAACCAGTTCGGTGAGCAAATATTTCAGGGGCCTGTCCAAACTCTCCCAGCGTTGTATCAGGCGCTTTGCGTCTTTGAAATAATACCCCAGCAAAAACCACGGCTGAAACACCAAAATGCGGGAGGCACTCCACTGGTATCCGATGCTCTTATCACACCCCACCGCCAGCGCCAGCACAACTGCCGCGGCAATCATGGCCAGCCGGCCCATGGGGGAGGTTATGTCGTAAAGGGGGATCAGAAGGGTATAGACCGCCAGCACAAACAAATACCACAAAATCCAGTAGGGCCGGGAGAACTGCATGGCCTCCTCGGGCGCATACAGCCCTTGGGCAAACCGGATATACAGGGTTTGCAGCACCAGATAGGGCAAACACATCCCAAAGATCACCTTAATCCGGTCTCATCTGGCAAATATTCCGCTGAGAAATAAAAAGGCGGGCATGTGAAAGGAATAGATCAGGTAATAGAGTTCCCGCTTATAAGGTATATCCGGTGTGATTTCCAGCAGATGCCCCAGCACCACCAGGGCCATGAGGAAAAAGCGCAGATTGTCATACCGGTATTCTCTCGGTTTCATGCCCACTGTATCTCCTTTTTCCCTGTGTCTCAGGATTTGGCCCGGTACAGGCGGCAGGGGCGGCCGCCTGTATCATAGTTAATGGTGCTGAACGCCTCTCCCCGTTCCACCAGATAGTTGGCATAGCGGCGGACCGTGACCACCGACAGGCCGGTCTGCCGGGAGATGGCCTCGCTGGGCAGCCCCTCCGGCGGGGCTGCGTGAAGGCACCCCCGGATCCGTTCCAGCGTGCTCTCCTGCAAGCCCTTGGGGGCGGCATGGTCGCCCAGCTCCGGGGGAGCAAACAGCTTGTCCAGCTCTCCCTGGGTCACCGCCTCCCCCGCCACCGCCTCCTTGTGGCGGCAGAAGGTATCCAGGGCCTGCTGGAAGCGTTCATAGGTAAAGGGCTTGACCAGATAGTCCACCACCCCCATTTTCAGCAGATGGTCTACCGTGGCGGTGTCGGTGGCGGCGGTGACCATAATGGCGTCCACCGGAACGGCCCGGGTCCGCAGAGCCTGAAGTAGCTCTACTCCGGTAAACAGGGGCATATACACATCCAGCACCACCAGGTCCGCCGGATTCTGGCTCAGCCACTCCAGGGCCGATCTTCCGTCCTGAAAGGTTTGAACCACCCGAAATCGGGCATCCTTTTCGGTAAAGGTGCGGTCCAGCAGGGAGACCATAGGGTCATCCTCCACGATCACAACACGATACACTTCAATCTCTCCTTCCGTAGCCCGCCTCGTCCTGGCTGTCCTCCCGGCAAAAGCTGAGAAAGAACGACGTACCCACCCCGCTCTCCGACTCCACCCGGATCTCTCCGTGGTAGGCGTCCACCACCTCCTGGACCAGGGAAAGGCCGGTGCCCCGGCCCCGGCCCTTGGTGGAGATCCCCCGCTGGAACAGGGTGGGCTGAAGGGCGGCGGGAATGCCGGGCCCGGTGTCCTCCACACACAAAAGCAGGCTGTCCTCGCTCTCCCGGATGCTCACCGAGATCTCCTTGGCGGCACAGCGGGACTGGTTGAGTACTTCAATGGCATTTTCAATCAAATTGCCCAAAATAGTCACATAGGCGTCGGGCGGTAGCCAGGGGCTCTCCTCACTGAGGGCGCTCTCCCGGTCCAGCCGCAGGCGGATGCCCAGCTCATTGGCCCGGCTGGTCTTGCCCACCAGCAGCGCCGCCACCGAAGGCTGGCGGATCTGGCCCATGATGCGGCTCACCGCCTCCCGTTGGGTCTGGGTGGTATCCATGATATACTGCTGGGCCTTTTCCGGCTCCCCGATCTGGAGCAGCCCCAAAATCACATGGAGCTTATTCATAAACTCATGGGTATAGGCCCGCATGGCCTCCACCATGTGGCGCACGCCGGTGAGATCGTCCGCCATCCGGGTCAGCTCGGTCCGGTTGCGAAAAATGCTTACCACTCCGGCCAGCTTGCCGTTCTCATGGATGGGCAGGCGGTCGGCCAGTACCTTGATATTTTTCAGGGAATTCATGCTCACATTGTACTCCGGCTGACCGGTTTCCAAGATCCGATCCATAGTGGAGCGGGGATAGACCTGATGGAGGGGCTGGCCCAGGGCGGTCTGCCGGTCCATGGACAGCATCTCCGCCGCCGCCTTGTTGAGAAAAATTACATTGGCCTCCCCGTCAATGGCCAGAACACCCTCCTCCAGGGCGTCCAGAATATCCTCCCGCTGGTGAAAGCGGCGGGCAAAAGCGTCCGGCTCATAGCCCATCAGAGAGCGCTTGATGCTGCGGGACAGGCGCATGGCCAGCAGGGAGCCCAGCACCGCCGCCACCGCTCCCACGATGAGCAGGCGCAGCGCCGTGCTCACCGTTACCCGGGCCAGGCTGCGGAAGTAGACCCCTACGATCACAAAGCCGATGACATTCCCCTCCTCGTCCCGCACCGGGGCATAGGCGGAGTGGTCGGAGCCAAGAGGGCCGGTCTCATTGGAGGTATAAGGGGCGTTTCCGGCCAGGGCCCCCGCCTGGGCCGTCCCAGAATAGGTGGAGCCGATGAGGGTCCGGTCCGGCACATAGAGCAGGGTGGAGCTGGTGTCCCCCACCAGGATCAGGTCAATGTCCGAGGTCCCCGCCGTGGTCTGGTCCAGATAGTCGGCCAGCTCGTCGATAGAGTGTCCGCCCAGCAGCGTCTCTTGCAGCAGGGGCACCTGGGACAGAATGGACGCGGAGTTGAGCAGGTTGTTGTCCAGGGCGGCCCGCTCGCTGCGCAAGGAAAAATAGAGGGTACCCACCAGGGACAGGGCGATGGATACGATCACGATCACAAGGTTCATGTGCATCAGCTGGGTGCGAATGGAGGATGTGGCCTGTTTGGACATGGTTTTTCCCTCCTTTTTCTCCAGTATAAAAAAATCCAGAGAGCCTGTCAAACAAAAGGCCTCGTAAGCTGCGGCCGGCAGACTCCTTCCATTTTTGCACTTTCCTTTTAGTAAGTGCTTAAAACAGGCTGTAACCATTTATTTTCGATACTTTTTTTAGTTTCGAAAGGGTTTACCAAATGAGCCGGTCCGTAGTATGATAGGCCCCGCGAAAACGAGGTGATGTGTTTGGATGCATTCAAGGAAACCTTGATAGAGGAGTTGGGGACCCGCACCGCATTTACCATTCCGCTGTTTGGCGGGATTCCGGTGGCGGAGTCCGTGGTGGTGTCGTGGATCGTCATGGCGGTGCTCATCGTGGCGGCGCTGCTGCTCACCCGTAATCTGAGCGTACGCAGCCCCGGCAAGGTACAGACGGCCCTGGAAAGCGCCGTGCAGTTCCTCAACGGCTTTGTCAAGACCAACATCGGCAGTCATTGGCGGCCCTTTGCGCCCTGGCTGGGCACCGTGGCCCTGTATATCGGGTTTGCCAACATCATCGGCATCTTTGGTCTGACCCCGCCCACAAAGGACATCAGCGTGACCACGGCGCTGGCTTTGATGAGTATGCTGCTCATCTACGGGGCCCAGTTCCGGTACAATGGATTGGCCGGCGGGCTGAAAAAGTTTGCCGAACCCATGCCGCTGCTGCTGCCCATCAACCTGATGGAGGTCATCATCCGCCCCCTGGCGCTGTGTATGCGTCTGTTCGGCAATGTGCTGGGCGCCTTCATCATTATGGAGATGCTCAAGTTCATCGTTCCGGCCATCCTGCCGGCGGTGTTCAGCATCTACTTCGATCTGTTTGACGGATTGATCCAAACCGTCGTCTTTGTGTTCCTGACCACCCTGTTTACCGGTGAGGGCATCAAAGAGGAAGAGTAACACACAGTTCAAATCGACTTACAGGAGGAAATCATTATGTCACTGGCTATCATTGCAGCAGGTATTGCAGTCTTCACCGGCATCGGCGCCGGTATCGGTATCGGCTTTGCCACCGGCAAGGCCAGCGAGGCCATCGCCCGTCAGCCCGAGGCTTCCGGCAAGATCAACAGCGCGCTGCTGCTGGGCTGCGCCCTGGCAGAAGGTACCGCCATCTTCGGCTTCATCACCGCTCTGCTCATCATCTTTGTCGGTTAAAGGGGGCGCCCCCAATGCTGGAGTTCCATCTTTCCACCATTCTCTTTACCATCCTCAATCTGCTGGTGCTCTTCTTCATCCTGAAGAAGCTGCTGTTTGGCCGGGTCAATGCCGTGCTGGAGCAGCGGGCCGCCCTGGTAAAGAGTGAAATTGCCTCTGCCGAGGCCACCAATCAGCAGGCCCAGGAGCTGAAAGCCCAGTATGAGGACAAGCTGACCGACGCCCGGCACGAGGCGGCCAAAATCGTGGCCGACGCCCAGAACCGGGCCCAGCGGGTCTACGAGGGCAAGATGGCTGAGGCCGAGACCGACGCCAAGCGGCTGCGCGGCGAGGCAGAGCGTCAGATCGCCGACCAGCGGGAGGCCATGCTGCGCAGCGCCCGAAACGAGGTGGCCTCTTTGGCCCTTCTGGCCGCTGAGAAGGTGGCCCAGCGCTCCATGAACCAAGCTGACGACAAAGCTTTGGTAGATGCGTTTCTGTCGGAAGTGGGTGAGCAGGCATGAGCGAGTTGGCCCACCGTTACGCCGAAGCCCTCTATTCACTCTCATCCGATGAGGAGACCCTGAACGCCACCGCGCAGGCCATGATGGGAGATACCGCTCTGTGGGAGGCCCTTTGCTCTCCCGCCGTCCAGGCATGGGAGAAGGAGCGGGTCCTGGCCCGGCTGTCCATTTTGGACGGCCACAATCTGCTGTTTCATTTTTACCGCCTGCTGGCGGAAAAGGGACGCATGGTTCTGCTGCCCGATATTTTGGAGGCCTTTCATGACAAGGCCCTGGCCCAACGCGGCGCGGCCCGCTGCCGCCTGACCTGTGTCCGGTCGCCGGAGAAGGCCGAGCTGGACAAGCTCCGCCAGGCTCTGTGCCGGCTGCACCACAAACAGGATGTGGCCTTTGATATCCGCACCGATCCCTCCTTGCTGGGCGGTTTCACCCTGGAGATTGAGGGCGTGACCTATGACAAGAGCGTCCGCGGGGCGCTGGCCGGCCTGACCCGGCAACTGGAAGAGAGGCGAATGGCATGAAAACCAAACCCGAAGAGATCGTCTCCATCCTGCGGGAGGAGATTCAAGCGTATGATACCCGCGTCCGGCGGGACGAGACCGGCACCGTTCTGGAGGTAGGCGACGGCATTGCCACCGTCTACGGCCTGGACAAGGCGGTCTATGGCGAGCTGGTGGAGCTGGACACCGGCGTCAAGGGCATGGTCATGAACCTGGCCCGGGACAGCGTGGGCGTGGTGCTGCTGGGCAGCGACGCCGGCGTGAAGGAAGGCACCGTGGTCCGCCGTACCGGTCGGGCCGCCGACGTGCCGGTGGGAGACGGCCTGGTGGGCCGGGTCGTGGATGTGCTGGGCCAGCCTCTGGACGGGCTGGGCCCCATTCAGGCCACCGAGACCCGCCCCATCGAGCATGAGGCCAGCGGCGTGGTCAGCCGTGAGCCGGTCAACGTCCCCCTTCAGACCGGTATCCTGGCCATCGACGCCATGGTGCCCATCGGCCGGGGTCAGCGGGAGCTCATCATCGGCGACCGCCAGACCGGCAAGACCGCCATCGCGGTGGATACCATTCTGAACCAGAAGGGCCAGGACGTGATCTGTATCTATGTGGCCATCGGCCAGAAGGCCTCCACCGTGGCCCGCGTCCAGGACACCCTGAAAAAGCACGGCGCCATGGACTACTCCATCATTGTGTCCTCCACCGCCAGCGAGTCCGCCCCGTTACAGTACATCGCCCCCTACTCCGGCGCCGCCATGGGCGAGTATTTCATGAGCAAGGGCAAGGATGTGCTTATCGTCTACGACGACCTGTCCAAGCACGCGGTGGCCTACCGCACCCTCTCTCTGCTGCTCAAGCGCTCCCCCGGCCGTGAGGCTTACCCCGGCGACGTGTTCTATCTCCACTCCCGCCTGTTGGAGCGTGCCTGCCGCCTGACCAAGGAATATGGCGGCGGCTCCATGACCGCCCTGCCCATCATTGAGACCCAGGCCGGCGACGTATCGGCCTACATCCCCACCAACGTCATCTCCATCACCGACGGCCAGATCTATCTGGAAAACGATCTGTTCTTCGCCGGACAGCGGCCCGCCGTCAACGTGGGCCTGTCGGTGTCCCGTGTGGGCGGCTCCGCCCAGACCCGGGCCATCAAGAAGACCGCCGGTACCCTGCGCATTGACCTGGCCCGGTTCCGTGAGCTGGAGGTGTTCACTCAGTTTGCCTCCGACCTGGACCCCGCCACCCAGCAGGCTCTGGACCATGGCCGCCGTCTGCTGGAGCTGCTCAAGCAGCCTTTGTACCATCCCATGCCGATGAGCCGTCAGGCCATCATCCTCTACGCCGCCACCAACGGTCTGGTGGACGACGTGCCTCTGGATAAGGTGCGCTCCTTCGTCCTGGATTTTGCCCAGGAGATGGAGAACGAGCACGCCGACGTGGTAAACGAGATCGAATCCACCGGAAACCTGAGCGGGCCTGCCATTGAGACCATCCGCTCGGTGCTGGACAACGCCAAGAAGCGGGTGAGCGCCACATGGCAAGCATAAAGGAGATCCGGACCCACATCAAAAGCGTGGAGCAGACTCTGAAGATCACCAACGCCATGTATCTTATCTCCTCCTCCAACCTGCGGAAGGCCCGCAAGCAGCTCACCGATGTGGAGCCCTACTTTCAGAAGATCGAAACCACCATCTCAGACATTCTCCACCACTCTCCGGAGATCAACCATGTGTTTTTTGACAAGCGGCCCGGTATCCCTCGCTCAGAACGGAAGGTGGGGTATATCGTCATCACCGGTGACAAGGGCTTGGCCGGTTCCTATAACCACAATATTTTGAAGCTGGCCGAGCAGCGGATCAACGCCGGCGCCCATACCAGCCTCTTTGTGGTGGGTCAGGTGGGCCGCTCCTACTTTCAGGAACACGGTGTGCCTATTGATATGGAATTTCTCTACACCGCTCAGGACCCCAATATGGGCCGGGCCCGGGATATGGCGGAGCTGATGCTGGACCTCTATCTGGAGAAGCAGCTGGACGAGGTCTACATCATCTTCACCAAAATGGTCAACTCCTTCCAGATGGAGCCCACCATCCACAAGCTGCTTCCTCTGGACCCGGACGTCTTTCCCGAATACGAGGAGAACCGGGACACCTATAACCGGGATGTGACCTATGTGCCCTCGGTAAAGGCGGTCATGGACCGTCTGGCCCCCGGCTATGTGAAGGGCGATATCTTCGGCGCGCTGGTGGAGTCCTACTGCTCCGAGCAGAACGCCCGCATGACCGCCATGAAGTCTTCCAGCGACAACGCCCGGGCCATGCTGCAAACCCTGAATCTGTCCTATAACCGGGCCCGTCAGGCCGCCATCACCCAAGAGATCACCGAGGTGGTGGGAGGCGCCCAGGCTGCACTTTAACATGTGCCATTTGAACGTAAGTGTATGAACACCCGAAAGGGGATTGCAAGATGAACGAAAACAAAGGAACCATTGTACAGGTCATGGGACCTGTGATAGACGTGGCCTTCCCTGACGGGACCCTGCCCGAAATCAAGGAGGCCCTTGAGGTATCGCTGGACGGAAAGCGCCAGGTCATGGAGGTGGCCCAGCATGTGGGAGGCGACACGGTGCGCTGCATCATGCTCTCCCCCAGCGAGGGCCTGGGCCGGGGCATGGCGGTGACCGCCACCGGCGCTCCCATCTCCATCCCCGTGGGTGAAGGCGTGCTGGGGCGGATGTTCAACGTCCTGGGCGACGCCATCGACGAAAAAGGCCCGGTGAAGGCCACCGAGAAGTGGTCCATCCACCGTCAGCCTCCCGCCTTTGAGAACCAGCGCCCGGTGGTGGATATCTTTGAGACCGGCATCAAGGTCATTGACCTGCTGGCCCCCTATGCCAAGGGCGGCAAAATCGGCCTGTTCGGCGGCGCCGGTGTGGGCAAGACGGTGCTTATCCAGGAGCTGATCCACAACATCGCCACCGAGCACGGCGGCTACTCCATCTTCACCGGCGTGGGCGAGCGTACCCGTGAGGGCAACGACCTGTGGCGAGAGATGACCGAGTCCGGCGTTATTGAAAAGACCGCTCTGGTCTTCGGTCAGATGAACGAGCCCCCCGGAGCCCGTATGCGGGTGGCCCTCACCGGTCTGACCATGGCGGAGTATTTCCGGGATCAGGAGAAGCAGAACGTGCTGCTCTTCATCGACAACATCTTCCGGTATGTCCAGGCCGGCTCCGAGGTGTCCGCCCTCATGGGCCGGATGCCCTCTGCCGTGGGCTATCAGCCCACCCTGGCCAATGAGATGGGCGCTCTTCAGGAGCGCATCACCTCCACCAAGGACGGCTCCATCACCTCTGTGCAGGCGGTCTACGTCCCCGCAGACGACCTGACCGACCCCGCCCCCGCCACCACCTTTGCCCACCTGGACGCCACCACCGTTCTCTCCCGTAAGATCGTGGAGCAGGGCATCTACCCCGCTGTGGACCCCCTGGAGTCCACCTCCCGTATCCTGGAGCCCGATGTGGTGGGCGAGCGGCACTACAAGATCGCCCGTGGCACTCAGGAGCTGCTCCAGCGCTACCGGGAATTACAGGATATCATCGCCATTCTGGGCATGGAGGAGCTGAGCGAGGAGGACCGCCGCACCGTAGAGCGGGCCCGCCGTATCCAGCAGTTCTTCTCCCAGCCCTTCTCGGTGGCCGAGCAGTTCACCGGTCTGGAGGGCCGCTACGTGAAATTGGAGGATACCCTCCGCTCCTTCGAGACCATTCTGGGCGGCGAGCTGGACAAGTACCCCGAGGCTGCCTTCAGCAATGTGGGCAACGTGGACGAGGTCATCGCAAAGGCCAAAAAGATGGGGGCGGTGTAAATGGCCGAGACCGGCACCTTTTATCTGGAGATCATCACCCCGGAGCGCCAGTTCTACATTGGCCCCGCTGAGGCGCTGGTCCTCCCCGCTGTGGACGGCCAGATGGGCATTTACCCCGGCCATGAGCCGGTGGTCACCGCCATTGAGCCCGGCGAGCTGCGCTACAAGGCCGAGGGCAAGTGGGAGCCCGCCGCCGTGGGGGCCGGGTTTGCCGAGATCAAGCCGGACTATGTGATTTTGCTGGTGGGCTTTGCCGAGCACCCTGAGGAGATCGACCAGAAGCGGGCCGAGGCCGCCAGAAAGCGGGCTGAGGAGCGCCTGCGCCAGAAGCAGAGCGTCCATGAGTACTACCACTCCAAGGCCGCTCTGGCCCGGGCTATGGCCCGTTTGAAGACCCGGCGCTGACTGCTTAAACGGTAAAAACCAGGGGTACGCTGCCATAGTTGGCAGCGTACCCCTGGTTCTATTTTATTCCCCTTGCCCGGCAAACCCGTCAATCTGCTCCTCCAGTTCCTGGATGCGAGCCGTCAGTCCTTCGATTTGGGATGCTGTCCGCAGGTACCGCTCGCCCTGCCGCCCCTCCTGCTCCTCCAGCTCGGTCAGGCTGTCCCACAGGTTGTCCAGCTGCACCTGCAAGGTGCTCTCCTGCCGCTCCAATACCCGCAGCATCTCGCTGACGTCCTCGTCCTCCTCGTCCAGCACGGAAAATCCGGTGGACGCTTCCAGCAGCGTGGTCTCGTCGTCCTCATCCAAAGGAAAGCTGTTGTCCAACAACCCCGTCCTCTCCTCCCCATGTTTTTTCACATTGTACGCCATGGGAGCCTCCCCTGTCAACGCGGCCCTCTTTACAATCTTTCGCCTCTCGGCTATCATAGAACCGAACTAGAAAAACAGGAAGGAACGAACCGTTCATGGAAAAGACTGACGCCAAGTATCAGGCCTATCTACAGATTCTGCGGGAGGAGCTGGTGCCCGCCATGGGCTGCACCGAGCCCATCGCCCTGGCCTACGGCGCGGCGGTGGCCCGCCGCAAGCTGGGCTGTCTCCCCGATACCGTCTCCGTCCAGGTCAGCGGAAACCTGGTTAAAAACGTCAAAAGCGTCATTGTGCCCAACACCGGCGGACTGAAGGGCATCCCCGCCGCCGTCACCGCCGGTCTGGTGGCCGGCGACCCCGACCGGGTGCTGGAGGTGATCTCGGTGGTCACCGAGGAGCAGAAAACGGAGATGGCCCACTTTCTCTCCACCCACCCCATCCAGGTCCACCTGGCCGACACCACCTTGACCTTTGACTACACCGTTACCCTCACCGGCGGCGGCCACACCGTCACCCTGCGTATCGTCAACTACCACACCAATATCGTACTGTTGGAAAAGGACGGCGTACGGGAGATCGACCTGCCGGTGGAGGGGGAGCAGGAGACCGCCCTCACCGACCGCTCGGTCCTCAGCATCAAGGATATCGTGGACTTTGCCGACAGTGTGGATGTGGACGAGCTGCGCCCCATGCTGGACCCCCAGATCCAGTACAATATGGCCATTGCGGAGGAGGGCCTGCTCCACACCTACGGCTCCAATGTGGGCAAGGTGCTGATGAGCACCGAGGCCTCTCTGGAGCGTCGGGCCCGGGCCAAGGCGGCCGCCGGGTCCGACGCACGGATGAACGGCTGCGAGATGCCGGTAGTCATCGTCTCCGGCAGCGGCAACCAGGGCATCACCGCCTCGGTGCCCGTCATCGAATATGCCCGCAGCCTGGGCATCCCGGAGGAGCGGATGTACCGGGCCCTGGCGGTGTCCGATCTGTGTACCATCCACCAGAAAACCTACATCGGCCGGTTATCCGCCTTCTGCGGGGCAGTAAGCGCCGGGGCCGGAGCCGGGGCGGGCATCTGCTATCTGCTGGGAGGCGGGTACGACCAGGTGAAACACACCATCGTCAACGCCCTGGCCTTCCACTCCGGCGTGGTGTGCGATGGGGCCAAGTCCAGCTGCGCCGCCAAGATCAGCATGGCGGTGGAGGCGGGCATCTTCGGCTATCAGATGTACCAGAACGGCCAACAGTTCCACACTGGGGACGGCATCATCAGCGACACCGTGGAGCACACCATCCAGAACGTGGGCGAGCTGGGCCGCCAGGGCATGCGGGAGACCGACCATGTGATTCTGGACCTGATGACCAGAGAGCCGTGCTAAAGCCGCTTCTCAAACATGCAAGCATGTTTCAGAAGCGATACAGCCCGCTGCATCGCACGCGCAGAGCGCGCACGTTTGCGGGCTGAGCAGTATATTCTCCGACGCACATGTCGCCAGAGAATATGATTTTTATTTGATTGCGCCTTCTGGCGCAAACTCTGCGAGGCTTTTTCCAAGAGGAAAGAGAGAGGGGTTGCTGTGTCATTTTGCAGCAGCCCCTTCTCTGTTAGTTCTTCTTTTTCTTGTCCAGCTGTTTTTCCAGCCAGGCCAGCACATCCTCATAGACCTGTTGGCGATTGGTCTCGTTGAGCATCTCGTGGCGTCCCTCGGGATAGAGCTTAACGGTGACGTCCTTCACCCCCGCCTCCCGGAACCACCGGGCCACCTTCTTGACCCCCTTGCCCGAGCTACCCACCGGGTCCTTGTCACCAGCAAAGAAATAGACCGGGGTGTCCGGGTCCAGCCGGGCCAGCGTCTTCTTTTTGGCCAACAGGGTTAAGCCGTGCATCATGTCGTGGAACATGCTGACGCTGGGCAGGAACTGGCACTGCGGATCGGCACAGTAGGCGTCTACCACCGCCGGGTCCCGGGAGATCCAGTCGGCACTGGTGCGGTTAGGCTTGAATTGCTGATTGTACGCCCCCACCGACAAGCGATCCAGCAGCTTGCTGTGGGCCCGGGGTCCCTTAGTGCGCATCAAAAGCCCGGACAAGGCCAGCCCCGCATTTACCTTGGCGGGGTCCTCCTGTCCGGTACCGGACAGAATGGCCCCGTCCACCGTCCCCGGCCAAAAGCTGAGATAGCCCCGCACCACAAAGGAACCCATGGAGTGGCCCATGATAAAATAGGGGGCCTCCGGACAGGCCTCCCCCGCCAACCGGCGGAGGGTACGGGTGTCCTTGAGCACATACTTCCACCCGTCCTTGTCCGCAAACCAGCCGTACTCCGAGGGGTCCGCCGCCGTGCGTCCGTGGCCCAGGTGGTCGTGGCCCACCACCCAGTAGCCACATTCCGCCAGAAACCGGGCAAAGCTATCATAGCGGCCGATATATTCCGAAATACCGTGGACCAGCTGTACGATTCCACGGGGCCGCTCTGTCTCTCCCTTCCACCAGGTGGCGCCTACCAGATGGACCCCATCGCTGGAGGGAAAGGTAAATTCCTGTGTCGTTACCATGGAAATCGCACTCCTTTTGTGGTACAATATTTGTTACAATTTTAGTGTATTCCATTGCCCGCCCTCCGTCAAGAGAAAGCGGCGGAATCCGGGAGAAAGGACGCTTTGTATGAACGCTGTTGAACGTTTTTTGAAGTATGTCACCTATGATACCCAGTCGGACGAGCACAGCCAGACCACCCCTTCCACGGAAAAGCAGAAGGTGCTGGGGGCCGCTCTGGCGGAGGAACTGAGCCAGCTGGGCCTCCACAACGCCCATATGGACCAGTACGGCTATGTGTACGGCTGGCTGCCCGCCACCCCCGGCTGCGAGGGCATCCCCTGTATGGGCCTGATCGCCCACATGGACACCGCGCCCAGCGCCCCCGGCGGCGGTGTGTCTCCCCGTATCGTCCACTATGAGGGGGGCGACATCGTCCTCAATGAGGAAAAAAATATTGTCATGAAGGCCGCTGAGTTTGAGAGCCTGGCCAAGTATGTGGGGCAGGATCTGATCGTCACCGACGGCACCACCCTGCTGGGGGCCGACGACAAGGCTGGTGTGGCCGAGATCATGTCCGCTGTGGAGCAGCTCATCCTCCACCCGGAGATCCCCCATGGCCGCATCGCCGTGGGCTTCACCCCTGACGAGGAGGTTGGCAGCGGCGCCGACCATTTCGACGTGGCCGGCTTCGGCGCGGCAGTAGCCTACACCGTGGATGGCGGCGAGCTGGGCGAGCTGGAATATGAGAACTTCAACGCCGCCAGCGCCGATATTACCATTCATGGCGTGAATATTCACCCCGGCTCAGCCAAGAACAAGATGAAAAACGCCCTGCTGATGGGCGTGGAGCTCATCAACATGCTCCCCCCGGCGGAGACCCCCGCCCACACCGAGGGATGCGAGGGCTTCTATCATCTGGGCGAGATGAGCGGCGACGAGACCAAGACAACCCTCTCCATCATTGTCCGGGACCATGACCGGGCTAAATTTGAGGCCCGCAAGGCCTATCTCACCCGGGTAGCCGCCTATCTCAATGACAAGTATGGGGCCGGCACTGTGGAGCTGGATCTGAAGGATTCCTACTACAACATGCGGGAGCAGATCGAGCCCCACATGTACCTCATCCACCGGGCCCGGGCCGCTATGGAGGCGGTGGGGATTGCCCCCCTGGAGGTGCCCATCCGGGGCGGCACCGACGGGGCCCGGCTGAGCTACATGGGCCTGCCCTGTCCCAATCTGTGTACCGGCGGGGTCAATTTCCACGGGGTCCACGAGTATATCCCCACCGACGCTCTGCTGAAAATGACCGATGTATTGGTCCATCTGGTAAAGGCATAACGAAAAATCCCTCCGACCCAGGCCGGAGGGATTTTTTTATCCGATCATCTGAAAAAACTGCCAAATCAGCTTGCAGCCGTAAAAAATAATGACAATGCCGCACACCACGTTGATGACCCGCAGAATCCTGTCATTGAAGCGGGCAGAGAACAGGGAGATCAACACGGTGATGCCCAGAAACCACACGAAGGAGGCGGTGGAGGAGCCCAAAATCAGCTGGGTGCTCACCGTTCCCGGATTACCCGCTCGGAAGCCGCCGAAGAGCATGGTGCCGTCAATGAGGGCCTGGGGATTGAACCAGGTGACCACGCAGGCCTTGGCCGCCACCCGTGGCAGGGAGATATTCACATCCACATTGTTGTCCATGGTGGGCTTATCCCGCAGCAGCCCCACGCCGATCCAGATCACAATGGCGCCGCCCACCAGCAGAATCACCATTTGCAGCCAGTTGAACCGCTCCATCAGGGCCCCGATGCCAAAGAAGCAGGCCAGCGCCAGGGTCACATCAAAGAAGATGACGATGAGGGCCGTCAGCAAAGCCTTGTGCCGGGGCTGGGTCAGGGCGGAATTGATGACGAACAGGTTCTGCATTCCGATGGGGGCCACATAGGCCAGGCCGATACCAAGGCCGGTCAGATAGGGCGGCATGGAAATTCCTCCTAAAAAACGCTTTTCATTTTTCAAACCTGGTAGTATTATAGTACCTATATTTATCTGGCGCAAGAGCGCAGAAAATTCGTACCAGGTAAGGAGGAACTGACCTGATGGCCGTCACCCATGAAAATTGTCCCTGTATGGAGACCTGCCCCCTGAATCACGCTTTGTCCCTCATCGGCGGGAAATGGAAGATGCAGATCCTCTGCTCCCTGTACAATAACGGACCCACCCGGTATAATCAGCTGAAAAAGACCTTGGACGGCGTTTCCAACACGGTGCTGGCCAACGCCCTGCGGGAGCTGGAGGTAGATGGACTGGTGGAGCGGCAGGAGTATCTGGAGGTGCCGGTGCGGGTAGAGTACCACATCACCGAGCCCTGCCAGCGGCTTATTCCCATTCTGGACCAACTGGGCAGCTGGAGCATCTCTCTGTAACAAAAAGCCGCGGGCACAAGGCCCGCGGCAGAAGATTGATTTGGTTATTCGCTATGGGTCATACGGAACCTGATCCGGTTCCAGAAGGTGTCCTTCTCATAGCCCTTGGAGACCCGGAACTTCCACTCGGCATCCCTGGCCTGTTTCCGGCAGACCTTTTCATCGCGGCCTACCCAGCCTCCGGGGATCAGACTCTGGCTCATCTTGATCTGCAATCCAGCAAACCCGAACATACTGAACTCCTTTCCCGATCAGCACAACGATTTGGGTTCCCTTCTGGCCTAACAATATCAGCTGGCCGCAAAAAAGTCAACAGGAGAAAACCCTGAAAAACGCCGGTTTCCGGCGGTTAGGAGAAGCTATATGGCAAAGACATTGGTATTGGCGGAAAAGCCCTCGGTTGCGCGGGAATTGGCCCGCGTGCTGGGCTGCAAAAAGTCCGGCGAGGGCTTTCTGGAGGGCGAGCGCTATCTCGTCACCTGGGCCCTGGGCCATCTGGTGGAGCTGGCCCCGCCGGAGGATTACGACAAGGCCTGGGCCAAGTGGGATCTTTTGACCCTGCCCATGCTGCCCGACAAGATGAAAACGGTGGTCATCCCCCAGTCCGGGCGGCAGTTCCGGGCGGTGCAGGCCCTCATGCGCCGGGGGGACGTGTCCGATCTGGTCATCGCCACCGACGCCGGACGGGAGGGAGAGCTGGTGGCCCGTTGGATTATGGAGAAGGCCGGGTGGAAAAAGCCGGCTAAGCGGCTGTGGATCTCCTCCCAGACCGACAAAGCCATTCAGGAGGGCTTTGCTCACTTAAAACCTGCTGCCGACTATGACAACCTGTACCACTCCGCCCGGGCCCGCAGCGTGGCCGACTGGGTGGTGGGCCTCAATGTCACCCGGGCCCTCACCTGCAAGTACAACGCCCAGCTCTCCGCCGGGCGGGTACAGACCCCCACCCTGGCCCTTATCGTGGACCGGGAGGAGGAGATCCGGCACTTCCAGCCCAGGGAATTTTACACTGTCTCGGTGAAACTCAACGGCTTCACCGCCACCTGGCGGGACAAAAACGGGCAGGCCCGCATCTTTGACAAGGACCAGGCCGAGGCCCTGGCCGCCCGGCTGGCGGGAAAAACCGCCACCCTCACCGAGGTCAAGCGGACCTGGAAGCAGACCCCGCCCCCGGCGGCCTACGACCTGACCGAGCTCCAGCGGGACGCCAACAAGAAGTACGCATACTCCGCCAAGGAGACCCTGTCGGTGATGCAGAACCTGTACGAGGTCCACAAGATCCTCACCTACCCCCGCACCGACTCCCGCTATATTTCCGACGACGTGGTGCCCACCCTGCCGGAGCGGCTGCGCAGCGTGATGATTGACGAGTATGCCCCCCTGGCCCGGCAGGTCATGAGCCACCGGCCCCTTCAGACCCGCTATCTGGTGAATAACGCCAAGGTAAGCGACCACCACGCCATCATCCCCACCGAGGAACAGGTAGAGCTGTGGCGGCTGTCCGGCCCGGAGCGCAACATCTTCGATCTGGTGGCCCGCCGGTTTTTGGCGGTGCTGCTGCCCCCCTTCGAGTATGAGGAGGTATCTCTCAAGCTCACCATTGACGGCGAGACCTTCCACGCCCGGGGTAAGATTGTCAAGGAGCAGGGCTGGAAGGCGGCCTACAACCGCTCCTTCGAACTGGAGGACGAGGAGGACGAGACCGACCGGGAGCAGTCCCTCCCCGACCTGCGGCAGGGAGACAAGCTGCCGGTACAGGGGGTAAAGACCTCTGCCGGCAAGACGGCACCCCCTAAGCGGTACACCGAGGCCACTTTGCTCACCGCCATGGAGCACCCCGCCGCCCAGGTCAACGACAAGACCCAGAGCAAGATCCTGGAGGAGACCGGCGGCCTGGGCACCCCCGCCACTCGGGCGGACATCATTGAAAAGCTGTTCTCCGCCTTTTACATCGAGCGGCGGGGCAAGGAGCTGGTGCCCACCTCCAAGGGAGTACAGGTGGTTGGTTTGGCCCCCGCCGACCTGCGCTCGGCCTCCCTCACCGCCCAGTGGGAGAAGCGATTGGGGGACATCGCCCAGGGCAAGGAGAAAGAGGACGCTTTCGTGGGGGAAATGCGGAACTACGCCGCCCACCTAGTGGCGGAGGTGAAGGCCAGCGACGCCACCTATACCCACGACAATGTGACACGTGAGAAATGCCCCGACTGCGGCAAGTTTTTGCTCAGCGTCAAGGGCAAGCGGGGCAAACTGCTGGTGTGTCCCGACCGGGAATGCGGCTACCGCCGGTCGGTGACCCAGACCACCAACGCCCGCTGTCCCAACTGCCACAAGAAGATGGAGCTGCGGGGCGAGGGAGACAAGCAGCTCTTTGCCTGTGTGTGCGGCTACCGGGAACGGCTCAGCGACTTTAAAAAGCGGCGGGAGAGCAAGTCCGCCGGTAAGGGCGACGTGCGCCGCTACCTCCAAAAGCAGGAGCAGCAGCAGGAGTCCGGCAGCTCCGCCATGGCCGAGCAGCTGAAAAAGTGGCTGGAGCAAAACAAATAAGCAAACAGTAAGGAGAATCAGAGAGAAAAGAGGCGTTTTTATGGACGGGATCGTCACCTTCATCAACTGGCTGGACGACTTTATCTGGGGTATCCCCATGATCGTCCTGCTCTTTGGCACCCATGTCTTTATGACGGTACGCACCGGCTTTATCCAGCGCAAGACCTTCACTGGTATCCGCCTGTCGGTGACCCGGGACCCGGACTCCCCCGGCGATGTAAGCCAGTTCCAGGCCCTCACCACCGCCCTGGCCTCCACCATCGGCACCGGCAACATCATTGGCGTGGGCACCGCCATCTTTTTGGGCGGCCCCGGCGCGGTGTTCTGGTGCTGGGTGGCCGGGATCTTCGGCATCGCCACCAAGTACGCCGAATCCCTCATCGCCGTTAAATACCGGGTGCGTACCCCGGACGGTAAAATGCAGGGGGGCGCCATGTACGCCCTGGAGCGGGGGCTGGGCCTGAAGTGGCTGGGGATTCTCTTTGCGGCTCTGGCCGCTCTGGCCTCCTTCGGCATCGGCTGCGGCACCCAGATCAACGCCATCGCCGAGGTCATTGAAAACAATGTGCCCCTCTCCATCCCGCCCATCGCTGTTGGCATTGTGGGAGGCATCTTCACCGCTATAGTCATCATCGGCGGCATCAACTCCATCGCCAGCGTGTGTGAAAAGCTGGTGCCCTTCATGGCCGCCTTCTATGTGCTGGGCTGCATCATCATTCTGGGCTTCAACTATGACTTCATCCTCCCCGCCATCGGGGCCATTGTCCGCCTGGCCTTTACCCCCGGCGCGGTGGCCGGCGGTCTGGTGGGCCAGGGCCTGATGATCGCCATGCGCTTCGGCGTGGCCCGGGGCCTCTTCTCCAACGAGTCGGGCATGGGCTCGGCTCCCCTGGTAGCCTCCGCCGCCCAGACCCGCAACCCGGTGCGGCAGGCCCTGGTGTCCGCCACCGGCACCTTCTGGGATACGGTGGTGGTGTGCCTCATGACCGGCCTGGTACTGGTGTCCACCATCATGAAAAATCCCGCCATCAATATGGCCGACGTCACCGACGGTGGAAAGCTCACCACCTTGGCCTTTGCCCAGATCCCTGTACTGGGACCTGCCATCCTGGTCATCGGCATCATCACCTTCGCCTGGTCCACCATTTTGGGCTGGTCCTACTATGGCGAGCGGTGCGCCCAGTATTTATGGGGCAAAAAGGCCATTCTGCCCTATAAGATCCTCTTTGTAGCCGTGGTGGTGGTGGGTCCGGTGCTGGCCCTGGATCTGGTGTGGACCATTGCCGACATTCTCAACGCCTTCATGGCCATCCCCAACCTGATCGCGGTGCTGCTGCTCTCCGGCGTCATCGCCAAGGAGACCAAGCACTACCTGAACCACCTGGACGAGGTGGACACCACCGAGATCCCCAGTGTAGATAAATAAGTTGACATCTCTTTTCCACAGTGCTATGATAAGGCCAACAAGTTCATACACAGTCTTCAGGGCAGGGTGAAATTCCCGATCGGCGGTAAAGTCCGCGAGCGCGCAAGCGCAGGATTTGGTGCAATTCCAAAACCGACAGTATAGTCTGGATGGAAGAAGACGCCGGCGGGTACGAAGTTTCCCCTTTTTTCGTCACTGTTTTACCCGCCCCGCAGATGCTTTCTCAGCGCCCCGAAGCTAGTTCGGGGCGCTTTTTTGCGCCCAAACGGGAGGGACCACCATGACCGACCAACAATGTATGACGTTAGCCATTGAGCTGGCCAAACGGGGCGCCGGCTGGACCAGCCCCAATCCCCTGGTGGGGGCGGTGCTGGTGAAGGAAGGGCAAATCATCGGCCAGGGCTGGCACCGCAAATGCGGCGGCCTCCACGCCGAGCGGGAAGCCCTGGCCGCCTGCACCGCACCCACAGCGGGAGCCACCCTGTATGTCACCTTAGAGCCCTGCTGTCATCAGGGCCGCCAGCCCCCCTGCACCCAGGCCATTCTGGAAGCCGGTATTTCCCGGGTAGTAATCGGCTCCCGGGACCCCAATCCCCTGGTCCACGGCAAAGGGGCCGCCCTGCTGCGGCAGGCAGGGGTCGCTGTGGAGGAGGACTTCATGCGGGCAGAATGTGACGCCCTCAATCCGGTATTTTTCCACTACATCACCCACAAAACGCCCTATATCGCCATGAAGTACGCCATGACCGCCGACGGCAAGATCGCCTGCCGCACCGGCCTGTCCCAGTGGGTCACCGGCGAGACCGCCCGGGCCCACGTCCACACCCTGCGCCACCAGTACCGGGGCATCCTGGCGGGCATCGGTACGGTGCTCCAGGACGACCCCATGCTCACCTGCCGGATGGAGGGGGGCCGCGACCCGGTGCGGGTGATCTGCGACTCCCGCCTGCGCATCCCCCTGGACTCCAACCTGTGCCGCACCGCCAAAGAGATACCCACCATCGTGGCCTGTGCCGCGCCCCCGGCAGACAAGCGGCGGCAGCTCACCGAGCTGGGGGTCACGGTGCTGGAGCTGCCCGGCCCGGATGGGAAGGTGGATCTGCCCGCTCTGATGAAAGAGCTGGGAAAACGGGAGATCGACGGTCTGCTGCTGGAGGGGGGCGGCGGACTCAACGAGTCCATGCTGCGTCAGCACCTGGTCCACAAGGTGTACTGCTATCTGGCCCCCAAGCTCTTCGGCGGAGCGGAGGCCAAAAGCCCGGTGGAGGGCCGTGGGGTGGACTCCCCCGACCAGTGCTGGCGGCTATCCCCGCCGACATGTACCCCCCTGGGAGAGGATTTGCTGTTGGAATACGAGGTGATACAGGATGTTCACGGGGATCATTGAGGAACTGGGCACCGTCCGCCATGTGGCACCAGGCAATCTGGAGCTGGCTGCCCGAATGGTGCTGGAGGGCACCCGCCTTGGGGACTCCATTGCAGTAAATGGGGTGTGTCTCACGGTGACCGCCCTCTCCCCCGGCGGCTTTACCGCTGACGTAATGCCGGAGACCCTACGCCGCTCCGGCCTGGGCCAGCTGCGGCCGGGCTCCAAGGTCAATTTGGAGCGGGCCATGGCAGCCGACGGCCGGTTCGGCGGCCACATCGTCACCGGCCATATTGACGGCGCCGGTACGGTGTCCTCCCTCCGCCGGGAGGGCAACGCGGTTTGGGTGACCATCGCTGCTCCCCCCGAGCTGCTGGCAGGCATTGTGGAAAAGGGCTCCATCGCCATCGACGGCATCAGCCTGACGGTAGCCGACGTCACCGACCGGGATTTCGCGGTATCCATCATCCCCCACACCGGAGCCCAGACCACCCTGCTGGACCGGAAGGCAGGGGACACCGTCAATCTGGAGACCGATATTTTAGGAAAATACGTGGCCAAGCTTCTGGGTCGGGAGGCACCCAAGTCTTCCGGCATCACCATGGAGTTTTTGGCCCAGCATGGATTTTAAAGAAGGAGGAAGTAACCATGGGATTTGCCACCATTGAGGAGGCCCTGGAGGAGCTGCGGGCCGGACACCTCATTATGTGTATCGACGACCCCGACCGGGAGAACGAGGGGGACCTGATCTGTGCCGCCCAGTTCGCCACCACGGAAAATGTCAACTTTATGGCGGTCCACGCCAAGGGCCTGATCTGCACCCCCATGTCGACGGCGGTAGCCACCCGGCTGGGGCTGGAGCAGATGGTGAAGGTGAACACCGACAACCACCAGACCGCCTTTACCGTGTCCATCGACCATGTGGACACCACCACCGGCATCTCCGCTGAGGAGCGGGGCCTCACCTGCCGCCGGTGCGCCGCCCCTGATGCCAAGCCGGAGGAGTTCCGCCGGCCCGGCCATGTGTTTCCCCTGGTGGCCCGGCGGGGCGGGGTGCTGGCCCGCAACGGCCACACCGAGGCCACGGTGGATCTGTGCCGCCACGCGGGGCTGGCCGAGTGCGGTCTGTGCTGTGAGATCATGCGGGACGACGGCACCATGATGCGCACCACCGAGCTGTTGCAGCACGCCCAGCAGTGGGGCATCAAGGTCATCACCATCCACGATCTACAGGACTACTGCCGCCTCCACGACAAGCACGTGGTACGGGAGGCGGTGGCTCAGATGCCCACCAAGTATGGCGACTTCACCATCTACGGCTACACCAACGACCTGACCGGGGAGAGCCATGTGGCCCTGGTGAAGGGGGACATTGGGGACGGCATGGGGGTACTGTGCCGGGTCCACTCTGAGTGCCTCACCGGCGATGTGTTCGGCTCCCAGCGGTGTGACTGCGGCCAGCAGCTGGCCGCCGCCATGGAGCGCATCGAGCAGGAGGGCCGGGGGGTGGTGCTCTACATGCGGCAGGAGGGCCGGGGAATCGGCCTTATCAACAAGCTCAAAACCTACACCCTCCAGGAGCAGGGCTATGATACGGTGGAGGCCAACATCAAGCTGGGCTTCGCCCCCGACCTGCGGGAGTACTGGATCGGCGCTCAGATTTTGCGAGACCTGGGGGTACGCCAGCTGCGGTTGCTCACCAACAACCCGGACAAGATCTACGGCCTGTCCGGTTTTGGCCTGGAGATCACCGAGCGGGTACCCATCGAGATCGCTCCTCAGGAGCACGACCACTTCTATCTGTGGACCAAGCGGGAAAAAATGGGCCACCTGCTGGAGCAGGTGACCGAGGAAGACAACATTCAGGGAGGTAATTGACATGAACATTCTGGAAGGCAAGCTGGTCGGCAGCGAACAAGTACACATCGCCATTGTGGCGTCCCGGTTCAACGAGTTTATCACCAGCAAGCTGCTCTCCGGCGCGGAGGACGGCCTGGTGCGCCACGGCGTTCCCGGAGAGAATATCGACGTGGCCTGGGTGCCCGGCGCTTTTGAAATCCCGGTGGTGGCCCTGCGGCTGGCCCAAAGCGGTAAGTATGACGCCGTCATCTGCCTGGGCGCGGTGATCCGGGGCTCCACTTCTCATTACGACTATGTATGCGCCGAGGTGTCCAAGGGCGTGGCCCAAGCCTCCCTCCAGACCGGCAAGCCGGTGCTTTTTGGCGTGCTCACCACCGACACCATTGAGCAGGCCATTGAGCGGGCCGGCACCAAGGCGGGCAACAAGGGATACGACTGCGCCCTGTCCGCCATTGAGATGGTCAATCTGCTGGGCCAGCTGGGCTGAGCAGCATCCTTTTTACAAAAAACTGCCCCCGCCTCGGGACCGTTACTTTGGTCCTGAGGCGGGGGCGGTTTTCTGTTTTTCCCTCAGCGCCGTTTGGCCAGCTCTTTCCACACCGCCTGGGCGATCAGCTCCTGACCTTCTGGGGAGCGAAGGGCCTCCAGCACCATGGCCTTGAACTGGTCCTTGGCCTGCTTGCTGGAAAAGAGGGCGTCCAGCATGGTGGCGCCGCCGCCACTGGAGGCAGGCTCCGGCTTGGACCGCTTGACAGGAGGGACGGGCCGGTACACCGGCTCCTCCTCGCTGGCGGACAGTCCGCCGCTCATCCAGTCCTCCTGCCGGGTCCGATCGCCGCTCTCTCCCCGCAGGTACAAAAGGGACACCCCAAAATAGGAGGCCATCTTCTCCTGCTGGTCTTTGGTTGGGGTGGCCCGGCCGGTCTCATACTTTTCAATGGCGTTCTTGGGAAAGCCCAGGGCCGCCGCCAGGGCGGGCCGGGACAGCCCCGCCTCATTACGCAGGGCCTCGATCCGCTGTGCCATGGTTACCATGTTTCATCTCTCCTTTTTGCTGCATAAAACGAAAGGGGCCGACGGCCCCTTTCATTTTGCTTTTTTAGCGCTCGCCCTTGTCGTAGGGGATGCCCTCCGCTCTGGGGGCGGCAGATTTCTTGGAAGTAAAGGCCAGCACGATCAGGGTGGCCACATAGGGGATCATCTTGTAGATATCGCTGGACCAGCCCATATCGGACAGCACCGGAATGTTGGCGTAGGTCACCGACAGAGTCTTCATAAAGCCGAAGAAGATGGCGGCGAACAGGATACGACCAGGCTTCCACTGTCCAAAGATGAGCACCGCCAGAGCCAGGAAGCCGTAGCCGGACACGGTAGCATTGAAGTTCACCGAGGTGGGCACCACGAAGATCACGCCGCCCATACCGGCCAGAGCCCCGGAAATCAGGGTACCGGCATAGCGCATCTTGTAAACGTTGATACCCACCGAGTCGGCGGCCTGGGGGTGCTCGCCGCAGGCCCGCAGCCGCAGGCCGAAGCGGGTCTTGTACAGCACCACAGCGGACAATACCAGGATGACGATGCCCAGATAGGTGGTGATATAGGCCTTCTGGAAGAACATGGGCCCGATCAGGGGGATATCCCCCAGGACCGGCACCTTCTGAATGAGAAAGTCATTCTGGAAGGGGACCTGCTGCACGCCCACCACCATACGGGCCACATAGATGGCAAAGGCGGGTGCAAAGGTGTTGATGGCGGTGCCGGAGATGGTCTGGTCGGCCTTCATGTTGATGGAGGCAAAGGCGTGGACCAGGCTGATGACGATACCGGAAACGGCGGCCACCAGCAGGGAGAGCAGCAGGATGCCCTGACCGGTGTAGCTGGCCTGGATGATGTGCATGAACAGGATACCAGCAAAGGCACCGATAATCATGGTACCGTCCAGAGCGATGTTGACGATACCGGACCGCTCGGCGAACAGGCCGCCCAGGGCCACCACCAGCAGAGGGATAGCAAAGGTCATGGTCTGCTGGACCAGGAAGATAATCAGATCAAGACCACTCATGCCTGCTCACCTCCTTCCGTGGGGGGCGTTGGCGGCTGGGCAGGCGGGGCCTGTCCGCTGTCGCCCGGCTCAGCGTTGGCGTTCTGCTTCTCGCCTTTTCCCTTGGCAAACTTGGCAATGATCTGGCTGAAGAACAGAATAAAGGCGGCAAAGTAGACGATCACCGAGGTGATGATGGTGATGACCTGGGACACAAAGCCAAAGCTCTGCATGGCCAGACCACCCACCGTCAGGTAGGCCATCAGGATGCCGGTGAAGATAATGGCGATGGGGTTGGACATACCCAGCAGCGCCACGGCAATGCCGTCAAAACCCTGCTGCGCCAGGGTATCGGCCACCATGATACCGGTGCCCGCGCCGGCCAGATAGTTCAGGCCGCCGCCGATGCCCGCCAGAGCGCCGGAGATAATCATGGCCTGCACGATGTTGCGCTTTTCGCTGATACCGGCGTATTTGGCCGCGTCCTTGTTGAAGCCGCAGGCCTTGAGCTCATAGCCCATCTTGGTCTTTTCCAGCACCACCCACACCACAATGGCCAGCACAATGGCCACCACGATACCGGCGTTGACGCTGGAGGGGGTACCGCTCTCCCCTACGAAAATCTTATCAAAGCCCATTTTGGGCAGTTCCGCTGTCTCATCAGGGCGGAAGGACTGGTTCTTGGCCCGGTCATAGATAAAGGCCCGGATGAGCACGTTGGACATACTCATGGCGATATAGTTCATCATGATGCAGGTGATGACCTCGTTAATGCCACGCCATGCCTTGAGCAGGCCGGGCAGGATGCCCCAGATGGCCCCGAAGAGGCAGGCGGCCAGAACGGCCACGATGCAGTGGATGCCCGCAGGCAGGAAGGTCCACTTAACGCCCACATAGACAGCGGCAAAGGCTCCCATCATATACTGGCCGGGCGCGCCGATGTTGAACAGGCCGGTCTTTTTGGCAAAGCCCACGGACAGGCCGGTCATAATGAGGGGTGTGGCGTAATAGAGCACCTGGCCCATGTTCTTCAGGTCGGTGAGACCGCCGGTGAGAATGGCCATCATGCCTTCCCCAGCCCGGGATGCGTCGGTAAACAGCAGGACGATCAGGCCCACCAGCATACCGATGAGAATGGCAATGATGGCGGCAATGGTGTTCTGCACGCCTTGCCGCTGGAGAGGATTGCCCAGACGCTTGTCCTTCATTTACTTCCCCTCCTCTCGCTTGGAACCGGCCATGTAGAGGCCCAGCTCCTGCACGGTGACCTTGCTGGGGTCCAGATCGGCCACGATCTGCCCCTCATAGATGACCAGAATCCGGTCGGACAGATTCATGACCTCGTCCAGCTCCAGGGAGACCAGCAGCACCGCCTTGTTCCGGTCCCGCTCAGCTACGATCTGCCGGTGGATATACTCAATGGCGCCCACATCCAGGCCTCGGGTAGGCTGGACTGCGATAAGCAGATCCGGGTCCCGGTCAATCTCCCGGGCCACGATGGCTTTCTGCTGGTTGCCGCCCGACATAGAGCGGGCAATGGTGCTCCCGCCCTGGCCGGAACGGATGTCGTACTTCCCAATCAGCTTTTCCGCGTATTGGTTGATCTTGTCATACTTCAAAAACCCGGCCTGGCAGTATTCCGGCTCAAAATAGCTCTGTAGCACCAGGTTGTAGGACAGAGGGTAATCCAGCACCAGGCCGTGCTTGTGACGGTCCTCCGGGATGTGGCTCATGCCGTGGGTATTGCGGTGGCGGATGGAGGCATGGGTGATGTCCTCTCCTTTCAGCTTGACGGTGCCGCTGTCGGCCTTGATGAGGCCGGTGACCGCCTGAATGAGCTCCGACTGACCGTTGCCGTCGATACCGGCGATACAGACGATCTCGCCCCGGCGCACCTGGAAGGAGACATTGTCCACTACCTTTTTCCCGTGCTCCTTATTGACCACGGTGAGGCCTTCCACCTCAAAGACCACCTCGGAGGGATGGGAGGGCTCCTTCTCCACGTTCAGAGAGACCTTGCGGCCCACCATCATCTCGCTCATCTCCTCCTTGGAGACGTCGGCGACATTGACGGTGCCCACATATTTGCCTTTGCGCAGCACAGTGCAGCGGTCTGCCACCGCCTTGATCTCGTTGAGCTTGTGGGTGATGAACAGGATGCTCTTGCCCTCAGCGGCCAGCCCCTTCATGATCTTCATCAGCTCGTCAATCTCCTGGGGGGTGAGCACTGCGGTGGGCTCGTCAAAAATAAGGATCTCGTTGTCCCGGTAGAGCATCTTCAGGATCTCCACCCGCTGCTGCATGCCTACCGTGATGTTCTCAATGAGGGCGTCCGGGTCCACCCGCAGGCCGTACTGCTCGGACAGAGTCATGACCTTTTTCCGGGCATCGTCCATTTTCAGAAAGCCGCCCTTGGTGGTCTCCACGCCGAGAATAATATTTTGCAGCACCGAGAAGTTGTGTACCAGTTTGAAGTGCTGGTGTACCATGCCGATCCCCAGCGCGTTTGCGTCGTTGGGGTCCTTGATCTTCACTTCTTTTCCGTCTTTTTTAATGACGCCTTTTTCCGGCTGGTAAAGTCCGAACAGGACGCTCATCAGGGTGGACTTACCCGCGCCGTTCTCGCCCAACAGCGCGTGGATTTCGCCCTTTTTTAGCTGTAAAGTGATGTTGTCATTGGCAATGATGCCAGGAAACTCCTTGGTGATATTACACA
Organism: uncultured Flavonifractor sp.; assembly: GCF_944385615.1. Lineage (GTDB taxonomy): Bacteria > Bacillota > Clostridia > Oscillospirales > Oscillospiraceae > Flavonifractor. The sequence goes on along the minus strand of NZ_CALWXV010000001.1, from coordinate 49,033 downwards.
TCTCAATGACATACTCACTCATCCGCCATCCCTCCCTTTCCTGGTGATCCGCATAGGCGCGGGAACAAACTGCCGGGTGCGGTTTGTTCAGTTGTTACTATTATACCGTTTCTTGTTCTTATGCGCAAGCAGAACTGTATACTGGCACAAAAAAGGAGCGGGCGCAGCAAAGTGCGTCCGCTCCTGTGCGGAGAAAAACTTACTCCACAGTCACATTGACGTTGGTGCAGCCCAGATCCACGGGGGAGGCGATGGGATTGCCATTGGCGTCGGTGTCCTTCTGGAGGGTGATCTCACCGCTGGCCAGCTTGGCATACAGAGCGTCATAGTCCTCCTGGGTGAAGTTCTGCCACTTGGAGGTATCCATGGGCAGCTTGACGGCGTCATCGGCGGCGCCCAGGGTCAGGTTCTGACCGCCCACGGAGAAGTTGTCGTTGTAGTAGGAATCCAGCATCTGCTCCACGGCAGCGGACAGGCCCTTCATAGCGGAGGAGACAACGGTATCGGACTCGGTGGACTGGTCCACGTCCACGCCGATGACCAGGCCGTTGTTCTGCTCAGCGGCGGCCATGACGGAGTTGCCCACGGAGCCGCCGCAGCCGAAGATGATCTCAGTGCCGGCGGTGTACCAGCTGGCGGCACGGGTCTGAGCCTCGGGAGTGGCGTCAAAGCTGTCGGTGTTGAAGTAGCGCATATCCACGGTGATGCCCAGCTCCTTGGCGGCGTCGTTGGCGCCCTGGACATAGCCGTAGCCGTAACGGATAACGGCGGGGACGGGCTGACCGCCGAAGAAGCCCAGCTTGGTGTAGCCGTCCTTCACAGCGGCGTAACCGGCCAGATAGCCCACCTGCTCCTCGGAGAAGAGGATGCCCACGGTGTTGTCGGTGGTCTTATAGTCGGAATAGTCGGCGTTGTGGGGGTTGCCGTCGATGAGGATGAACTTCACGTCGGGGTGGTTCTCCTGCACGATATAGACGGGCTCCTCAAACAGGAAGCCGGGGGTCACGACCACCTTGGCGCCGTCCTTGATAGCCTGCTCCATGGCGGCCACATAGTCGTCGGTGGTGGCGTCCACGGGCTTATAGTACTTACAGGTCTTGCCGTTGGTCTGGCAGTAGTCCAGGATGCCCTCCCAGGTGCCCTGGTTGAAGGACTTGTCGTTGATATCGCCCTTATCGGTAATCATGGCGATCTCAAAGGTGCCGTCCTCGTTGAGGATGCTGCCGGCGGAGTCGGTGACGGTGCCGCCGCTCTGGGTCTCGGTGTTGCCGGAGGGGGAGGCGCTGTTGCCGGACTGGGTCTCGGTGTTGCCGCCGCTGGGGTTGGTGCTGGTGCAGGCCGCCAGGCCCACGATCATGGCAAGAGAGAGCAGCAGCGCAAGGAGCTTCTTAGACTTCTTCAATGTGATCTACCTTCCTTTCCTATCACACAAATAGCCCAGGTCGGTGCAACGTGGTTGTTTTTCCTCCCTGAGCTTGGTCCTATTATACTCTCTTACCGGAAAAAGGGCAATCTGCATTTTACACAAACCATTCAATTTTTACAAAACGGCCACCTTTTTTCCTGTCCTTTCCATCAAAATAGCACAGGGACGGCCCGTAGGCCGTCCCTGTGCTAAATGCTCACTGGATGGAGACTACCTCATACCCCGCCTCGGTGACGGCATTTTTCAGCACGTCGTCTGAGACCTCCTTGGACAGGGTCACGGTGGCGGTCTTGGCCTCCAGGTCCACCTTGGCCTCTACCCCGTCCAGGGCGTTGAGGGCCTTTTCCACATGGGCCTGGCAGTGGGCGCACATCATTCCATTGATGGTCATGGTCTTGGTCATAGCACTCGTTCCTTTCTCTGTTTGCATTTGCTTCTCCGGCATCTCCTGATGGGAGGGCTTGAACCACTTCAGCCGCAGGGCGTTGGATACCACACACACCGAGCTCAGACTCATGGCGGCGGCGCCGAACATGGGGGAGAGCTGAAGGTGAAACAGGGGATACCACACCCCGGCGGCCAGCGGAATGCCGATGATATTATAGATGAAGGCCCAGAACAGATTTTCCTTGATGTTGCGGATCACCTGTTTGGACAGCCGCACGGCGGTGACGGCGTCCAGCAGGTCGCTCTTCATCAGCACCACGTCGGCCGACTCGATGGCCACGTCGGTACCCGCCCCGATGGCCATGCCCACATCCGCTCGGGCCAGAGCGGGGGCGTCGTTGATGCCGTCGCCGATCATGGCTACCCGTCCCCCCTGGGCCTGGAGGTCGGCCACCACCTTTTCCTTATCCTGAGGCAGCACCTCCGCAATGACCTGGGTAACCCCCAGGGCCCGGCCCACCGCCTGGGCAGTACGCTGGTTGTCGCCGGTGAGCATGACCACGTCAATGCCCAGGTCCCGGAAGCCCTGGACGGCGGCGGCACTGGTGGGCTTTGGAGTATCGGCGGCGGCCACCACCCCCAAAAGTTTTCCGTTTTCCGCAAAGTACAGCGGGGTCTTGCCATCCTGGGCCAAGGTTTCAGCCTGACCCACAAAACCCTCCAAGGGGATACCCGCCTCCTCCAGCATAGCTCGATTGCCTGCCAGCACGGCGGCACCGTGGAGGCTCCCCCGGACACCACGCCCCGGAACAGCTTCAAAGTCCTGAATGGGGGCCAGGGGGATATTCCGCTCCTCCGCCTCGGCCAGAATGGCCTCGGCCAGGGGATGCTCCGACGGTTTCTCCAGAGAGGCGGCCACGCATAGAAGCTCTTCCTCCGTCACGCCAGGGGAGGGAATACAGTCGGTAACCGACGGCTTGCCCTGGGTCAGGGTACCGGTCTTGTCCAGCACCACGGTTTTCACTGTGTGGAGTGTCTCCAAAGCCTCGGCTGACTTGATGAGGATGCCGTTTTCCGCCCCCTTGCCGGTGCCCACCATAATGGCTACCGGGGTGGCCAGCCCCAGGGCGCAGGGGCAAGAGATGACCAGCACCGCCACCCCGGCGGTGAGGGCGGATTCAACCGAGCGGGTGAGCACCAACCACACCACCGCCGTCACCAGAGCGATGGCTATGACTGTGGGCACAAAGATGCCCGCCACCCGGTCGGCCAGCTTGGCAATAGGGGCTTTGGAGGCGGAGGCCTCCTCCACCAGACGAATCATCTGAGCCAGGGTGGTGTCCTCCCCCACCCGGGTGGCCCGGAAGGTAAAGAAGCCCGATTTATTGATGGAGGCGGCGGCCACCGTATCACCCGGCCCTTTCTCCACCGGCAGGGACTCCCCGGTAAGGGCGGACTCGTCTACAGCGGAGCCCCCCTCCACCACCACTCCGTCCACCGGGATGCGGCCGCCGGGCCGGACCACCACCAGGTCTCCAGGCGCCACAGTCTCTACCGGTACCTCCACCTCTTTCCCATCCCGCTGGACGGTGGCCGTTTTGGGGGCCAGATCCATGAGCCGGGTGATGGCCTGGCTGGTCTTGCCCTTGGAGCGGGTCTCCAGCCATTTGCCCAGGGTGATAAGGGTAAGGATCATGCCTGCGGACTCAAAGTACAGGTCCATAGACCACTTGTCCACCCGGGCCTGATCGCCGTGGCCCAGGCCCCAGGCGATCTGGAACAGGGCCGCCACACCGTAGACCACCGCCGCAGCGGAGCCCAGGGCAATGAGAGAGTCCATATTGGGCGAGCGATGCCACAGAGTTTTAAATCCCACCCGATAATACTTATCGTTGATATACATGATGGGCAGGGTGAGTAAAAACTGCAAAAAGGCCACCACAAATACGTTGCCCGGGTCGTGGAAGAAGGCGGGCAGGGGCCAGCCCATCATGTGCCCCATGGCAATATAGAACAAGGGCACCAGGAAAATCAGGGAGGTCAAGAACCGCCGCTTCATCCCGGCGGCCTCTTCCTCCATAACATTTTCCGCTTTGGGCCGGGCCGCAGCTGTTCCCTTGGTTGCGGAAAGGGCAGCGCCATAGCCCGCCTCCTCCACAGCGTGGATAATCTGCCCGGCGTCGGTCTGACCCTCGTTGTACTCCACCACCATGGAGTTGCCCAGTAGGTTCACATTGACCTGATCTACCCCTGCCACCTTGCACACCGCTTTTTCCACGTGAGCCGAACAGGCGGCGCAGGTCATACCAGTTACCTCAAACTTTTGCTTCATATTCTCACCAGACTTTCCACACCGCGCCTGCTCCGCCCATCCAAGCGGTTTGCGCAGCAAACCCTTGATGCCGGGCGAATTCACTTCGCCCGTGCAGATCAAATCTTGGGGCCCCCACGGCATACCCTATGCCGTGGGGTACGGAGCAGGCGGCGCAGGTCATACCAGTTACCTCAAACTTTTGCTTCATGGTTGCACCATATCATCTTTCTACTTCAAAATCTTGCTCAGTGTTCCAATAAACTCGTCGATCTTCTGGCTGCGGGCCTCCGGCGTATCCGCCTCCTGAACGCAGTGCTTCAGGTGGGCCGCCAGGATCTCCTTGTTGGTCCGATTGAGTATGGCCTCGGTAGCCATAAGCTGCTGAGAGATATCAATGCAGTAACGGTTTTCCTCTACCATTTTGATAATTCCGTCGATCTGTCCCCGGGCGGTACGCAGCAGCCGGAGGACGGTTTTCTGGTCTGCCATCATGTCAGACACCCCCCTGGGGTGTAGTATACTATTATGAGTTAGTCCTGTCAACCTCTACCCACCCACATCCCTCAGAAAAAAAGATGGAATTCCTCTTGACATATTAGAACATTTGAATATAATAATATATAGATTAACACAGCGAGGTGATCCCATGGAAGGGTTGGAATCCATCTATCTGGAAAAAGCGGAGCTGCTGAAGGCCCTGTCCCACCCGCTTCGGTTACAGATTGTCCGGGGCCTGCTCCATTGCGGCTGCCGCAATGTGGGCTGTATGGAGGCCAACACCGGTCAGTCCCAGTCCTGCATCTCCCAGCACCTTATGCGCCTGAAGGCGGCCGGCGTAGTCAAGGCGGCCCGCTCCGGCAATGAGGTCTACTATGAAGTCTCCGACCCACAGGCGGCCTCTGTGATCGCCGCTTTGTTCGGAGAGTGTGAGGAGGAATACCATTGTACGACATTGCGGTGATCGGCGGCGGCCCCGCTGGCCTGTCCGCCGCCGTCCAGGCCAGGGTGCGGAACAAGTCGGTGCTGGTGGTCAGCGGCGACGACCGGGACAATCCCCTCCGCAAAACCCAGCGGATCGACAATTACCTAGGCTTTCCCCAGGTCAGCGGTCAGGAGCTGCTGGATCGTTTTCAGACCCACGCCGCCCAGATGGGGGCGGAGCAGAAGACAGGCCGGGTGCTGAATATCATGTCCATGGGCGACACATTCTATCTCAGTATCGGCAGCGAAATGGAGCAGGCCCGGGCCATCATTCTGGCCACCGGCGTGGTGTGGGCCAACAAATACCCCGGCGAGGTGGAACTGCTGGGCTCCGGCGTCAGCTACTGTGCCACCTGCGACGGTATGCTCTACCGGAACAAGGAGGTCGTGGTGGTGGGCAAAGCGGCCGACGCGCCCCACGAGGCCAACTATCTTCAGGAATTGGGCTGCAAGGTGACCTATGTCAGCGATAAGGACCCTGACGGCCTGCGGCCTGACATTCCCTTTGTCAAAGCACCCAAGGTGGAGATTTTGGGTGAGGGGCGAGTAACCGCCCTGCGGGCGGGCAGCACCACCATTCCCTGTGAAGGGGTGTTCATTCTCCGCCCCTCCATGGCCCCTGCTGACCTGCTGCCCGGGCTGGCGGTGGAAAACGGCTATCTGAAGGTGGACCGGAATATGTCCACCAATCTGCCCGGCGTCTTCGCCGCCGGTGATTGCACTGGCCTTCCCCTCCAGGTGTCCAAGGCGGTGGGCGAGGGCCTGGTGGCCGGCCTGCGGGCTGCGGAATATCTGGATCAGCTTCAAGCTTAAATTGTTTATCAGAAAGAAAGGATGTTTTTTATGTCTATCATTCATCTGACTACCGATGCCTTTGACAAGGCGGTTTCCAACGGCATTTCCATGGTGGATTTCTGGGCCTCCTGGTGCGGTCCCTGTAAAATGCTGGCCCCTGTGATGGAGGATCTGGCCGGTCAATATGAGGGCAAGGCCCTGGTGGGCAAGGTCAATGTGGACGACGAGCCCGACCTGGCCATGCGCTTCGGCGTCATGAGCATCCCCACCGTTATTTTCCTGAAGGACGGCAAGGAGTTTGACCGGAAGGTGGGCGTCATGCCCCCCCAGGCTTATACCGCTGTGCTGGATGCCAACCTGTAATAAAACATCGCCTGCCGCAGCCGCGGCAGGCGATGTTTCTCATTCGTTCTCCTCTTTTTCGATCAGGTGGGAAGCTAAAGCACAGCCTACACCGGCAATGGGATAGACGATCCACCCCCAGCGCCAGCCCCAGTTATTTCCATAGTCATTTCCTATCGCCATAGTGCCGAAACCCACGATCATGTAAATCACAGTGGCGGCGATCATGATGGCCCCGCACACCCAGCCCGCTTTTTTCTGGCGAGCCAACAGCTCAGGGCTGGGATTGTGTATTTTATTCCAGGTGTCAATGTCATATTTTCCCTTGCGAAGGGCAGCCCACACCAGTACGGACACCGCTACCGCCACAGTCGCCAGATAACCGGCAACCAGTCCCAGTTCGGCTCGTTCCCCCTGCTGTTCCGCCCATTCCCCCAGCAGCACCAGCCACAGGGTTCCGATAATGATGAGCGCCACCGGCAGGGCGATAAGAAAGGGAAAGCGGTTCAGGTACTGCTCTCGCTGTTCCTGGGTATAGAAGTCCTGAATCATGGGGTGTTCCTTCTCGAAGCGGTCATACCGCATCCCGGCCACAATGAGGATAGCCACCGCCACCGCCACGCCGGACAGCAGCACCGCGGGAACGGCAATTTCCGGCGCCCCAAACCACCCCCGACACCCCAGGCCCACCGCCACCGACAGGATAATGAGCCCTACCCCCAGGGCAATCCAGTTGGAAAACCAATTCATAAACCGGTCATATCCGATGGTATCGGCCCGCATACTCTCCTGTACATTGCCCCGCAGCAGGGTATCCAGGTTGGTATGAAAGAGCTCGCACAGCACCAGCAATTTTTCCATTTCCGGAAAACTGGCGTCCGACTCCCACTTGCTCACCGACTGGCGGGACACCTGAAGCTGTTCGGCCAGCTCCTCCTGGGTCATGCCCGCCTTGTCCCGCAGGAATTGTAAATTCGCTCCAAAACTCATCTTCTCATCCTCCCCTCAAGGTAGCCCCAGCATAGCAAAACCCAAGCGCAACCAGAACCAATTTTCGGTTGCGTTTGGGTTTTTTCACGTAAACTTCCGGTTGCACCGGCCTTTTTGCCCCCAATTTGTACTCAATGGGACCGGCCGCTCAGCATGGCGTTGAGCTCGGCCTGGGTACAGTGGTAGTCCCCGTCCCCACTGCGGCGGTAAGCCCCCCGGCGGAGATTGCCCCCGATGTACACCGGCAGCTGGTCCCGCTCGGCCATGGGTACCGTGATGGCCACGATATCCCCGCCGTCCACATGGAGGATCTGGATATCCTCCTCCCGGAGGAGGTTGACGCTGACCACTGCCGGATCGTCCAGTCCGGCGATGAACTCCTCCACCATCCCCTGGGGGTCCAGCAAACCCTGCACCCGCAGGCTGTGGTCGGACAGCTCCTCCACCCCCAGCAGAATCACTCCGCCATAGGTATTGGCAAAGGCGGAGTAGGTCTCCCAAATGCTGTGGGGCAGGCCGCCGGTGGCCAGCTTGGCCTCCAGGCGGTTGTTCTCCCGATAGTGGCTGATCTGCGTGAAGTCGAACATAACGCCAGCCTCCCCTTTCGTAGTGCCTCCATTATACCGGGAAGTCCGGCCCTTGGCAAGTTAGAGAAAAACGGACCCGCTGTTTTCCAGCAGGTCCGCTTTGTCATAATACTCGGATGGCCCCCAAAATCTCCCCAATGGGACCGGCAATCACCAGATCAGCCTCTTTGTCATAAGGGGTTGGGCTTTTGTTGATGAGGGTCAGCTTGTTCCCCCGGTAGTAGCGGACCAGGCCCGCCGCCGGGTACACCGCCAGAGAGGTGCCGCCGATGATGAGCATATCTGCCCGGGAGATGGCCAGCACTGCCGCCTCGATGGTCTCCTGGTCCAAAGATTCCTCGTAGAGCACCACATCGGGCTTGATCATCCCGCCGCACACCGGGCAGTGGGGGACCCCCTCGCTCTTGGTCATAAAGTCCAGGTCATAGAACTGGCGGCACTTCATGCAGTAGTTCCGGTGGACCGAGCCGTGGAGCTCGTACACATTGACACTGCCCGCCGCCTGGTGAAGCCCGTCGATGTTCTGGGTCACCACGGCCTTCAGCTTACCCACCCGCTCCAGCTCCGCCAGCTTCAAATGAGCGGCGTTGGGCTTGGCGTTGGGGAAGAGCATCTTGTTGTGATAAAACCGGTAAAATTCCTCAGGATTTTTCTCAAAAAAGCTGTGGCTCAGAATGGTTTCCGGGGGATAGGCATACTGCTGATTGTACAGGCCGTCCACGCTGCGGAAATCGGGGATTCCGCTCTCGGTGGATACTCCGGCCCCGCCGAAAAAGACGATGTTATCGCTTTCGTTGATCCATTTCTGGAGCTGTTTGTATGTTTCCTCCATGGGACGGCCTCCTTTTATGATGTTTTCCGGTGGCGGCAGTAGGTATGGGGACAGCTGGAGCAGCCGCCGCAGTCACACCCCCGCTTGCCCTTCAGGCTCTGGTGGAACCGGTAAATGAGGTAGACTGCCGCCCAGAGAATGAGGGCGGCCACCCCGATGTAAATCAGAATTTTCAGCATATAGTTACCTCAAGAACAAAGAGCCGATCTGGTAGACCAGGAAGGAACCCAGCCAGGCGGCGCACAGCTGCCAGCCGATAGAGGCCAGAGTCCACTTCACCGAGTTCATCTCCTTACGGATGGTGGACACCGCCGCCACACAGGGGACATAGAGCAGCACGAACACCAGGAAGGAGTAGGCGGCCAGAGGGCTCTGGAAGGTGCCACCCAGAGCGGCGGCAATGGCCGCCCCGCTGGCGGTGACCGAAAAGCCGTAGAACATGCTCATGGAGGACACCACCATCTCCTTGGCGATGAGGCCGGAGAGCAGCGCCACCGCCGCCTGCCAGGTGCCGAAGCCCAGGGGCGCAAAGATGGGGGCCAGCAGGGAGCCGATGGTCCCCAGGATGGAGTACTCCTCGTTGGACACCATACAGAAGCCCCCATTCTCCACACCAAAGGTCTGGAGGAACCACAGCAGCACGCTCATGGCCAGGATCAGGGTGCCCGCCTTGATAAGGAAGCCCTTCACCTTCTCCCACACATGGAGGGCGATATTTTTCAGGGTAGGCAGGCGGTAGGGGGGCAGCTCCAGCACAAAGGCGGCGGGCTCCCCCTTGAATACCAGCTTCTTCAGCAGGATGCCGGAGAGGATGGCAAAGATCAGGCCCAGGAGATAGAGGGAGAATACCACCAGTCCGCCGTACTTGGGGAAAAAGGCGGCGGTGAGCAGGCCGTACACCGGCAGCCGGGCGGAGCAGGACATGAAGGGCACCAGCATAATGGTCATCCGCCGGTCCTTCTCATTCTCCATGGTTCGCGCCCCCATGACGGCGGGAACAGTACATCCAAAGCCCATCAGCATGGGGATAAAGGCCTTGCCGCTGAGACCAAACCGCCGCAGCAGCCGGTCCATGATAAAGGCGGCCCGGGCCATGTAGCCGGAATCCTCCAGGAAGGAGAGGAACAAAAACAAAATGGCAATCTGGGGCAGGAAGGTAAGGACGCCGCCCACACCGGCGATCACGCCGTCCACCAGCAGAGCCTCCACCCAGGGGGCGGTACCAGCGGCTGCCAGCACGCTACGGACCCCATCGGCAAAATAGCCGCCGATGAGGGTATCCACCCCGTCAGCCAGCATCTGGCCCGGCCCGAAGGTGAGGGCAAACATGGCCAGCATCATCAGCAGGAATACGGGAATGGCAAAAAATTTATGGGTGACAATGGCGTCGATCTTGTCAGACAAGGTGGGGGTACCCAGGGGACGGCCCCGCTTGACGCACCCGTCCACCACCTTCTGGATGAACTGATAGCGGGCGTCTGCAATGAGGGTTTCCCGGTCGCCCAGCTCATAGGCCCCCTCATACTCCTGACACACCCGTTCCAAATCCGCCTTTTCCTTCTGGCTCAGGCCCAAAGTCTCCTCCACCAGCTGGTCCCCCTCGATCAGCTTGATGGAGGCCCAGTGGGCGGGAATGTGGGCGGCGTAGGCCTTGTCGTGGATCAGCTCGCCCACCTTGTGGTGGATCTGGTGGGTAAAGTCGTCATACAGGTCGTCTGGCTCCACGGTGACGCCCACGTGCATCTGGTGATGGGCCACCTCCAGCAGCTTCTGGATGTTCTTGCCCGACCGGGCGGTGATGGGGATCACCGGCACACCCAGGGTCTTGGAGAGCTGGTCTACATCGATCTTGTCTCCGTGGCGCTCCACCTCGTCCATAAAGTTCAGGGCAATGACCATGGGGCGCTCCAGTTCCAGCAACTGGGCAGTCAGGTACAGGTTACGCTCGATGTTGGTGGCGTCGATGATGTCAATGATGGCGTCGGGCCGCTCCCCCACAATGAAATCCCGGGCCACGATCTCCTCCATGGAGTAGGGGGACATGGAATAAATGCCGGGCAGGTCTACGATGGTGACGGCTTTGCCGTCCACCTCCGCCCTGCCCTCCTTTTTCTCCACCGTGACACCGGGCCAGTTGCCCACATACTGGTTGGAGCCGGTGAGGGCGTTAAAGAGGGTGGTCTTTCCGCAGTTGGGGTTGCCCACCAGAGCCAGCTTCATCTCCCGGGTGTCGTGGCTGGCATAGTCGGGCACGCCGCCGTGCTCGGCGGCCTCGTGAGCGTGGTCGGCGTCCATCCGCCGTAGGGTCTCCTCGTCAGGCAGGTGCTGCACCATGCCCATGCGCTGCTTGCGGATCTGGGCCCGCCGCTCCCCCTCCTCACCGGTGGCGATGAGAATCTGGGCAGCATCTGATTTCCGCAGGGACAGCTCATAGCCCCGCAGGTTGAGCTCCACCGGGTCGCCGAAGGGAGCCACCTTGCGCACCATAACCTGGGTGCCGGGGGTGAGGCCCATGTCCACCAAACGGCGCTTCACCGGGCCCCGGTCATTGCCCACCCGCAGGATAGTGCCCCGTTCGCCGGGGCGCACCTCCTCCAGGGTCTTTTGGTTTTGTGTCTCTTGTGTCTTCATCTTATCCCATCCACTGTATTATAAGTTAATCTAATCTAATCCGAGCCCATTATACTACGGTCCCATAGAAAGACGCAAGAGACATCCCTTTTCATTTTCACCAAAATCCCACGGGTTTTTGGGCCATATACAAAAACATCGCCCAAATGAAAAGGAGCGTTGCGGTTTTTCCGCAACGCTCCTGAATGATGTGGATTACTCCTCGTGGTCGTGGTCCTCACAGCCACAGCCACAGCCGCAGTCGTCCCCGTCCTCGTCGCCGCAGCAGCAGTCGTCAGACAGGTCCAGTGCAAACTTCTGCTTGCAGTTGGGGCACTGGATCACACCCTCGTCCAGGACGGACTCATCAATGACCAGAGTCTCCCCGCAGTTGGGGCACTCAGTCTCGAAGAAATCGTCGTCGCCGCAGCAGCAGTCGTCCTCATCTTCGTCGTCCTCGTCCTCATAGACGGCCTTCTCCACGTCGGCCAGGTCGTCAGAGATGGCGTCGATCTCCTCGCCCAGAGCCACATTGTTCTCCTCCAGATCCTCCAGAGACATACCGATCTCCTCCAGGATGCCGATCATCACGGAGATGAGCTTGCCCTCCTTGGACTTCTCGGTGTCGATGTTCAGGCCCTCTGCCAGGCCCTTCAGATACGCGACCTTCTCAGAAATCGTCATAATGCGTTCTCCTTTTCTCAGTCATCGGCCTCGAAGGGCCAGTGGAATGGGAATGGTTTTGGGGTGGTTCACTGTGCGCCTGCTCCCGGATGCTCGGACGCTTAGGCCTTGCAGCGCTCCAGGTACTCGCCGGTACGGGTGTCGATCTTGATCTTGTCGCCGGGGTTGATGAACAGAGGCACCTTGATCTCGGCGCCGGTTTCCAGCGTGGCGGGCTTGGTCACGTTGGTGGCGGTGTCGCCCTTGAAGCCGGGGTCGGTCTCGCTGACCTCCAGCTCCACAAAGGTGGGGGGCTCCACGGCGAAGATCTTACCCTTGTAGGAGTTGATCTTGCACACCATGTTCTCCTTCACAAAGCGGAAGTTGTCACCCAGCAGCTCGGAGCCAATGGGCACCAGATCGTAGGTCTCGGGGTCCATGAAGTAGTACAGATCGCCGTCGTTGTAGCTGTACTCCATATCCTTGCGCTCCACATAGGCCTGCTCAAACTTGGCGGTGGGGTTGAAGGAGGTCTCGGTCACGCCGCCGGTGATGACGTTCTTCATCTTGGTGCGGACGAAAGCGGCGCCCTTGCCGGGCTTCACGTGCTGGAACTCGACGACCTGCATGACCTGGCCGTCCATCTCAAAGGTCACGCCGTTGCGGAAATCACTGGCAGAAATCGTAGGCATTGAAATTCATCCTCCAAAAGGTATTTTATATAATCAGCTAAGTCATTTTACCCTATTATTTCCCGCTTTGCAAGGGGTAGTCCCATCTTTTTAAGGGATTTTGCCATACAGCCTTCCATCTGCTCCCGGGCTCCGGCTGAAACATCCAGGCCATACAAATACTATCTCTTCCCTATTCCATTGCGTTTCAGGTATACCGAAAAGGCGATAATACCCAAAATGTAAAAACAAAGTTCGGCCATTCTAAAAATAACGTTCAGCAATGGTATCAGCATCAGCATAAGCAAGCCCCTCCCTCAAATATATGGCACCCTGCATCCAGCCGGGCAGGCTTTTTGAGCCGGTCTCAATTACAGGATAATCAGCTCTTTGGGAGATTTGGTCAGGTTCACATTGCCCTCGGCGGTGTAAATGAGCACATCCTCGATACGCACACCGAACTTGCCGGGCAGGTAGATGCCGGGCTCGGCGGAGACGGCGGCCCCTACAGGCATGGGGGTCTCGTCCCGGCTGTTGGCGTTGGGGGATTCGTGGATCTCAATGCCCACGCTGTGGCCGAAGCCGTGTCCAAAGTATGCCCCGTAACCGGCGTCCTCAATCACCTTGGCGGCGGCATTGTGGATCTCCTTGCCGGGCACGCCCGCCTTAGCGGCGGCGATGCCGGCCAGCTGGGCCTTCAGCACGGTATCGTATACCTTGCGCATCTCCTCGGTGGGCTCGCCCAAGGCGATGGTGCGGGTCATATCGGAGCAGTAGCCGCCATACTTACAGCCAAAGTCCATGGTGAGAAACTCACCCTTCTGCACCTTCTTGTCCCCGGGGATGCCGTGGGGCAGGGAACCGTTGGGGCCGGACACCACAATGGGGTCAAAGGACATCTTGTCAGCGCCCCGGCACAGCATCTCATACTGGAGCCGGGCGGCAATCTCCCGCTCGGTCATGCCGGGCTGAATGAATTTCAGGATGGCATCAAAGGCCTGGTCGGTGATCTCCTGGGCCTTCTTCATCAGGGCGATCTCCTCGTCGTCCTTGGCCGCCCGCAGGTTGTTCACCAGGCTCTGGGCAGGGACCAGCTCGCAGGGCAGCTTGCTGTACTGGTTATAGGAGGCTACGGTCATATAGCCGTCCTCAAAGCCCAGCTTGCCAATGCCCAGTTCCTCCACCGCCTGCTGGGCCAGGGTCATGAAGTTCTTGTTCCGGTCGGTCATGGTGATAGCGGCGCCGGTGACCTGCTTGCCTGCCGCTTCGATATACCGGGAGTCGGTAAAATAGCGGCTCTCCCCCTTGGTCACGATGACCATACCCTCACCGTGAAAGCCGATGGCATAAAATTCGCCGGGCTCGCTGGTGATGAGCATGGCGTCCAGCTTGTATTCGTCCAGCTTGGCCGCGATTTGATTGAGATGATTCATTTGAAAGACTTCCTTTCTGGTATAAGTGGCACAGCCGTCCTAAATGACGGCCCTATAACGCATTTTGATAGAGGCGCTTCATGACCAGCGCATCCTCTGCCTGAGTCCCCGCACTTTCACAGATGAAAGTCGGGCTCCAGCCCCGGCGGGCCACCTCCGCCATAAGGGGGGCCGGGTCGGGCCCAAAGTCCTCCTGGTCAAAGGTCAGGTGCATCTTCTCGCCCCCGTTGGGGGTAAACTGGATTTTGGAAAAATGGCTGTGGAAATGGCTGGCCCGCTCCTCCCCCAGCACTTCCTGAATCCGGTCCAGCATCCGGACGCAGGCTTCTTGTCCCTCCAGCTCCCCCAGGGAGCGGGCGTACAGGTGGCCGAAATCCACGCAGGGGGTGAGCCGCTCGTCCAGGGTACACAGCTCCAGCACCTCGTCCAGATCCCCCAGCTGGTTGATCTTGCCCATCGTCTCGGGACAGAGGGTAATATGACCAAAGCCCGCCCTGTCGCAGGCCTCCACCACCGCCCGCATGGAGTTTAAGGCGATGTCCTGAGCCTCCCGGCGGGTGCGCTTCATCAGGGCGCCGGAGTGGATGACCACCCGAGTGGCCCCCATCCAGTCCGCCGCCTGGCAGGCGGAGGTGATATAGCCGATGGTCTTTTGCAGGCTGTCCGGGTCGGGGTTGGCCAGATTGATGAAGTAGGGGGCGTGGAGGGACAGGGCGATACCCGCCTCTCTGGCCGCCGCCCCGATCTTCCGGGCGGTGGCCTCCCCTACGTTGACCCCTTTGCCGCACTGGTACTCGTAGCAGTCCAGCCCCAGCTCCGCCAGCCAGCGGGGGGCGTCCGCCGAGGACTTATAGGGAAAGGACTCTGCGTTGCCCGCAGGGCCAAAAATCGCGCTCATAGTGGTTTTGCTCTCCTTTTTGTCAGGGCACGGAAGGGCCACTCCACGGCGTACCGCAGGTAGCGCCCCGGATTGCCCGCCAATCGGATGGGCTCCACCAACAGGGTGGTCACCCCCGCCCGGCTGCCGCCCAAAATATCGGTAAAAATCTGGTCCCCCACAATAGCGGTCTGCTCCGGAGTACAGCCCATCCGCTCCATGGCCTTGAAAAAGGACCCCGGCTTAGGCTTGCCCGCATGGCCGATGAAGGGGACCCCCAGAGCCGTTGAAAACCGCTCCGGCCGCTGGGGATGCCGGTTATTGGACAGCACAAACAGGGTCACCCCCTGCGCCTTCAGCGCCGCCGTCCACGCCCGTACCGGCTCGGTGGGCTCCGGTATACCGTAGGGCACCAGGGTATTGTCCAGGTCGGCCAGCAGCAGGCGGATGCCCCGCCGGGCCAGGGCCGCCGGGTCGATGTCGTAAATGCTCTTCCCCGCCCAGTGGGCCGTCAGTGAAAGAGGCATGGCATCACCTCGTCTATTTGCAGTGTGGTCCGCATAGAATTATACACGCTTCTTACAACTTGGACAAGGGGGTAGCTGATATGCAGCCGAATTCCACACTGATCCTCACCGCACCGCCCGCCCACAGCCGGGCGGCCCTGCGGTTCGGCCTTCCCATGGCCCACGCGGCCTATCGGGTGGGGGGCGGGCCCCACCTGTTCCGTGCCAATATGCCCATATCTGTCCGGGGAGGCCTGATGGCTCTGGACTGCGTGGGCTTTGATGGACGGGGTGAGGCCGGTCCCTTCTGCCAGGAGGTGCTGCGGGAGTGTTCTGCCCGGGGCTATGACGGTATTTTATGCGACTTTGAGGGCCGCCCCCTCCCCCTGCTGGCCGACATTGTTCACACTTTGGCCGGGTTGACCCAAAAGCGGGGGTGGCCCCTTTTTGTACCCGAGGCTTACGGCGGCTATGCTCCCAGCGCCAAGGTGCTCATCTCCTCCGCCCTCTCCGGCGGCTCCCTGGCCCAACGGCTGCGGGATGCCACAGAGACCTACGGCGCCGGGCGGGTGGTGCTGGCGGTGGAGCGGGTGGCAGAGGATTTCTATCTCCCCTCCCCCACCGGCCAGGGGCATCCCCTCACCCGGACCGAGCTGGCCCAGATGATGGAAGAGCGCAATCCCTCGGTCTTCTTTTCCAGTGAGCTGTGCGCCCACTACTTTACCTACATGTCAAAGGAAAACGGCGCTCACTTCGTTCTCTTTGACGATGCCGGCTCCATCCGAAAAAAGCTCCATGTGGCCAACAGCCTGGGGATCCGCCAGGCGGTGCTGTCCTATCCTCAGGTAGAGGATTTGCTGGAGGATATTTTGAACCGGCAGTAGCCAAAAATACAACAAACCCCCGCGCCAAATTAGATTGGCGCGGGGGTTTATAAGTTTTAATAATACTTCTTGCGGTTCTTGCGGGCGGCCTCAGACTTCTTGCGGCGCTTGACGCTCGGGCTCTCATAGTGCTCACGCTTGCGAACCTCGGCCAGAACACCAGACTTGGCACAGCTGCGCTTGAAACGCTTCAGCGCGTTCTCCAAGGACTCGCCGTCCTTCACATGGACTTCCGACATTGACTTCCCCTCCCTCCGAAGCGGCGGGGTTCCACCGCCAAAGGGCCACACATAGATATGGCTTTAACAGAATCATTGTATGCTATCCCCGCGCAAATGTCAAGAGCAGATTTTTCTTTCTTGTTCGTCCTGCCCGGCGAGGATTATTTTGCGATGAGGTTAACCAGCTTATTGGGTACCAAAATGGTCTTAACCAGATTTTTACCCTCGGTGAACTTCTGCACCTTGGGGTCGGCCAGGGCGGCGGCCACCACGGCAGCCTCGTCGCTGTCCACAGGCACGGTAATGGTGGAGCGCAGCTTGCCGCACACCTGAACAGCCATCTGCACCTCGGCGGCCACGGTCTTGCTCTCATCATAGGCCGGCCAGGCCTGCTGGCAGGCCATACCGGCGGCATTGAAGCCCAAGGTCTCCCACAGCTCCTCACACATGTGGGGTGCGAAGGGGGAGAGCATCAGCAGCAGGGTCTTGTAATCCCCCTTGGAGCAGCCGTTGGCATAGAAGTCGTTGACCAGCGCCATCAGGGCGGCAATGGCGGTGTTGAACTTCATGGCCTCGATATCATCGGCCACCTTCTTGATGGTCTTGTGGATGGCGCTCTCGTTGGCGGGGGTATACTCCAGGCTGTCGGTCAGGTTCTCAGACAGGTTCCACACCCGGTCCAGGAAGCGCTTGCAGCCCTTGACGGCATTGTCGCTCCAGGAGGCGGCCTTCTCAAAGTCGCCGATGAACATGATATAGGTGCGCATGGTATCGGCGCCATACTGGGCCACCACGTCGTTGGGGTTGACCACGTTGCCCCGGCTCTTGGACATCTTCTCGCCGCCCTCGCCCAGGATCATGCCGTGGGAGGTACGCTTCTGGTAGGGCTCCTTGGTGGGCACCACGCCGATGTCGTAGAGGAATTTGTGCCAGAACCGGCTGTACAGCAGGTGGAGGGTGGTGTGCTCCATGCCGCCGTTGTACCAGTCCACCGGGGACCAGTAATCCAGCGCCTCCTTGGAGGCCAGGGCCTCACTGTTGTGGGGGTCCATATAGCGCAGGAAATACCAGCTGGAGCCGGCCCACTGGGGCATGGTGTCGGTCTCCCGCTTGGCGGGGCCGCCGCAGTGGGGGCAGGTGGTGTTCACCCAGTCGGTCATCTTGGAGATGGGGGACTCACCGTCGTCGGTGGGCTCATAGGAATCCACATCGGGGAGCAGCAGCGGCAGCTGGTCCTCGCTGATGGGCTGCCAGCCGCACTTTTCGCAATACACCATGGGGATGGGCTCGCCCCAGTAGCGCTGGCGGGAGAACACCCAGTCCCGGAGCTTGTAGTTGACCTTGGCCTCGCCGATGCCCTTTTCCTCCAGCCACTTGGTAATGACGGGGATGGCGTCCTTGACGGTCAGGCCGTCGAGGAAGTCGGAGTTAACCAGGATACCGGTCTCGTCCTTGGCGGTGAAGGCGGCCTTCTGCACGTCCTCGCCGCCGGAGACCACCTCTATGATCTCACAGCCGAACTTTTTGGCAAACTCCCAGTCGCGATCGTCGTGGGCGGGCACGGCCATAATAGCGCCGGTGCCGTAGGTGGCCAGTACATAGTCGGAGATGAAGATGGGGATCTCCTTGCCGTTCACCGGGTTGATACCCTTCACGCCATCCAGGCACACGCCGGTCTTTTCCTTGTTGAGCTCAGTGCGCTCCAGGTCGGACTTGGAGGCGGCGGCGGCCTGGTAGGCCTTGACCGCGTCGGCGTTATTCAGCTTGCCGCTCTCCAGCCAGCCCTTTACCAGAGCGTGCTCGGGGGAGAGCACCATATAGGTGGCGCCAAACAGCGTATCGGGCCGGGTGGTGAACACCACGATATCCTCGCCGGTAGTGGCCTTGAAGGTAACCTCGGCGCCGGTGGAGCGGCCGATCCAGTTTTTCTGCTGGGTCTTGACCCGCTCGATGAAATCCAGGTCGTCCAGATCGTCAATGAGCCGCTGGGCGTACTCGGTGATCTTGAGCATCCACTGGGATTTCTCCTTGCGGACCACAGGGGCACCGCAGCGCTCACACACGCCCTCCACCACTTCCTCGTTGGCCAGCACGCACTTACAGGAGGTACACCAGTTCACAGGCATGGTGGTCTTATAGGCCAGCCCCTTTTTCCACAGCTGGAGGAAAATCCACTGGGTCCACTTGTAGTAGGCGGGGTCGGTGGTGTTGATGACCCGGTCCCAGTCAAAGGAGTAACCCAGCATGTGGAGCTGCTTGGTGAAGTTTTCGATGTTGTCGTGGGTCACCTTGGCGGGGTGGATGTGGTTCTTGATGGCGTAGTTCTCGGTGGGCAGGCCGAAGGCGTCATAGCCCATGGGGAACAGCACGTTGTAGCCATCCATCCGGCGCTTGCGGGCCACCACGTCCATGGCGGTGTAGGGCCGGGTGTGACCCACATGCAGGCCCTGACCGGAGGGATAGGGGAACTCTACCAGGGCGTAGAACTTGGGCTTCTCACTGTGGTTTTCGCAGCGGAAGGTCTTTTCCTCCGCCCATTTTTTCTGCCACTTGGGCTCAATGGCAGCGAAATCGTATTTCATTGACTGCACTTCCTTGTATCGTATCCTGGCGGCGGCTGCCGCCTCCATAATCCAGAATATTATACTTGAAACCCGACTCTAATGCAAGAAAAACCATAGAGTCCCGCCGCGACATACGGCGGGACTCTATGGTTTTATGGTAATTCCTCCAGCCAATAGCCCTGTCCGGCGTTTTCCCCCTTCAGAGGGATATACCACTGTCCCAGAGCCAGGCCAGCTACCTCCCCCGGCTCCACAGGCTCGTCATATTCCCAGCAGGTCAGCCGGGTATCCCCCATGCTGCCGCCGCCCCCATGGGGCAAAGTCAGCCGCCTGCCGTCTTTACAGAAAACAGTCAGCGGGAATGCATCAATGGTATTCCAGCCGCCGGTTCGGATGGAAACGCCCAGGGCGGACAGATCCGCCTGAAGCAGCGGTGTATTAGAAACCGCACCGGTCAGCGGGATACTTCTGACCGACAGCTGTTCCACCGTAAAATCAATGCGCCATTCATACTCGATAGCCAACTCTCCCGGCGGCGCCAGGACGACAGCCATCAGCTCCATCCGGTCCCCGATTGGCGTTGGGAATCCCCACGTTGTGAACTCCAGAAGCGCGGTCTCGCTCTCTGCCTCATATCCCACCCATTCCACTCCGGCGGTTATGGAGCCAGCACCTTCCTCTCCCTCTTCACGTGGGATGAGTATCCCATCCACATACAGCGGATCACGGACCGGTTCCCCGTTCAGATTCCGCAGTTCAGCGTAGACCTTGAGCATGGAGCCGCCATTCAGTGCAGATACCACCCGAAGCTCCATCCCATTAGATACATCTGTGCCCTCTACCGGCTGGGCATACTCTGCATATCCCCCAAGAGCTCCCTTCAGCACCTGCCGCAGGGTGGGTGACAGAGCAAAGGCCGATACCATCAGCACACCGCACGCCACTGCCGCCGCCAGCACAGTCCGCCCTACTCTGCGGGTCCGCCTTCTTGGACCGGGCTGACGGTCAAATTGGGCCGCCATGGCCTCCACCAGCTGGGCCCGAAAGGCCTTGTCCGGCTCTACCTGGTCCATCCAGGTCTGATAATTCTGTTTCAGCATGGCGTTTCCCCCTCTTGTAAGTCCTCCCGCAACATGGCCCGCGCCCGGCTCAGGCGGGTACGGATGGTCCCCTCCCGTTTGCCCAGCACCTTGGCAATCTCCCCGGTACTCAAGTCCTCGTAGTAATAGAGATGCACCACCACTCGGTATTCCTCCGGCAACGCCAGGATGGACGCCAGCATCCCGTCTTCCACTGTCGGCTCAGGCGAGGCCATCTGTTCCGCCTCCTCCAGAGGTACCGACCTTCTGCGCCAAGGGGAGCGATGCAAATCCACCGCACAGTTGGCGGCCACCCGCAGCAGCCAAGCCTTGCAGTGTTCCCCGTCCCGGAAGGCTGGCGCCGTCCGCACCAGCTGCAGGAATGTCTCCTGGGTGATGTCCTCTGCATCCTCCCGGTTCCCAGTCCTGGCATAGGCCAGCCGGTACACCGCCATACTGTATTGCTCCACCAGCCGGGCCGCCTCTTCCCGGTCCATAATATCTCCCCCTCTCACGGTTCTATCAAATACACGTTTTTGCAGAACAAAATGTTACAGCTCCTGCAATTATATTGATAAACAATAAAAATACATTGACAAACAATCTACCACGTGGTACAGTGGAGCCAAAGGAGGGATCGCTATGGAGCGAACCGTGGTGCAAAAACTGGCTTATATCTTAAAAATTCTGGTGACCATTACCTTCGTGTGCAATTTACTAGCCCTGCTGCTGGTGCCCGGCATGGTGGGCATGGTCGTCAATGGGCCGCTGCTGGCGCTGGAGGACACCGGCGTTCCTCTGCCGTTGCTTTTTCTGGCGGTATGCTGGCAATATTTGTGGCGCGTCTGGCGGGAGGGAAGCTATGCGATCATGCTCACCCTCTTTTTACTGCTGTGCGGGGTATGTACCGCTATCATCCTTTGGCAGGGGCGTAAGGTGCTGGCTACCATCCTGAAGGGTACCCCCTTCTGTCTGGAAAACGGGGGCAGCCTCCGCCGGGCCGCTGTCTGCTGCTTCGCCATCGCCCTGTTCGCCCTGATCCGGGTGCTGTGGGGGGTATGGTTCTTCCAGTCTCCCCTGCCGCTGGCCAGCTACTGCGCCTTGTTTGTCCCCCTGTTCTTCCTGGGCGGGCTGCTCTGTCTGGTCATGTCCGCTCTCTTCCGCCAGGCGGCGGAGCTGAAAGCGGAAAATGACCTGACCATCTGAGGAGGTGTTCCCATGCCCATCGTTGTGAATCTGGACGTGATGATGGCCAAGCGGAAAATGAGCCTGAATGAGCTGTCCGCCAAGGTGGATATCACCCTGGCCAACCTGTCTATTCTGAAAAACAACCACGCCCGGGCGGTGCGCTTTACCACTCTGGAGGCCATCTGTAAGGCTCTGGACTGCCAGCCCGGGGATATTTTGGAATATGTGCCGGAGGAGGAGTGAGCCATGGCGGTACTGGTAGCTATGATTCTGTTGGGAGCCCTTGGCCTGGGGCTGCTGTCCTGGGGGCTTGGCATTGCCGCTGTGGGTCTGCGGAGCGGACGGCTCAGTGTGTGCAGTCTGGCCTGCTGTGCCCTGGCTCTGCTGCTGGCCCTCTCCTACTTTTACGGCGGAGTACGATATGAGGATTGGAGCGCCTTGATGGACACCTCCGAAGCCATGCTGCGCTGTGGCGTGATCCTGACGGCGGTCAGTCTGCTCCTGAACGGCATCGCTCTGCCGCGTTGGAGCCGGGGAGGGAGCGCATGAAGGCCCGGCTTGGTTGATCCTGCTGCCCCTGCCCCTGCTCCTGCTGTCTGCCTGCGGCGGCGGGAGCGATTCGCCGGACTACGCCGCCCGGCAGTTGGACCTGGACCTGCCCCAATGCCAGAGCTTTACCGCTGCCGACAGCCACGGCGGCTTTCACGGGGACGGTCTGCTCCAGATGGAGCTGGTCTTTTCCCCAAAAAACGGTGAAACGGTAGCGGAGGAGATATCCAGCCACTCCAGCGGCTGCTGGAACGCCTTCCCCATGGACCAAGAGATGGCGGATTATCTTTGGAACAGCGGGGCCGGAATGGCAGGCTGGCCAGTACCGGAGGAGGGCTGGTGGTATCTGCTGGACCGACAGACCGACGGCGAAGGCAGTATGTTTGACCGTCCCTCCCACAATTATACCTTCGCCTGCTACGACTCAGATACCAATACCCTCTACTACCTGGAATTGGACACCTGAAACAGCCGGGGACCCGCTGATACCAGCGGGTCCCCGGCTGTTTTGCTCATGCTGTCTCGCATAGGGCGGCCAGCCCCATGTGATCCACAACTTCCTGAATCTCCTCCAGGGTCAGCCCGGCGCCGTGCATGGTCCAGCACATATGGCCGGAAGAAAGGTCGGCCCAGAACTGCTGCTGGCCGCTTTCGGTGGTCTCCATGGTAATGGCAACCGTTACACCGTCCTGTGTCTCATAGTTGACTCCCTCACCCAGGACATACTGGTCCTGCATCTCATGCTGGAAAAACCAGCTGCACTCCATAGTAAAGGAGGCCCCATCCGCCCGTTCATAGCCGCCGATAAAGGACTGGTAGACCAGGGCGTCCTGCTCCAGATCGGTCTCGGTATGGTACATGCAGCTGTCCGGCATGGTATCATAGTGCTCCTCCAGCCAGCTCACGTCCCAGCTGGGTACCGTCCACAGCCCATTGAGATCAGAAAGCTTATCCGCCCGGTAGAGCTCTGCCCGGAAGGAACCCTCCCTGTTCTCAACAGCAAAGGCCCGCATATCGGTCCAGCCGTCGCGCTCCGTTCCCTGCCGCTCCTCCACCAGCGTACCCCCAGCGTAGTCATCCCACATCCGCCGGTTTTCCTCGGCCAAGCCGTCCGGGTCGTAGTCTCCGCCCAGATAGACGGTATAACCATTCACACCGGCGGCATTTGCCGCCTCCAGCAAGTCCTTTTCCTCGCTGAAAAAGTGGACTCTGCTCTGAGAAAGG
This sequence comes from uncultured Flavonifractor sp., assembly GCF_944385615.1. Lineage (GTDB taxonomy): Bacteria > Bacillota > Clostridia > Oscillospirales > Oscillospiraceae > Flavonifractor. The sequence goes on along the minus strand of NZ_CALWXV010000001.1, from coordinate 25,910 downwards.
GCAATGCCCGCCGCCCCCGCAGCAGTCACCAAAGCGCACAGGACCGCCGCGGCCAGAAGGGTGCGTCCCACACGACGGACAGACCTGCCTCCTATCATTGGATGCTGTTTCTCCTGGTCCATCCGCTCCATCACCTCCCGCAGCTGCTCCTGTGTGGGGCCTATCTGCTCCACTTCCACACGATATCTGTCTTCAAAATTGGATTCAAACATGTTCCCGTCCTCCTTCCAGCTCCAGCCGCAGCATCCCTCGTGCCCGGAACAGCCGGGTTTTGATGACGCTCTCGCTCTTGCCCAAAATCTCCCCGATCTCCCCCACGCTGAGCCCCTCGTAGTAGTAGAGATGCACCGGCAGCCGGTACTTGGCCGGCAAAGCCAGCACTGCCTCCAGCACGCCCCCCTCCTCCGGCTGGGCCGGGGCTTCCATCCCCTCGCTGAGGGGCTGGGCCTGCCGCCAGGGGGAGCGGAACACATCGTTGACACAGTTGGCCGCCACCCGCAGCAGCCAGGCCTTGCAGTGGGTCTCACTGGCAAAGTCCGGTCCCGCCCGCACCAGGCGGAGAAAAGTCTCCTGCATTACGTCCTGGGCGTCGGCATGGCTGCCCGTCCGGGCGTAGGCCAGCCGGTAGATGGAACTGCCGTAGCGGTTCACGATGCGCTCCAGTTCCTCATGATCCAAGGCGTTCGCCTCCTTTCCTTTCGTTCTGCCCTATATACGGACCAGCGGGGGCTTCGGTTACAAAATGGCGCAAAAAATTAGGACCTGCTCTGGGCAGGTCCTGCTGTTTAATCGTAGGTATGGGTGCAGATCTCCCTGATCTTGGCCTGGAGGGTTTTCAAATCCACAAAGCTCTCCGGCCGTTTGGATGGGTCCCGCAGCAGGGCGGAGGGATGGAACATAGCCATCATCCACACCCCTGCCTTCTCCATCCACTGACCATGCTCCCGGGTGATCTTGAAGTCGCCCTTCATCAGCCGAATGGCGGCGATCCGCCCCAGACAGACGATGATCTTGGGCCGAATCAGGGCCACCTGGTTGCGCAGGTAGCCGATACAGGCCTCCTGCTCCACATTCAGCGGGTCCCGGTTGCCCGGCGGACGGCACTTGACCATGTTGCCGATAAACACCTTCTCCCGGCGCAGGTCGATCATATCCAGCATATCGTCCAGCAGCTGCCCCGCCCGGCCCACAAAGGGGCGGCCGGTCAGGTCCTCCTGCTCGCCGGGACCTTCGCCGATGAACATGACCTCCGCGTCTCTGGCCCCCTCGCCAAAGACCACGTTATGCCGGGTATCCGCCAGACCGCACCTACGGCACTCCATGCAGTCGGCATAGAGCTCCTCCCAATTTTTCATCCGGCGCTCCCCCTTTCTTCGACATTTTTCTCATTGTACCACACCTGAACCCCCATTGCATAGGACAGATTTTGTTAAAATTCACAGTTGCTTTTCCAGAAGAAAGCGCATATACTACGCCCATAAAGGCTGCGATAAAGACCGCCCCCCGCGAGAGCCGCCAGAGAATCCGGGTCACCGACTGAGAGCCCGGTCCGGCAGGATGGGATGGCGCAACACTTTTGAGCCGGCGTTCCGAGCCCCGTCTGGGAGGTAGGTCTGCCCGTCACGCTCGCGTTAAGAGTTCCAAGTGGCTCCATCAATGGTGATGGGGCAACTACGGGTGGTACCGCGGAGTTGATTCCGTCCCGAAGTCGAATTTGACGACTTCGGGACTTTTTTTATTCTTTTTCCCATACCTCCCCCTCTTCCGCCCTTTTCGCGGCCCTTTGAACCGCGCCCAAAGCGCAAAATAGAAACGAAAGGTTGTGAACGGTATGATGTTCCTGACAAAACAAATCGACAAAGCGGTGGAGGGCCGGAACAATCAGCCGGTCACCCTTCACGGCGCAGTCCACGCCCTGCGGGACATGGGCGGCATCACCTTTGTCACTCTGCGCACCCGGACCGGCCTGGTCCAGTGCGTGTGCACCCAGAAAGCCGCCCTGGACGGGGCTACCGAGGAGTGCGCCGTCACCGCTGCCGGTATCTGGCGGGCCGACCCCCGGGCCCCTGGCGGCATGGAGCTAACTGACGCCCAACTGACGGTACTCTCCCGTCCCGCCGCCCCCCTGCCGGTGCCCCTGTCCAAGAAAAAGCTGGACCTGAACCTGGATACCGAGCTGTCCCTGCGTCCGGTGGTGCTCCGCTCCCCCCGGGAACGGGCGGTGTTCCGCATCCAGGCCGCCATTGGCCGGGCGTTCCGGGACTACCTCCAGGGGGAAGGCTTTACCGAAATCCACACCCCCAAGATCGTCCACGCCGGGGCGGAGGGCGGCTCCAACATCTTCCGGCTGGACTACTTTGGCAAAAAGGCCTTTCTGGCCCAGTCCCCCCAGTTTTACAAGCAGACTATGGTGGGGGCCTTTGAGCGGGTGTACGAGGTGGCCCCGGTATTCCGGGCGGAGAAGCACGCCACCCAGCGCCACCTGAACGAGTACACCTCCCTGGACTTCGAGATGGGCTATCTCCAGTCCTTCACCGAGATCATGGAGATGGAGCAGGGCTTCCTACAGCACCTGATGGACCTGCTGAAGGCGGAGTATACCGCAGAGCTGGACCTGCTGGGGGTGGAGCTGCCCGACGCATCCAAAATCCCCGCCGTCCGGTTCGACGAGATCAAAAAGCTGGCGGCGGACAAATACGGCTACCAGATTCGGGACCCCTTTGACCTGGAGCCGGAGGAAGAGCACGCCATCGGCAAGTATGCCAAGGAGGAGTGGGGCAGCGACTTTGTATTCGTCACCCACTATCCCAGCAAAAAGCGCCCCTTCTATGCCATGGATGACCCGATAGACCCCCGCTTTACCCTGTCCTTCGACCTGCTGTTCCGGGGACTGGAGGTGACCACCGGCGGCCAGCGCATCCACGACTACGCCGCCCAGGTGGCCAAGATGGAAGCCCGGGACATGGACCCGGCAGAGTTTGAAAGCTATTTGATGATCCACAAACACGGTATGCCACCCCACGGCGGTCTTGGCATCGGCCTGGAGCGGCTGACCATGCAGCTGTGTGGGCTGGACAACGTGCGGCGGGCTTGTCTCTTCCCCAGAGACCGCACCCGGCTGGAGCCCTAAGGAGGATTGAACATGAAAATCACCGAAGATATGGTCGACTATATTTCCCAGCTCTCCCGGCTCCAGCTGCCGGCAGAGGAAAAAACCGCCATGACGGCGGAGCTGGAGCGCATTGTGGCCTATATGGACGTGCTCAACCGTCTGGATACCGCCGGCGTGGAGCCGCTGAGCCACATTTTCCCCCTGAAAAACGTACTGCGGGCCGACGAGGTAACGCCGTCCTATGACCGGGCGGCCCTGCTGGCCGGGTCCCCCGCCGGAGACAGGGAGACCTTCCTGGTCCCCAAAGCGGTAGAGTGAGGTGAAGCACATGGAACTGCACAAACTGACCGCCCTGGAGCTGGCTCAAAAGCTCCGCACCGGCGAGGTGACCCAGCAGGAGGCGGTGGACACTGCCCTCTCCCGCATCCACACCGCTCAGCCCGACAACAACGCCTTTGTAACGGTGGACGGCCCCGCCTTCCCGGCGGCCGACCTGTCCGCCTCTCCTCTGGCCGGGGTGCCCATGGCCTACAAGGACAACATCTGCACCAAGGGGGTGCCCACCACCTGCGCCTCCAAGATTTTAGAGGGCTTCGTGCCCTGCTACGACGCCACAGTGGTGGAGCGGCTGTCCGCTGCCGGGGCGGTGAGCCTGGGCAAGCTGAACATGGACGAGTTCGCCATGGGCTCCACCTCGGAGACCTCCTATGCCGGGCCGGTGAAAAACCCCTGGGATCTGACCCGGGCGGCAGGCGGCTCCTCCGGCGGCGCGGCGGCGGCAGTGGCAGCCGGTGAGGTGTGGTACGCCATCGGCTCGGACACCGGCGGCTCCATCCGCCAGCCCGCCGCCTACTGCGGGGTCACCGGCATGAAGCCCACCTACGGCACCGTGTCCCGGTACGGCCTCATTGCCTACGCCTCCTCTCTGGACCAGATGGGCCCCATTGCCCGGTCGGCCGCCGACTGCGCGGCGGTGCTGGATGTGATCCAGGGCAAAGACCCCCGGGACGGCACCAGCCTGGACGCCCCTGCCGGAGGACTGCTGGCCTCCCTCACCGGGAACCTGAAGGGCAAGAAGATTGGCCTGCCCATCGACTGCTTCGGCGAGGGCCTGGACCCCGAAGTGCGCGCCGCCGTGCTGGCCGCCGCCGAGGTCCTCAAGGCCTGTGGGGCCACGGTGGAGGAATTTGCCCTGCCGGTGATGGAGTACGTGGTGCCTACCTATTATATCATCGCCGCCGCTGAGGCCTCCTCCAACCTATCCCGGTTCGATGGGGTAAAGTACGGCTGGCGGGCGGAAAGCTATGAGACCCTGGGAGACCTGTACACCATGACCCGCACCCAGGGCTTCGGCACCGAGGTGAAGCGGCGCATTCTACTGGGCACCTTTGTGCTCTCCTCCGGCTACTACGACGCCTATTATAAAAAGGCCCTCCAGGTGAAGGCGGTTATCAAGAAGGCCTTTGACGAGGCTTTTACCAAATATGATCTTCTGCTCACCCCGGTGGCCCCTACCACCGCCCCCAAGCTGGGGGAGAGCCTCAGTGACCCGCTGAAGATGTACCTCAGCGACATCTATACCGTGTCGGTGAACCTGGCGGGTCTGCCCGCCCTGTCCATGCCCTGCGGCTTCGACGGCAAGGGGATGCCCATCGGAGCCCAGCTCATCGGCCCTCCGCTGGGGGACGGCATGGTACTCAACGGGGCCCACGCCTTCCAGCAGGAAACCGACTGGCACAAGAAAGCACCCAAAGGAGGCGACGCCCAATGACCTGGGAAACTGTGATTGGCCTGGAGACCCATGTGGAGCTGGCCACCAAAACCAAGATTTTCTGTTCCTGCACCACCCAGTTCGGCGGGGACCCCAACACTCACTGCTGCCCGGTGTGTACCGGTATGCCGGGCACCCTGCCGGTGCTCAACGAAAAGGTGCTGGAGTTTGCGGTAAAGGCCGGGCTGGCCCTGAACTGTGAGATCAGCCGCCGCAGCCAGTTTGACCGGAAGAACTACTTTTATCCCGACCTGCCCAAGGCCTATCAGATCTCCCAGCTCTACCTGCCCATCTGCCACGACGGGGCGGTGGACATCGGCGGCGGCAAGACCATCCGCATCCACGAGCTGCACATGGAAGAGGACGCAGGCAAGCTGGTCCACGATCCCTGGCTGGACCAGACCCGGGCGGACTACAACCGCTGTGGCGTGCCCCTTATTGAGATCGTCACCGAGCCCGACTTCCGCTCGGCGGAGGAGGTCATCTCCTACCTGGAAAAGTTGCGCTCCACCCTGCAATACCTGGGGGTATCCGACTGCAAAATGCAGGAGGGCTCCCTGCGGTGCGACGTGAACCTGTCGGTGCGCCCGGCTGGCTCCGAGGAATTCGGCACCCGCACCGAGATGAAGAACCTGAACTCCTTCAAGGCCATCTCCCGGGCCATCGCCTACGAGGCCCGGCGGCAGATCGAGCTGCTGGAGGAGGGCAAGCGGGTGGTCCAGGAGACCCGACGCTGGGACGAGAACAAAGATGCCACCTATGCCATGCGCTCCAAGGAGAACGCCCAGGATTACCGCTACTTCCCCGAGCCGGATATCCCCCCTCTGGAGCTGTCGGAGGAGTATATCGACGGGCTGCGGGCAGCCCAGCCCGAGCTGGCGGAGGCCAAGCGGGCGCGCTACCAGGCCGACTGGGGTCTGCCCGCCTATGACGCTGAGATGCTCACCTCTCAGAAGGCCCTGGCCGACTTCTTTGAAGAAGTGGTTGCCCTGGGAACCGATCCCAAGCAGGCCTCCAACTGGATCATGGGGCAGGTGCTGGGCCAGCTGTCTACCCACGGTCTGGAGGCCAAGGACATGGCCCTGACGCCTCCCACCCTGGCCCGACTCATCGCCCTGGTCCAGGAAGGCAAGCTCAACCGCAACACGGCGGTCAAGGTCTTTGAGGCAGTCTTTGCCGACGACGGGGACGTGGACGCCTACGTCAAGGAGCACGGCCTGGAGCAGGTGTCCGACGCCGGACTGGTGGAGCAGGTAGTGGAGCAGGTACTGGCCGCCAACGAGAAATCGGTAGCCGATTTCAAGGCCGGTAAGGAAAAGGCCTTTGGCTTTCTGGTGGGTCAGGTCATGCGCCAGCTGAAGGGCCAGGCCGCCCCAGCGGTGGTGAACCAGGTGCTGCGGGAAAAACTGTCAAAGTAACCCATACCAACGGATTGTCCCTTCCTACCTTTATTGATAGGAAAAACGGATGCCTTGGGTTTGCTGTCTCTCTGACAGAAAACGATCCCCTGACACCGCAAATCACAACGGTATCAGGGGATCGTTCTCTTTTATACGCCGGTGGCGTCTGAGGCAATGGAAGCCCGCTCCTCGGCAATATTCAGGGCATGATCGCCGATACGCTCAAAGTCGGTGAGCATCTCGGAGAAAATGATGCATGCCTCATCGGAACAGGCGCCTTTGCGCATCCGCTTGAGCTGATTGCGGCGGAAGTTCTCGGTCATGTCGTCGATCCGCTGCTCCAGCGCGGCAACCTTGGCCAGCCATTGGGTAGGTTCAATGACCTCCTGCCGGAGCAAGTCCAGCGTCTCCAGACTGACCCGCTCCATCTGCTGGATCTCCTCCCGGGCCTCGGGAGAGAACTGGATCCGCTTGTCGTGCATCATCTGGGTGTACTCGCAGATGTTCATGGCGTGGTCACCGATGCGCTCAATGTTGCCGGTGATTTTAAAATAGGCGCTGACGGCGGTGGAATCCTGCTCGTTGGTCTCATGGACAATGACCTGGGAGATGTACTGGGAGATCTCCTTGTTCAGATAGTCCAGATAATCCTCGGTGGCCTCCGCCCCCTCCATCTTCTTGGGGTCTACATCCAGCACCGCCTGGAAGCTGGTGGCGATGTTTTCCCGCGCCATGCCCAGCATCCGATTGATCTCCTGCCGCAGCTGGGTGATATACATGGCGGAAAAGCCGATGGGGTGCTCCTGCTTGGTGTGGGTGGGGTTGGGCACCAGGTAGGCCAGGTGCATTCCTTCCTCCCCGCTCTCCCGCCGGTCAGGCAGGATGCGCATGGCCAGCTTCACCAGGCTGTTGCCGAAGGGCAGCAGCAAAATGGTGGTGACAATGTTGAACAGGGTGTGCATGTTGGCGATCTGCGCCGCCGGATTGCCCGGCGTCAGGCTCTCCATAAAGCCGGTCAGCGGGGTCAGGATGCAGATGCCGGTAAAGAGGACCGTACCAAACACGTTGAACATCAGGTGGATCACCGTGGTCCGCTTGGCGTTGCGGCTGGTACCGATGGAGGCCAGCACAGCGGTGATACAGGTGCCGATGTTCTGGCCGAAGAGAACAAACACCGCGCTGTCCAGACCGATGACGCCGCTGACCGCCAGAGCCTGAAGAATGCCCACCGAGGCAGAGGAAGACTGGATCAAGGCGGTAAAGAGCGTGCCCACCAGAATACCGATCACAGGGTTGGAGAAGGTGCTTACCGCATCCACAAAGGCGGGCCACTCCCGCAGGGGCTCCATGGAGGAGCTCATCATGTCCATGCCGATGAAGAGCACACCCAGGCCGGCCAGAATGTTGCCGTAGTGATGGATCTGGGGCTTTTTCAGGAACACTACCATAGCCACGCCTGCAAAGGCGAACAGCGGGGCCAGCTCGCCTACGTCCAGCGCAATCAACTGTCCGGTGATGGTGGTACCCACATTGGCGCCCATGATGATCCACACCGCTTGCCGCAGGGTCATCATACCGGAGTTGACGAATCCCACCACCATGACGGTGGTGGCGGAGGAGGATTGGATCACCGCAGTGATCACCGCGCCCACCAGGACGCCCAGGAAACGGTTTGAAGTCAGTCGCTCCAGGATACGCTTCATACGGTTGCCGGCTGCGGCCTCCAGGCCGGAGCTCATCATCTGCATACCGTAGAGGAACAGGGCCAGGCCGCCCAGCAGCCCCAGAAGGATACTTATCTCTTCCACGTCTCTTCCCTCATCTTTACAAATTTTTTCCTGGTTCTTTACAATATCCTGTTTAAGTATATCGGATGTAAAGTGTGCCGTCAATGGAATTTTGTACGAAGTTTCGACGAGTTTTGTCACCGCTTCCGGCAGGCTTCCCAGCCTTCTTTTTCCCGATTTCAGCCGCCCTTCGGTTGCCTTTTTGCCCGCTTTCGGCTATACTACCCTTACCGGCGCCATCCCATTCCCGCAAAAAATGTCGAAACTGCATAAAAGGAGAAACGCTCATGGAACAGCAACCGGCCAGAAACGCCCGCGGACCCAAAAGCAGGGCTGGAAAACTGGCGACCTGCCTGCTCGTCACCACCATCATAGGTCTGATCTATTTCTATGTGGCCCTTCCCCCCCTGAACCTTCAGTCCGGTGATTTTTACGTCTTCATCGCCATCCTGTGCGCGGTCTATGTGCTCTGCGCCCTGGTCACCTCCGGCATGGATGTGATGCAGAACGGCGTCAGTCCCAGGGACTATATACGCTTCATCAAATCCCGCTGCCTGCCGGTGGGGATTCTCTTCCTGGCGCTCATAATAGTCGCCGTTGTGGGCGGCCTCATTTCCTTGCCCATCTTTCGGGCGGGGGCCTACCGGGATCTGCTCACTGTGGAGGACGGCAAGTTCACCCAGGACATCAGCCAGATCTCCTTTGACAAGATCCCGACCCTGGACGAGGCCAGCGCCGAGTATCTGGGCGACCGGCAGATGGGTACCCTCAGCGACATGGTAAGTCAATTTGAATACTCCTTTGACTCCACCCAGATCAATTACCAAGGCCGGCCTGTCCGGGTGGCCCCCATCGCCTACGCCGACCTCATCAAATGGTTTACCAACCGGGGAGAGGGTCTGCCCGCCTATGTGATTGTGGACATGGTCACCCAGGAGGCCACTGTGGTCCGGCTGGAGCAGGGTATGAAGTACTCCTTCTCCGAGCCTCTCAACCGCAATATTGAGCGCCACCTGCGCTTCCACTACCCCACCTATATCTTCGGCACCCCCCAGTTTGAAATCAACGAGGAGGGCCACCCCTACTGGATCGCACCCCGGATCGTCAAAACCATCGGTCTGTTCGGGGGCGCGGATATCCAGGGCGCGGTGCTGGTGGATGCCATCACCGGTGAATGTGTCTACTATGAGCTGGCCGATATCCCCACCTGGGTGGACAATGTGTTTACCCCGGATCTCATTATGGAGCAGTACGACTATCACGGCACCCTGGTCAACGGCTTTATCAACTCCGTCTTTGGCCAGCGGGATGTGACCATCACCACCGACGGTTCCAACTATATTGCCCTCAACGACGACGTGTATATGTATACCGGCGTCACCTCCGCCAACGCCGACCAGTCCAACCTGGGTTTCCTGCTCTCCAACCAGCGTACCAAGGAGACCAAGTTCTACTCCGCCCCCGGCGCCACCGAAGCCGCCGCCAAGGTATCCGCCCAGGGCGAGGTCCAGGACCTGGGCTATATCGCCACCTTCCCCCTGCTGCTCAACATTGACGGTCAGCCCACCTATTTTATTCCCCTGAAGGACCAGGGCAATCTGGTCAAAATGTACGCCATGGTCAACGTGGCCCAGTATCAGCTGGTGGCCACCGGCACCACCGTTTCCCAGTGTGAGCAGGAGTATATCCGCCTGCTGCGGGAAGGCGGCATCACCACTGAGGAAGAACTGCCCCGTAACGAAGTCTCCGGCGTCATCAGCGACATCCGCTCTGCTGTCATGGATGGCAACTCCTACTACTTTATCCAGCTGGAGGGAGACCCCACCTATTACTCCATCTCCGCCGCTCAGAATCCCCTGGCTGTCATTCTGAACGTGGGGGACCAGGTGACCATCCAACACACCCCCGCTGTGGAAGGGGAAACCAGCTCTATTCTGGACGGCAGCTCCATCACCCTGGACGGCGCCGCCCAACCGGCTCCCTCTCCCACAGTCACTCCCTCTCCACATGAGGAAGAAACCACGGTGGAATCACCTGCCCCAGCGGAATAAGTTTTCCACATGCAAAGGAGCGCGCCGCATCTGCGGCGCGCTCCTTTTTCAGCTCAGTTTCTCCTGCCATCGCTTCAGCAGCGCCAGAGCTTCCGGTGACAGCAGCAACAGGGTACACAGGTTGGGCAGGGCCATCAAACCGTTGAAAATATCCGCCAATTGCCACACCGATGTAACATCCGCCACGCTGCCCCACACCAAGGCCCACAAAAAAATCAGCCGGTAGAGCCACCGCCAGCGGTTGGAGCCGCTCAGGTATTCCAGCCCCCGCTCGCCATAATAGCAGCACCCCAGCAGCGAGGTAAACGCGAACAGCAGCAGGCACACCGACACAAAGATTTCCCCAAAGGGGCCGAATACGGTGGAAAACCCGGCAGCCGACAGAGGAGCGCCCAACATGTCGGGCTCCACCTGCCCATTGCGGATGGCGGCCAGCGCGGTTTCCGGGTGGTACACCCCAGTGGTAAGGATGACCAGTGCGGTTATGGAGCACACTACGATAGTGGCCACAAACACCTCGAAAATCCCCCACATTCCCTGCTCAGCCGGGTCTTTGGTATCGGCGGCGGCGTGGGCGATGGAGGAAGACCCCATGCCCGCCTCGTTGGTGAATACCCCCCTGGCCACACCATAGCGCAGGGCGGCCGCCATGCCGTAGCCCATACCGCCGCCTAGGGCCGCTTTGGGCGTCAGGGCTCCCGTTACGATCTGATGCAGCGCCCCGGGCAGGGCCTGGGCGTGACAGGCCAACACCACCAGTCCGCCCCCCACAAAAAGCAGGGCCATGCAGGGCACCAGCGTCTCGCTGACCCTGCCGATGCGGCCAATGCCTCCAACAATGACCATGCCGGTGAGCAGGGCTACCACGACCCCCACCACCAGCTGATCCCAGCCAAAGGCGGCCTTCAGGGCGGCGGCGATGGAGTTGGACTGTACCATATTGCCGCCGCCCAGGGAGGCGGCTACACAGCACAGGGAAAAAAGAGTGGCCAGGGTACGGTTCCCCAGCCCCTTTTCCATGTAGCACATGGGTCCCCCCTGCCAGCGGCCCTTCTCATCCCTCTCCCGGTAGCGCACCGCCAAGGTCTTTTCCACATATCCGGTCATCATGCCCAGAAAGGCGGAGACCCACATCCAGAACACCGCCCCCGGTCCGCCGTAAAAGATGGCGGTAGCCACCCCCGCGATGGACCCGGTGCCGATGGTGGCAGCCAGGGCGGTGGACATGGCCTGGAGCCGGGTCAACCCTTGCCCCGTTCCTCTGCCCCGGCTCTCCCGCAAGGCTCCTACCGTGGCTTTCAGCCACAGGTTACAGTGGAATAGCTGAAAAAAGCCGGTCCGTACCGACAGATAAAGTCCTGTGACAAGAAAAAGCCCCAGCAGCCATGGATTCCAGATCAGATCGGCCAGCCGTTCCAATCCCGTCATAGCCCCACCCCCTTGTCCCAGAGGTATGCGGCAGGGGGGCGGGTCATGCCTGTATCTTATCCCTAAGCCGGGAAATCAGAGCAGCTGTATCCCCATCAAGGGCACCAGGTCCACCGCCTGGCCGGGGTTGATCCGCAGCCCCCGCAGCTCCTGCAAGCTCTCGGACACAGTAATGCCTTGGATCTGGCAATCAGACAGATCCACCCCCTTCAGCGGTGTGCGAAAAAAGTCCACGCCCAGAAAGCTGGTGCTGTGTGCTTCCAGTCCAGCCACCCGTGCCTCCGCCAGGGCGGCCTCTTGCAAATCACAGCCGGTCAGCGTGCTGCGGCTCCACTGGGATTTGGAAAAATTCCCATACCGAAAGGTACTGTCCGTTACCACGCAGTCCTTCCAGCGGCTGCCGATGAACTTGCCGCCGTCTCCCTTGCAGCCGTTGACCTGGCTTTTGTTCCACACAGTATCCAAAAAGCTGCAATTGGAAAAATCACAGCCCTCAAAAACGCTCTGATAAAAAACCGCTCTGGAAAAATCGCACCGGGTAAAACGGCATTTATGGAACCGGACCCGGATATACTCCAATCGGGACAGGTCCAGCCCGGCCAGCTGTTCCTGCTCCACCACCAGATCCTCCAGGTCCCGCTCCTCCGTCCTGGCTCTGTGCAGCTGTTGCTCCAGCATAGGTACGCCTCCTTACGGCCCGCCGGACGGCAGATTGTTTCCCGGCAGGTCCCCCTATGTTATACTCCTTTTTTCCTGTTTTGGGTAGAGAAAAACGCGTCCGGCCTCCGGGGTGCTCCCCGTCCGCCGGGCGCGAATGCATCGTTACCGCTCCTTTTGCTGCAGCTGGAGCCGGTCGGCAATCATGGCAATAAACTCCGAATTGGTGGGCTTTCCCTTGGCGTTGGAGACTGTGTAGCCAAAATATTTCTGCAGCGTCTCCAGGTCTCCCCGATCCCAGGCCACCTCGATGGCGTGGCGGATAGCCCGCTCCACCCGGGAGGCGGTAGTGCCAAATCGCTTGGCTACCTCCGGATAGAGGATTTTGGTCACGGCGTTAATAACGTCCATGTCCCCCACGGCGATGATAATGGCCTCCCGCAGGTATTGGTAGCCCTTGATGTGGGCAGGTACCCCAATCTCATGGATGATGGCGGTCACTATGTTCTCCAGATTTCTGGCCTTTTCCTCCTCGTCGGCGGATTCCTCCGTCTCCTGCAAGGTAGCCAGCTGGCGGACCCGCTCCGCCACCGCCGTGAGCCGGCATGGCTTTCGCATATAGTAGTCAGCCCCGGCGGCAGCGGCCAGCTCAGCCACACTGCCCCGGGCAAAACTAGAGAGCACCAGCACCTTGGGCCGCTCCTCCCGCTGGGCTACCGTCTGCAAAACCTCCACGCCATCCGCCTGGTTCAGCACCAGGTCCATCACCAGCACATCGGGCGTGGCGCGCTCTGCCAGCTTCAGCGCCTCCTCTCCATCTCCCGTCTCTCCCACCACCTCGATTCCAGCTTCCGATTCCAGTTGTTCCACCAGAATGTGGCGAAACTCCTCACCGGCGTCCGCCACCAGAACCTTGATTTTCCGTTCCAACATTGACACCCTTTCCAGCAGGCTCCTCCTGCTCAGCATTTGCGACTGGCCAAGTCTGATTACCGGTTGGCTATAATTTACCATAATAAGACAGCAAGCGCAAGGGTTTTACTGGTAATTTATGGTTATTTCTCTTCGACTTCGTTCGACTTTTCTCCAGAAATTCCGACGGGGAGCTACATTCTTCTCATCGCTTCCGCTCCGTTCCGCAAAAAGGATGCCGGGAGCGGACCTCCGCTCCCGGCGCATCTAAGCGTTAGGATTCCAGTTTGGCGGTCTCCTCGGCCTGGAGCAGCATATTTTCCGCCAAAATACCATAGCCCTGGGTGGGGTCGTTGACCAGAACATGGGTCACCGCGCCCACCAGCTTTCCATCTTGAAGGATGGGGGAACCACTCATGCCCTGTACGATGCCGCCGGTGGTTTCCAGCAGCCGGGGGTCGGTGACTTTCAGCATCAGATTGCGGGTATCTCCCTCTTTTTCGGGAAAGATACGGGTGATCTCCACCGTGTACTCCTCCACCTGGTCACCGGCCACGTTGGAGCGGATGACGGCTGGACCCACCTGGACCTGGCTGCGCTCAGCCACCGGTACCGGCTCCAGCCCCTGGGTCAGGCGCTCATCACTCAGCTGACCAAACACGCCGCTGGTGGTGTTTGACCACAGCGCCCCCAGGTCCGTGTCTGCCTGGAAGGCCCCGTGAAGCTCGCCGGGGGTGCCTTTTGCCCCCTTCTGCACATCCACTACCTCAGAGTACAGAATCGAGCCCTCCTGCATGGGCATGAGCCGGGCGGTATCCACATCATTGATCCCATGACCCAAAGCGCCGAACAGACCGGTTTCCGGGTCGCAAAAGGTCAGGGTACCAATGCCCGCCATGGAGTCCCGAATCCAGGCGCCCAGCTTATACTGCCCGTCTGCACTGCACTGGGCCGCCTGAGCGGTGAACTGGACTTCTTTGTCATCCCGCACCGCCCGGATGCTCATGGCCTCACCGCCCACCTCCTGAAGCACAGACTGGACCTCTTCAATGCTGTCCACTTCCTCCCGGTTGATATGGGTAATGATATCGCCCTCCTGCAGGCCACAGTCCCTGGCTGGCGTCTGCCGTCCCTGGGCGGTGGTGACCTCACCAAAGCCCACCACCATCACGCCGTCGGAAAACAGCTTGATGCCCACGGTACGCCCCATGGGGATCAGTTCCCGCTGCTCCTCCGCCGCCCTGGCCGGTTGGGCCCAGGCCAGGCAGCTCAACAGCACCACCGCCGCCAGGGCCGCTCCCACCCAGGGCTTGATCTTTGGTTCTTCCTTTGGCATTTCGTTTTGCACACTCCTTTCCCACAACGCCGGCGCCTTTCGCGCCTGTGTTTAATATGGACGGCGGCGACGGGAAAAACGCTGGCAATGAAATTCTCCTTTGGTTTGGGCAACCCCCCCAATCCCCACGCCAGCCGCGATTCCCCTTTCCGCCCGGCCGTTTTCTCCCGCCGTTTCCTGGTTTTCACCTCCGCTCCGGCGGTGGTATTTTTTTCTATATTCTGCATATCTTACAGAATAGAACCGGAAAAGGGGGGTCCGCCATGCCGCATCTGAACAAGCGGGAACTGATTCTCTTTGCCGCCGCCACTGTGGGCGGCGCCTGTCTGCACTTTCTCTATACCCTGCTGCCCTGTGTGGCCACCGCTCTGGTGGCGCCGGTCAGCGAAAGCTTGTGGGAGCACGTCAAATTGATCTACTGGCCCTGTCTCATCACCGGCGTGCTGCTCAGCCGGAATGACCCCACGCTGCTGGGCCAGCGTGCCTTTGCCCTGCTGGCCGCCGTTGCCGGTATGCTGGCGGTGGGTTATCTTTACCACATCCCCCTTCAGGGTGACAGCCTTTGGTTTGATATCGTGCTCTATGTGCTGATGATGGCCCTGTTCTTCCTGCTGCCTCACAAATTGCCCCAGCCCTTTTGGCAGCGCCACCGGGATCTGCTGGTGCTTTTGGTGCTGATTCTGGGTGGGGTCACGCTGCTGTTTACCTTCCTGCCCCCCAATGGGCTGCTCTTTGCTGATCTGTCCGGAACCCCCACCTGGGTGACGCTCCCCTGTTAATGTCTTCTTTTTATTTCCTTTTTTTACAAATTATTTATATTTTCCGTGACTTTACACAAACAACACCTTATTTTTTCCACTTTTCTCTGTCACCCTCTTGTATTTCTGTTTCCGTTTTGTTACCATTAAGCATATCCCATGTGCACGTTTGCACACCTGGAGAAAGGCAGAAGGAAAGGTGGAATGTGGTATGAAAAAACACACACGCAAAGCCCTGTCTCTGGTCTTGTCCCTGTCGGTGGCAGGCAGCCTCTGTATGCCCGCTATGGCTGCTGACGAGAGCGCCGAGCCCGCGGAGGACGGCATCGTCGTACTCTACACCAACGACGTCCACTGCACCAGTGACGACGGCATGGCCTATGCCGCCATTGCCGGGTACAAGGCCCAGATGGAGGAGGCCTATGGGGCCGACCACGTCACGCTGGTGGACAATGGCGACGCCATTCAGGGCGGTATCCTGGGGTCCATGTCCAACGGCAGCTGGATCGTAGACATCATGAACGCTGTTGGGTATGATCTGGCCATTCCCGGCAACCACGAGTTTGATTTCAAAATGAGCACCTTCTTGGATATCGCCGCCAATCAGGCGGAGTATACCTATCTGAGCTGCAACTTTGTAGACGCCGAAGGCAATCCCGTACTGGAGCCTTACAGCATGGTGACCTACGGCGCTGTGGATGTGGCCTATGTGGGCATCTCCACCCCGGAGACCCTGACCAAATCCGCCCCTGCCTATTTCCAGAATGAGGCCGGCGAGTATATCTACGGCTTCTGTCAGGGGAGCGACGGCCAGGAGCTGTACGACCAGGTCCAGGATACGGTGGACGCCGCCCGTGAGGCGGGGGCCGACTATGTGGTGGCCCTGGCCCACCTGGGTGAGGACGCCCAGAGCTCTCCCTGGATGTCCACTGAGGTCATCGCCAATACCACCGGCATCGACGTGGTGCTGGACGGTCACTCCCATACCGTGGAGCCCTCCAAGACCGTGGCCAATGCCGACGGGGAGGATGTCCTGCTGAGCCAGACCGGCACTAAGGCCGAGTCCATCGGCAAATTGGTCATTGGCTCTGACGGTACCATGACCACCGAGCTGGTGGCTTTGGCTGATGTGGATACCACCACCCAGGCCTATACCGACGCCAAGACCTTTATCGAGGGGATTCAGAGCGAGTATAAGGCCAAGGCCGAAGAGGTTGTGGCCACCTCTTCCGTGGATCTGACCATCAATGACCCCGCTACCGGTGAGCGGGCGGTCCGCTCCGCCGAGACCAACCTGGGCGACCTGTGCGCCGACGCCTACCGGGTCATGCTGGGGGCCGATATCGGTTGGGTCAACGGCGGCGGCGTCCGGGATAATATCGCCGCCGGCGACATCACCTATGGCGATATCATCGCCGTCCATCCCTTTGGCAACCTGGCCTGTCTGGTGGAAGTCACTGGTCAGCAGATCCTGGATGCCCTGGAGCTGGGCTCCATGCAGGTGGGCGTGTCTGAAAACGGCGGTTTCCTCCAGGTCTCCGGCCTGAAGTATACCATTGACCCCTCCATCCCCACCTCTGTGCAGCTGGATGATGCGGGCAACTTTGTATCCGTGACCGGCGCCCGCCGGGTGAGCAACGTGCAGGTGCTGGACAGCGAGACCGGTACCTACGCCCCCATTGACCCCACCGCCACCTATACTCTGGCCTCTCACAACTACATGCTGAAGGACGGCGGCGACGGCTACGCCATGTTCGGCGCCGACAACATCACCATCCTGAAGGATGAGGTCATGGTGGACAACGAAGTCCTCATCAACTACATCAAAGACGAGCTGGGCGGTGTGGTTGGCCAGCAGTACGCCAACCCCAAGGGAGACGGCCGTATCACCATCCTCAGCACCTCCGCTGAGCCCATTACCCGTGGAGAGGCGTATCAGGCTCTGTATGAGCTGGCCGGCAAGCCTGCCGTGGCGGATAAGGCCACCTTTACCGACGTAACCGGCAAGAGCTATGCCGACGCCGCTGCCTGGGCAGAGGACAACGGTCTGAGCAAGGGCAATGACAAGGGGCTCTTTGAGGGCGATCGTGCCATCACCCGGGCCGAGCTGGCCACGGTTCTGGGCCGGTATGCCACCCTCACCGGTGTGACCGCGGAAGAAGGCGGCATGTCCATGCGGGAGGCCTCCGACTACGCTCAGATCCCCAGCTGGGCTCTGGAAGGGATGTCCTTCTGCTATAACAGCAACCTGATGACCACCGATAGCACCGGCGCTCTGCATCCCAACAGCGCCGTTCTGAATACCGAACTCAATCAGATGCTGGCCGCCTTTCAGGCGCTGAGCGCCAGCGCCGCCTGAGGCTGGTTGTTCTAAAAACAGAGAACGTGGAGGGCGTACTGGGTACGCCCTCCACGTTCTTTTTCTGACCTTGTTTTCAGCCCTGGGCCGTCTGCTTCAACGCCTGCGCCAGCTGATCCGGGCAGGAGGTGGCCTTAAAGCCGCAGCGGATCCCTTCTAGGCGGCGGATGGCCTCCTCCACCTTCATGCCCTCTACCAGACGGGAGATGCCCTGGAGGTTGCCGTTGCACCCGCCCTGAACCTGTAGGGAACGGATCACACCGTCCTCCACGTCCACCAGCATCCGCTGGGAACAGACTCCTCTGGGACGATAATCGATGGTCATATCGCTTCTCTCCTTTTGTTTTCCAATGAACGGGGCAAATCATACCATACTTTCGACAGGATTGCAATTCTTTATACCATTGTGGTATAATAATGTCTGCTGAATGAATCGCGGGGCGGTCGATTCACGTCGCCCATCTTTCCCAAAAGGAGGTGCGCTCATTGGCCCCCAGCACCAAGCTCGCATTGTCCAACTCGCTTAAACGCCTGCTCCAAAAGAAATTTCTGGACGATATCACCGTCAAGGAGATTGTGGAGGACTGCGAGGTCAACCGGCAGACCTTCTACTATCATTTTCAGGATATCTATGATCTGCTCCACTGGTTTTTGGAGCATGAGACCACCGAAGCCTTTCAGGGCGCCGCCTCCTGGCAGGAGGCTTTGATGGCCGCCTTCCGGTACATACAGAACAATCACGCGCTGGTCTACCACATCTACCGCTCCAGTGGCCGGGAGCACCTGGACTGTCAGCTGTTCACCTTATCCCGCACCCTGGTGGTCAAGCTGCTGGAGAACGCCGCCAGCCGTCTGGACCTGTCGGAGCAGGACCAGGAATTTCTGGTGGACTTCTACATGTACGCTCTGGCCGGCACGATGCTGGGCTGGCTGGCGGAGGATATGAAAGAAGAGCCTGACCAGCTGGCCGCCCGCATCTGCTTTCTGCTGGAGGGCGAATTTCAGCGGGTGGCGGAGCGTTTTTCCACCTTTTCTCATACCGACATGGAAACTTCCCGGTAAACAGCTGTCCGCTGGTCATACCGGGAAGTTTTGTTGTCATATTTTTCGTCCAAATCCTCCCGATTTCTATCCAGGTTGACCATTGACTTTTTCGCCCGCCCCTCCTACTATGTATGGTGCTTTATTTTATCCTTTTGGAGAGGGGAGTGGATCGTATGGATTACCATTTTTTGTTTGAAATTGCGGTGATCCTGCTCAGCACCAAGGTCCTCGGTATCGTCACCAAGCGGTTTGCCCTGCCTCAGGTGGTAGGCGCGCTGCTGGCCGGCCTGCTGCTGGGTCCCGCCATGCTGGGTGTGCTGCAGGAGACCGCCCTGATGGATCAACTGGCCGAGTTGGGCGTTATCGTGCTCATGTTCAACGCCGGTCTGGAGACCGACCTGGGCGAGCTGAAAAAGGGCGGCGCGTCCGCCTTTGTGATCGCCCTCATCGGCGTACTGGTTCCTCTGGCCGGCGGCTTCGTTCTGGCCTGTTTCTTCAACCAGGGGTCTGAGGCTCTGCTGCAAAACGTATTTATCGGCGTCATTCTTACCGCCACCTCAGTGAGCATTACAGTGGAAACGCTGAAAGAGATCGGCAAACTGTCCACCCGCTCGGGCAACGCCATTCTGGGCGCCGCCATCATTGACGACGTACTGGGCATTGTGGCCCTCACCATCATCACCAGTCTGTCCGGCACTGGCGCCAATGTACTGATGATCCTGCTCAAGATCGTCGCCTTTTTTGCCATCAGTGTGGTGGTATGGATGCTGCTCCACCGGCTGGCGGAGTGGTGGTTCAAGCGATATGACCGGGACAAGCGCCGCTTTGTGGTCATTTCCTTTGCCTTCTGCCTGCTGTACGCCTACTTTGCGGAGGAATTTTTCGGTGTGGCGGATATCACGGGAGCCTACATCGCGGGCCTGATCTTCGCCAAGACCCCCCGTGTCACCTACCTCCAGGACCGGTTTGAGACCCTGTCCTATACGCTGCTCTCCCCCATCTTCTTTGCCAGCTTGGGCCTGAAGGTGGTACTGCCTGAGATGAGCGCCTCCATTCTTCTCTTTTCGGTGCTGCTCATTCTGTGGGCCGTGCTCTCCAAGATCGTGGGATGCGGCCTGGGCGCGAAATTGTGCCATTACTCCGGGCAGGACTCCCTCCGGATCGGCGTAGGCATGATCTCCCGTGGTGAGGTAGCCCTGATTGTGGCCAATAACGGCATTGCCGCCGGGCTGATGAAAAACGAATTCTTTGGTCCTGTGGTGCTGATGGTTATCGCCACCACCATCCTGACCCCCATCCTGCTGAAGTTGGTCTATCGCGGCAAGGAGAAAGACTACAGCGACTTGCAGGAAAGCGAGCTGGTCAATCGTTACGAGGACGCTGCCGCCTTCGACCTGGCCGCTCAAGCTTTGCTGGAGGACCACGAGCGTCTGCGCGATAACGCTGAGGCACAGAAAAAATAAGAAGCTTTGCCAACATAAAACGGCCGGCGTCCCAGTAGAAATCCACTGGGACGCCGGCCATTTCCCTTTTTACACCGCTTGCTTGCGCAATCTGAGCAGCCTACAAACCAAAGCGGTCATAGGTCAGTGGACGCACCGCTTTCCGCTGCGCTGTCCCCGTCCCAGACAAAGCTGTCCACGATCTCCTGCGCGGCTTCATATACCTCGTCCTGGCCGCTGTTGTTGGTGGCGTGGACACGGCAATACTGATAATCCCCTACAATATAGTACTGCCGGATATCCAGACCCATCTCAGCCGCCTGAATGGTAAAGGTATAAACCACATATCCCTGGGCTGTGTTTGACCCGCTGCCCGTCAGCTCCGCACCCACACCGCTGGACTGTGCGGCAAGCTGCCGCAGGATGGCGCTCCGAAAGTCCTCGTGCTCCTGGGCGCTGTAGGGACAGCTGCCCACATCCACCGAGATGTTGTCGGGATATTCCGCTGCCTCCTGGCCTTCCGGCACATAAAGCAGCATGGTGTCGGTAGAATACGCCTCATCCTTCACCCAGCCCTCAGGTACGGTAAAGTCGCCGGGCAGGGCAGTCTCCACTCCCCCGGACGGAGCGGTGCCTGCAGGCGTCTTTCCAGTGGGCTCCACAGAGATCACCAAATGGAAATTCTCTGTATAGGAGACCTGATAGCAGGGCGTATTTTCCTGGTTCCACTGAATGCTCTGATTGTTGTCATAGAGATCACCGGAGCCCGGTGTAAACATTCCCTCAGTCATCAGCAGGGATACCTTGGTCCGGGCCTCATCATTGATGTACCCAGTATACTCCTCCACAGGGGTGGGCTGCCCCTCGGTATAAGGTCCGGGAAGTCCGCTTCTATCTCCTCGGGTCCACAGCTGCACCTCCGCCGTCTCCAACTGCCCTATTCCGATCTGGGCCAGATCCGCCTGGGCCTGAAGAAGCCGTTCCGGCACACGTTCACTGAGCAGCATAGCCCCGCCCAGCAGCCCGGCTCCCGCCAGAGAAACCACCATCAGGATGATGGCCATAAACGTCCGTGTTCCCTTCCAGACCGACAGCAGCACGCCTACCGCCACAAGCAGCACGCCGGTGATTACAGCGCCGATGAGGGCCATGTACCAGAAACAGTATCCCGACAGCAGCAGCTCCGGCGTCCGCTTGCCCCCCACCAGCAAATTAAGGAGGGCTGGGCTGATGGCTCCCAGAAGCAGCAGCAGGGACAGGATCAGCCCAAAAAAGGGGGCAAGTGTGGCGACCACTTTTCCCCAGGTTGGCTTGGCGCGCTCCACGGCCTGCGGTTCTTCCTGCTGAGGGATGGACCCGTCTGCCAAAAACCGCTGATACTCCTTGTGCAGATGGAAGGTAGCCTTGATCCCATACACACCCACCAGGATCAGCCACCAGCCGCCCAGTCTTCCTGTGCTCAGCAGATAGACCAGGGTATTGATGCAGCCATAAATCAGAAGCAGGATGGAACACACCCTGCTTTTCCCCAGCTGAACACCAAGGCCCAGACCCACCACCAGCATGACATCCAAAATCACACCATAGTTTTGCTGCAGCAGGCCCATAACCAGAGATATCGCAGCGCAAAGATAGGCGATGATCCCCGCGGCGTTGATATTGGCCCGGTCCTGTTTACTGGCATACTGTGCGCAAAATCTTCGCTTCGACATTCGCTCCATAATCCTTCTCCTCTCTTTCTAATCCGGTAAATTTCTTTCCTCGTACCTTTCGCGCATCGCATCTATTATAGCAAATCATCCCCCCGTTTTCCACTGTATTTGTAAAATCCGTTTCTTCCTACCCCAGCCCACCGTAAAAGCCGCCAGACAGACCAGGATATAGCCCCCCTTTGTGTGGTTTATCATGCCATTACCCTCTACGCCGTGTCCGGTCCCCTTCTTCCTTATCGTACTATCATAATTATGTAAGCAGCTTCCTGTTTAGGGACAGGATCTTTTAAACTTTTTGAGGGGCCGCTGTTATTGAGCGGTTGCATTGAGTTGCCCAAAATTTTTCTGTAAGTTTTCCAAGAAAAGTTCCCCAGCCTTTGAAAAAACCTGATATTTTTTCCATACTAAATACATCCCCAATTCCAAACGGGGCTTCAATGGCCGGAAGCAGATGGGCCGCCCCGCTGTATTGACCAGCTTGTCCAGCGTGAAGGCATAGCCCATTCCTTCCTCTACCATCAAAGAGGCGTTATAGATCAGGTTGTAGGTTGCGGCGGTATTCAGGTCAGCGGGCTCCTTTTGCAGCCAGCGGTACAGGCCGCTTTTGTTTCCCACCTGCCTGGACAGAATCAGCGGCTTATCCCACAGATCCTGCGGCGTAACATGGTCCTTTTGGGCCAAAGGGCTGCCGCACTGCATCAAAACACCCCAAACGTCTTTTAAGGGCAGTTCTATATAATTGTATTTTGTTTTATCAATATCCCCCAACAGGATCCCAAAATCCAGCAGGCCTTGGTCCAAACGCTCACAGACGTCCATGGCATCGCCGCTGACGATATGAAACTGGATCCCTGGGTGGTCTTTTTGCAGCTGGGTGGCGGTTCTGGCAATTTGCCGTACCCCTTCAGTCTCTCCTGTCCCGATATAGAGATCCCCACCGATGGTATCGCCTGATTGCGTGATCTCTTTCTCAGTGCGCCCTACCAGCGCCAGGATTTCTTCCGCTCTTTTCCGTAACAACCTTCCCTCCTCTGTCAGCGTGATTTTTCGGTTGCCTCGAATCATCAACTGCTTTCCCAGCTCCTCTTCCAGCTCTTTGAGTTGTCTGGAAAGCGTCGGCTGTGTAAGGTGCAGGAACTGGGCCGCTGCGGAGACGCTTTGTTCTCTTGCCACAGTAAGAAAATACCGTAAAACTCTCAATTCCATAAAAACTCACTCCCAGTACCAGTATATGATATACTCCCATGCCTTACAAGCATGGGAATATATTTTTTATAAGTATTTGCTATTACATATACAGAGTGATACAATCATTACAGACAATATCATCTTATCAATCAGGAGTTATTTATGGATTTACAAGGGTTTTTAGAACATTTGAACAGTGGAAAGCCAGTAAAAGGCGGCAGTGAAGTCCATCTCTTTATGCACCATGTCAGCCAGGAGGCGTTACGTATTACCTCGGAGATCAATGGCCGGTACCATACCCCCGATGAGCTGCGGGCTCTGTTTTCTCAGCTGATTGGAACGCCTGTGGATGAGACTTTTGGGCTGTTCCCGCCGTTCTATACCGATTGCGGAAAAAATATCCACATTGGAACCCATGTATTTATCAACATGGGATGCAAATTCCAGGACCAGGGTGGTATTTTTATCGCCGACGGCGCTCTCATCGGACATAATGTGGTTTTGGCGACGCTAAACCACGCCATGTCGCCGGATGATCGGGGCACCATGATTCCCAAGCCCATCCATATAGAGAGAAATGTCTGGATCGGGTCCAACGCAACTGTTCTCCCCGGTGTGACCATTGGGGACGGTGCAATCATTGCCGCCGGGGCAGTGGTGACAAAAGATGTACCGGAAAACACCATAGTTGGCGGTGTGCCCGCAAAAATCATACGCTCTATTGATGAGGAGGAAACACAATGAGTAAGCATGTTTTGGTGATCTCCACCAGCCCCCGGAAGGGCGGCAACTCAGACCAGCTGGCGGATGCGTTGATCCGCGGCGCTCAGGATGCCGGGCACAAGGTAGAGAAAATTGCGTTGTACGATAAGACCATAGGCTTCTGCAAAGGGTGCCTCGCCTGTCAGAACACCCAGCGATGTGTCATCCGCGATGACGCGGACGCCATTGCTCAAAAAATGCTGATGGCCGACGCCATCGTCTTTGCCACCCCCGTCTATTACTACGGCATGTGCGGTCAGATGAAAACCATGCTGGACCGCGCCAATCCCCTATACGCTTCTGATTATCAATTTCGGGACATTTATCTGTTGGCTACTGCCGCCGAGGATGAGGAAACCACGGTGGAAGGCGTCATCCATGGCTTACAGGGCTGGATTACCTGCTTTGAAAAGGCGCGTCTTGCCGGGTGTGTTTTCGCCGGCGGCGTAACCTCCGTTGGAGAAATCAAAGGCCATCCCGCGCTGCAAAAGGCCTATGAGATGGGTAAAACTGTCTAGTTTGGGAACAGGCTCTATGACAAAAATACTCTATATATTTCTTACTGTCCTCGGACTTTTTCCCTGTTTGGTTGGTCGGATGCCAACAGGCGCTGAAACATTCCGCCCCCAAATCGCTGCTTCAGATCAAGAGGCTGTGGAAGCACAGCCGTCCACAGAGATAAAACCAGGTCAGGAGGCGTCCACTTTGAAGATCACTGTAGGGGCGTATGAATGGTCAGCCACCTTTGAAAACAACAGCTCCGCCGAGGAATTTCAGAAACTGCTCTCCCAGGGACCGCTGACCATTGAAATGGATGACTACGGCGGCTTCGAGAAGGTGGGCCCCTTGGGTACCACACTGTCCCGCAATGATACGCGGATCATCACAGAGCCCGGTGACGTAATTCTCTACCAGGGCAATCAAATCACCATCTATTATGGCACCAACTCCTGGAACTTTACCAGGCTGGCCAAAATCGACGATCCTTCCAGCTTACAGGAAAAGCTGGGAGATGGAACTGTTTCGGTTACGTTTTCTTTGGAATAGAGTAAGTACTTAATAACCACCCGTCCATAAAATTACGACAGGTCCGAATGGAATCGGACCTGTCGTTGCTATTGGAGCAGTTTTTTCTCAAAATTGCCCCCATATACGAATTGACGGACAGAAAAGTCAGTCGTAAAATAGAAAAGAAAGGGGCCAAACAATGGAAAATCAAAAGAGTAAAAAAGGGACACCGCTGCCTCGATATGACAAGGCATTTAAAGCCGGCGCAGTACGCATGGTAACTGAGCAGGGGCGGGAGCCCAAGGAAGTAGCCCTGGATCTCGGCATTTATATTGACCCCCTGCGCAACTGGCTGAAGGCCACAGCGATGCAGTTGGAGTAGGTCAATCGCTACAACCAGAAACAGTTGCGCATTCGGGAGTTGAAGGCTGAAATCCGCACTTTGCGTAAACAACTGGGCGAAAAAGAAGAGGTCATTGATATCCTACGTCCTGGACATAGACTCCTATGTGGGGCTCATGCATACCCTGTTTACCCTAGAGGATTACGACAAGTGGCGCTATCACTATCCGGAGTTTGATAGGACTCAGAAGATTGCTGGAGTTATATCAAAGGAATTAAGCGATTTACTAGCGGAAACGTTAAACGAGAGCAAAAAATGATTAAAAGGAGTCTATCAATGAAAATTAAAATTGATTTCTTTTCAGAAGATTTGGTAAAAGCTATTGGAGCAGGCATATATAAGGCAAGTGTTATTAAACCAGATGGTGACAATGCACCACTATATATTGGCGAATCTGTTTTTGTATTGGTACGTTGCGCTACTCATTTATTTGAATTAATGAGGAATCCAGGTTATTTTGGATTTACCCAAAAAGATATTGAAAATGATCAAATAATATTAAAATTCGAAATGTTGGAGCAAATAGATGATAGTCAAAATCGTAAGCATCGCGAGAAAGAAATAATAAATGAAACGCTTAATGCGCAACAAATTATCTGCCAAAGTGGGATAAGTGATAGAATGAAAGGTATTGACGATAAAATCAATTCACTCACAGCATTTCTATCCAGCAAATAGAAAGAGAGCTAACTGACGAATCAAATGAACCGGTCCAGTAAAAACGGACAGTGACAAAAGGCCCCCTGATGTAGGAAAATAGACTACATCAGGGGGTCTTGT